>NZ_JBIWFN010000012.1:0-398346 GCF_044763085.1 Streptomyces sp. NPDC096311
GCAGGGGGGACCCTGTGGGAGAGTAGGACGCCGCCGAACTAATTGTAGGGAGAACCCCCGTACCGGGAAATCGGTACGGGGGTTTTCTGCGTTCAGGATCATTTTTTGGGGCCTCTCGCGTCGAGAGGCCCCCCTTTTTTGTGCCCGCTTAGAGCCGTCCCGCCGCCTTGAGCGCCAGATAGGCATCCGCAAGGGCCGGCGCCAGGTTGTCCGGAACCGCGTCGACGACGGTTACTCCATGGCGTTGGAGTTGTTCGGCCGTGCGATGGCGTTCTGTCTGGGCCTGGGCCGCGGCTGCCGCCTCGTACACCGCCTCGGTGCTTCCTCGAGCCGTAGCCATGTGCGCGACATGTGGGTCGGCCACTGAGGCCACGAGGACTGTGTGACGGCGGGTGAGACCGGAGAGTACAGGGAGCAGGCCCTCTTCGATGGGGGCCGCGTCGAGGCTGGTCAGCAACACGATCAGGGAGCGGCGAGGGGCCGTACGGAGGACCGTGGCGGTGAGGCCGCGGGCGTCCGTTTCGACGAGTTCAGGCTCCAGGGTCGCCATTGCGTTGACCAGGGAAGGGAGGACGTCGCCAGCCGAGCGGCCCTGGACCAGGGCGTGTACCCGGCGGTCGTACGCGAGGAGGTCCACGCGGTCGCCGGCCCGGGAGGCCAGGGCTGCCAGGAGGAGTGCCGCGTCCATGGAGGCGTCGAGACGCGGGGCGTCGCCCACGCGACCGGCGGAGGTTCGGCCCGTGTCGAGGACCAGGAGAATGTGGCGGTCGCGCTCAGGACGCCAGGTGCGTACGGCGACCGTGGCCCGGCGGGCCGTGGCGCGCCAGTCGATGGAACGGGTGTCGTCGCCGGGGACGTACTCGCGCAGGCTGTCGAATTCCGTGCCCTCGCCGCGGGTCAGGACGCTGGTTCGGCCGTCGAGTTCGCGCAGGCGGGCCAGTTTGGAGGGCAGGTGCTTGCGGCTGGTGAAGGGTGGCAGGACTCGTACGGTCCAGGGCACCTGGTGGCTGCCTTGGCGGGAGAAGAGACCGAGGGGGCCGTACGAGCGGATGGTGACGCGGTCTGCCTGGCGGTCGCCTCGGCGGGTGGGGCGCAGGCGGGTGGTCAGGCGTCGACGCTCGCCGGCGGGGACCGTCAGGCGGTGGCGGGAGGCGGCCACCTCGGTGCTCGGCTCCCAGCTGCTGGGAGGCCAGGCGTCACGGAGGCGGGCGCGCAGGAGGCGGCCGGAGGGATTGGTGACGGTCAGGGTGACATCGGCGGTCTCGCCGAGGCGTACAGAAGTGTCGCCGGAGCGGGCCAGGCCGAGGCGGCGTACGGGTGCGGCCAGGGCGGCGTCGCAGGCGCAGGCCAGGGCCAGGGGAGCGTTCACGGCGAGGATGCCCGTCCAACTCGGCTCCCAGATGCCGACGGGGAGTGTGCCGAGGGCCGCCAGCAGCGCGGCGCGTCCGGTGAGTGCCATCAGCGGGGGACGGGGACGTGGGCGAGGATCGCGTTGATGACCGAGTCGGCCGTCACGCCCTCCATCTCGGCCTCGGGGCGGAGCTGGATGCGGTGGCGGAGGGTGGGCAGGGCGAGGGCCTTTACGTCGTCGGGGATGACGTAGTCGCGGCCGGTCAGCCAGGCCCAGGCACGGGCGGTGGCGAGGAGGGCGGTCGCGCCGCGCGGGGAGACGCCGAGGGTGAGGGACGGCGATTCGCGGGTGGCGCGGCAGATGTCGACGACGTAGCCGGTGATTTCGGGGGAGACCGATGTCTTGGCCACGGCGGCGCGGGCGGCTTCCAGGTCGGCCGGGCCCGCCACGGGGCGTACGCCGGCGGCGCGCAGGTCGCGCGGGTTGAAGCCCTCGGCGTGGCGGGTGAGGACGTCGATCTCGTCCTGACGGGACGGCAGAGGGATCGTCAGTTTCAGGAGGAAGCGGTCCAGTTGGGCTTCGGGCAGAGGATACGTTCCCTCGTACTCGACCGGGTTCTGGGTCGCGGCGACCAGGAAGGGTTCCGGGAGCGGGCGGGGGGTGCCGTCGACCGTGACTTGACGCTCCTCCATTGCTTCGAGGAGGGACGACTGGGTCTTGGGCGGGGTGCGGTTGATCTCGTCGGCCAGCAGGAGGTTCGTGAAGACCGGGCCGGGCTGGAAGGAGAACTCGGCGGTGCGGGCGTCGTAGACGAGTGAGCCGGTGATGTCGCTCGGCATCAGGTCGGGAGTGAACTGGACGCGCTTGGTGTCGAGTTCGAGCGCGGATGCGAGCGCGCGGACGAGCAACGTTTTGGCGACTCCGGGGACTCCTTCTAGTAGAACGTGTCCGCGGCAGAGGAGGGCGACGACGAGGCCGGTCACGGCGGGGTCCTGGCCGACCACGGCTTTGGCGATCTCGGCGCGCAGGGCTTCCAGGGAGGAGCGGGCGGTACCCGGATCCCCGGTGTACCCGGCGTTGTCAGTGGTCGGGGCCATCATGAACGGCGTACCTCTCTTTCGAGGGCGTCGAGTTGGTCGGCGAGGGAGATGAGGGCCGCGTCGTCGGTGGGCGGCGGGCCGAAGAGGAGGGTGTGCAGGGCCTGTCCGTCGCCGTTGAGGCGGGCGGACATGGCGGGGAGCAGTGCCTCGGGCGCGTGCGCCTGGGCGGGGGACACGCCGATGAGGGGGGCGAGTCGGGTGCGGGTGGTGGAGCGCAGAGCGGCGGCCGCGCGGTCGCGGGCGTTGGCCTTGCGGTAGAGGCGGGCGCGGCCTTCGACGGTTTCGGAGGCGCGGATCGCGACGGGGAGGCGTTCGGGTACGAGGGGGCCGAGTCGGCGTGCCCGCCACAGGGCGGCCAGGCCTGCCGCGATGAAGAGCTGAAGGGTGCCCCAGAGCCAGCCCGAGGGGAGCAGGTCGAGGAAGGTCTTTTTGCCCGCGTCGGTGGCCGAGGTGTCGGAGAGGGAGGGGAGGTACCAGACCAAGTGGGGTCGGGAACCGAGCAGTTGGAGGGCGAGCGAGGCGTTGCCCTGCTTGTCGAGACGGTTGTTGTAGAGGATGTCGGGGGCGCCGATGACGACGGTGTCGCCGTTCCCGGTGGCCGCCGGGATGCGCAGCAGGGTGGGCAGGCCGTCGCTGGGGTAGCAGACATCGGCGCCGGGGTCGCTGGTGCTGTAGCGGATGCCGCCGGTGTCGGCGCTGCCCGCGCGGCGGGCGGCGGGCAGGTCGCAGCCGGGGGAGAGCGTCGAGTCGAAGCTGATCGCGGGATCGGCGGTGACTCCGGGGGCGAGGGTGCCGAGGGAGGGCGAGTCGGGGGCGATCAGGATCGTGCGGCCACCGGAGTTCTTGGTCGCCGCGCGGAGGCCGGCCTGCTGATGGTCGGTCAGCAGGTCAGGGGCCGCGACGAGGAGAGTGGTGTCGGCGTCGGCCGCGGCGCGGGCCTCGTCCAGGGTGGTGACCACGCGAGTGGAGACCCCGCGGTCGCCAAGGAGTTCGGCGGTGGCGCGACTGCCGTAGGGGTCGGCGGAGCGTGGGTCGAGGCGGCCGTGCTGGGCGCCGGAGCGGATTGCGGCGATCGCGACGGCGGCCGCCAGCAGGATCACGACGGCGAGGACGATGCCTCGGGTGCGGGTCCACACCTGGCGGGGTGTGGGCGAGGCCGAAGTGGACGTGAGGGTGGCCTCGGTCATGAGGCGGCCCCCTGGCGGCTGTTGCGGTCCGTGCTCTGGGCGCTGCTGGTGAGTACGGGTTTGGTGCGCTCGAGGTCGCGGTCGAGTCCGGTGAGGCGGTGGTATGTGTCGGAGCCCGCGGACCGGCCGCCGTATGTGACCTCGTCGAAGTCCCGGGCGGCGGCGCGCAGTCGGTCCGTGTGGGAGGGCAGTGTGCGGCCCGCTTCGGCGGCGGCCTCGTCCGCGGTGCGGCCGGGGCGTGGGTCGAGCAGGGCGCGCTCCTCGAGGGAGCGCACGACGGCGCGCATGCGTTCCTGGACGGCTTGGTTCCAGTGGCCCTGGGCGGCGTGCGCTTCGGCGGCCGCGCGGTGTTCGGCGGCGCTGCGGGGGCGGTCGTCGAAGAGTGCGGCGGAGGAGGTGGGGGTGCGGTGCGGGGTGCCGAGGCGCCACCAGAGGGCGGCCACGACCGCCAGCACCGCCACCACGATGACGACAAGTCCGAGCGTGCCGCCGGGAGTCGCCGTGGAGGCGGCGCTGAACAGTTTGTCGACCCAGTCCCAGAAGGCGTTCAAAGCGCGTTGCACCGGGCTGGGGTCGTTCTCGTGGTACATCCGTTTGGACAGTTCGCGTTTGGCCGCCTCCCGCGCGGGGTCGCGCGGGATCGTCACCGGTGGTTCGTCGTCGCGCGGCAGCGCGAGTACGGCCGTGGCGCCGGTGCGCGGCAGGGCCAGTACCGCTGTGAGAACTCCCCCCGCCGGACTCACCGCATCAGCTCCCCGGAGTGGTGCCGGGGGTGCTGGAGCCGTAGTCCTGGACACCGGCGGCACGTGCCAGGTCGAGGTCGAGGGCCTCGCGGCGGATGCGCTGGTCGATGTAGAGGAGCACGGTGACGCCCGCGGAGATCGGGAAGGTGATCATGGAGCCGATCACCGAACCGATTCCGCTGACGATGAGGAACGTCCAGCCGGAGCTGCCGCCGCTGCCAAGGAAACCGGCGACGCCGTCGCCACTCAGGGCGGAGGCGATGAGCGCGAAGGGGATCACGATGATCGACGCCACGATGTTGGCGATGATCGTGGCGAGCAGCTGGATGCCGAAGACTCGCCACCAGGAGCCGCGGACGAGCTTCGCGGAGCGGCTCATCGACTTCAGGACGCCTTGCTTCTCCAGCATCAGGGCGGGCGAGGCGAGCGAGAAGCGGATCATCAGCCAGAGGGCGACGACGCCCGTGCCGAGTCCGCCGAGGACCGCGAGTGCGGCGCCTGCGCTGCTCGAGCCGGCGACGGCGACGAGCAGGCCGGGAAGAGTGCCGATGGTGATGATCGCGACGGCGATGAGCGGCAGCAGGAAGGTCAGGGCGAACAGCTTCGGCAGCCGGGGTCTGGCGTCGCGCCAGGCCTCGGCGGTGGTCACCGACTTGCCGAGCACCGCGCGGCTGGTCACGGAGGTGAGCAGGGCCGTGGCGACGATGGTGCCGAGCAGGCCGATGAGCACGACGACGCCGGAGCTCAGCAGGGTGTCGCCCAGGGCGCGGCTCAACTCCCCGGCGGTGGCGCTCGGGTCGTTGAGGACGTCCGTGCTCGCGCTGTCGTCCAGAACCAGGCCCTGGAGCAGGATGACCGCGATCTGTGTGACGACGGCGACGGTGAGCGAGATGCCCAGGACGGTGCGCCAGTAGGTCCGCATCGTGGAGACCGCGCCGTCGAGGATCTCGCCGACGCCGAGCGGGCGCAGGGGGATCACGCCGGGCTTGGCAGCGGGCGGCGGGCCGCCCCAGTTGCCGCCCCAGCCACCGGGACCTCCTGGGCCTCCGTAGCCACGGCCGGGGCCTCCCCAGCCGCCGCCCTGGCCTCCGTAGCCGCCCGCGCCAGGGGGCTGCTGGCCGCCCCAGCCGGGGCCGGGGGGTGGTGGCGGCGGGGCTTGGGGGTCCTGTGGGCTGGGAGCGGACCACTGGCCGGGCGGGGGCTGCTCCTTGGACCACTTCGAGGGCGGCTCCGGCTGGTTCGCGCCACCTTGGTCCGCGGGCTGCTCCGGGGGCTCGAGGGCGCCGGAGTTGTCCGGCTCCTGCCCGTCGGAGGGGGCAGATCCGGGCGAGGCCCAGCCCGGAGTGTCTTTCATCGTCGCTCCTTCACGGTGCCCGTCCGCGTTCGCGGCGGCAGGTTGGCAGCCATCGTGCCACGGTGTGCCCGGCATGGGACCGGCCCCCGTATGGGGTGGACACCTTCAATTGTCCGCCTGCTACGGGGCAGACTGGGCGGATGGCTGATCAGTACGCGCAATTCCGCGAGGACGACGGGCTACTGGAGATACCGGCGATCCGCTGGGACGAGCCGCCCGAAGGGCCGGTGCTGGTCCTCCTCGACCAGACACGGTTGCCGGCCGAGGAAGTCGAGTTGGTGTGTACGGACGCTCCCGCGCTGGTGGAGGCGATCCGCACGCTGGCCGTGCGAGGGGCGCCGTTGCTGGGTATCGCCGGGGCGTACGGAGTCGCGCTCGCCGCCGTGCGCGGCTTCGACGTGGACGATGCCGCCCGGTCGCTGGCGGGCGCCAGGCCCACCGCGGTGAACCTCGCTGTCGGTGTGCGCCGGGCGCAGACGGCGTATCGTGCCGCGCTCTCCGGCGGCGGTGATCAGCGGCAGGCTGCCGGGGCGGCGCTCGAAGCGGCGCGGGCGTTGCACCGGGAGGACGCCGCGGCCAGTGCTCGGATGGCCGAGCACGGGTTGGCGCTGCTCGACGAGCTGTTGCCGGGTGGCGGGCACCGGATTCTGACGCATTGCAACACCGGGGCGCTGGTGTCCGGCGGGGAGGGCACGGCCTTCGCGGTGGCCCTCGCGGCGCATCGGGCGGGGCAGCTGCGGAGGCTGTGGGTGGACGAAACGCGTCCGTTGCTGCAAGGTGCTCGCCTGACGGCTTACGAGGCGGCACGCAACGGAATGGCGTACACCTTGCTCACGGACAACGCGGCAGGATCACTGTTCGCGGCGGGGGAGGTGGACGCGGTGCTCATCGGGGCCGATCGGATCGCTGCTGACGGTTCGGTGGCGAACAAGGTGGGGAGCTATCCGCTCGCGGTGCTGGCCCGGTATCACCATGTGCCTTTCATCGTGGTGGCGCCGGTGACGACGGTGGACCCGGACACCCCGGACGGAGCATCCATCGAGGTCGAGCAGCGCCCCGGTCATGAAGTGACCGAGGTCACAGCACCCCAGGTGCCTGTGGCGGGAGTGGAAGCGGGAGGCGGGATACCGGTGGCACCCCTGGGGACCCAGGCGTACAACCCGGCATTCGATGTGACGCCCCCCGAGTTGGTGACGGCGATCGTGACTGAAGAGGGCGCTGTGTCGCCCGTGACAGCAGAGGCACTCGCTGAGCTGTGTGGCAGGTCACGCCAGGTAACGATTTAGTTAATGGGATGATGTCGTTTATGAAGGGACGAGTCCTTGTCGTCGATGACGACACCGCACTGGCCGAGATGCTCGGCATTGTGTTGCGTGGTGAAGGTTTTGAGCCGTCTTTCGTAGCTGACGGCGACAAGGCGCTGGCCGCCTTCCGTGAGACCAAGCCCGATCTGGTGCTCCTGGACCTGATGCTTCCCGGCCGGGACGGTATCGAGGTGTGCCGCCTGATCAGGGCGGAATCCGGGGTGCCGATCGTGATGCTCACCGCGAAGAGCGACACCGTCGATGTCGTGGTCGGCCTCGAGTCCGGCGCCGACGACTACATCGTGAAGCCGTTCAAGCCAAAGGAGCTGGTGGCGCGGATCAGGGCGCGGCTGCGTCGTTCCGAGGAACCGGCGCCCGAGCAGCTGGCCATCGGCGATCTTGTGATCGATGTGGCCGGTCACTCTGTGAAGCGGGACGGGCAGTCGATCGCCCTGACGCCGCTGGAGTTCGATCTGCTCGTGGCACTGGCCCGCAAGCCGTGGCAGGTGTTCACGCGCGAGGTGCTCCTCGAGCAGGTGTGGGGCTACCGACACGCGGCGGACACCCGACTGGTCAACGTCCATGTCCAGCGGCTGCGCTCCAAGGTCGAGAAGGACCCGGAGCGGCCGGAGATCGTGGTGACCGTCCGTGGTGTCGGTTACAAGGCCGGACCGAGCTGACATGTCCCGGGACAGTGCCGCTTCGGCGCCCGGCGAGTCGGGGGTCCGTTCGGGGCGGCCTGTCGGCCGGAAGGTGACGGGCTCCCGCTGGGGACGTCTTTTGGAGGGCGGGCTGCTGCAGGGCGGAGTCCAGGGCAGCCCGGTCCTTCGGTTGTTCATGCGCTGGGTGCGCCGTCCGTTGCTGCCCGTGATGCGGCTGTGGCGGCGCAACATCCAGCTCAAGATCGTCGTCACGACGCTGCTGATGTCGCTGGGTGTCGTGCTGCTGCTCGGCTTCGTGGTCATCGGGCAGGTGCGCAACGGTCTGCTGGACGCCAAGGTCAAGGCCTCGCAGAGTCAGGCCACGGGTGGCTTCTCGGTGGCCAAGCAGAAGGCGGACGCGGCTGCCACGGCCAATGGCGACGACGGTTCGAGTACGGACGGCCGTCCGTCCAAGAACGTCAGCCAGTGGATGAACGACCTCGTCGTCTCCCTTTCCAGCGGCGGCCAGGGCGCCTTCGACGTGGTGACGCTCAGCTCCACCGTGGCCGGCAACGGCGGTGCCGGGCGCGGTCCGCGTTCCTCGGGTGACGTCGATCCGACAGTGAGCATCCCGGAGGACCTGCGCGCCCGCGTCGACAGCAACACGATGGCGGCGCAGAGCTACACCAGGGTCGTGTACAAGGACGGCACGGAGTCGCAGGCCGCGCTGGTCATCGGCAAGCAGGTCCTCGACCCCAACGGAGACGCGTACCAGCTCTACTACCTCTTCCCGCTGACGCAGGAGGAGAAGTCGCTGAGCCTGGTCAAGGGGACGCTCGCGACGGCCGGACTGTTCGTCGTGGTGCTTCTGGGGGCCATCGCCTGGCTCGTGGTGCGCCAGGTCGTCACTCCGGTGCGGATGGCGGCCGGGATCGCCGAGCGGCTCTCCGCCGGGCGCCTGCAGGAGCGGATGAAGGTCACCGGCGAGGACGACATCGCGCGGCTCGGCGAGGCTTTCAATAAGATGGCACAGAACCTTCAGCTGAAGATCCAGCAGCTGGAGGACCTGTCGCGGATGCAGCGACGGTTCGTGTCCGACGTGTCGCACGAGCTGCGTACGCCGCTCACGACCGTCCGGATGGCGGCCGACGTCATCCACGACGCGCGCGTGGACTTCGATCCGGTGACCGCTCGGTCGGCCGAGCTGCTCGCCGATCAGCTGGACCGGTTCGAGACGCTGCTCGCGGACCTGCTGGAGATCAGCCGGTTCGACGCGGGTGCGGCGGCGCTGGAGGCCGAGGCGATAGACCTCAGGGAAGTCGTACGACGTGTCGTCAGCGGCGCCGAGCCGCTCGCCGAGCGCAAGGGCTCGCAGATACGTGTCGTCGGCGACCAGCAGCCCGTGGTCGCCGAGGCGGATGCCCGGCGGGTGGAGCGGGTGCTGCGCAATCTCGTCGTCAACGCCGTGGAGCACGGCGACGGCAAGGAAGTGGTGGTCAAGCTCGCCACAGCGGGCGGGGCGGTCGCCATCGCGGTGCGTGACTACGGCGTCGGCCTCAAGCCCGGAGAGGCGACCCGGGTCTTCAGCCGCTTCTGGCGTGCCGACCCGGCACGCGCGCGTACCACCGGCGGTACGGGGCTCGGGCTGTCCATCGCCCTGGAGGACGCCCGGCTGCACGGCGGCTGGCTGCAGGCGTGGGGTGAGCCGGGCGGCGGTTCGCAGTTCCGGCTGACGCTGCCGCGTACCGCGGACGAGCCGCTGCGGGGGTCTCCGATACCTCTGGAGCCCATGGACTCGCGGCGTAATCGTGGACTTAATGACGCGGGACTGCCCTCCGGCGGCGGCGACAAGCTCGCCACGGTGCCGATGCAGGCCGCGGGTGGAAAGGCGGCACCGCCCATGCAGCGGACGTCCGTGGTGCCGCGACTGGCCGGGGCGTCGCCCACGGCCGATCCGACGGCGCTGCCGGGCAACGGCGCGCGTGTGGTGCCGAGGCCCTCCGGGGCAGTGCGGCGGCCGGACGACATGCCCGCCGCGGGTGGGGAGCGGAGCGTGCAGGAGCGTGGCCGGGACGGCGGCGGGTCTGAAGAACTCGGACAAGCAGAGCCCGAGGAACTCGGGCAAGGGGAGGCATTTCGTGGTCGCTGACCGCGAGGGGAGCGGCCGTCGGCGTCCCGCGCGCGTGGGGGTGTACATCGGCTGCGGCGCACTGCTGCTGACCGGGTGCGCCTCGATGCCGGACAGCGGGGATCTGCGCGGGGTCGAGTCCACGCCGAGGCAGGACTCGCAGGTCCGCGTCTTCGCGCTGCCGCCCCGCGAGGACGCCCCGCCGGCGGAGATCGTGCAGGGCTTCCTGGAGGCACTGACCAGTGACGACGCGCAGTATGAGACGGCGCGCAAATATCTGACGACGGGCGCCCGCAGAACGTGGGATCCGTACCGCTCCACGACCGTCCTCGCGGACGGGCCCAACCCCGAGTCGGAGCACTCGGGCACCAGGGAGGGCGACGACTCGTACACGCTCTCCGGCAGCAAGGTCGCCACGGTGGACGAGCAGCACGCGTACGCGCCGGACGCCGGTTCGTACCGGACGACGGTGCACCTCACGCTGCAGAAGGACACCAAGCAGTGGCGCATCGACGCGCTGCCGCAGGGCGTGGTGATGGGCAACTCCGACTTCCAGCGCAACTACGTGTCCGTCAACAAGTACTACTTCGCCTCGAATATGCCCTCTGGGCCGGGCGGACCGCTGGGGACTGTCGCCGATCCCGTCTATGTGCGGGACAAGGTGGACCCGATGACGGAGATGGTCCGGTCGCTCCTGAAGGGGCCCACACGCTGGCTGGATCCGGTGGTGACCTCGAGCTTCCCGTCCGACACGGAACTGAAGAAGGGCGTCACGTCGCTGTCGCCCGACGACCGCAACAGGGTGACGGTCCCGCTGAGCAAGAAGGCCGACCGGGTCGGAGAGACCCAGTGCAACAAGATGGCCACCCAACTCCTCTTCACGCTCCAGGACCTGACGCCCACGGGCGTCGACGAGGTGGAGCTGCAGCGGTCGAACGGTTCGCAGTTGTGCGTGGTCACCGAGAGCCAGGCGGAGACCGTCGCTTCGCACGGCACGGCCAAGCACCCTGAGTACGAGTACTTCATCGACGCCAAGCAGCGGCTCGTACGGCTGCCCAGCGGCAACAGTGACAAGCAGCCCGAGCCGGTACCCGGTGCGCTGGGAGTGGGTGACAAGAAGCTGCGGTCGGCCGCGGTGTCCCGGACCGAGGACAGCGCGGCCGGCGTGTCGGCCGACGGGAGTTCGCTGTACGTCGGATCGCTGGTGTCGGGCGCCTCGCTGGGGGACGCGGTGCTGCACAGCCAGGGGACGAAGGCGGACGACCGGCTGACGACGCCCAGTTGGGACGGACAGGGCGACCTGTGGGTGGCCGACCGCGATCCGAAGAACCCGCGGCTGCTCCTGCTGGAGAAGGGCGCGGGTACTCCGCTGGCGGTCACCGCGCCGGGTATCGACGGGCGTGTCCAGGCGGTGCGGGTGGCCGCCGACGGGGTGCGGATCGCACTGATCGTGCAGAAGGACGGCAAGAGCTCGCTGCAGATCGGGCGCATCCAGCGTGACACCAAGACCGGCGGACGGCCTCTCATCTCGATCCTCGAGCTGCGCTCCGTGGCGCCGCAGCTGGAGGAGGTCACCGCCATGTCGTGGGCCGGGGACAGCCGGCTCGTCGTCGTCGGGCGCGAGTCCGGCGGGGTGCAGCAGATGCGCTACGTCCAGGTCGACGGCTCCACTCCGGTGGGCGCCGCACCCTCCGCGCTGACGGGGGTGAAGGAGGTCGCCGCGTCCGAGGACGAACGGCTGCCGCTGGTGGCGCACTCGGAGGAGGACGGGATCGTGCGGCTGTCCTCCGGGGAGCAGTGGCAGAAGATCGTCAAGGACGGCACGGCACCGGTTTATCCCGGGTAGCGACCTCTTTCTTCCGATTTCTTCCGATTTCTTCCGAGTGCGGACTAGCCGGGCCTCCCTTTTCGGGCAGGCCCGGCTGCCATATCGGGTGGATCCGGCCGTTGCAGGGGGTGGACCTGGCCGTCGTACGGGATGGACTTGGCCGCCATTGCGGGCCGGGTCCCCCGGACGGGTGATGGGCGTGGAGTTGTCCACAGGCGGTTGTCCACAGGGGTGGCCGGTCGGCCCGCGCGTTGGCACAGTGGTGGGCATGCGGGGGTGGTGGCAGGACCTCACCGATCTGGTGCTGCCGGCCGAGTGCGGAGGCTGCGGAAGGCCTCGCACGGTGCTCTGCCCGGAGTGCCGTGCCGCCCTGAGCGGGGCCGCACCGCGCCGGGTGCGACCGGATCCGGAGCCGCCCGGGCTGCCGGTCGTGCACGCGGCGGCCCCATACGAGGACGAGGTGCGCGCGACGCTCCTCGCCCACAAGGAACGGGGGGCGCTGACACTTGCGAGACCTTTGGGGACGGCCCTGGCGGGGGCTGTGCGGGCAGGGCTGCGGCACCTGTGCCTCCCGGTCCCGGAGGGACCGCCCACGGCCCGGGACGGGCGCCTGAGGGGCGGCAACAGGCAACTGCGGCCCGGGGGTGGTCAGGGGCGCGTGCCGCTTTCCGGCACAGGTTCTCTGCTGCTTGTTCCCCTGCCGTCCTCGCGGCAGGCGGTGCGGGCGCGCGGCCATGATCCGGCGCGGCGGATCGCGCTCGCGGCGGCGGGGGAGCTGCGGCGCGCGGGGACACCGGCCCGGGTGCTGGCCGTGCTGCGGCAGCGGCGCGCCGTGGCCGACCAGGCGGGGCTCAACTCGCGGCAGCGACTGGACAATCTCGCGGGCGCCCTGGAGGTGGCGGCCGGAGGTGCCCGGCTATTGGCGAGCGGGGGCCGGGTCGTACTCGTGGACGACCTGATGACGACGGGCGCCTCGATGACGGAGGCGGCCCGTGCCGTACGGGCGGCGGTGGCGGGGGAAGCGACGGGGGAACGGATGACCGAGGCAACGACAGTGGTTACCGACCGGGCACAAGGAGCCCAGCGAATGGCGGGTATGAGCGGAGTCGACGACATGATCTGCGCGGCTGTGGTCGCGGCCCCGCCGGACTCTTTCGGAATAAACCGGAACTGACCGGGAAGTTCCATCGTTGCAGGTAATGACCAGGTCAATTCACCTGAACGGAGGTACGCCGCAGTAGAGGGTGACGACATCCGTCCAGGCGAGATATGTTCGGTTGTGAGGCAATGGCGCAGGCCATACCTCGCCCATCCGAATGTTGTGCTGCGGGTTTCTGAATCACCCGTAGCGATGGGGTGTAGATCTTGCCCATGGGGGAGGAGGAGGTGAAAGTCACCAAGTCCGAGGTTCCGGCACTCACCGGGGCCTGGTGCAAAAGGGAGACGCTCCGCCAGTGCAGCGGAGCAATCCGGGAACGGAGTTCTGCGTGGACATCGTCGTCAAGGGCCGCAAGACCGAGGTGCCCGAGCGGTTCCGCAAGCACGTGGCCGAGAAGCTGAAGCTGGAGAAGATCCAGAAGCTCGATGGCAAGGTGATCAGCCTCGACGTGGAGGTGTCCAAGGAGCCCAACCCCCGGCAGGCCGACCGTTGCGACCGAGTGGAGATCACGCTCCACTCCCGCGGTCCGGTGATCCGGGCGGAGGCGGCGGCAAGTGACCCGTATGCGGCACTCGACCTGGCGGCGGACAAACTCGAAGCCCGTCTGCGCAAGCAGCACGACAAGCGCTACACCCGCCGCGGCAACGGCCGGCTCTCGGCCGCGGAGGTCGCCGACCACGTCCCCGGCGCCGCGACGCTCAACGGGAACGGGACCGTCGTCCACGAGGACGACGCGGACAGCGTGCCGACGAAGAAGATCGGCTCCCTCGAGGTCATGGGCGAAGGCCCCCTCATCGTTCGCGAGAAGACCCACGTGGCCGCCCCGATGACGCTCGACCAGGCGCTCTACGAGATGGAGCTGGTCGGGCACGACTTCTATCTCTTTGTCGACTCCGAGACGAAGGAACCCAGTGTCGTCTACCGGCGGCACGCATACGACTACGGCGTCATTCACCTCAGCACGGACCCCATGGTCACCCAGGCCGGACCGGACGCGCCGGGCGGTGCGCTCGGCGGCTGACCCGCCCCGATGACGGCTGAGCCGGTGCCCCTGGAGCGCGCGTGCGCCCCCAGGGGCACCGGTGTGCGACCACTTCGCGACCCGCTCTGTCACCGCACTGTCGTCCGGGCATGGAATCATGGCCGAACCGGCCCCAACCGGTGGGTCGTTGCCTCGGATTGGCGATGGCACAAGAACGCAGGCCACGGCCTTCAGGGGGAGGAACGATGGCGGACAGCTTCGGACCGATGCGTGACGGGGATGCCGACGGCGGCGTCGTCGGCATGGGCCCGGACGCGGGCTCTCCACGCAAGGAGCCCATTCGGGTCCTCGTCGTGGACGACCATGCCCTCTTCCGCCGCGGCCTGGAGATCGTGCTCGCGGCCGAGGAGGACATCCAGGTCGTCGGCGAGGCGGGTGACGGGGCGGAGGCGGTCGACAAGGCGGCCGACCTGCTCCCCGACATCGTGCTGATGGACGTACGTATGCCGAAGCGGGGCGGCATCGAGGCGTGCACCTCCATCAAGGAGGTCGCTCCGAGCGCGAAGATCATCATGCTGACGATCAGCGACGAGGAAGCCGATCTCTACGACGCGATCAAGGCGGGCGCTACCGGTTATCTCCTCAAGGAGATCTCCACGGACGAGGTGGCCACGGCCATTCGCGCGGTGGCGGACGGGCAGTCGCAGATCAGCCCGTCGATGGCGTCGAAACTTCTCACCGAGTTCAAGTCGATGATTCAGCGGACGGACGAGCGCCGGCTCGTGCCCGCGCCGCGGCTCACGGATCGCGAGCTGGAGGTTCTCAAGCTCGTCGCGACCGGGATGAACAACCGGGATATCGCCAAGGAGTTGTTCATCTCCGAGAACACCGTGAAGAACCATGTGCGCAACATCCTGGAGAAGTTGCAACTGCACTCCAGGATGGAGGCGGTGGTCTACGCGATGCGGGAGAAGATCCTCGAGATCCGGTGAGTCTGCGTTGCGTCTGCGTAAGGCTGGTCGGGTTGGTCGGTCGGGTTGCCGGTCAGGTCAGGCCAGTGCGCGGGTGAGTTCCTTGGCGAGGGGCTCGCGGAGGTCCGGGGCGTCCACCCGCTCCACTCGTACGTTTGTGCAGTCCACCCAGCTCGCTGCCTCCAGGAGGGCCTGGGCCACGGCAGGGACCGCCTTGGCGCCGTCCAGCGTGACCTGTTTGGCGACCAGGGTTCGGCCCTCGCGGGCGGGGTCCACGCGGCCGACGAGCCGGCCCCCGGCGAGGACCGGCATCGCGAAGTAGCCGTACACCCGCTTCGGCTTGGGCGTGTACGCCTCCAGACGGTGGGTGAAGCCGAAGATCCGCTCCGTGCGGGCCCGCTCCCAGACGAGTGAGTCGAACGGGGACAGCAGCGTCGTACGGTGGCGGCCGCGCGGCGGTGTCTCCAGGGCCGCCGGGTCCGCCCACGCGGGCTTGCCCCAGCCCTCCACCGTCACCGGGACCAGGCCCGAGTCCGCGATCACCGCGTCGACCTGCTCGCCCTTGAGACGGTGATAGTCGGCGATGTCCGCGCGCGTGCCGACGCCCAGGGACTTGCCGGCCAGGCCGACCAGGCGGCGCAGGCACTCCCTGTCGTCCAGCTCGTCATGGAGCAGGGCCTCGGGGACGGCGCGCTCGGCGAGGTCGTACACGCGCTTCCAGCCACGGCGCTCCGTGCACACCACCTCGCCGTACATCAGCGCGCGCTCCACGGCCACCTTGGTGCCCGACCAGTCCCACCACTCGCTGGTCTTCTTCGCGCCGCCCAACTCCGTGGCCGTGAGGGGGCCTTCTGTGCGGAGCTGCTTGATGACCTGGTCGTAGGTGCCGTCAGGCAGGTCGTGGTTCCAGTGCGGGCGGGAGCGGTAGGCGCGGCGGCGGAAGGCGAAGTGGGGCCATTCCTCCACGGGGAGGATGCAGGCGGCGTGGGACCAGTACTCGAAGGCGTGGGTGTCGGTCCAGTAGGCCTGGTCGACGGTCGTGCGGCCTACCGCGCCCAGGCGGGCGTACGGGATGAGTTCGTGGGAGCGGGCCAGGACGGAGATCGTGTCGAGCTGGACCGCGCCGAGGTGTCGCAGGATTCCGCGGACGCCGGCCCTGCGGTCGGGGGCGCCCAGGAAGCCCTGGGCCCGTAGGGCGATGCGGCGGGCTTCTTCGGCGGAGAGGTCGGTGGTGGGACGCGGGAGGCTCGTCATGTTCCACACGGTAGGCGGTGCCACTGACAGTGGACTCGCCCCCGCCGCCCCTACCCGTCCCATCCCAGGGGCTCCGCCCCAGCCCCCGCCAGGGGCTGCGCCCCCGGACCCCCGGCGGGGCTCCGCCCCTGCACCCCGCCAGGGGCTGCGCCCCCGGACCCCCGGCAGGGCTGCGCCCCCGGACCCCTGGCAGGGCTGCGCCCCTGGACCCTTGGCGGGGCTCCGGCCCTGGACCCCCGGCGGAGCTGCGCCCCTGGACCCCCGGCGGAGCTGCGCCCCTGGACCTCCGGCGGAGCTGCGCCCCCGGACCCCCGGCGGAGCTGCGTCGCTGCACCCGGTGGGGCTGCGCTCCTGCACCCCGCCAGGGGCTCCGGCCCTGGACCCCGGTGGGGCTGCGCTCCTGCACCCCGCCAGGGGCTCCGGCCCTGGACCCCGGTGGGGCTGCGCCCCTGGACCCCTGGCGGGGCTCCGCCCCCGGACCCTTGGCGGGGCTCCGCCCCCGGACCCCCAGCGGGTGCCCCCTGCACCCTGGCGGGGCTGTGCCCCCGGACCCCCCGGCCGGGCTCCCCCCTGCTTCCCTCGAACCCCCCGTGGGGCTTTGCCTCCGGGCCCCGGAGGGGC
The DNA here is from genome assembly GCF_044763085.1 of Streptomyces sp. NPDC096311. Lineage (NCBI taxonomy): Bacteria > Bacillati > Actinomycetota > Actinomycetes > Kitasatosporales > Streptomycetaceae > Streptomyces > Streptomyces sp. NPDC096311. The sequence goes on from NZ_JBIWFN010000012.1 coordinate 16,624, forward strand.
TGTGCTTTGTGGTTGTGGTGGGGCTTCCGCCCCAGGGTGCTGCGGGGTTTCGCTCTGTCGCGGACGGGCTGCGCCCCAGCCCTGCCCCTGCGGGGGTGCGCCCTGCACCCTCCCGGGGCGGCAGGCCAGGTCTCCGGGGAGCCGGTTCGGGGTGAGGGGATTGGTTTTGAGTGTCGGGTGGCCTGGATGAGGTGGGTGTGTGGTGGAGGGGGGGTTACGGGGTGGCGGGCGGGGCGGGCAAGTACGGGGCCGTTGAGGCCAGGCCCAGGTCTGAGGGGAGTAGGGAGCCGATCCAGCAGTCTCGGCGTACGCCCTTGTTGTTGAGGGCGGAGCGGAGGGTGCCTTCCAGGGTGAAGCCGGCGCGTTCGGCGACCGCGCGGGAACCCTTGTTGCCGACCTCGGCGCGCCATTCCAGGCGGTCGACGGCGAGGCTCGTGAAGGCCCAGCGGGCGGCGGTGAGGGTGGCCTCGGTGATGTAGCCGTTGCCGCGGTGCTCCTTGGCCGCCCAGAAGCCGACCTCGCCGACCCCCAGGGAACGCATGCTGATGGAGAGCATGCCCGCCAGGTCCCCCGACAGGAGGAAGGCGCCGAAGGTGAACATGGAGCCGTCCGCCCAGCCGTCCGGCACCATCTGATCCGTGAAGCCCGTCGCGTGCTCGCGGAGATAGGGCGAGGGGATCGTGGTCCAGCGCTGGATATCGGGGTCCTGGACGGCTTCGTACACCGAGTCGGTGTCGTGCGAGTCCACGGCGCGCAGGAGCAGCCGGTCGGTGGTCAGCGTGACGGGGTCCATCGGCCGATTCTGCTAGGGCTACCGAAAGGGCGCCATTCCTTTGCGGCGAGTGACGGTTCGGTTACTTTTCGCAGCGCGGGCACGGCACCTTCCGCCACCCCTGTCCGTTGTCCTAGTGGCTGTCACTGGCAGACCTCCCGGCGCGGTGGGGTCCTCGCTTACGATGGCCGTTGCTCAAGCTGTGATTTGAATCTGACATTGAACCCGACCGTCCCAGGCCCGACCGGCAAGGAGACAAACCCCCGTGTCCGTCCTCTCGAAGATCATGCGTGCAGGCGAAGGCAAGATCCTGCGCAAGCTGCACCGCATCGCGGACCAGGTCAACTCCATCGAAGAGGACTTCGTCGACCTCTCCGACGCCGAGCTGCGCGCCCTCACTGATGAGTACAAGCAGCGGTATGCGGATGGGGAGAGCCTGGACGACCTGCTCCCCGAGGCCTTCGCCACCGTGCGTGAGGCCGCCAAGCGCGTCCTCGGACAGCGTCACTACGACGTGCAGATGATGGGTGGCGCCGCGCTCCACCTCGGCTACGTCGCGGAGATGAAGACCGGCGAGGGCAAGACCCTCGTCGGCACGCTGCCCGCGTATCTGAACGCCCTCTCCGGAGACGGCGTTCACCTGATCACGGTCAACGACTATCTGGCCGAGCGCGACTCCGAGATGATGGGTCGCGTCCACAAGTTCCTGGGTCTGACCGTCGGCTGCATCCTCGCCAACATGACGCCGGCCCAGCGCCGCGAGCAGTACGCGTGCGACATCACGTACGGCACGAACAACGAGTTCGGCTTCGACTACCTGCGCGACAACATGGCCTGGTCGCAGGACGAACTCGTCCAGCGCGGCCACAACTTCGCGATCGTCGACGAGGTCGACTCGATCCTCGTCGACGAGGCCCGTACGCCGCTCATCATCTCCGGCCCGGCCGACCAGGCCACCAAGTGGTACGGCGACTTCGCCAAGCTGGTCACCCGGCTGAAGAAGGGCGAGGCCGGCAACCCCCTCAAGGGCCTCGAGGAGACCGGGGACTACGAGGTCGACGAGAAGAAGCGCACCGTCGCCATCCACGAGCCCGGCGTCTCCAAGGTCGAGGACTGGCTGGGCATCGACAACCTGTACGAGTCGGTGAACACGCCGCTGGTGGGCTACCTGAACAACGCCATCAAGGCCAAGGAGCTCTTCAAGAAGGACAAGGACTACGTCGTCATCGACGGCGAAGTCATGATCGTCGACGAGCACACCGGCCGTATCCTCGCCGGCCGCCGCTACAACGAGGGCATGCACCAGGCGATCGAGGCGAAGGAAGGGGTGGACATCAAGGACGAGAACCAGACGCTCGCCACGATCACCCTGCAGAACTTCTTCCGCCTCTACGGCAAGCTCTCCGGCATGACCGGTACGGCGATGACCGAGGCCGCCGAGTTCCACCAGATCTACAAGCTCGGCGTCGTCCCGATCCCGACCAACAAGCCGATGGTCCGCAAGGACCAGTCGGACCTGATCTACCGCACCGAGGTCGCCAAGTTCGACGCGGTGGTCGACGACATCGCCGAGAAGCACGAGAAGGGCCAGCCGATCCTCGTCGGTACGACGTCGGTCGAGAAGTCCGAGTACCTTTCGCAGCAGCTCTCGAAGCGGGGCATCCAGCACGAGGTGCTGAACGCGAAGCAGCACGACCGTGAGGCCCCGATCATCGCCCAGGCCGGCCGCCGGGGCGCTGTGACCGTCGCCACGAACATGGCCGGTCGAGGCACGGACATCAAGCTCGGCGGCAACCCCGACGACCTCGCCGAGGCGGAGCTGCGTCAGCGTGGCCTCGACCCCGAGGAGCACATCGAGGAGTGGGCCGCGGCCCTCCCCGCCGCCCTGGAGAAGGCCGAGCAGGCCGTCAAGGCGGAGTTCGAAGAGGTCAAGGAGCTCGGCGGGCTCTACGTGCTGGGCACCGAGCGCCACGAGTCGCGTCGTATCGACAACCAGCTGCGCGGTCGTTCCGGCCGTCAGGGCGACCCGGGCGAGTCCCGCTTCTACCTGTCGCTCGGTGACGACCTGATGCGGCTGTTCAAGGCCCAGATGGTCGAGCGCGTGATGTCGATGGCCAACGTGCCGGACGACGTGCCGATCGAGAACAAGATGGTCACGCGCGCGATCGCCTCCGCCCAGTCGCAGGTCGAGCAGCAGAACTTCGAGACGCGCAAGAACGTTCTGAAGTACGACGAGGTGCTCAACCGGCAGCGCGAGGTCATCTACGGCGAGCGCCGCCGCGTCCTGGAGGGCGAGGACCTCCAGGAGCAGATCCAGCACTTCATGGACGACACGATCGACGCCTACATCGCGGCCGAGACCGCCGAGGGCTTCGCCGAGGAGTGGGACCTGGACCGGCTGTGGGGCGCCTTCAAGCAGCTCTACCCGGTGAAGGTCACCGTCGACGAGCTGGAGGAGGCGGCCGGTGACCGTGCCGGTCTGACCGCCGAGTTCATCTCCGAGTCCATCAAGGACGACATCCACGAGCAGTACGCGGCCCGTGAGGAGCAGCTCGGCTCCGAGATCATGCGGGAGCTGGAGCGGCGGGTCGTCCTGTCGGTCCTCGACCGCAAGTGGCGCGAGCACCTCTACGAGATGGACTACCTCCAGGAGGGCATCGGCCTGCGCGCCATGGCGCAGAAGGACCCGCTGGTCGAGTACCAGCGCGAGGGCTTCGACATGTTCTCCGCCATGATGGACGGCATCAAGGAGGAGTCCGTCGGCTACCTGTTCAACCTGGAGGTTCAGGTCGAGCAGCAGGTCGAGGAGGTCCCGGTCGAGGACGCCGCGCCGTCGCTGGAGAAGAAGGAGGACGTCGTACCCGCGGGTGCGCGTCCCGAGATCCGCGCCAAGGGGCTCGACGCCCCGCAGCGTCCCGACCGGCTGCACTTCTCCGCGCCGACCGTGGACGGTGAGGGCGGCATCGTCGAGGGCGACTTCGCCAACGACGACGACGAGCCCGTGCGTTCCGAGGCGGACGGCCTCACGCGCGCGGAGCGCCGCAAGCAGCAGAAGAGCAACGGGCGACGCCGCAAGAAGTGACCGATCGGCTCGCGAGAGCCGATGAGAGCTGAGAAGCGGTGAAGGGCCGGGCACCTGTGGGTGTCCGGCCCTTTGCGTTGCTCAGTGGGGGTTCAGGGGCCCGTGGGAGCCGGGCAGTGGGGGTTCAGGGGTCTGTGGGAGTTGGGCAGTGGGGGTTCAGGGGTCTGTGGGAGTTGGGCGGCGGGGCAGCGGTCCGCAGGAGTTGCCGGCGAGGTGTTCACGGATTCGGGGGCTGCTCAGTCGTCGTCCGGGCGGGGCATACGGGGGCCGCCCAGTTCCACCGCCGTGCAGCGCCAGCGGAGGTCGGGGCCCTGTTCCAGGCGGAAGGCCATCGCGCGGAGCCGGTCGCCCGCGCCGATGCGGGCGAAGGCCTCGATCGCGCCGGGCCGTGGCACGTAGTAGCCGATGTCGCGGACGACCGGGCGGGTGCCGCGGGTGCGCAGGGGGCCGCGCTCGGCGAGCCAGGCCAGCTCGTCGTAGGCCCGGCCCGCGGTGTGGCGCAGCATGCAGTGGACCGGGCGTTGGCCGCTGAGCACGGCGAGGAGGCGTTCGGCGAAGAGGTCGGTGGGACGGGGCTGCGGCGGCGCTGAGGACGGCGATGAGGGCGGCAGCGACGGCCGTGGGGGGTCGGCCGGCGGGGGCAGGAGGCGGGTGCGGGATGTGGCCTCCGCCGGGGGTGTTTGCGGTGCGGGCGCCTGGGGTGGGCTGTCTCCCGGGGCCGGGCGGGGTGCGCCCGCGCCCGGGGTGCGCGGTGGGGTGGTGCCGGGGCGGCGGGTGTCGTGGCGGCCGGGTGGGCGGGTGCCCGGGCGGCGCTTCGTCCTGGTCATCACCTTGTTCATGTGTCGTCCCCGTTCAGCGTCGGTCCCGCTCGCCGCGACCGGTCGATACCGGGCGGTAACTTCGTGTTGGGGATCTTCTACGAGGCGGGAGCGGGTCCCCGCAAGGACGCCGGGCGCGCGCCGCGGCGGCAGGAAGGTTCACCTATCAGAGTGAGCGGGAGGGGCGGGAGGCCCGGCGGGGAAGGGATGTTCCGGGTGAATCGCGGGCCGGGGGTGGACGCCGTACGGGGGAGGGACCGGGACCCGAAAGGGGACGCCCGCACGTATCCTGAAGGCCTTCCCGGGAGGCGCGGGACCGCCCTTCCAGGAGCCCTCCGACCCGGGAAACCCACCCGACTACGAAAGCGGCCAGCCATGCGCGTCTACGTCCCCCTGACCCTCTCCGGTCTCGCCGAGGCGTACAAGACGGGGGAACTGGCGGCGGGACCGGTCGTCGCGTACGCCGTCACGCCCGCGTTGCGCGAGTGGTACCTCTCCGACGACATCGAGGAGCTCGAGTACGCGGCGCTGAACCGGGCCGCGCTGGCCTCGCTGCGGCTGCTCGCGGGGGAGCCGGGGGCCGTGCGGCGGCGGGTGGTCGTCGCGGTCGACGTTCCCGACCGGGCCGCGGTCGCCGACCCCGACCGGGGGCTCGATCCGGTGGCGCTCGGTGAGGTGCGGGTGTCGGGGCCCGTGGCCCTGTCCAAGGCGGCCGCGGTGCACGTCGACGCCGATGACGCCGGGGTGGACGTCTCGGCCGCCGTGGACGCGCTCGGGGCGGCCGATCACGGGGACGACGACGCGCAGTTCATCGTGGACGGGGCCGAGGACCACGAGTTGTTGTGGTTCGCGACGCAGGAGATTCCCCACCTGGTGGGGCTGGAGGACTGAGCCTGCGCCGAGGGGCGTTGTCAGTGCGGGCGGGTAGTTTCTTGGTATGGGGAAGCAGGGCGCAGCAGCGCACATCGTGTGGGACTGGAACGGGACGCTGTTCCACGACAACGCCGCGATCATCGGGGCGACGAACGCGGCATTCGCCGAGTTGGGGTTGGAGCCGCTCACGCTCGAGCGGTACCGGGAGTTGTACTGCGTGCCGGTGCCGAAGTTCTACGAGCGGCTGATGGGGCGGCTGCCGACCGATGCCGAGTGGGAGGTCATGGACGACACCTTCCATCGGTACTACGCGGAGCACCGCGTGACGTGCGAGCTCACCGAGGGGGCGTCGACGTTGCTCGCGGACTGGCGGTCGGCGGGGCGCAGCCAGTCGCTGTTGAGCATGTATGTGCACGAGGAACTGGTGCCGCTGGTCCGGGGGTTCGGGATCGAGCCGCACTTCGTGCGGGTGGAGGGGCGGGTCGGGCCGTCCGGCGGCAGCAAGGCCGAGCACATGGTGCGGCACATAGGCTCGCTCGCGGGCGTGGACCCGGAGCGCACGGTGGTGATCGGGGACGCCGCCGACGACGCGGTGGCCGCGCTGCACGTGGGGGCGCGGGCCGTGCTCTACACCGGCGGTTCGCACAGTCGCGCCAGCCTCGAAGGGGTCGGCGTGCCCGTGGTGGACAGCCTGGAGGAGGCGGTCGAGGAGGCCGAGCGACTGATGGCGGCGTAGGCCCGTCGTCCGAGCTCGCCGCGCGGGGTGTGCGGCGGCGCCCGGGGTGTGCGGCGGCCCTCGTCGGCGAGGCGGCCGCGTACCCGGCTCACACCTCCCACGTCACCGCCCCCGAGTCGTTCAGCCCACCGGCGCCTTCGCCCTCAGCACCCTGAGGAACTCGCGCATCCAGGCCGGGTGGTCCGGCCAGGCGCGGGCGGACACGAGGGTGCCGTCGACCACTGCCTCCGCGTCCTGGAAGGTCGCTCCGGCGGCCTGCATGTCCAGTTCCAGTGCCGGGTAGGCGGTGACGCGGCGCCCGCTCAGGGCGTCGGCGGCGGCCGTGAGGAGCGGGCCGTGGCAGATCTGGGCCACGGGCTTGTCGGCGTCGAAGAAGGACTTGAGGATCTTGCGGAGTTCGGGGTCGTTGCGGAGGTACTCGGGCGCGCGGCCGCCCGGGATCACCACGGCGGCGTACTGACCGGGGTCGACCTCCGAGAACGCGAGGTCGGCGGGCCAGGTGTAGCCGGGCTTCTCCGTGTACGTGTCGAAGCCGGGTTCGAAGTCGTGGACCACGAAGCGGAGCTGCTTGCGGGTGGGGGCCGCGATATGGACCTCGTAGCCCTCCTCGCGCAGGCGCTGGTAGGGGTACAGGACCTCCAGTGATTCCGCCGCGTCGCCGGTGACCATCAGGATCTTCGGTGTCATGTCGGTGCCGCTCCCTTCGGTGGAGCTTCGGTGGAGCTTCAGCGGGGCCCAGCGGGTCCCGGCGGGACTTCAGAGGGGCTACAGCTCTATTCCGCCTCTGCCCCACCGTCCTCGTCAACGTGGTGCCGCAGGAGAGGGTTACCGGAGGACTGCACGTTCCCGTCCCTTTCGTCCCTGTGCATACTGTCAAAGTTCCACCCCCGGTTTTGTACACATACGGCTCATGACGGGCCCCGGGTAGGGAGCGATAGCCTGGTGGCGTGATCAGCGCGATATCTCGCGGGGGCCCAGTTGCCCCTGCCTCGCGCCCGGAGCGCACGGACGACATCCGTGACCGGGCGGCGATCGCTGATCTTCACGGGCGGGATGGAGCGGCGACCGCGGCAAGCACCAGCGGAAACGCGGGCGCAAGCGGAATCGCGAGCGTTCTCCGTAGGCCGCGGACACCCCGGGGACGGACGACGCAGAGATCAGCGTCACAGTCGCCGAGGGTGCCAAGAATGGCCGATACCCCCCCGCCCATCTCTCCATGCGGCATAGCGTCGGACCAGACCGGACACCCCGCGTCTCGGCGTTACGTCGGAGAAGAGACCGTACTTCCTTCTACGTCACGCAACGGCGCGCGACAGGAGCCAGAGGACAATGCAGACCAAGCTGGACGAAGCCAAGGCCGAGCTGCTCGAGAGGGCTGCCCGGGTAGCTGAGAACAGCCCGGTCGGGGGGCACCTACCGACTGGGACGACGAGCGAGGGCACTCCGGACAAGGACACCGTGCTCGCGTTCCTCCAGCGCTACTACCTGCACACAGCCCCGGAGGACATGACCGACCGCGACCCGGTCGATGTCTTCGGAGCCGCCTTCTCCCACTACCGACTGGCCGAGAACCGCCCCCAGGGCACGGCCAACGTCCGAGTGCACACGCCCACCGTCGAGGAGAACGGCTGGACCTGCAGCCACTCCGTCGTCGAGGTCGTGACCGACGACATGCCCTTCCTCGTCGACTCGGTCACCAACGAGCTGTCCCGGCAGGGCCGCGGCATCCACCTCGTCATCCACCCGCAGTTCGTCGTACGGCGCGATCTGACCGGCGAGCTCATCGAGGTGTTCCCCGGCCGGCCCACCCTCGAGGATCTGCCGCACGACGCGCACGTCGAGTCCTGGATCCACGTCGAGATCGACCGCGAGACCGACCGTGCCGACCTGAAGCAGATCACCGCCGATCTGCTGCGCGTCCTGTCCGACGTCCGCGAGGCCGTCGAGGACTGGGAGAAGATGCGCGACGCCGCGCTGCGCATCGCCGAGGAACTGCCCACCGAGCCGACCGCCGACGACCTGCGTGACCTGGAGGTCGAGGAGGCCCGTGAGCTGCTGCGCTGGCTCTCGGACGACCACTTCACCTTCCTGGGGTTCCGCGAGTACGAGCTGCGCGACGACGACTCGCTGGCCGCCGTCCCCGGCACCGGACTCGGCATCCTGCGCTCCGACCCGCAGCACGGCGGTGACGACAGCCACCCGGTCAGCCCGTCCTTCGAGCGGCTGCCCGCGGACGCCCGCGCCAAGGCCCGTGAGCACAAGCTGCTCGTCCTCACCAAGGCCAACAGCCGCGCCACCGTGCACCGGCCGTCCTACCTCGACTACATCGGTGTGAAGAAGTTCGACGCCGAGGGCAACGTCGTCGGTGAGCGGCGCTTCCTGGGCCTGTTCTCCTCGGCCGCGTACACCGAGTCCGTGCGCCGCGTGCCCGTGGTCCGCCGCAAGGTCGAGGAGGTCCTCAAGGGCGCGGGCTTCTCGCCCAACAGCCACGACGGCCGCGACCTGCTCCAGATCCTGGAGACCTACCCCCGCGACGAGCTCTTCCAGACGCCCGCCGACGAGCTGCGTTCCATCGTCACCAGCGTCCTCTACCTCCAGGAGCGGCGCCGCCTGCGCCTCTACCTGCGCCAGGACGAGTACGGCCGCTACTACTCGGCCCTCGTCTACCTCCCGCGCGACCGCTACACCACCGGGGTGCGCCTCAGGATCATCGACATCCTGAAGGAGGAGCTGAACGGCACCAGCGTCGACTTCACCGCCTGGAACACCGAGTCGATCCTCTCCCGGCTGCACTTCGTGGTCCGGGTCCCGCAGGGCACCGAGCTGACGCAGCTCAGCGACGCGGACAAGGACAGGCTCGAGGTGCGGCTCGTCGAGGCCGCCCGCTCCTGGGCCGACGGTTTCGCCGAGGCGCTGAACGCCGAGTGCGGCGAGGAGCGCGCGGCCGAGCTGCTGCGCCGCTACGGCAGCGCCTTCCCCGAGGGCTACAAGGCCGACCACACCCCGCGTGCCGCGGTCGCCGATCTGGTTCACCTGGAGAAGCTCACCCGCGACCGGAGCAAGGACTTCGCGCTCAGCCTGTACGAGCCGGTCGGTGCCGGTCCCGGCGAGCGCCGCTTCAAGATCTACCGCACCGGCGAGCAGGTCTCCCTCTCGGCGGTCCTGCCGGCCCTCAACCGCATGGGCGTCGAGGTCACCGACGAGCGCCCGTACGAGCTGCGCTGCTCGGACCGTACGACGGCCTGGATCTACGACTTCGGGCTGCGCCTGCCCAAGTCCCTGAACGGCAACGGCGACTACCTCGGCGACGACGGCCGTGAGCGCTTCCAGGAGGCCTTCGCCGCCACCTGGACCGGCGAGGCCGAGAACGACGGCTTCAACGCCCTCGTGCTGAGCGCCGGGTTGACCTGGCGGCAGGCGATGGTGCTGCGCGCGTACGCCAAGTACCTGCGCCAGGCGGGCTCCACCTTCAGCCAGGACTACATGGAGGACACCCTCCGGAACAATGTCCACACCACCCGGCTGCTGGTCTCGCTCTTCGAGGCGCGGATGTCGCCGGAGCGCCAGCACGCCGGTGTCGAGCTGACCGACGCGCTGATGGAGGAGCTGGACGCCGCTCTCGACCAGGTGGCCAGCCTGGACGAGGACCGGATCCTGCGCTCCTTCCTCACCCTCATCAAGGCGACCCTGCGCACCAACTTCTTCCAGGAGGCGTTGGGCGCCAAGCCGCACGAGTACGTCTCCATGAAGTTCGACCCGCAGGCCATCCCGGACCTGCCGGCGCCGCGACCGGCGTACGAGATCTGGGTGTACTCGCCGAAGGTGGAGGGCGTGCACCTGCGCTTCGGCAAGGTCGCGCGCGGTGGTCTGCGCTGGTCCGACCGGCGCGAGGACTTCCGGACGGAGATCCTGGGCCTGGTCAAGGCACAGATGGTGAAGAACACCGTCATCGTGCCCGTCGGCGCCAAGGGCGGCTTCGTCGCCAAGCAGCTGCCCGACCCGTCCGTGGACCGCGACGCCTGGCTCGCGGAGGGCATCCGCAGCTACCGGACCTTCATCTCGGCGCTGCTCGACATCACCGACAACCTGGTCGCCGGTGCGGTCGTGCCCCCGGTGGACGTGGTCCGGCACGACGGGGAGGACACCTATCTCGTCGTCGCCGCCGACAAGGGCACCGCGACCTTCTCCGACATCGCCAACGAGGTCGCCGAGAGTTACAACTTCTGGCTCGGGGATGCCTTCGCCTCCGGCGGCTCCGCCGGGTACGACCACAAGAAGATGGGCATCACCGCGCGCGGTGCCTGGGAGTCCGTGAAGCGGCACTTCCGGGAGCTGGGCGTCAACACCCAGACCGAGGACTTCACCGTCGTCGGTGTCGGTGACATGTCCGGGGACGTGTTCGGCAACGGCATGCTGCTCTCCGAGCACATCCGCGTGGTCGCCGCCTTCGACCACCGGCACATCTTCCTCGACCCGACCCCGGACGCGGAGACCTCGTACGCCGAGCGGCGTCGGCTCTTCGAGCTGCCGCGCTCGTCCTGGGCGGACTACAACACCGAGCTGATCTCGGCCGGCGGCGGAGTCTTCCCGCGGACCGCCAAGGCGATCCCGGTCAACGCGCACGTCCGCGAGGCCCTCGGCATCGAGGCCGGTGTCACCAAGATGACTCCGGCCGACCTGATGAAGGCGATCCTCCACGCGCCGGTCGACCTGCTGTGGAACGGCGGCATCGGTACGTACGTCAAGGCGTCCGCCGAGTCGCACGCGGACGTCGGCGACAAGGCCAACGACGCCATCCGCGTCGACGGCGCCGACCTGCGCGTCAAGGTCGTCGGCGAGGGCGGCAACCTCGGTCTGACCCAGCTGGGCCGGATCGAGTTCGCGCAGCACGGCGGCAAGATCAACACCGACGCCATCGACAACAGCGCGGGCGTGGACACCTCCGACCACGAGGTGAACATCAAGATCCTGCTCAACGCGGTCGTGACCAACGGCGATCAGACGGTCAAGCAGCGCAACAAGCTGCTCGCCGAGATGACCGACGAGGTCGGCGCCCTGGTCCTGCGCAACAACTACGCGCAGAACGTCGCGATCGCCAACGCGCTGGCCCAGTCGCCGAGCATGCTCCACGCCCAGCAGCGCTTCCTGCGCTTCCTGGTGAGGGAGGGCCACCTCGACCGGGCGCTGGAGTTCCTGCCCAACGAGCGGCAGATCCGTGAGCGGCTCAACTCCGGGCAGGGCCTGACCGGTCCGGAGACGGCCGTGCTCCTCGCGTACACGAAGATCACGGTCTCCGACGAGCTGCTCGCCACCTCGCTGCCCGACGACCAGTACCTGCAGAGCCTGCTGTTCGCGTACTTCCCCACCGCGCTGCGTGAGAAGTTCCGCGAGCAGATCGAGGCGCACGCGCTGCGCCGCGAGATCGTGACGACCGTCCTGGTCAACGACACGGTCAACACGGGTGGTACGAGCTTCCTGCACCGCCTCCGTGAGGAGACGGGCGCGTCCCTGGAGGAGATCGTCCGGGCGCAGACCGCGGCCCGCGCGATCTTCGAGTCGAGCAAGGTGTGGGACGCGGTGGAGGCGCTCGACAATGTCGTCGCCGCCGACGTCCAGACCAGGATCCGGCTGCACTCGCGCCGTCTCGTCGAGCGGGGCACGCGCTGGCTGCTCAACAACCGGCCGCAGCCGCTCCAGCTCGCCGAGAACATCTCCTTCTTCAGCGAGGGGGTCGCGCAGGTCTGGGGCGAGCTGCCCAAGCTGCTGCGCGGTGCGGACCTGGAGTGGTACCAGCAGATCTTCGAGGAGCTGACGGGCGCCGGCGTCCCCGAGGAGCTGGCCACGCACGTGGCCGGGTTCTCCTCGGCCTTCCCGACGCTGGACATCGTCGCGGTGGCCGACCGCATGGGCAAGAACCCGATGGCCGTCGCGGAGGTGTACTACGACCTCGCCGACCGCCTGAACATCACCCAGCTCATGGACCGCATCATCGAGCTCCCGCGTGCCGACCGCTGGCAGTCCATGGCCCGCGCCTCGATCCGCGAGGACCTGTACGCGGCTCACGCGGCGCTCACCGCGGACGTGCTCGCCGTCGGCAACGGCACCTCGACCCCGGAGCAGCGCTTCAAGGCCTGGGAGGAGAAGAACGCGGCGATCCTGAGCCGCGCCCGCACCACCCTGGAGGAGATCCAGACCTCGGACTCGTTCGACCTGGCGAACCTGTCGGTGGCGATGCGCACGATGCGGACGCTTCTGCGGACGCACTCGTAGCTCACCTCTGGGTGCGCTTCACTCACTCGTGAGCGCACTTGTTTCACTCGATCGGATGTACGTCGATGGGGCAGCCCCGGCCGGGACGGCCGGGGCTGCCCCTGTTTGTGCAGGTAGGGGCAAGCGCCTCGGCCGCCCTCTTGCCTCGCTCTTGCGGATCTCTCGGGAAAACCGGAACCGGAATTTACCTATTGCTGATAAAAGGGACAATCGTGACTGTGAATCTCTCCGAGGGGCGGGCCCGTGTAGGCCGACAGGCCCCCGCGCCGCCCCAGCCCGCACCAGCCGCCACTCCTCCCGGGGCGATCGAAAGGACCCGGCGGATCGTCCTCGAAGTGGTGAAGTTCGGAGCCGTCGGCGGTAGCGGTATCGCAGTCAACTTCCTGGTCTTCAACCTTCTCCTGCACGGCCTGAAGTGGGCCCCGATGGCCGCCACGGTCATCGCCAGCTGTGTCGCCATGGGCAGCAACTACCTCGGCTTCCGCTTCTTCGCCTACCGTGACCGGGCCTCGCGCACCCGACGCCAGATCGCCCTGTTCTTCGCCTTCAGCGGCATCGGCGTCATCATGGAGAGCGCGCTGTTCTACATCGGCTACCACGGTCTGGGTATGGACACCCCGCTCGGCTCCAACCTGGCCAAGGCGCTGTCGATCGTGCTGGCCTCGGCGTTCCGTTTTCTCGTGTACCGCACCTGGGTGTTCGAACAGGTGAAACACAGCCGCTAGACAGCCGCTCGCAACCCTTTGCGGGCGATCGGCATCTACCTAGGTGATACGCAAATGGACTAGATCGCCTAGGTTGAACCATCAGGAATGTCTAGCATTAATAGGATGAGTGTGGATCACCCCTGCCCGCCAGCAGAAACAGCAGCCTTGCCCGCCGTGTCCGTGGTCGTGATCGTCTACAACGACGCGTCCCGGCTGACGACGGCCGTGCGCTCCGTTCTCGACCAGACCCTGCGCGGTGTCGAGGTCGTCATCGTCGACGACCGCAGTACGGACGACTCGTACGACGTGGCACAGCGACTGGCCGCCGCGCACCCGGACCGCGTCCGGGCCTTCAGGCTGCCCGAGAACAGCGGCGGCTGCGGCGCCCCCCGCAACCACGGCATCCAGCAGGCCCGCGGCGACTACGTCCTCTTCCTCGACAGTGACGACGTCCTGGAGCGCAACGCCTGCCGCAACATGCTGGAGGCCGCCGAGTCCACCGGCGCGGACCTCGTCTCGGGCCTGTGCGTGCGTGTGCACGTCGACTCGCGCACCGGCAAGGAGGTCAAGTGGTACCCCTGGCTGTACGACCGCACCCGCACCCTGGAGTCCATCTCCGAGCTGCCCGACCTGCTGGTCTTCGACACCCTGTCGACGAACAAGTGCTACCGCAGGCAGTTCCTGCTCGATGAGGGCCTTGAGTTCCCGGTCGGGATCCACTACGAGGACCTGCTGTTCTCCGCGCAGGCCTACGTGGCCGCCCAGCGCATCACGCTCATCCCGAACCGGGTGTACGACTGGCGGGTGGTCGAGAAGACGGCCGCGAAGTCCATCAGCAACCGGCGTGACGAGATCGCCAACTTCACGCACCGCATGGAGATCCACCGCCGGGTCGACCAGCTCCTCGCCGACCACGGCCTGCTGGAGCTGAAGTTCGCCAAGGACGTCAAGTGGCTCAAGCACGACCTGGTGCTGCACCTGCGCGAGCTGCCCTTCCGTGACGAGACCTACCGCCAGGAGTTCGCGCAGATCGCGCGCACCTACCTGGAGTCGATCGACCGCATGGCCTTCGACGAGGTCGAGCCGATCCACGCCATCTGCGCGTACCTCCTCCACGAGGCCGACTGGGACAACCTGCTGCCCGCCGTGGACACGCTCAGCAACCGCGACAAGATCTCCTCGCCGCTCGTCGAGCACGAGGGACGCGTGTACTGGTGCGCCGAACACATCGAGCACGACGCCTTCGCCCGGCACGTCCTGGACGTCACCGAGCTCGGTTACCACACCAAGCCGGTCGAGAAGATGTTCCTGCGCAACGCGCTGACCGGATACGCGGAGACCGACGGCACCGTCCGGCTGGCCGGGCGCATCACCAACCCGCTCGGCGTGATCCCGCCCGACGCCCGGCTCTCCGCGCAGCTGGAGTTCTACGCCCGCCGTCCGGGCGTGCGCTTCCAGACCTTCCGCTTCCCCGTGGCCACCGTGCGGCACGAGGGCGAGGCCATCGCCTGGGAGGCCTCGGCCGACCTCGCCAAGGGCCTGCGTCCGCTCGGCATCGTGGACGCGGTCTGGGACGTACGCCTCCACCTCGCCGTCGCCGGTGAGGGCGAAGGCGCGAGGACGGTCCGCACCACGACCCGGCTCACGGCCTCCGAGCCCGAGCTGGCCCAGGGGCACCTGCCCGTCCGGCCCCGCCTGACCCGGCTGGTCGCCGACCGCATCGAGCCCGAGGTCTCCTCCCGCGGCCACCTCTCCTTCCGGCTCGTCCCGGACAAGAAGGCCAACGAACTCGTCCAGCGCGGAGTGCAGGGCCCGACCGGGCGGCTCGCCAAGACCGGCTACCGCAAGGTCAAGGCGCTGCGCAAGGAACTCGCCTCCGGCGACACCAAGCTCCGCGTCTACCACGACGTGTTCAGCCGCCTGCCCGTCAAGAAGGGCCTCGTCGTCTTCGAGAGCCACCTGGGCCGGCAGTACAGCGACAGCCCCAAGGCCATCTACGAGGAGATGCGCCGCCAGGGCATCGACTTCGAGGCCGTGTGGGCCTACGCGGACAGCCCCCAGGGCTTCCCGGACGACGCCACCCTCGTACGCCGCTGGTCGCTGCCGTACCTCAAGGCGCTCGCCCAGGCCGAGTACTGGGTCGACAACCAGAGCTATCCGCTGAAGGTCACCAAGCGGCCCGAGACGACGTACATCCAGACCTGGCACGGTTCGGCGCTCAAGCGGATGGGCTTCGACGAGCCGGAATGGAAGCTCAAGTCCCGTGAGGAGCAGGCCGAGCAGCAGCGCACCCTCAACCGCTTCGACCGCTTCCTGATCCGCTCCGAGCACGACGTGCGCACCCTCGCGCGGGCGTTCCGGCTCCAGGAGCGGACGCTGCTGCGGGTGGGCTACCCGCGCAACGACGCGCTCGTCCAGGCCAAGGAGCGCGAGGAGGCCACCGGGCAGCGGGAGCGCGGTGCGCTGGCGGCCGAGTTCGGCATCCCGGAGGACAAGCAGATCCTGCTGTACGCGCCGACCTTCCGTCAGCGCGGCGGCAAGCGCCGGTTCGAGCTGCCCTTCGACGTGGAGCGCTTCGCCGACACCTTCGGCGACCGCTATGTCCTCCTGGTCCGCTCGCACTACCTCAACCACGTCGTGCTGCCGCCCTCCGTGCGCGGCCGGGTCATCGACGTGACCAGCTACCACGACATGACCCCGCTGCTGGCGCTCGCCGACGGTCTGATCACCGACTACTCGTCCGTGATGTTCGACTACTCCCTCCTCGACCGCCCGATGTTCTTCTTCACGTACGACTACGACGAATACGTGCACGAGGGCCGCGGAACCTACTTCGACCTGCTGGAGAGGGCCCCCGGCCCGGTCGTCCGCACCGAGGACGAGCTGCACGCGGTTCTGGACTCGCTGGAGGATCAGAAGGTGAAGTACGCGGCCCCGCGCGAGCGGTTCGTCGCCGACTTCGGCGAGTTCGACCAGGGCAACGCCGCGCAGAGCATCGTCGACCAGTTCTTCTCCCAGTGGAGGCGCGCGTGACCGCGTACAGCGAGCGGGACGTCTTCTTCGTCTCCAACAGCGTCGACGAGCTCGGCGGCGTGACCAGCTGGTCGCACCAGATGGCCCGGCTGTTCACCGAGCGCGGGCACCGCGTGCACGTCATCGGCATCACCGAGCCCGCGGTCGTCCAGGAGCTCGGCGAACTCCCGTACCCCACCACGACGTTGTACGAGGTCCACCCGCCGCGCGTGGGCTCCGCGCGCGGCATCAAGGGGCGGCTCAACGTCGCCGAGCGCAGGCTGCGCGCCGAACGGGCGGCGGGTATGCGTGAGCAGGCCGCCAAGCTGACCCGGTTGTTCCGGGCCGCGCGCCCCGGCGCCGTCGTGATCGTCACGCAGGTGTGGGCGATGGAGTGGGTGGAGCTCGCCGACACCACCGGTCTGACCGTCATCGGCATGAGCCACGAGTCCTTCGCGTACTCGAAGGCGACCTCGCGCTTCGGACGGGTGCAGAAGCACTACAAGGACGTCGACCGGATGCTCGCGCTCACCCGCGAGGACGCCGACCTGTGGATCCGCCAGGGTCTCGACAACGCGTCCTTCATGCCGAACCCGATCCCCTTCATGCCCGAGGTGCCCTCCTCGCGCACCGAGAACGTCGTCGTCAGCGTCGGCCGGCTCTCGGACCAGAAGGGCATCGACATGCTCCTCGACACCTGGGCCGAGGTGGCGCCCCGCCATCCCGAGTGGACCTTGCGGATCTTCGGCTCCGGCGAGGACGAGGAGATCCTCAAGAAGCAGTGCACCGCCCTCGGCCTCGACGACTCCGTCGAGTGGATGGGCCGCACCAGCGACGTACCCGGCGCCCTGCGCGGCGGTTCCGTCTTCGTCCTGTCCTCCCGCGGCGAGGGCTTCCCCCTCGCCCTCATGGAGGCCATGGCGACCGCCCTGCCGTGTGCCGCCTTCGACTGCGCTCCCGGCGTCCACGAGATCGTCCAGGACGGCGAGGACGGTCTCCTGGCGGCCCTGGGCAACACCGGGGAGCTGGCCCGCCGCCTCGACACCCTGATGTCCGACAAGGACCTGCGCGACCGCATGGGCGAGGCGGCCCGCGTCAACATCCAGCGCTACACGACGGACGAGATCGTCCGCAGGTGGGAAGACCTGTTCACCTTCTTGGAGAGGTGAGCAGAGGCGCCCCAAAGAGGTGCGGGGAACTGCGCGACCGGCCACGACGAACTCGCGGCCGGCATCGAGCAGTTCCCCGCACCCCCTGAGTCGCCCCTACTTCCCCGTGAACTTCTCGTACTCCGCGAGCACATCCTCCGTGGGCCCGTCCAGGCGGAGCTCCCCCCGCTCCAGCCACAGCACCCGGTCGCACGTGTCCCGGATCGACTTGTTGTTGTGGCTCACCAGGAACACGGTGCCCGCGTGCTTGCGCAACTCCCGGATCCGCTCCTCGGAGCGCTTCTGGAAGGAGCGGTCCCCCGTGGCGAGAGCCTCGTCGATCATCAGCACGTCGTGGTCCTTGGCCGCCGCGATGGAGAACCGCAGCCGCGCCGCCATCCCGGAGGAGTACGTCCGCATCGGGAGGGTGATGAAGTCGCCCTTCTCGTTGATGCCGGAGAAGTCGACGATCTCCTGGTAGCGCTCCTTGACCTGCTCGCGGGACATGCCCATGGCGAGTCCGCCGAGGTAGACGTTCCGCTCACCCGTGAGGTCGCTCATCAGGGCCGCGTTGACGCCGAGCAGCGAGGGCTGACCGTCGGTGTAGATCTTGCCGTTCTCCACCGGAAGGAGGCCGGCGACCGCCTTGAGCAGGGTGGACTTGCCCGAGCCGTTGGTGCCGATCAGACCGATGGCCTCGCCGCGGTAGGCGGTGAAGGACACGTCCTTGACGGCGTGCACCTTGCGTACGCCCGCGGCCTTCTCGGCCTGCCCCCGCCGCAGCATGCGGTTGAGCGCGGCGGTGGCGCTGCCTCGTCCTGCACCGGTGCCGTTGACCCGGTAGACGATGTCCACGTGGTCGGCGACGACGGTGGGGACGAGCGCGTCGGCGCTGCCGGCCGCGTCCTGGGGCCGGGCGTCCTGCATGAGGGTGTCAGCCATGTCAGCCACGTCCGTACGTCTCCTCGGCCTTCCAGAAGTAGATGAAGCCGCCGACTCCGGCGACCAGCGCCCAGCCGGTCGCCAGCGCCCACACGTGGTGCGGCAGCTGGTGGGCGTGGAAGCTGTCGATCAGCGCGTAGCGCGTCAGGTCGATGTAGACGGCGGCCGGGTTGCTCTCCAGCGCGACCATCGCCCAGTGCGGCATGTGGCTGTGCTTGAGGGTCGAGGCGATGCTCCACATGACACCGGAGACGTACATCCAGGTGCGCAGCACGAACGGCATGAGCTGCGCGATGTCCGGCGTCTTGGCGCCCATCCGCGCCATGATCATCGCCACGCCCGCGTTGAAGACGAACTGCAGCGTCAGGATCGGCACGACGAGCAGCCACGACGCGCTCACGGGAATGCCGAAGCAGAGCAGGATGACGACCAGCGCGGCCATCGAGAACAGCAGCTGCTGGAGCTGCTGGATGGCGTACGACACCGGCAGCGCGGCCCGCGGGAAGTGCAGGGCTCGGACCAGGCCGAGGCTGCCGGAGATCGCCCGGGTGCCCGCCATGATCGAGCTCTGTGTGAAGGTCCAGATGAAGACACCGGTGACCAGGAACGGGACGAAGTCCGGCACGCCGTGCTTGGTGCCGAGCAGCACACCGAAGATGAAGTAGTAGACCGCCGCGTTCAGCAGCGGGTTCATGACCTGCCAGACCTGGCCGAGCTTCGCCTGGCTGTACTGGGCCGTGAGCTTGGCGGTGGCGAAGGCGGTGATGAAGTGGCGCCGTGCCCACAGCTGGCGGATGTACTCCGGCAGGGTCGGGCGGGCGCCACTGACCGTGAGGCCGTACCGGGCGGCGAGCGCCGCGGGATCGTCGGTGGGGGGAACCGACGTCGGCGGTGTGTGGAGGACCTGGCTCACATCCGCTGCTTTCGCTCGGGGGGTGGGATGCGCGGGCCGTCCTTGACGTTTCTTAACTGCGGCTTTGCCAGCTTCTTACGTCGGGACGGGACCGTATCGTCGCAACGCGAGACTATGGCTTCTCGACGTCGGAACGCAACCGTTTCGTCGTAACGCCCTATGCTGGAAGGCATGACGACGAACGCCGACACCACGAGTGCCGCCGCGAACGCGGGGAGTGCTGCCGGGAAGGCCCCGCGTCGTAGGGCTCCGGCGGGGGCGGCCGTGCTGCGCGAGGACGTGACCGAGGCGATCCGGGCCGCCGTCTTCGAGGAGCTCGCGGCCGTCGGCTACGCCCGCATGTCCATCGAGGGCATCGCGCGCCGCGCGGGCGTCGGCAAGACGGCGGTGTACCGGCGATGGCGTTCGAAACTGCACCTGGTGCTCGACCTGGTCTCCGCCATCGCGATCCAGGGACTGCCCGCCCCTGACACGGGCTCCCTGGAGGGCGACCTGCGCCTGCTGTACGAGGTCACCTCCCGTGCGCTGCGCCACCCCGTGGCCGGCCAGATCATCCCGGACCTCCAGGCGGAGGCGGCCCGCAACCCCGACATCGCGGACGCCATGCAGAAGGCGCTGCGGGAAGGCCAGCAGTCAGTGGCGAGCGGGATCGTCGCGGCGGCGGCCGCGCGGGGCGAGGTGCGCGAGGGAATCGACCAGGAACTCGCGCTCGACCTCATGTCGGGCCCGCTGTACTGGCGGGCGGTGGTGGTCCGCGGGCCCAAGTTGCCGAAGGGGTACCTGGCGAGCCTGGCCCGGGCCACGGCGGCGGCGCTGCGGGCGGTGTGAGGGCGCCTGTCCGACGGGCGGGCGGGTTCAGGCGCCCGCCGAAGGGCGCTCAGGCCGCGTGCTGTCCCTCCTCGCGGCCCTTGAGAAGGGCGCTGCCCGCGCCGAGGGAGACGGCTCCCATGCCGACCGCCGTCGCGACGCCCTGCGCGCCGTCGACGACGCACGGGGCGACCGCGGCGACGACGAGGTCGAACAGGAACAGGAACAGGAACAGGAACAGGAACAGGAACAGGAACAGGAACAGGAACCAGAGGGCCGGCTTTGACGACAGGAGCGCCCTCCCGAACCCCTGGCGCAGTGGGCTGCACCTCACCAGGTCACCTGTTCGTCCACGGCGGCTGCCGTTCGCCTAACCTGTGGCCATGCGAGAGACGGTGCGGCAGGCCGCGCGGGCCACGGCCGGCCTCGTCATGTCCGCCGTGCTGGCCTTCGGCACGATCCTCTTCATCACCGTGCTGCTGATCACGGCCACGCTGACGCTCGCGGTCGTCGGCGCCGGGCTGCTGCCCGAGACGGTGCTGCTGATCCGGCGGATCGCCGGGGCCAAGCGGAACCTGGTGGCCCGGTGGACGGGCAAGGCGATCCCCGAGGCCTACCAGCCCATCGAGGGCCCGCTGCGGCAACGACTGCGCACGGCGGTCCGCGGCCCCGGCACGCTCGGCGACTTCCGCTGGATGGTCTCCCACTACGTCTACGGCTTCCTCGGACTGCTCACCGTCCCGCTGTGGCTACTGGGCCTGCCCGTCGACGGCGTACGACAGGGGCTGCTCGGCCGCTCCCCGCTCGTCCTGCCGCTGATCGGCCGGCTCGCGGACCTCGACGCCGCCTGGTCCACCGCCCTGCTCAAGCCCTCACCGGAGGCGCTGCTCGCCGTCCGGATCGAGGAGCTGACCGAGACCCGGGCCGGTGCGATCGCCGCGCACGGCGCCGAACTGCGCCGCATCGAGCGCGACCTGCACGACGGCACACAGGCCCGGCTGGTCTCCCTGTCGATGCGCATCGGTATCGCCAAACGGGCCTACGAACGCGACCCGGAGACCGCGCTCAGACTTCTCGAGGACGCGCAGAGCCAGGCCGAGGAGGCGCTGACCGAGCTGCGCCACGTCGTCCGCGGCATCCATCCGCCGATCCTCACCGACCGGGGACTGGCAGGCGCCGTACGGGCGCTCGCCGCGAGCAGCGGGCTGGACGTCACCGTGGTCGTGGACGGCCTGGAGGACGGGGCGCGGAGCGGGTCCCGGGCCCCGGCGGCGGTCGAGGCGGCGGCGTACTTCGTGGTCGCCGAGTCGCTGACGAACGCGGCCAAGCACAGCGGATCCGAGTGCGCCGAGGTACGGCTGGTCCGCAACCGGGGCGGGCTGAGCGTCCGGGTCGCCGACGAGGGACAGGGTGGAGCCGACCAGGGGGGTGGCTCCGGGCTGCTCGGTATGCAGCGACGCGTGGCCGCGCTCGACGGGACCCTGCTGATGACCAGCCCCGTCGGGGGGCCGACCGTGATCGAGGTGGAGCTGCCGTGCGTGTGGTGACCGGGACAGTGGAGACGAGGCCGCCGTGCGTGTGGTGATCGCCGAGGACAACGCCCTCCTGCGGGAGGGGATGGTGCTGCTGCTGACCTCCGCCGGGCACGAGGTCGTGGCCGTCGCGGGCAGCGGCCCCGAGGTGCTGCCCGCCCTCCTCGCGCACCGGCCGGACATCGCCGTGCTCGACGTCCGGATGCCGCCGGGCTTCCGCGACGAGGGCTTGCGCGCGGCCCTGGAGGCACGCAAGGAGATGCCCGGTCTGCCGGTGCTCGTGCTCTCCCAGTACGTCGAGGAGTCGTACGCCGCCGAGCTGCTCGGCGGTGGTGCGAGCGGGGTCGGCTATCTGCTCAAGGACCGGGTGGGCCGGGTGGACGAGTTCCTCGACGCGCTCGACCGGGTCGCGACGGGCGGTACGGCTCTCGACCCCGAGGTCGTCACCGAGCTGCTCACCCGGCGCCGTGACGATCCGGTCGACACGCTCACGCCCCGCGAGCGCGAGGTTCTGAAACTGATGGCCGAAGGCCGCGACAACACGACCATCGCCAAGACGCTGGTCGTCACGGAACGGGCCGTCAGCAAGCACATCGGCAACGTCTTCCTGAAGCTGGGCCTGCCGCCGAGCGACAGCGGCCACCGCCGGGTGCTCGCGGTCCTGGCGTACCTCAACAGGGACGCGTGAGCCGTACCCGGTACACACCGGGTTTGCGTGGGCTCCCGGCGGCCGGCACTCACCCCGCCAGCCGCCGGGCCAGCCCGACGAGTTCGGCCGCTCTCAGCACCCGCCCGCCGAACCCCGGCAACGGCACGTGCAGCGCCGCCACCCACGGCCCCGGAATTCCCTCCACCCCGTGGACGGCTCCGGCCAGCCCACCCGTGACGGCGGCGACGGTGTCCGTGTCGCCGCCGAGATCGACGGCGGCCCGCACGGCGTCCTCGTAGGAGCCCGTGCTCCGCACCGCCCACAGGGCGGACCCGAGACAGGGCCACACCGCCCCGTTGAACTCTGTGGCCTGATCGGGGTGCCAGGCGTCGGCGAGAACGACGGCGTACCGAGCCCGATGGTCGGGATGCACGGCCTCCAGGACGTCCGGTACGGCGGTGACGGGATCGCCGCCGTCGAGCGCGACCCGGATCAGCTCGTGGAAGATCGCGGTGCCTTCCCACGCCGCGCGGTCGCCGTGGGTGAGTGCGGCGATGCGGCGGCCGGCCTCCATGGTGGCGTCCCGGCCCTGCCGCGCGAAGTACACGGCGGACGTGGCCGCCCGCATCAACGCCCCGTTCCCGGCCGCCCGTTGGCTGACCTGGAAGTGCAGGGCGGCGGCGAGGTCCCAGGGGTCGTTGCCGGTGAGTACGGCCTCGGTCTGCAGGCCGATGTCCTTGGGGTCGGCGGCGGCCCAGCGCCGGAATCTGCGGAAGATGTCGGGGAGTTCGAGGGCGTCATGGTCCGTCAGGGACTCGCCGACCAGCACCGCCATCTGTGTGTCGTCGGTCGCCTCGCCCGGGTCCCAGCCGCCCCCTCCGCACATTTCCCCGCCCTGCCCGGCGGTGGGGAAGCGGGCCGAGAACGCTCCCTCGGGCCCGAACTCGAAGGGCGCGCCGAGGGCGTCTCCCACGGCGGAGCCGAGAACGGTGCCGACGGCGCGTTCTTGAGGGCGGGTCATGGGGTCAGCGCGGTGCGGGAGCGTCCGGGGCGCAGCCGCGGAGGGTGTGGGCGATGACGTGCTCCAGGTCCCTGTCCAGGGTTTCGCTGGGCAGGGTGTCGCTGACGGCGAGCCGTGCGAAGCCGTTGAGGGTGCTGAAGATCGGGGTGGCGATGGCTTCCAGGGGTCCTTCGCGGACCTCGCCCCTGCGCTGGGCCTCCGTGATGAGTTCCGCGGCCAGGCCCCCCATGCTGTGGGCGGCCGTGACCAGGGCCTCGGACGCCTCCGGGTCGTGCTTGACCGCGAACATGAGGTCCAGGAGTTCCGCGTTGGCGGTGGCGAAGCCCACGTAGGTACGGGCCAGGGCGCCGAGCCGGTCGGCGAAGGACTCGCTCACGGTCTCCTGCGACGCGGTCAGGGTGGCCAGGAGCCGTTCGAAGCCGGCCAGGGCCAGCGCGTCCAGCAGGGCCTGCTTGTCCTTGAAGTGCCGGCTCGGGGCCGCGTGGCTGACGCCCAGGTCGCGGGCCAGTTCGCGCAGGGACAGGGCCCCGGGGCCCTTCTCCTCGAGTGTTTCCTCGGCGCGGGTCAGCAGTGCGGCGCGCAGGTCTCCATGGTGGTAGCGGCGAGGGCGGGTCTGCATGCCCGACAGTCTATCCGGTATGTAACCGGCGACTACATTGTTGGCGCTGTCAGCTTTGTTGGCATCGCCATCATTGTTGTCGTTGACATCATTGTTGTCGGCGTCTACATTCAGGGCATGGCTACCAAGCACTCAGCTGACCGGAACAGCAAGTGGAACGCGGGCGACATCGGTGATCAGCGCGGCCGTACGGCCGTGGTCACCGGCGCCAACAGCGGGCTCGGCATCGCCACCGTCGACGCCCTCGCCCGGGCCGGCGCCCATGTCGTCCTCGCCGTACGGGACCCGCAGCGCGGTGAGGCCGCCGCCCGCACCGTCAACGGAAGCGTCGAGGTGCGCCGACTGGACCTCGCGGACCTCGCGTCCGTGCGTGAGTTCGCCGCGTCCTGGCGGGGCGAACTCGATCTGCTGATCAACAACGCGGGCGTCATGAACATCCCCGAGGCCGGCACGAAGGACGGCTTCGAGATGCAGTTCGGGACCAACCACCTGGGGCACTTCGCCCTGACGAATCTGCTGCTGCCGTACCTCACCGACCGGGTGGTCACCGTGTCCTCGGGGGCGCACAAGATGCCCGGCAGCCCCCGCATCCACTTCGAGAACCTGAACCTGACCGGCGAGTACTCGCCCGTCGCCGCCTACAGCCAGTCCAAGCTCGCCAATCTCCTGTTCACCCTGGAGCTCCAGAGCCGGCTGGCCGCCGCGGGTTCGTCCGTACGGGCCCTCGCCGCGCACCCCGGCTGGGCCGCCACCGGTCTCCAGGGCCGGGACGCCAGCGTGCTGCGGCGCACGCTGATGGCGGTGGGCAACCGGTTCATCGCCCAGGACAACAAGGCCGGTGCCCTGCCCACGCTGTACGCCGCGACGCAGGACCTGCCCGGCGCCAGTTATGTGGGACCCGACGGGCTCGGCGAGATGCGCGGCGCGCCGACACTGGTCGGGCGCTCGGCCGCGGCCAGCGACCCGGTGTCCGCGGTCCGGCTGTGGGCGGCCTCCGAGGAACTGACCGGCGTCACCTTTCCCCGGCTGGAATCCGAGCAGAGCCAGGGCCGGACCCCGCAGACCGTCTCGGTCTAGGTCCGGCCCGCCGGACAGGACCTGGACCGACAGGACCTGGACCGACGGGCCCTACGAGCGCGCCGCGCCGGGGTGCAGCCGTACCCACCCCGCCCATGCCGACGTGATCATGTCCTGCACGTCGTACTTCGCCTTCCAGCCCAGTTCCACCGCGATGCGGTCGGCGGAGGCGACGACGCGCGCCGGGTCGCCGGGGCGGCGCGGTGTGGTCACCGCGGGACGGTCGTAGCCGGTGATCGCGTTGATCCGGTCGATCATCTCGCGGACGGAAACGCCTTCCCCACGGCCGATGTTGAGGGTCAGGTCCCGCCCGGGCGAGGCCTCCAGGGCGCGGGCCGCGGCCACGTGGGCCTCCGCCAGGTCCACCACGTGGATGTAGTCCCGAACACACGTCCCGTCGGGCGTCGGGTAGTCGTCACCGAAGATGCGCGGCGGCGCGTCCTGCGTGAGCTTCTCGAAGACCATGGGGACGAGGTTGAAGACACCGACGTCGGCGAGTTCGGGGGTCGCCGCCCCCGCCACGTTGAAGTAGCGCAGCGACGCCGTGGACAGGCCCGTGGCGCGGCCCGTCGCACGGACCAGCCACTCGCCCGCCAGCTTCGTCTCGCCGTACGGGCTCATGGGTGCGCAGGGGGTTTCCTCCGTCACCAGGTTGACGTCCGGCATGCCGTAGACCGCGGCGGAGGAGGAGAACACGAAGGAGCCGACGGACGTCGCCGTCACCGCCTCCAGGAGAACCCGCAGGCCCTCGACGTTCTCGCGGTAGTAGTGCAGCGGGAGGTCGACGGACTCACCGACCTGCTTCTTCGCCGCGAGGTGGACCACGCCGGTGATCGCGTGCTCCTCGATCGTGCGGGCCAGCAGCTCGGCGTCCAGCGTCGAGCCGACCACCAGCGGTACGTCGGAGGGGACCCGCTCGGCGATGCCCGTGGACAGGTCGTCGTAGACCACGGCCTGCTCGCCCGCGTCCCGCATCGCGCGCACCACGTGCGCCCCGATGTAGCCGGCGCCGCCGGTGATCAGCCAGGTCATGAACGGTCGTCCCCTCGGGAGTGTGATCGGTGTGAGGTCGGTGTGAGTCGGTGTGAGTCGGTGTGAGCTCGAGGTGAGATCGATGTGCCGTTGTGACATCAGTGAAGCAGGCGCTTGAGCCGACGGCGTACCACGTCGGTCATCCCTCGCAGTCCGGGCGCCAGACGCAGCGCCAGCGCCCCCGCGTGGGTGCGGTACGGCTGCACCAACAGGACGCCGTACCGCAGGTTCGGGACCGCGCGGCGACGCAGCAGGCCCCCGCCGCCGACCGCGTGCGCGGTGACGTCCCGGCTCGAACCGTCACGGTAGTGAACCCGCAGCCGCAGGTCCCAGGTGCCCGAGCCCAGCGCCGACAGGTCCACCGGCAGCTCGCCCGACCAGGTGGCCCGGTCCGCGTCCTGGGTCAGCTCGACCGACAGGCTCAGCCCGATCCGCTCCTCGTCCCGGTGCGTGAACTCCACGTCCGCCGAGGCCGGACCGGCCTCCGCGAGCCGTCCGTACAGGTCGTGCAGGCGCAGCCGCAGCCGTGCCGCACGCGCGCGGGGACGCAGTTCCGCGTCGACCGCGGCGGGCAGCACATGCGCGGGGCGTTGCAGGTAGTGGTCCAGCGTGACCTGGGGGAGGTCGTCCGACCAGACCGGCGTGCCGTCGGCGGCGCGGGCGTACGGCGGGCGCAACCGGGCCGGGCGGGCGGCGAGTTCCTTGAGGCGCGGCAGGTCGCGGGGCTCCTCGGAGGCGAGCACGACACGGGCGATCAGCCGGCCGGGGGCGGTCGGGTTGACGGTGAAGTCGCTTGCGTCGAACGTCGACAGATACGTGCGCGTGAGCTCCCACCAGGCCCGCCGGTAGTCGGCGTCGCGCAACTCCAACTCGCGGGCGTACATGCGCAGTTCATGGTCGAGGAACTTCGCGTTGGCGGCCCGGGCGAGCTGCTTCTCGCCGGCGTTGAGCAGGATCTCGTAGGCGGTGCGGTGCGCCGCGGTGCGGGAGCGCCAGTTCTCGATGTCCGCGCGGTCCAGCGAGATCGACAACTGCTGGGCGCCGCGCCGCACATGCCACACGTACACCGTGTCGGGGATCAGCGCGATGCGCGGCCCGGCGGCCAGCACGCGCGCGGTGAACACGAAGTCCTCGTACGGGTGACGGCCCTCGGGGAAGCGGATCGCGTGTTCACGAAGGAAGTCGGTTCGGTACAGCTTGTTGACGCACAGCGTGTCGTGGACCAGACGGGGCCGCTGCGTCGGGTGGGAGACCAGCGCGGGCTTCGCGTAGAGGTCGCGCTCCCAGGGGATCTCGCGGCCCGAGGGCAGTTCGCGGCGTACGCACAGACCCGCCGCGACCTCCGTGCGCTGTTCCCGTGCCACTTCGAGCAGCGCGTCCACGGCGCCCGGCGGCAGCACGTCGTCGCTGTCCAGGAACATCACGTACGGGGCGGTCGCCGCGTCGATCCCGTCGTTGCGGGGGCTCCCGCAGCCGCCGCTGTTCTCCGGGCGGCGTATGACCTTCACGCGCGGCTCATCGGCGGCGAGGCGGTCGAGGAGGTCGGCGCTCCCGTCGGTCGAGCGGTCGTCGACGGCCAGTACCTCCCGGACGGCCGGGCCCTGAGCGAGTGCCGAACGCACCGCTTCCGTCACGTGGTCGGCGTCGTTGTAACCGATGACGACGACACAGACCTGCGAGTGGTGAGGTTTCATAGGATCCACGGGCCGAAATCGTAGGGCTTGACAGTAATTATCCGTTAAGAGGTACTTAGTGTCCGGTCCGGAAGACGGCAGGAATCGGGTCGGGGTTCCGTTTCTGCGCGTCGTTTTTCGGCCGATCCACCACGAGCACGGGAAGTCCGGAGTGCCAGAGCCGGGTGAAGGACAGCACCGCCGCGGCCGCCAGCAGACCGTTGCGGATGAGCATCAGCAAACAGCCCGTCCAGGTGCTGTCGATGACCTCCCCGTACAGGGCAGGGTAGGCGACGGAGCTTACCGCCGTCGCCGCGACGACGAGCGCCGCCACCGGGCGCTGTGTGGTGTGCCGCGATGTCAGGCACACGGCGGCCAGACCGAGCAGCCACACCATGTACTGGGGGCTGATCACCCGGCTCGTCACCGTGAACATCAGCACGGCGGCGAGTGCGGCGTCGTACGGGGTCGCCGCCGTCCAGTGCCGTGCGCGCACCCGCCACAGCAGCAGCAGCGCGAAGGAGACGGCCGTCAGGGCGAGCGAGAGGGTCGCGACCGTCTGGACGTGGGGGCCCACGAACTCCATCGCGCCGTACTGGTAGCGCACGCTGCCCGGCCAGCCCGCGTGGCGCGCGAAGCCGAGCACCGTGCCGCCGAGCGACTCGATCTGCACGCCCCGGCCGCCCTGCTGGCGCAGGAAGTCGAAGGGGTCGCTGAAGGCCGTCGCGAGGACGGTGAGCAGGGTGACCGCCGTGAGCGCCGCCGACGTCCAGGCCTCCCGGGTGGTACGGCCCCGGGGTGTGCCGATGAGGACGAGTGCGGGCCAGACCTTCACCAGGGCGCCGAGCGCGGCGAACGCGCCGCCCGCGCGCGGGGAGCGCTTCAGTGCCAGCAGGGAGACGACGGCGAACGCCGTGACCTGTACGTCGTAGCGGGCGAGCGGGATGTGCAGCAGCAACGGCAGGCCCAGCGTCCACAGTGCCGCGCCGCGCAGGCTGCGGCCGGGTCTGCTGCCCGCGCGTGCCAGGGCCAGCACGATCACGGCGTCCGCGACCAGCGTCAGGGCCACGAAGGCGTGCGGGTACGTCAGGCCCGGCAGAAGCCCGGGCGAGAGCAGTACGGGGCCCGCGCCCGGCGGGTACTGCCACAGCCGGTCGCCTGCCGGATAGGCGCCGTGCGACAGGGTCTCGTACCAGCGGAAATAGAGGTGACTCACCTCGCGGGAGACCCCGCCGCCGCCCAGCACGGAGAGGTCGTCGTGCGCGAGCAGCCACAGCATCAGCGCGCGGGTCGCCATCCAGGCGGCGGCGAGGGGGAGCAGACGGGATCGGCCTCGGGGGCTCAGGTAAGCGCTCATCAAGCCCGGATCGTAAGCTCTCGGATGCCTCACAAGAACTGATACGCCATCAAAGGTTAACGAAGGTCAGTTAATAGTAAGAAATGGTACATGGGGGAAAGCGTGCTAATGAAACAGTCCGGCGTCGGCCGCCGGCAGGCTCCGGACGTCTCGGGGGCCTCGGCCGAGCCCGTGGCGCGGGTCGTCGCCGTGGTGCTGCCCGTGCTCGTCATGCTCACACTCGGGCTCTGGAGGCTCGACCGCGGGGGCATGTGGCGTGACGAGGCGGCCACCTACCAGGTCGCGCGGCGCTCGGTTCCGCAGATCTGGCATCTGTTGCACCACGTCGACGCGGTGCACGGCCTGTACTACCTCTTCATGCATCTCGTCCTCGCCCCCGCCCCCGGCGAGGTCGCCCTGCGCCTGCCCTCGGTCGTCGGCGCCGCCACGACCGCGGGTCTCGTCGCCGCCCTCGGGATCCGTCTGTGCAACCCCCGCGTCGGCCTCTGGGCGGGACTGCTGTACGCGGTCACACCCCTGACCGGGCACTTCGCCCAGGAGGGCCGTTCGTACGCCCTGGTCGCGGCCGGGGCGACGGCGGCGACCCTGCTCCTCGTGCGGGCCCTGCGCGGGGGCAGGGGCTGGTGGGCGTACGGCGTGACCGTCGCCGTCACCTGCCTGCTGCACGAGTTCGCCTTACTCCTCCTGCTCGCGCACGGGACGACCCTGGCGCTGACGCGGATGCCGTGGCGGGTGTGGTGGCGATGGGGCATCGCGGCGGGGGTCACGTTGCTCGTCCTGGCGCCGCTCGCGCTCGTCTCCCACCGGCAGTCGGCGCAGGTGGCATGGCTGGCGGTGCCGAACCGCGAGAGCGTGGACAACCTGATGCACGCGTTCCTCAGCCAGGCCCAACTGGTGTTCGTGCCCTACGTGTTCCTGATCGCACTCGCCCTGTGGCGCCCGTTCCCGCGACGCGGCGAGCCGAACCTCGTGTCGGTCGCCCTGCCGCTGCTGCTGGTCCCGCCGGCGGTCCTGATCGCGGTCTCCCGCTTCCGGCCGCTGTACGACGAGCGGTATGTGCTCTACGCGCTGGCGGGGGCACCGCTGCTGGCCGCGGCGGGGGCGGAGCGGCTGACCGGGTGGGTGTCCCGGCTGCCCAGCGCCGCGGCTCCCCGCCTCGTCGCCCTCGCCGGTGTCCTCGCCATCTCCCTCGTCCTCGCCGTCCAGTTCCCCCTGCTCCGCAAGGACCGCGACCCCGCACACCGTCCCGACAACCTCGCCGCCGTCTCCGCCGCCGCCGGTCGCGAACTACGGCCCGGTGATCCGGTGTTGTACCTGCCGTCGCTCACACGTCGCTCGGCGCTGGCCTATCCGGCGGGCTTCCGCGGGGTGCGCGACGTCGCCCTGAAGACGTCCGCCATAGCGTCCGGGACGCTGTACGGGACGGAAGTGGGCCCGCGCGAACTGCGCAGCCGGCTCGAGCGGCTCGACCGGGTGTGGCTGGTGTGCGAACCGTTCGTGTTCCGGCCGCACTGGCATCCGGACACCCAGGTCGCGACCGAGGCGACCAAACGCGCCGTACTCGCCAAGGAATTCACCCTGCGCGAGCAGGTTGTCCGCAGGGGTGTCACCCTTCGCCTGTACGTACGCCACCGCTAGCACCGTCCGGCGTACGTAAGCCGCAGCCAGGACCTGTCCGGCGGATCGGACCCTAGGGGACGTCCGCGCCGGCCGCGTCCAGGGCTGCGGGGTCGAGCGTCGCCGCGTCCAGTGCCGCCGTGAGCCGGTCGAGCCGCGCCTGCAGCTCCCGGATCTCCTCGAGGTTCGCGCCCGTCGCCGCGGCGATCCGGCGCGGTACGAGCAGCGCACGCTCGCGCAGGGCCGTGCCCTCGTCCGTGAGATGGACGTGCACGGAGCGCTCATCCGCCGCACTGCGCTCCCGCCGCACCAGACCGGCCGTCTCCAGCCGCTTGAGCAGCGGGGACAGCGTCCCGGAGTCGAGCCGCAGATGCTCGCCGACCTTCTTCACGGGCAGCTCGCCGTGTTCCCACAGCACCAGCATCACCAGGTACTGGGGGTAGGTGAGCCCGAGGTCCTTGAGGATCACCCGGTACACGCCCCCGAAGGCGCGCGAGGCGGCGTTCAGGGAGAAGCAGATCTGCTGGTCGAGACGGAGGTAGTCCCCGTCGGGCGGGGCCTGGGTGCTCGGGGTCGGCATGGCGGTCATGACTCCAGGATAGCTCTTGTCCATCATTAAGTTGTGCACAATTGAATTGCGTGCTCTAATTGAGGCCGTGAGGCGGTCGGACCGGCCGCCCCGGCAAGACCTTGACTTGAGAGGGATGGTCCCCATGGACGCGCTCTACACCGCTGTCGCCACCGCCACCCACGGCCGTGACGGCCGCGCCGTCAGCTCCGACAACAAGCTCGACATCCAGCTGGCGGTTCCGGTGGAGATGGGTGGCAGCGGAAAGGGCACCAACCCCGAGCAGCTGTTTGCCGCCGGTTACGCCGCCTGTTTCGCCAGCGCCCTCGGCGTCGTCGGCCGCATGGCGAAGGTCGACGTCAGCGAGGCCGCGGTGACCGGCGAGGTGACCATCGGCAAGCAGGGCGAGGGCTTCGGCCTGGCCGTCACGCTCCGCGTGGAGCTGCCCGACTCCGTGGACGAGGCCACCGGCCGCAAGCTGGTCGAGCAGGCCCACCAGGTCTGCCCCTACTCCAACGCCACCCGCGGCAACATCCCGGTCGAGCTCGTCATCGAGTAGTTCGGGAGCGAGTGGTCCAGAGGCTGTGACGTCGCTCAGTACCCGCGCCCCGTCAGGGGTGCGGGGCTGTGGCATGTGCGGTTTTGCCGCGTCCACTCCGCGGAGCGACCCTCGCGAGGACCTCGCCCGTGCGCCGGCTCCAATCCACCACCGTCGCCTCCTCCGGCACCCGGCTCCACCGCGTCAGCAACAGCCATCGCACGTGATACCGCCGCACCACCGCGGAGCGCCGCGCCGGCGTCGACGCGGGGTCGAGGTATCCCCGGACGGCCGCGAGCCGCCGCACCCGCTCCCGTTCGTCCAGTCCCGCGTCCGGCCACACGGGCGCGGCCAGGTTCGGGCCGTAGCCCGGGATCAGACGGGAGGCGTAGTACCCGTCGGCGATCACCACTTCGCCGGGCTTGATGTGCCGCGCCGCCCAGTCGTACGAGGGCCAGCGCGGCGGCTGGTCGAAACTCACCGGATCGAGTGAACGCGGTACGACGGCACCGGCCTGCACCGTGAGGAAGCCGACGCAGGCGCCGACGGCCGTCACCACCCCCAGCGCCCGCCGCCACACCGGCCACGGCCGCGCCGCCACCAGCTCGATCGCGAGCGCGAACTGCGGCGCCACGAGCGCGAGTCCCAGGATCCTGCCGTAGCTGTAGTGCCCGCTGACCCAGCCGTACGCCACCACCAGGCAGTCCAGTGCGAACATCAGCACCAGTGGGTCCCGCCGGGAGCGCCGCGCGCGCAGCCACAGCGCCGGTACCCCGATCAGCGCCAGCCAGAAGTGTCCGGGCACCCCCTCGTACAGCCGCCGGTGCATCGCGTCCGTGCTGTGGTCCCCGGGCAGCGTGAGGACGTCGAAGTACGGCCAGAGGTGGGCGACCATCAGCGCCGCCGCCCCCGTGATCGCCCACCGGGCCGCCACGGCCGCCCGCCATCCCTGCTGCCACCCGGCCACGAACGCCACCGCCCCGAGCGCCGCCGCCGACGCGGTGATCGGATGGACGAGCAGGATCAGGCCGTAAAGGACGCCGAGCCCCTTGTACCCGGACAGGCTCCGCAGCCCGCTCGGGCCGACGTACCGGACCGGGCCGCCGATCCCTCCCGCGAGCGTGCCCGTGAGCGCCCACGCCCAGAAGGTGAGTCCGATGGCGAACGTCGATGGATAGCCGAGGTTGCCCGTCATCGACATCAGCCCGAGGTAGCCGCTCGACCAGGCGCGCTCGGTGCCCCACAGCAGCACCATCGCGAGCAGCGCGCACACCGGCGCCCAGGGGCGGCGGGGCGCCAGGACGCGCACGAAGCGGCCGATCCCCGTCAGCAGCACCAGCAGGTTCAGCGGCGTCGAGAGCCGGACCACCTCCCAGCCCGCGAGGCCCGTCAGCCGGGCGAAGGCGCCCTGGGCCACGGTGTACGGGGAGTAGAAGGGGCTGCCCTCGCCCGGCAGGTCCGCCGTCGGATGGGCGGGATGCAGGAGGTTCGCCTTGAGGCGCTCGACGACCGCCGCGTGCTGGCCGAAGTCGCAGCACATCGGCACCCGCCAGGAGGCGAGGCACAGCACCAGCCAGAACAGTCCGCCGAAGACCTGATAGGGCGTGGGGTGCCAGGGGGTGCCGCCGCGCAGCGCGCTCGCGCCACGGGCGGTCCGCCGGACGGGGAGGTCGACCTCGGTCTGAGCTGTTCGGGTCATTTGTCGTATATGCCCACCGAGGCCGACGGCTTTGCCGAACTTCACCTCATCGAGCGACTCATCGAGCGACTCCGGCGTCCAGCCCGGCGCCCGTCCCGGCGCCCGTCCCGGCGCCCGTCCCGGCGCCCGTCCCGGTGTCCATCGCGGTGTCCATCGCGGTGTTCGGCTCCGCGTCCGTCCGAAGCGGGCCCGGCACCGTGTCGAGACCCCGCACCCGCGGCCGTAGGACCTGTTCCAGCAGCAGCGGAAGTCCCACCACCGGCAGCACCCACGCCAGCACGATCAGCCGGTCGCCGTAGATGTCGATGTCGGGGTGTCCGGCCTGGTTGAGGACGCCGGTGAGCGCGCCCGCGACCAGGAACACCCCGAAGGCCGGACGATGCCGCAGCGCGCCCCAGGCCCCGGCCAGCAGGGCCGTCGGGAAGAACGGCTGCCAGAGTTCACGACGCAGCCACTCCACCCAGAAGTCGACCTCCAGGCTGAGGAAATCCGACCACGGCCGGCTGCGGTCGGGCCGGGAGAAGTGGGCCGTGAGCAGGTCCTGGAGGGACTCCGACTCGGACGGGTGGCCCAGCACCTTCGCCGCGAGCAGGGTGACGGCGACCCCGCAGGCCGCCACCACCCCCACCTCCCGCAACGGCCGTGCGAGCCTCCGCAGCGGTTGCCGTGGTCCGCCGCGCCGGATGCCGAGCACCGCGCAGGCGCCCGCCAGGCACAGCCCGAGGAACAGCGCCTGCGAGGGCTTGACGGCGAAGAGCGCGGCCAGGGACCCGCCGACCAGCACGGTCGCGGCCCGCGTCCGGCCCTCCAGAGCGAGTGCGCAGCCCCACAACGCCGCCAGTGTCAGGGTCAGCAGCAGGCCCTCGGTCATGGGCCGCATGGCGGTCGTGCCGCACGGCAGGACGTAGAAGAGGGCCTGTCCGGTCAGCGCGGCGAGGGTGGGGGCGCACAGGGTGCGCAGCACCAGGAAGGCGAGTACGCCCCCGGTGACCGTGATGAGGACACTCGACGTCCACAGGCCCCACTTCACGCCGAGGACGGTGATGAAGGGGACCAGGAAGACCGGGTAGCCGGGGCGCGCCTCGAAGATCCGCAGGAAGCGCGGCGGCATGAACGGCACGGTGTGGCCCGCCGTCTGCCCGGCGCTCAGCCGCTTCGACACCCAGCCCCGCTGGTCGCGCCGGCACTCCTCGACGACCCGCCCGGCGGGGCTCGGCTCACGGAAGTGGACGACGTTGACGCTCTGGTCGCGGCGCGCGATGGACGCCCGGCCGGCACAGGCGTAGTCGATGGTGGCCGTGGCCGCCTCGTGCTTGCTCGCGCCGCGCGGACTCAGGGCGTACGAGAGGTAGTTCCTGGTGTCGGGGGTGTCGCGGCCGGTGACGTTCGCGAGCTGGAGCAGGGCGAAGACGGCGGCCAGGACGACCACCCAGAACCGGGGCGGGCGCGGCTTCACGAACGGGCCGACGACGGTCATGAGGGCGCTCACGACGAGGTGAGGACGTTGTGTCCCGCCTGCGCGGGCACCACCGCCACCGGCACCGGGTGCTCGACGCGCTCGCCGAGCATCAGCGTCCGTACCACCCGCTCGGCCGCCCGCCCGTCGTCGAACGCGCAGAACCGCGCCCGGAACCCGGACCGCAGCCGCGCCGACTCCTCGTCCCGCCAGGACCCGGACGCGAACAGCCACGCCAGCTCCCGGTAGGAGCGGGCCACATGGCCCGGCGCGTCGGCCGTGATGTCGAAGTACGCGCCCCGGCTCGCGGCGTACGCGCCCCAGTCGTCCGCGTGGATCACGATCGGCCGGCCCAGGTTGGCGTAGTCGAACATCAGGGCCGAGTAGTCCGTGACCAGCACGTCGGAGGCGAGCATCAGGTCCTCGACGTGCGGCTCGTCGGTCGCGTCGAGCACGACCCCGCGCCGGTGCAGCTCGGACAGGCCCATCCCGCGCGAGGGGCCGTCCGTGAGCGAGGGGTGCAGCCGGACGAGGAGGGTGTGGCCCTCGCCGAGGTCGTCGGCGAACCGGGCGAGGTCGATCCGGTCGACGAGGCCGCCGCGGACGTAGTCGCGGCGCGTCGGCGCGTACAGCACCACCCGGTGGCCGGCCGGGATGCCGAGGCGGGCGCGGACCGCCGCACCGTCCTCGGGCCGGGCCCGTACGAGGACGTCGTTGCGGGGGCTGCCGGTGCGCAGCGAGGTGAAGTGGCAGGGGTAGGCGCGGTCCCAGACCAGTTCGGAGTGGCGGTTGGCGACCAGGCTGTAGTCCCAGCGGTCGGCGCGGCGCAGCATCTGCGGCACGTCGAAGCCGTGCCGGGCGCCCGCCTTGTCGCGCAGGTCGGCTCCCATGTACTTCAGCGGGGTGCCCTGGTGGGTGTGCACATGGACGCTGCCCGCGCGCTTGACCAGGGTGCCGGGCCAGTTGACGTTGTTGATCAGGTACGTGGCGCGGGCGGTGACCCGGCGGTAGCCGAGCGAGTCCGGCAGGACGTACTCGACGCCGGGCGGCAGCAGCGGCACCTGGTCCTCGCGCACCACCCACACCCCCCGGACGTGCGGGGCGAGTTCGCGCGCCGCGTGGTAGACCGCGCCCGGGTCGCCGAGCACCCCGCGGTGCGAGAACGCCGAGTACACCGCGAGGTCCGGGTCCAGCGGCCGGTGCTCGTGCGCCGCGGACCAGCCGCTCTTGACCCGGGTGGCCGCCACCTTGCGCACCTGGAGCCCGCGCCGCCCGAGTTCCGCGCCGAGCCGGCCGGACTGGCGCCGGGCGAGGTAGGTCACGTAACCGCCCTGGAGGACACGCAGTTCGCGCGGCACCGGGCCGCCGCCCTCGTGCTTGCGGAAGAGGGCGGCCGTACGCCGGAAGAACTCGCCCTTGTCGGACGCGGGCAGCCGGTCCGGCTTGGCGAGGATGTCCAGACAGTGTTCGCCCATCTTGCGGTGCAGGAACGGGCGCCAGCTCGACAGCTGCGGGCGGGAGTCGACGAAGGCGAAGACGCGCTCGTACTGGTCGTGGATGTCGAAGTGCTTGCGACTGGTGGTGGACAGGATGTTGCCCTGGCGGCGCTGCCGGTAGTTCAGACAGATCCGGTCCAGGGTGGCGATCCGCTCCGCGCTGAGCAGGACCGGGAAGGTCCAGGGGGTGTCCTCGTAGTAGCCGGGCGGGAAGGTGAAGCCCTCCCGCTCGACGAACGCGCGGCGGTAGACCTTGTTCCACACGACCATCAACAGGTCGAGGATCTCAGGGTGTTCGGCGGCCGTGAAGCAGCCGTCGCCGCCCTCGGCCAGCACCTGCGCGAGGGCGTTGCGGCGCGTACCGCCCCACCAGTAGGTGCGCGCGTAGTCGAAGACCAGCACATCGGGGTCGGCCGTCTCGTCGAGGCGGTCGGCCATGGCGCGCAGGGTGCCCGGCGTGAGGGTGTCGTCGCTGTCGAGGAAGAAGAGGTAGTCCCCCGTCGCGTACGGCATTCCGGCGTTGCGGGCGCGGCCGAGGCCCACGTTCTGCGGCAGGTGCAGCACCCGCAGGCGCGGTTCGCGGGCCGCGTACTCGTCGAGGATCGCGCCGCAGCCGTCCGGCGAGCAGTCGTCGACCGCGATCACCTCGATGTCGGTGTACGACTGCTCCAGGACCGAGTCGAGGCACTCGCGCAGAAAGCCCTGCACCTTGAAGACGGGGACGATGACGCTGAAGCGGGGCACGTCAGCTCCTTACGAGGGGGGACGCGGCGGGGGCCGGAAGGCGCTCGGCGAGCGGGATCACCGGCGGGATCGCCTCCGGCGGCCGGCCCAGCAGCACTCTGCGGACGACCCGCTCGGCGGCCTGCCCGTCGTCGAACTGGCAGAAGCGCTCGCGGAACGCGGCCCGCAGGGCTCGCGAGGAGTCGTCCGCGTAGGAGCGGTCACGGAAGGCCCCCGCGAGCTCCTCCGGGGTGCGCACCACCGGCCCCGGCGGTGCCTCCATCAGGTCGAAGTAGACGCCCCGCGTCTCCCGGTAGACCTCCCAGTCGTCGGCGTACACGACGATCGGGCGGTCGAGGTTGGCGTAGTCGAACATGATCGACGAGTAGTCCGTGATCAGCGCGTCGGCGGCCAGACAGACGTCCTCCGAGGACCGGTGCCGGGTCACGTCGATGATCCGGCCGCTGCTTGTGCCCCTGCCCTCGTCGTAGAAGTAGTGGGCGCGCAGGAGCACGACGAACTCGTCGCCGATCTCCTCGCAGAAGGCCTCCAGGTCGAGCCGGGACTCGAAGCCGGTGCTGTAGTCGCGGTGCGTGGGCGCGTAGAGGAGGGCGGTCCTGCCCTCGGGGACGCCCAGCCGGGCGCGGACGCGGGCCACGTCCTCGGCGGTCGCCGTGCAGTAGACGTCGTTGCGCGGATAGCCGTACTCCAGGGCCTCGTACGTGCCCGGGAAGGCCCGCTCCCACATCTGGGTGGAGTGCCGGTTGGAGGAGAGGTTGTAGTCCCAGCGGTCCACCCGGGCCAGCAGCTTGGCGAAGCTGCCGGTCGCGGCGGCCACGATCGGATACGTCGACTGGTCGACACCCATCGTCTTCAGCGGCGTGCCGTGCTGGGTCTGCAGATGCACGCTGCCGGGCCGCTTGACGACACCGTCCGCGAAATTGGCGTTGTTGACCAGGTACTTGGCACGGGCCAGCACCTCCCAGGCGCGCGGGCTGCCGATCACCGCGTGGTCGACACCGTCCGGGACCTGGTCCACCGCGTCGGCCTCGACCAGGAACACCGAGCGTAGATGCGGGGCGAGTTCGAGGGCCTTGGCGTGGATCGCGGCCGGGCTGCAGGCGTAACCGCGGCCCCAGTAGGCGCAGTACACGACGAGGTTCTCGTCGAGGGGGAGGCGCAGTTGCGCGGCGTACCGCGCGCGGACGCTCAGCAGACGGGGGCGCGGCAGCTGCTGACCGGCCCTCGCCATCCGCCGGCTGACGCCGCGCAGCGCGCGGAAGGCGCTGTACGCCCCGGCCGCCAGGAGCCGGTACTGCACCCCGATCCGGCCCGGGGGCGGCTGGAACCCGGCGGGCCGGTGGCGCCGGTAGAGCCGGCCGGCGCGCCGGAAGAAGGCCCGGCGCCGGTGCAGCGGAAGCCGCTTCGGATGGGCGGCGGACTTCAGCACCGCCGCGAAGAGGTCACCGAACAGCGCCCGCGACCGCTCCACGGACAGTTCTTCCTCGGCCGCCCGGCTCAGCACCAGGTCGACCTGGTCGAGAAGCTGGAACTGGTGCTCGCCCGGCGTGTTCAGGCGGCTGCCCTGCCGCCGCAGCCGATGCCGTACGACGACCTGGCGCAGCACCGCCACCCGCCCGGCGGCGACCGTCACCAGGCCGCCCCAGCCGAGATCCGTGAAGTGCCCCGGGGGGAAGGCGAGGCGCCGCTCCCGCAGGAACGCCCGGCGGTAGGCCGCGCTCCACGCCGGAAGGCCCGCCCCGGTCAGCCGCGGCGCCCGGTCCGGGGGGAACACCCCGTCCGGGGCCTTCGGGAGGGGCGGTGTGCTGGTCTCGACGTCCCACCAGTGGACGCGTTCGTGTCCGAAGTAGAGGACGTCCGCTTCCTCGGGCTCCTTCCGGAGCGTGTGGTCCAGGGCGGCCAGCGCGCCCGGCACCAGGACGTCATCGCCGTCGAGGAAGAGCAGATACGTGCCGCTCGCCGCCCCGGTCCCGGTGTTGCGCGCCCCGCTCAGTCCGTCCGCGGGCGGTGAGTGGACCGGGGCGACCCGGGAGTCCCGCGCGGCGTACCCGGCGGCGACCTCGCCCGCCGGGGAGTCCGGCCCGTCGCAGACCGGGATCAGCTCGAAGTCGCCGAAGGACTGGTCGAGGACCGAGTCCAGTGCGAGGGCCAGTCGCCCGGCGACTCCATAAGTGGGGACGATGATACTGAAGCGGGGCATTCTGCTCTTTCTCTGCTTACTTCTCTGGTTGCTTCTCGGGCTACTGCCGGGGTGCTGGTGGGTGTCAGCGCCCGGGCCGCCCGGCGGGGCGCCAGGTGACGGGTCTCGTCGGTGTGGGCCGGGAGGGGCTGGAGGGCATGCCTGCTCCGGTTCAGAGGGTCTCGGCGACGGGGAGGACGGGGGTGCCGGGCGCGGGCACGGTGGCCAGGGGGGTCCGGGGACGGGCGGCGGCGGCCGAGGGGACCGGGTGGCGCTCCGCGGGCGGCAGCACCCGCGGCAGCCCGGCGCTCTCGCCCAGCACGACATGGCGTACGACCCGCTCGGCGGCGCGGCCGTCCTCGTACGGGCAGAACCGCTCGCGGAACGCGGTCCGCAGCTGGGTCGAGCGGGAGCCGCGCCAGTGGCCGGTCGCGAAGATGTCGATCAGCTCGTCCTCGCTGCGCGCGACCGCGCCCGGCGGGAAGTTCCGCAGGTCGAAGTAGGTGCCCCGGGAGGCCTGGTACGCCTCCCAGTCGTCCGCGTGGATCACGATCGGCCGGTCCAGGACCGCGTAGTCGAACATCAGGGAGGAGTAGTCGGTGACCAGCGCGTCCGAGGCCAGGCAGAGGTTCTCGATGCTCGGGTGGTCGGAGACGTCGATGAGCCGGGCCCCGGAGCGGGTGCTCAGCGCGGCGGCGTACGAGTGGTGGGCGCGGGTCAGGACGACGAACCGGGGGCCGAGCTGGCGCAGGACGCGCTCCAGATCGAGAGCGAGACGCTGGGTGCGGCGGTAGTCGCGGTAGGTCGGCGCGTACAGGACGGCGACCGTGCCCTCGGGGATGCCGAGGGACTGCCGCAGCCGGGTGACGTCCGTCGAGGTCGCCCGCTGGAACACGTCGTTGCGGGGGAGGCCGTACTCCAGCGTCGTGTACGCGGCGGGGAAGACGCGCTCCCAGATCAGGGTGGAGTGGCGGTTGCCCGACAGGCAGTAGTCCCACTTGTCGGCGCTGCGCAGCAGCTCGGCGAAGTCGGTGTCACGGGCGGCCGCCGGGCGGTCCTGGAGGTCGAGGCCCATGTACTTGAGCGGGGTGCCGTGCTGGGTCTGGATCATGATCTGGCCGGGGCGCTTGACCAGCCGGCGGTCGAAGTTGACGTTGTTGACGAGGTACTTGGAGCGGGCGAGCGCCGTCCAGTACGCCGTCGTACCGGGTCGCAGACGGCGCGTCGAGGCCGGGATCGTGTGGTGGTGCTCGGGGTGCGCGATCCACGCCGTACGGATGTGCGGGGCGAGTTCGCGGAACGCGGACTCCAGGGCGCCCGGGTTGCAGCCGTGGCCGCGCCCCCAGTAGCTGGAGAAGACGGCGCGGTCGGCGCGCAGCGGCAGGCGGAGCTGGACGCGGTAGTGGAACTGGAGGGCGCCGCCGCGGACCTTGCGCAGCAGCCCCTTGACGCCACGCAGCGCCTTCTTGTGGGTACTCGTGACCAGGCCGAGCAGCCGGTACGTGCGGTGGTTGCCGAGCCGGACCAGGGCGTGCCGCAGGCGGGTGCGGGGGCGGACGGGGGCGCCCGGGGCGCGGTAACGGCGGTAGTGGGTGCGGGCCTTGCGCAGGAACTCGGCGCGGGTGCCGCGCGGCAGCCGCCCCCGCTTGGTGAACACCGTGGAGAGGTGGTCGACCATGCGGCGGAACAGGACCGGACGCCAGCGTGCCAGCTCCGGGTGCGCGTCGAGATGCGCGAAGACACGGTCGTACTGCTCGAAGATGTCGAAGTGCTTGCGGCTGCTGGTGCCGAGGATGTTGCCCTGACGGCGCTGGCGGTAGTGCACACAGACCCGGTCGAGGGTGGCGATCGTCTCGGCGGAGATCAGCGCCGGGTAGGTCCAGGGGGTGTCCTCGTAGTAGCCGGGCGGGAAGGAGAGGCCCGCACGCTGCACGAACTCCCTTCGGTACGCCTTGTTCCACACCACCATCAGGACCCTGAGCAGCCCCGGCCGGTCGTCGAGCCGGAAGGGCGCGGGTCCCCGCTCGCTGAGCTGCTCCGCGAAGCGGTTGCGGACGATGTCCCCGTTCCAGTAGGTGCGCGCGTAGTCGTAGACCAGGACGTCCGGTTCGGCGGTCTCCTTCAGCCGGTCGGCGATCGCGCGCAGAGCGTCCCGGGTGAGGGTGTCGTCGCCGTCCAGGAAGAGCAGGTAGTCGCCGGTG
This sequence comes from Streptomyces sp. NPDC096311, assembly GCF_044763085.1. Classification (NCBI taxonomy): domain Bacteria; kingdom Bacillati; phylum Actinomycetota; class Actinomycetes; order Kitasatosporales; family Streptomycetaceae; genus Streptomyces; species Streptomyces sp. NPDC096311. Next base: position 58,162 of record NZ_JBIWFN010000012.1, read on the forward strand.
GCGTGTTCGAGACCCGCGTTGCGGGCGCGGCCGAGGCCCACGTTCCCCGGCAGGCGGACGGGACGGACCCGGGAGTCACGGGCGGCGAACTCGTCGATGATCGCACCGCAGGCGTCGGGCGAGCAGTCGTCGACGGCGATCAGTTCGAGGTCCGGACAGGACTGCTCCAGCACGGATTCGAGGCATTCGTGCAGGTACGCCTGAACCTTGTACGCGGGGACGATGACACTGAACCTGGGCAAGGGACATCCATGGGTCGGCGCGGGCATACTGCCCGGCAACGGCCGAAGGGGTGACTTGGTTACGCCAGATGTGGCATACGGGGGATTCTGGGTGAACGCCGAGGGGCGAGCCGGTGTCCGGCTCGCCCCTGATGTGGTTATTTGTCCGGCTACTTCACCGCGCCCGCCATCACCCCGGACACGAACTGACGTTGGAACGCGAAGAACACGGCCAGCGGGATGACCATCGAGATGAAGGCGCCGGGCGCCAGCACGTCGATGTTGTTGCCGAACTGGCGTACCTGGGTCTGGAGCGCGACCGTGATCGGCTGGCTGCCCGCGTCGGAGAACACCAGCGCGACCAGCATGTCGTTCCACACCCACAGGAACTGGAAGATGCCGAGCGAGGCGATCGCGGGACCGCCGAGCGGCATCACGACCTTCAGGAACAGGCGCAGTTCACCCGCGCCGTCCAGCCGGGCCGCCTCCAGCAGCTCCCGGGGGATCTCCGCGAAGAAGTTCCGCAGCAGGAACACCGCGAAGGGCAGACCGAAGCCCACGTGGAAGAGAATCACCCCGAAGATCGTGCCGAAGATGCCGATCTTGCCGAAGAGTTCGGCGATCGGGATCAGCGCCACCTGCACGGGGACGACCAGCAGTCCGACCACCGCCAGGAACCACCAGTCGCGGCCCGGGAACTCCATCCAGGCGAAGGCGTAGCCCGCGAGCGCGCCGATGACGACGACGAGGACGGTCGCCGGGACGGTGATCAGCACCGTGTTTCCCAGCGAACTGGTGATGTCACCGTTCTCCAGGAGCTTCTGGTAACTGTCCACGGTGAGCTGGGAGGGCTCGCTGAAGACCTTCCACCAGCCGGACGCGCTCATGTCCTCCGGTGTGCGCAGCGAGGCCAGCAGCAGCCCGACCGTCGGCACCAGCCAGAACAGGCCGACGAGGAGGAGGAACACCCGGACGATCCCGCCGCTGACACCGCTCGCGAGCCGTGAGGCGAGCGACTGCCTGGGCTTGACGCCGGTGACGGGCGCGGTCTTCGTGAGACCGCCGACGTGGGTGGTCATCGCCGTACCTCCCGCCGCAGACGACGCACGTTGAACCACACCACCGGGATCACGAGCAGCAGCAGGAACACGGCGATCGCGCTCGCGATGCCCGGCTGGTCCTCGGAGAAGCCCTTCCGGTACAGCTCAAGGGCCAGCACGTTCGCGTCGTCCTGGGAGGAGCCCGGCGGGATGATGAAGACCAGGTCGAAGACCTTCAGCACGTTGATCATCAGCGTGACCAGGACGACGGCGAGGACGGGCGCGAGCAGCGGCACGGTGACCCTTCGCAGCACCTGCCACTCGTTCGCCCCGTCCACCCGCGCCGCTTCGAGGAGTTCACGCGGCACGCCAGCGAGCCCCGCCGCGATGAGCACCATGGCGAAGCCGGCCCACATCCAGACATACGCTCCGATCACGGCCGGGGTGACGAGCGACGGGCCGAGCCAGTCGACGCCGTTGTACGGCTCCCGGAAGTTGCTCGCCGGGAGCCGGAGCCGAGCCCCGTCTGCCTTGTCGGAGAGCGTGAAGGTGCCGTCGTCCCGTACCTTCGCCGAATCGACGACCTTGCCGTCCTTCACCGCCTCGATCTTCATGCCCGGGTAGCCGAGTTCGCCCGGGTCGACCTGGCCGAGCCTGCCGACGCCCTTGCCCCGGGTGAAGTCCTGCCAGGCGGTGCCGGTGACCTTGCCGGGCTCGGACGGTGCCTGTACGGCCTTCTTCGCGCCGCCCGGCATCTTGTCGGGGGCGACGCCGACGAGGGGAAGGGAGACGGACTGCCCGGTGTGCACGGCCTGTTGGGTGAGGAACCCGCCCTTCTCCGGCCGGAGCGGCGACTGCCGTCCCGGGTGGGCGTTCGGGAACGCCGACGACTCGGCGAAGGTGTCGTGCACCCCCACCCAGACCGCGTTCGCGACCCCCTTGTTCGGGTCCTGGTCGTACACCAGCCGGAAGATGATCCCCGCGGCGAGCATCGAGATCGCCATCGGCATGAAGACGACCAGCTTGAACGCCGTGCCCCAGCGGACCCGTTCGGTGAGGACCGCGAAGACGAGACCGAGCGCGGTCGCCACGGTGGGCGCGAACACGACCCAGATGACGTTGTTCTTGAGGGCGGTACGGATGCCGTCGTCGGTGAACAGCGCCTTGTAGTTGTCGACCCCGGCGAAACCGTCGCCGGACTGGTTGAGGAAGCTGCGGATCAGCGAGTACCCGATCGGGTAGACCACGAGCGCGCCGAGCAGCACGAGACAGGGCAGCAGGAACAGCACCGCCACGGTCCTGCGGGTGCCGGTCACGCTCTTGCGTGTGCGGGCCGGAGGAACCGGTGCGGTTCCTCCGGCCGTTGCCGACGTCATCGCCGGATCAGCTTCCGCTGCCGTACGCCGCCGCCGCGTCCTTCTCCAGCGTCGCCTGGGTGCCCGCGACGTCGGTCGGGTTCTTCAGGAAGTCCTGGAGGTCCTTCCACTCACCCTTGCCGGGCGTGCCGCCGAAGGCCTGCGGGGCCTGGTCGGACATGTCGAAGCGGAAGTCGTCGCCCGACGCGATCAGGGACTTGGCGATCTTCTGCTGCACCGCGTTCGGGTACGCCGAGGTCGGCACGTTCTTGTTGGGGGAGAGGTAGCCGCCCAGCTTGGCCTGGATCGTCGCCGCGTCCGGGGAGGCCAGGAAGGTGGCCAGCGCCTGCGCCGCCTTGGAGTCCTTCAGGATGACGGCCGCGTCGCCGCCGGAGACCACGGGTGCCGCGCTGCCCACGGCAGGGAACGGGAACACCTTCGCGTCCGTGCCCACCTTGGCCTTCGTCTCGCCGATGTTGACCTGTGCGAAGTCGCCCTCGAAGACCATGCCCGCCTTGGGCTGGTCGCCGCCGGTGAAGGTCTGGGTGACGGAGTTCGGGAACTCCGTCTGCAGGGCGCCGTTCGCGCCGCCCGCGATGTAGTTCTTCTTGCCCCAGATCCCGGCGAGGGTGGTGAGGGCCTGCTTGACGGACGGATCCGTCCATTTGATCTTGTGCTGGCTCAGCTGGTCGTACTTCTCCGGGCCCGCCTGGGAGAGATACACGTTCTCGAACCAGTCGGTGAGGGTCCAGCCGTCGGCGCCGCCGACGGAGAACGGGGTGACACCGGAGTCGTAGACCGTCTGCGCGGTCGTCAGCAGGTCCTGCCAGGTCTGGGGCTCCTTCGCGCCCGCGTTCTCGAAGACCTTGGCGTTGTACCAGATCAGCGACTTGTTGGCGGCCTTGTAATACACGCCGTACTGCTTGCCGCCCACCTTGCCGATGTCCTGCCAGCCCTGCGAGTAGTTCTTGGCGAGTTCGGCCACGGCCTCGGGGCCGAGGGGCTTGGCCCACTTCTTGTCGACGGCCTGTTTGATGGCGCCGGGCTGCGGGAGCAGCGCGACGTCCGGCGGCTGGCCGCCCGCGATCTTCGAACCGAGGAAGTTGATGATCGGGTCCTGGGCCGCCACGAAGGTCACCTTCGCGCCGGTGCGCTTCTCGAACTCCGCGAGGACCGTCTTGAAGTTCTTCTGCTCTTCGCCGGTCCAGACGGCGGCGACTTCGAGGCTCTCGCCGTTGAGCTTGGGGAGGGTGACGGTGTCGCCGCTCGCACTGGCACTGCTCGTACCGCCGTTCTCCTTCTTGTCCTTGCTGCCACCGCCACACGCGGTGAGGGCGAGCGCGACGGCGACGGCGGCTGCGGCGGCCTGTGCGGCCCTGGGTGACCTGCGGTGGTGTGCGGCTCTGCGTGACCTGTGCGTCGAGTGGTTGGGCGACTTGTGTGTACGAAGAGCTCTGTGCATCACTGCCCCGTTCTCGTTCTTCGTCGAACGTCCGGCGCTGTCCCGTGCGCTCTGGTCTACGCCCGGGGCATCGAGGGCGGCAAGAGCGCCTGCGCTGTCAAGCGGGTGATCGTGATTGGGTCGTGACGTGGGCGGCTGTGCGAACGCGGTGCGGACTCTGTGCGGCGGAGGCGCTCCGGCGGTGGTAGTGGCGCAAGGAGGACTGGAACACCGGGTGATGGTGGGTCAGCCGTGCGGAGTGAGGCGGACGGGGCCGGTGTGGACCGCGCCGTCGAGGGGGCTGCCGTCGCTGCGGGTGCCCGCGGTGAAGGCGCCGTCGGTGAGGACGGGCACGGTCGTACTCGCGTCCACCTCGACCGCGATCGCCACGTCGTCGGCGAAGCCGCTCCGGGCCAGTTCCAGGGCCGAGGCACAGGCGGCCACGGCCGCCGCCGCGTCGGGGGTCCCGGTGTAGGCGGTCCGTGCGGCGGCGGCCTCGGGCGACACCGGTCCGGCGCCGCCCGTCGCCTGGAGTGCGGCGATGACCGCTCCGGCCCCCATCAGGTCTTCCAGCCCCGGCCGCAGGCTGCCGTCCGGCCGGCGCTCGCCCGCGGCGATCACGGCGAGTGGCCGTTCCAGGGTCCCGTGACCATGGAGCGCCAGCCATCGGCCGACGGCCGACGCGTTGCGCAGACAGCCCGCGACCACGGTCGAGCCGCCCGCCGCCGCGGCGATGGCGGATCCGTTGGGTGAGGGGAGGACGAGCCGGGGGGTGAACGGGGCCCGCCGGAGCGCGGCGGGGGACAGCGACCAGGGAGAGGCCGCGGTGACCGCCCGCCGTCCGACCGCCAGTTCCGCGGCGTTGTCCCGGGCGAAGACGGACGCCGTCTCGTCCCGCCAGGCACAGGGGTGGACCCGGGTCCCCGCCTCGACGGCGACGTTCACGGACGTGCTGAACGACAACACGTCCACCACCACGAGACACCCGACCCCGACCGAGATCCGCTCCGCCCCACCGGCCCCCCACTCGAACCGGACCCCGTACTCCTGCTGCAGGTACCACTCACCCAGGTCGCTCATGTCATTCATGAGGGCCGAGTGTCGCGTACGGCTGTCGAAGACCTACAGCAACGACGGTATCTCCACGGCCGCCACCGACCTCGCCGCCCGCTCGAGCGCGCTGGCCAGCAGAGCCAGGTCCGTGGGGCCGTTGCCGAGTTCGCGGACCGGGCGGCGGGCCGGGGGGTCGCCCATGCGGTGCCATTCGAGGGGAACGACCGTGGGGCGGAGGGTGGCCGTGCGGGGGATGCGGCCCGTGACCCGGCCGGCCTGGAAGGGCGTGAGGCGACCGTCGGGAGTGGACAGGCGGCCCCGGCCGGGGGCGGGTTCGTCCGCGCCGGGGGACACCGGGTCGAGGGAGATACGGAGCGAGGCGGCGCGGCCCAGTTCGGTGGTCGCCGTGCGGCCGTCGTCCGCGGCGGCCGCCACCAGGTGCACACCGAGGCGGTCACCCTCGCGGGCGACGGCCTCCAGAGCCCGTACGACCGAACCGGCCGCCGGTCGTCCCGGGGAGCCCAGCGCGGGGGAGAGCAGCGCGTCCAGGTCGTCGATGATGACGAAGAGACGGGCCAACGGGGGGCCCGGATCCGTCCGTTCGCGGGCAGCCGCCGGGCGCAGCCGCAGGGTGGAACTGGGGGGCGCGTCGAGATCCGCGGCGCCGGAGGCGGCGGGAGAGACGGAGGGGGAGGCGGAGCCGGGCTTCGCTCCCGGGGAGGGTTTGGGGGTGCGCTGGGTGACCATCCGGCCCGACACCTCGCCGCGCGTGTGCCACTCCGCGAAGCCGAGCCGGCCCAGGAGCTCGGCCCGCCGCTTCAGCTCGGCGCTGAGTGCCTGGGCGAACTCCCGCATCCGCACGGGGTCGTTGGCGGTGAGGTGGGTGGTGACGTGGGGCAGGTCCGTACAGACCCGCAGCCCCTCCGCTCCTTGGCCCGCGCCGTGGCCCCCGGTGCTGTCCCGCCCGTCCATCAGCACGATCCCGAGCCGGTCGGGGCGCTCCGCGGCGGCCAGGGACGCGGCGATCGCGCGGAGCAACTCCGTACGACCGCTGCCGGGCGGGCCCTCGATCAGCAGGTGCGGGCCCTCGGCGGGGAGGTCCACGGCGACCGGGCCGCGCGGGCCGGCGCCGAGGACGGCCCGGCCGCGGCCACCGAGCGCGTCCGTGTCGTCCGCCGCGTCCGCCCAACGCGCCATGAGGGATGCGGGGGTGGCCCGGGCCAGTCCCAACTCGTCCAGCAGGCGGGCCGCTTGAGGGAGCGGAGCGGACACGCGTGCGTGGCGGTCGGTGCGCGCCCCGTCCGTACGGAGGGGGGCCAGTGCGCGCGCGAAACGCTCCGCCCAGGCCAGTGACACCGCGTCCACCGCGGCGACCGTGCCGTGCCCCACGGGCCCGTCGGATCCCACCCTCATCAGCCGCAGCGCCGTGGCCACATCCCCGCTGAGCAGCGCGACCGCCCCGCACTCCCGGAACGCCGGTGATGCCTCGCAGGCCGCCTCGTACGTCTCCGTCACCGGGGACGCGGGCGACGCCGACACGGTCTCGGCCAGACACACCACATGTATGCCCGCCCGCACGCCCTCGTGCGTCAGCCGCAGCACCGCCTCCCGTACGTCGGCGCCTCCGGGGTCCCCGTCCACGACGAGCACGGTGAACGGCCCCTCGAAGTCCCGGTCGATGCCCGTCGGGTCCTCGTCGCGGGCCCAGGACGGGCGCCGTGCGCCGCCCCGCGCGTCCACGGGGACGCGATCGGCCCTGTCGTACGCCCCCCGGGCGCCGCCCGTTTCCGTCAGCTGGTCCTCCAGGCGGCGCAGGAGCTCGTCCGTGCGGGCCGTCGCCTGTTCACGGTCGTAAGCGAGGAGGAGACGGCAGTCCTGGCCGTGGGTGGGTCGCAGATGCGGGAGCCAGCCGAGCCAGGACCACTCGGCGGTGCGCTCCTCCACAGGGCGGGAGCGGTCCGTGCTGATCAGGACGATGTCGAGGGCGTCGGGGGAGTGCAGCGCGGCGAGCTGGGCGACCACCGAGCGGGCCAGCCCGGCCAGCCGCGCCCGCGGCCCCGCCAGGCCCAGCGAGCCGACCTCCCGCAGGCCCGCGGTCACCGGCACCGCGGGCACCAGTCCCGAACCGTCGGGCGCCGCCCGGTCCGCCGTGCCCAGCCGCACCGTCAGCGTCTCCGGGTGGCCCGGGCCGCGCTCCCACAGCCGCGGTCCCGGACCCAGCGCGGTGAGCAGCAGCGTCGCGGGATCGGGCCAGCTCTCCGGGGCCTGCGTGGGCAGGGAGGCCGCCAGGAACTCCGCCGCCCCGTCATCCCCGTCCGTCTCGTACGGATCTCCCGGTCCGGTGCCCGGCACGTCGCCCCGGCCGCCGGTCAGCCGACGCGCCCACGCGCCGAACCCGCTCCGCTTGCGCATCCCCGGCGGTACGTCGGTGCCCCGCGTGGGCGTGCCTTTGCGGGTGCCCGGCTCCGGACCGGCCGCGGCCCGGGGCGTGACCTTGCCCCCCGACGCGTCCGGGCCGGACGGCCGCGCGGGCCTGCTCTCGATCCGGGGTGCACGGCCCTGCTCGGGCACGACCGGGCCGTGCTCCTGTGCTCCGGGGACGCCGCCCGCGGCTCCCCACTCCGCCGATCCGAAGCCGTGATGTGTGTCACCGACGGGCGGCACGGGCAGCGCGCGGGCACCGGAGGCGCCTCCCACGCGCGCGTGGGGCACGACAGGAGCCGAAGGACCGGCGGGGGCGGCGGAGGACGACGAGGGGCCGGGGCCGGTGGGCGGCTTCGGGCGGGTGGCCGTACCGGTGAGGGTGGTGACCCTGACGTGGCCCTCCCCGTCGGGCGTCGTGCCCACCGGATCCGCGCCACCGGGCGGAGCCAGTCGCAGGGCGGACTCGCCGACGCGCAGCAGCGCGCCCGGCCCGAAGCGGACCGGGCGGGTGCCGACCTGGGTGCCGTCCAGCGTCGTGCCGTTCGTCGAGCCCAGGTCGGCGACCGAGACGCGGCCGTCGGGGGTGACCGTGACCGCGCAGTGCAGGCGGGAGACGTCGGGATCGTCCAGCGGGACGTCCGCGTCGGCGGAGCGGCCGATGTCGATCCGGCCGCCGTGCAGCAGGTGGACGCCGCCCGCGTCGGGGCCCGCGACGACATGGAGCCGGGCCGCGACCCCGTCCACGTCGGGACCGGGCTCGGCGGGGCAGCCCAGGGACAGCACGGCGCCGTCCGTCAGGGGCGGCTCGCCCAGTGTGCAGCGCTGGCCGTCGAGGCGCTCGGCGCCCGCGTACAGCACGACGGGACCTCCGCCGAGCTCCCGGCCGCGGTCGTGCTGGCCTGCGCCCTCACCGCCGACCGCCGAGGCCAGACCCGCCGCCACCGCTGCCAGCGCCGTCCCGGCGGGAGCGGTGACCAGCACATCGCAGGCCGCGGCTCGCCCCCGCGGCTCCGAGGGCGAGCCCAGCGGGTCTACGACGGTCAGCCGGATCTGCATCGCCGCCAGCGGTCCCTTCCGCGCAGGCACCCGCGAGGAGGGCGAGGCTGTGCCGCGGTCCCCCACCGCAGATTCCCCCACCGCACACGGGCACGTCGGCCAGTACTGAAGGCATCCTCGCACCTGTCACTGACAACACGCCCGCCACCCACCGGCAAGTGATCTTGATTGGTCGGCTCTGCCCGTAAAAGTGCCTGACCAGTGCCCGACCGGTGCCCGCTTGAGATCGGTCACGTCGCCCCCGTGGACGTCGATCGGCAACCAACCGCCGCATGCGAGCGTCTTTCCATCGAACATGTGCGGGAACGCGTACGTAAGCGCTTATGCGAAGCACAGGTGCTTATGGGAAGCAGTGAGAAGCACAGGAAGACGACAGTCCGGTGCCAGGTGTCTCGGCACTACAGTGGGGCGGAAACCGCCACAGCACGTTGACGACGGCGGACGGACCAGGCAAGCAAGCAACAGGGAGCGCATGACGTGCGGCCGGTAGGGAGCAAGTACCTCCTTGAGGAGCCGCTTGGGCGCGGCGCCACAGGCACTGTCTGGCGAGCCCGCCAGCGGGAGACCGCGGGCGCCGAGGCGGCCGTCGCCGGCCAGCCCGGCGAGACCGTGGCGATCAAGGTCCTCAAGGAAGAGCTCGCCAACGACGCGGACATCGTGATGCGGTTCCTCCGGGAGCGCTCCGTCCTGCTGCGCCTGACCCACCCGAACATCGTGCGGGTACGGGACCTCGTCGTCGAGGGCGACCTGCTCGCCCTGGTCATGGACCTGGTCGACGGCCCCGACCTGCACCGCTATCTGCGCGAGAACGGTCCGTTCTCGCCGGTCGCCGCCGCCCTCCTCACCGCCCAGGTCGCCGACGCGCTCGCCGCCAGCCACGCGGACGGCGTCGTGCACCGCGACCTGAAGCCCGCGAACGTCCTGCTCAAGCAGGACGGCGGCCAGATGCACCCGATGCTCACCGACTTCGGTATCGCCCGGCTCGCCGACTCCCCGGGCCTCACCCGGACCCACGAGTTCGTCGGCACGCCCGCGTACGTCGCGCCGGAGTCCGCCGAGGGACGCCCGCAGACGTCCGCCGTCGACATCTACGGCGCGGGCATCCTGCTGTACGAGCTGGTCACCGGGCGTCCCCCGTTCGCCGGCGAGTCCGCCCTCGAAGTGCTGCACCAGCACCTGAGCGCCGAGCCGCGCCGCCCTTCCACGGTCCCGGACCCCCTGTGGACCGTCATAGAGCGCTGCCTGCGCAAGAACCCGGACGAGCGGCCCAGCGCCGAGAACCTCGCCCGCGGGCTGCGCACCGTCGCCCAGGGCATCGGTGTGCACGCCAACTCCGCGCAGATCGCCGCCGCGGAGGGCGTGGGCGCGCTGCTCGCCCCCGACCCGGCGCCGGCCGCGGTGCCGGGCGTGCCCGGCGCGGCCGACCCCACGCAGGTGCTGCCGCACAGCGCCCCGGGGGCCTACGACCCGAACGGCGCGACCAGCGTCCTGCCGCACACCGGCGCCCCCGGCATGCCCGGCGCCGCCGACCCCACCGCCGTACTGCCGCACCGCGGCGCCGCCGACCCGACCGCCGTCATGCCGCCGGTGCCCCCGCACCAGCCGGGCGGTCAGCCGGGACAGCCCGGGCAGCCGGGGCAGGGCGAGGACCCGCACCCCTGGCAGAGCCAGCTGCGCGCGGCCCGGGACCGCAACGAGCAGACCCAGGTCCAGTACCTCGACCCCGGCCAGGACCCGCTGCGCCGCCGTCCGCAGCGGCAGGTCGCGCGCCCGCAGCAACAGCAGCGCCCGCCGCAGGGACAGCAGCCGCCGCCCGGATACGGGTATCAGCAGCAGCAACAGCCGCAGCAGTACGCGCCTCAGCAGCAGCCTCAGCAGCAGCCCCAGCAGCAGCCGCAGCGCCGTCAGCGGCAGCAGCAGCCGCAGGGGTACGCCCCCGCGCCCCAGCAGCAGCCGCAGCCTCAGCGGTACGCGCCCCCGCCGCAGCAGCCCGAGGCACCGGCGCCCCGGCAGTCGCGCGAGCCGCGGCAGCGCAGCGCCAACCCGATGAAGATCCCGGGACTCGGCTGCCTCAAGGGGTGCCTGTTCACGATCGTCATCCTGTTCGTCGCCGGCTGGCTGGTCTGGGAGTTCAGCCCGCTCCAGCACTGGATCGGGACGACCAAGGGGTACTGGAGTGTGCTGAAGGACGGGTTCACCACCGCCACCAAGTGGATCGGGGATCTCGGCGGTTCCGGCAATTAGCTCCCGCCGATTCCCTTTTGATTCCCGGTGAATCCCTCGCGGTTCCCTCGTGACTCTGGGGATTTGTCGACATCTGACGGGTGATTTCCGTCTCCGGAGTGAAGGTTGGCTCTTCGGACGCGTACTTTTAGCGGCAACACGCGTCAGTAGGAGCAGTCTTGGCACGGAAGATCGGGAGCCGGTACACCGCCCACCAGATTCTGGGGCGGGGCAGCGCCGGCACGGTGTGGCTCGGTGAGGGACCTGAGGGGCCCGTCGCCATCAAGCTGCTGCGCGAGGACCTCGCGTCCGACCAGGAGCTGGTGGGCCGCTTCGTACAGGAGCGCACGGCTCTGCTCGGGCTCGATCACCCGCATGTCGTGGCGGTACGGGACCTCGTCGTCGACGGCAATGACCTCGCGCTCGTCATGGACCTCGTACGGGGCACGGATCTGCGCACCCGGCTCGACCGGGAACGGCGGCTGGCGCCCGAGGCCGCGGTCGCGATCGTGGCCGACGTCGCGGACGGGCTGGCGGCGGCGCACGCGGCCGGGGTCGTGCACCGGGACGTGAAGCCGGAGAACGTGCTGCTGGACATGCAGGGGCCGCTGGGTCCGGGGGGCTCGCACCCCGCGCTGCTCACGGACTTCGGTGTGGCCAAACTCATCGACTCGCCGCGGCGGACCCGGGCCACGAAGATCATCGGGACGCCGGACTATCTCGCGCCCGAGATCATCGAAGGGCTGCCGCCGCGGGCCGCCGTCGACATCTACGCCCTGGCGACCGTCCTGTACGAGCTCCTCGCCGGGTTCACGCCCTTCGGGGGCGGGCATCCCGGGGCGGTGCTGCGGCGGCACGTGACCGAGACGGTCGTACCGCTTCCCGGTATCCCCGAGGAGCTGTGGCAGCTGATCGTGCAGTGCCTGGCCAAGGCGCCGGCGTCGCGGTTGCGGGCCTCCGAGCTGGGGGCGCGGTTGCGGGAGCAGCTGCCGCTGCTGGCCGGGATGCCGCCGCTGGACGTCGACGAACCGGACGGCGAGTCGGCGCAGGACGTCCCCGAGGGGGGCGAGACGGCGGAGCCGACGGAGCCCGCTTCGCGGGTGCGGCGGGGGGCGGTGCCGTTGGTGCCGGGGGCTGCGCCGGACTCCAACCGGGACACGCATACGTCGATGCGGGTGCCGGGGCCGGACGAGCTGGCGGGTGGGGCGCGCGGGACGGCTAGGGCGCCGCGGGCGGCGGGGGCGCCTCGGCCGGGGTCGGCTCGGCACCGGGCGTCGGCGCGGCGGCGTCGGATCACGTTGGGGGTGGCGGGGGCGGTTCTTGTCGCTGTGGTGGGGGTCGGTACGTGGCTGGCCACGTCGGGTGACGACGCGGGGGCGACGCCGCACGACACGAAGAACTCGGCCCCGGCGTCCCCCTGACCCCCACTCCGCCCCGGGGCTCCGCCCCGGACCCCGGTTGTTCGGCCGCGGGTGGGTGGGGGCTGGTCGCGCAGTTCCCCGCGCCCCTTGGAGGATGGGGCTTCGCCCCTGGCCCCCTGGCTGGTGGTTGGTTGGCTGCGGGGCGGTGGGGGTTGATCGCGCAGTTCCCCGCGCCCCTGGGGGGCGGGGTTTCGCCCCTGGCCCGTGGCTGCGGGGCGGTGGGGGCTGGGCGTGCAGCGCCCGGAACCGACGGTCCCGCGCCCCTGGCCCCGGGAGGGACCCCCGTCGGGCGAGGGGCGAGCCTCGCTTGCGGCAGCCGTTACGCTGGAGGCGTGGCAGTCGTCGATGTATCCGAAGAGCTCAAGTCCCTCTCCTCGACCATGGAGTCGATCGAGGCCGTCCTGGACCTCGACAAGCTGAGGGCAGATGTCGCCGTGCTCGAGGAGCAGGCGGCCGCGCCGTCCCTGTGGGACGACCCGGACGAGGCGCAGAAGATCACCAGCAAGCTGAGCCACCTCCAGGCGGAGGTCAGGAAGGCCGAGGCGCTGCGCGGGCGTATCGACGATCTGAGCGTGCTCTTCGAGATGGCCGAGGAGGAGGACGACCCGGACGCCCGTGCCGAGGCCGAGTCCGAGCTCGTCGCCGTCAAGAAGGCGCTGGACGAGATGGAAGTCCGGACGCTGCTCTCGGGGGAGTACGACTCCCGTGAGGCCGTCGTCACCATCCGTGCCGAGGCCGGCGGCGTCGACGCCTCCGACTTCGCCGAGAAGCTCCAGCGCATGTACCTGCGCTGGGCCGAGCGCCACGGGTACAAGACCGAGCTCTACGAGACCTCGTACGCGGAAGAGGCGGGCATCAAGTCCACCACCTTCGCCGTCCACGTCCCGTACGCGTACGGAACGCTCTCCGTGGAGCAGGGCACCCACCGCCTCGTGCGCATCTCGCCGTTCGACAACCAGGGGCGCCGCCAGACGTCATTCGCGGGTGTCGAGATCCTGCCCGTCGTCGAGCAGACCGATCACATCGAGATCGACGAGTCCGAGCTGCGCGTGGACGTGTACCGGTCGTCCGGCCCCGGCGGCCAGGGAGTGAACACCACCGACTCCGCGGTGCGCCTCACCCACCTCCCCACCGGAATCGTCGTCTCCTGCCAGAACGAGCGGTCGCAGATCCAGAACAAGGCGAGCGCGATGAACGTGCTCCAGGCCAAGCTGCTCGAGCGGCGCCGCCAGGAGGAGCAGGCCAAGATGAACGCCCTGAAGGGCGACGGCGGCAACTCCTGGGGAAACCAGATGCGTTCGTACGTCCTGCACCCCTACCAGATGGTCAAGGACCTGCGGACCGAGTTCGAAGTCGGTAACCCCGAGGGCGTTTTCGGCGGGGAGATCGACGGATTCATCGAGGCCGGAATTCGCTGGCGCAAGCAGCAGGAGAAGTAGTTCGAGGTATCAACATCACCTGGATGCCTCTTTGTCGACAAGGCAACTGCCGCCCATCGGGCGGCAGTTGCCTTTTGTGTGGGGGAATTCTGGGTTTTACGTCACAGTCACATGTCCGCAGGGCAGGCAAATGTCACTGATCCGGACATCGCGTACGCAACGACCTTGACGTTGCTGTGAAAACTGGGAAGGGTGACGTGTGGCATGCGTATCTCCGGGGCGCATGTGAACCGGGGGCTGAGCGAGCCGCCTGTGACGCCGTGGCCCCGGGCGCTGCTCCATTGACGATCAGCTACTGGGGGTAGCAAACAGATGACCAAGAAGACGCGGATCCGCGTGGCACGCATAGCGGCCGGTGTGGTGATCGCCGCCGGTGCTTCGCTGACTGCCGCGGGTGCCGCCTCGGCTCTCGACATCAATGTCGGTGTCACGGTTGACGGAGACCCGAGCGCCACCCCGACCGAGACGGTCATTCCCACCGACCCGGCCACCCCGACCGACCCGACGACGGACCCTGGCACGCCGACGGACCCGGGTACGCCCACCATCCCGAGCACGCCGACCGACCCGGCCACGCCCACCACGACGCCGCCGACGGACGAGCCCACCGACCCCACCGAGAACCCCACCGAGCCCACCGACCCGACGGACAGCCCGACGGACGGTTCCGGCACCGGCACCGGTGGCAATGACAGCAACCCCGACGGCGGCTCCAAGCCCGTCGAGCAGGGCAAGGGTTCCTCCGGCCTGACCGACACCGGCGCGAACACCTCGTCCGACACCTCCGCCCAGGGCAAGAACGGGCAGCTGGCCGAGACGGGTGCCGCCGAGACCACGTTCCTGCTGGTCGGCGCCGCCACGATGATCGCGGGCGGTATCGGCTTCCGTCTGCTGCCGCGCCTCGCGAACGGCCGCGGCGCCGCTGCCTGACGCGGCTGAGCGCAGCACGAGAGGGGCCCGGAGCTGACTGCTCCGGGCCCCTCTCGCGTCAAGCACGTCAGCGATGCTCGGGATGGTTCACACAGTGACCGACCGTCTCGGACGGTGACCACCATGACGAACACCGCGGTGACCACCGCGGTGACCACCTGAGATGGTGACCGAGGTCACACCGCTGCTCTCGGGAGACTCATACCGTCTGGTGCGCCAGCAGTGCCACCGCCGCGATCAGCACGGCGAGCAGCGCGATCAGCGCCATCGGGTTCAGCCCCGCGAAGGGGCTCTCCTGCTGCAGCCGCTCCCGGTTCGCGCGGCAGACCGGGCAGCGGCCCTCGCTGACGGGCGCCGCGCAGTTCGCGCACACCAATCGGTCGTACGTCATGCGCTTGCCCTCCTTGCGCCGTCCTCCGCCGCTTACATAACGTCGCGGGGAACGCAACCGTTCCCCTTCCACTGTGCCAGGTTCCGCGGGAAACGGCGCGGCTCGCCTTATCCTGCCCTGTGCTCCGCGGGTTAGGCAGGGAAACGGGCGCTTCCGAAGGAGCGGGCGGCGTCTGGTTCGCGGCTGCCGGCCGGTGGGGCCGGGCGCGCGGTTCCCCGCGCCCCTGCGGGGTGCCCGTACAAAGGCCCGTACAAAAGGGCCCCGCCAAAGACCTGTACAAAAACGCACAAGCCCCGCACAACCCCCGCGCAACCCTGACCGGCGACTGCGCTCGTGCACCCGGTTCGCGTATGGTCACGCTCACCTACCCCCGGCGACCCGTGGTGCATCCGTGATCCGATTCGACAGTGTCTCCAAGGTCTACCCCAAGCAGACCCGCCCCGCTCTCAGGGATGTCACCCTGGAGGTCGAGCGTGGTGAGTTCGTGTTCCTCGTGGGGTCCTCCGGCTCCGGAAAGTCCACCTTCCTGCGGCTGATCCTCCGCGAGGAGCGGACCAGCCAAGGCCAGGTGCACGTCCTGGGCAAGGACCTCGCGCGCCTCTCCAACTGGAAGGTGCCGCAGATGCGCCGCCAGCTGGGGACCGTGTTCCAGGACTTCCGCCTGCTGCCGAACAAGACGGTCTCCGAGAACGTCGCCTTCGCGCAGGAGGTCATCGGCAAGTCCCGCGGAGAGATCCGCAAGTCCGTGCCCCAGGTGCTCGACCTCGTCGGGCTCGGCGGCAAGGAGGACCGGATGCCCGGCGAGCTGTCCGGTGGTGAGCAGCAGCGCGTGGCCATCGCGAGAGCCTTCGTGAACCGGCCCAAGCTCCTCATCGCGGACGAGCCGACCGGCAACCTCGACCCGCAGACCTCCGTCGGCATCATGAAGCTGCTCGACCGCATCAACCGGACGGGCACCACCGTGCTGATGGCGACGCACGACCAGAACATCGTGGACCAGATGCGTAAGCGCGTCATCGAGCTGGAGCAGGGCCGCCTCGTCCGCGACCAGGCGCGCGGCGTCTACGGCTACCAGCACTGACGACGGTCCACGGAAAGGCTTAGCAGACGCCATGCGCCCCCAGTTCGTTCTGTCGGAGATCGGTGTCGGTCTCCGGCGTAATCTGACGATGACCTTCGCGGTCGTCGTCTCGGTCGCCCTCTCCCTCGCCCTGTTCGGCGGCTCGCTGCTGATGAGCGACCAGGTGAGCACCATGAAGGGCTACTGGTACGACAAGGTCAACGTCTCGGTCTTCCTCTGCAACAAGAGCGACGCGGAGTCCGATGCCCACTGCGCCAAGGGGGCCGTGACCACCGAGCAGAAGGACCAGATCCTCGGCGACCTCAAGAAGATGACCGTCGTCGAGAAGGTCTCGTACGAGTCGGCGGACCAGGCCTACAAGCACTACAAGGAGCAGTTCGGCGACTCCCCGCTGGCCAGCTCCCTCACGCCGGACCAGATGCAGGAGTCGTACCGCATCAAGCTGAAGGACCCGCAGAAGTACCAGGTCATCGCGACCGCCTTCGACGGCCGTGACGGCGTGCAGTCCGTGCAGGACCAGAAGGGCATCCTGGACAACCTCTTCGGGCTGCTCAACGGCATGAACTGGGCCGCGCGCGCGGTGATGGCGATGATGCTCGTCGTCGCCCTGATGCTGATCGTCAACACGGTGCGCGTCTCGGCGTTCAGCCGGCGCAGGGAAACCGGCATCATGCGGCTCGTGGGCGCCTCCGGGTTCTACATCCAGGCGCCGTTCATCATGGAGGCCGCGGTCGCCGGACTGATCGGCGGAGGCGTCGCCTGCGGATTCCTGGTGGTCGCGCGGTACTTCATCATCGATCACGGCCTCGCGCTGTCCCAGAAGCTGAATCTGATCAACTTCATCGGCTGGGACGCCGTGCTCACCAAGCTGCCGCTCATCCTCGCGACGAGTCTGCTGATGCCCGCGCTTGCGGCGTTTTTCGCGTTGCGCAAGTACCTGAAGGTGTGACGCATGCCAAGGGGGCCGTACTGCCAACCGGCGGTACGGCCCTTTGCGTTGTCCTAGACTCACCGCCATGTCAGGCCGAGACCTGTTCTGTCAGCCCCGCCGCGCAGGCCGCGGGGCCGCCCTGACATTGCTTTTCGCGAGTGTCCTCGTCGCGGGGGCCGCGACCGGGTCCTTCGGTGATCCCGACCGGAAATCCCCGTCCCCCTCGGCGCGTTCGACCCCGGCGGCCCACCGTGAGACGGTCACCGACGCCGCCGCAGAGGCGATGGCCGACGGCAAGTCCCCCATGGAAGCCGCCGAGCGGGCCGTCAGCCGCAGCGGGGACCGCTGGGGCGCCGTCTACTCCCAGGGCGAGTACGAGGAGTTCGAGGAGGCCCTCGACGGCCAGTACACGGGCGTGGGGCTGTGGGCCCGGCGTGAGCGTGACGGCCGTATCGAGGTGGCCCGGGTGCAGAGCGGCTCGCCCGCGGCGGCTGCCGGGATCCGCACGGGCGACCGGCTGCGCAGCGTCGACGGCGAGAAGGTGGACGGCCGGCCGGTCACCGAGGTCGTCTCGTTACTGCGCGGGGACGCGGACGACGCCGCCGCCGGTACGAAGGTCTCCCTCGGTCTGGAGCGCGGCACACGCGCGTGGAGTGAGACGGTGCGCCGGGCGCGGCTGTCCACGGACTCCCTGACCGTCCGCAAGCTCCCCGGCGGCGTCACCGTGATCAAGGTCGCCGCCTTCACCAAGGGCGTCGGTGACGCCGTACGGACCGCCGTCGAGCAGACCCCCGAGCACGCCGGGATCGTCCTCGACCTGCGCGGCAACTCCGGCGGACTGGTCACCGAGGCCGTCACCGCCGCCTCCGCCTTCCTCGACGGCGGCCTCGTCGCCACCTACGACGTCAACGGCGCGCAGCGCTCCCTGCACGCCGATCCCGGCGGCGACACCACCAGACCCCTGGTCGCGCTCGTCGACGGCGGCACGATGAGCGCGGCCGAACTGCTCACCGGCGCCCTCCAGGACCGCGGCCGTGCGGTCGTCGTGGGCTCCAGGACCTTCGGCAAGGGCTCGATCCAGATGCCGAGCCGGCTGCCCGGCGGCTCCGTCGCCGAGCTGACCGTCGGCCACTACCGCACCCCCGCCGGGCACACCGTCGACGGGCGGGGCATCACCCCCGACCTGGAGGTGGACGCGGAGGCCCTGGAGCGGGCGGCGACCGTGCTCAGCGGTCTCGGCGACCCTTCGTAGCCACCGGCTCGGCGCTCTTGTAATCGGCTTTCCCCCGGACCCCCCTGTAGTGCGAAAATGGTCAGCACTATGAGTAAGGGAATGTACGTACCGAAGGAGTCCCAGCCCAAGCAGGGCGGAGGGGCCGCGAAGGCCAAGGACGGCAAGCGCAAGATCGTCGCGCAGAACAAGAAGGCACGGCACGACTACGCGATCATCGACACCTACGAGGCCGGGCTCGTCCTGACCGGCACCGAGGTGAAGTCGCTGCGCCAGGGACGCGCCTCGCTGACCGACGGCTTCGTCCAGATCGACGGGAACGAGGCGTGGCTGCACAACGCCCACATTCCCGAGTACAGCCAGGGCACCTGGACCAACCACACGGTGCGCCGCAAGCGCAAGCTGCTCCTGCACCGCGAGGAGATCGACAAGCTGGCGTCGAAGTCGGAGGAGACGGGTCACACGATCGTGCCCCTCGCCCTGTACTTCAAGGACGGCCGCGCCAA
Organism: Streptomyces sp. NPDC096311; assembly: GCF_044763085.1. Lineage (NCBI taxonomy): Bacteria > Bacillati > Actinomycetota > Actinomycetes > Kitasatosporales > Streptomycetaceae > Streptomyces > Streptomyces sp. NPDC096311. The sequence continues at coordinate 76,905 of NZ_JBIWFN010000012.1, forward strand.
GGCCGAGATCGCGCTCGCCCGCGGTAAGAAGGAGTACGACAAGCGGCAGACCCTGCGTGAGAAGCAGGACCGCCGGGAGTCGGACCGCGCGATCGCGGCGGCGAAGCGGAAGCAGCGGGGCGAGTAGCCACGGGGAATACGGTGGCATCGACGTGCGTTGGTCACGTACGATGGGATCTGCACCTCACAGCGGGTGCGCAACCCTCTTCGGAGGGGCTTGAAAAAACAACATGGGGATGATCGGTTTCGACAGCGGCTGTCGAAGCAGGGGAAGCGTGTCGAGGAAGCGACAATGATCTCGTTAACCATATGTCGCAACCAATAATCGCCAATTCCAAGAGCGATTCCCAGTCCTTCGCCCTCGCTGCCTAATAAGCAGTGAGTGAAGGACCCTTAATGGGTGTCAGCCCGGGGGTGTTCCCGACCCGGATCCTGGCATAATCTAGGGAACTAAACCATCGAGCCCGGTCACGGGGTTCGATGGGAAATCAAACAGTGGCTGGGCCCGTCGGCGACTTGTTCGCGTGATCACCGGGGCCGAGAAAATCGCAGCGAACTGCACACGGAGAAGCCCTGATTCTGCACCGGTGGACGCGGGTTCGATTCCCGCCATCTCCACGATCAGGAGGTCCCTCCGGACCTCCACATCCCATGTGGGCAAAGGCCTCGTCGCTTTCGAGCGGCGGGGCCTTTGTCATGCGTGATCATCCAGCTGAAGTACGTGGGCGGCACATATCCTCGCGAGGAACTCATGGCGGAACAACGGGAAGCACGCTTTTTGATCCACGACGAACCCCGGCACCTGCTCGTCCGCGCCCAGGGCGAGCCGTCTCCGGTGTACGAGCCGGAGGATCCCGGGGACCACGAGGACCCCGGCGCCTTCACCCGTAACACCCCGCTCAACGACGACAGGCTGGTCCTTCCGGCGGACCTGGCGGATGCGCTGCGTTCCTGGTCGTCGTCCCGCTCGGCGGACGGTTTCCCGTCCCGTCGGCACAGGCGGAAGCACGTCGAACGGGGCCTGGAGGTCTCCCGGGCGGTGGCGAGACACCTGGGGCCCGGATGGGTGGTGCGGTACTGGGACGAGAGGCAGGCCAGGGCCCACTTCGTGTGCTGGGGATGCGGACGCCCGGACTGGGCCCTCGAGGAACACGGCGAGCCCTCGCACCCGCTCCACATCGTGGTCGAAGGCGAGTTCAAGTGGTACCCGCTCCGCGCGGAGGGATTCGGAGACTTCGCACCGGACGGTCCCGTCGGCAGTCTCCATCTGTCCGAGGAACTGGTGGCCGATCTGTACGCGTGGGCGAAGAGCATCGACACCACGGTGAACCTGGACCTGCGGGACCGGGAGGACGGTAAGTACGACGACGAGTGGGAGCGGCTGTTCCACGAAGGGACGGAGCTGGCGAGACGTGTCGCGCACGAGCTCGGCCCTGCCCGGAAGGTGACCTACAAAGGCCTGGCGAACGGCGGTCCGGCCGCCATGACGTCGGTCACCTGGCAGGGGGACCGGGAAGTGCGAAAGTCCGCTGAACACGAGCGGTGAAGTGCGATGCGCGTTCGCCGTGAGAGAGACCTGAAGGCTGGAGGGGACGACTGTGACGGGACGGCAGGAGCCGTACTACGTGGACTATGACGCGGACTTCGGGCTCAGTGGGCTGACCGAGGCGTTCACGCTCACACCCGCTCCGGAGAACACCGGCGCGGCACTCGGGCTCGTCACGGCGAAGCTCGACGCGTATGACCGTGAGTGTCCCGCGGGCAGCGTCGACCATCTCAGCGCGGATGAGCGGAGCATCCTCGGCTATGACACCAGCCACGACGACTGGGGGTACGCCGAGGAGCTGCGCGAGGACGTGCGCGGGCTCGTCGAGTCCCCGCTGGCGGACGAGGCGATCCAGGCCGTGTGGCGGGCGGCCGCCGGGGGCGGGTGGGATCCCGCGGCGCACGGCATGAGCGCCCGTGACTGGCTGCGGCGCATCGACGAGACCTGCGCCGCACGCCCGCCCCGGAAAATCCCCGGGCGGCGCCCGGCGCCTTCCTCGTGGTGGGGCGCCTGGCGGCCGGCGGCCGACGAGGTGCGTGACGACGTAGTCGCGGAGATCGCGGAGATCGCGGAAATACGGTCCTGTCGCGAGCCGTCGGCCGGTTCCCTCCCTTCCCCCGACACCCGGTTCCCTTCCCCCGACACCCTGTCGGCCCTCGAAGAAGTGGCCGTCCGCGTGCATCCCGAGCTCGGCTTCCGCTTGTTCCTGCGCGCGCTGAAGGTGCACTCCGTGCGGATGGAAAAGGCGCGGTACGACCGGTTCCAAGCGCTCGGTGAGAGGTTCGGCCACCCCGCTGCGCTCATCGACTGCGGTCTCGACGTCGCGTGGCCGCCCCTCGACACCGCCCGCCGCGATGCCACCTGGGACTTCGGGTTCTCCCACCTCGCCGGGCAGGCCCATCAGGACTGGCGTGAAAGCCGGGAGGAGATCCGGAAAGCAGCCGAGGGCGACGACATCGGGCAGACCCCGGGCTCCGCGGCGGCCGTCCTCCTGGAGGACGCGCTCCGGCTGCTGCGGTCCGCACTGCCCGACGCCGCGGTCACCGCCCTGTGGGCCGGCGCCGCGGACAGGCCGGGGAGTACCGACGGCCGGGACTGGCTTCGGCTGATCGAGGACGTGTGCCGGGAGCGGCTGAGGGAGGCCGCTCCCGCGTACACACCCGTTGTGGCGCCCGCCCGCACCGAACTCGCCGACACGGTGCTGCGGGAAGTGCGGGAGACAGCGCCCGCGGTGGCGGACAAGGCCGCCGGCCGCCACTGGCATCCTGTTCCCGCCGCGGACGTCATGGACGCGCTGGAACACGTGGTCACCCGGATCGATCCCGATCTCGGGTTCCGGTTGTTCCTCCGCGTCCTGAACACGCTGTCCGTGCGACTCACGCAGGAGCAGTACGACCGGTACCAGGCGATCGGCGAGCGCTTCGGGTACGGCGAGTATCACGTCTCCGACGTGGATCACCTGATCGAGACCGGCTGACCCGCCTCAGCGCAGGGTGAACGTGGACAGCCGCACACCCCCGCTCAGCACCAGATACACGCCCGTACGCCCCTTCGCCGCGCCGGTGAGGGCGGCGGTCACCGTCGTGTAGTCGTACGGGGATGCCGTGCCGCCCGTACGAGCGGTGCCGACGAGCGGGCCGGTCGGCGAACCCAGCCGGACCTCGACCGTGCCGGACGAACCGGCGACGCGTGCGCTGAACTCGGACACTCCAGAACCCAGTTGGGCGTCCGCGAACTTCAGCCAGGCCCCGTCGGCCGTCGCGCCCACCGCCGTCCCGCGCGCCTTCGACTCGTCGACCAGACGGACGGATCCGGGGGAGTAGTCGTCGAAGTTCTCCGCCCGGGTCACTTTCGTGAGGTCCCGGGGCGGGATCGTCTCGCCCCGTACCGTCCATGACGTCCGGGAGCGGATGTCGCAGGACGAGGCGCCGACCAGGACGTCGTACGTGCCGCTCTCCACCACCCACTTCGAGCGGGTGACGTCCCAGTGCGCGAGGTCTTTCGCAGGGACCTTCAGCCGGACCGTCTTCGTCTCCCCGGGCTTCAGGGACACCCTCGCGTACGCCTTCAGCTGCTTCAGGGGCTCCTTGTCCCTCGACGCCCGCTGGTGGGTGTAGAGCTGGACGACCTCGTCGCCCGCCCGCTTGCCCGTGTTCGTGACCGCCACCTCGTAGCCGCCGTCCACCCTCTTCAGCACGCCGTAGCGGAACGTCGTGTACGACAGGCCGTAGCCGAAGGGATAGAGCGTCCGCCCCTTGAAGTACTGGTAGGTGCGGTCGGACTTGATGATGTCGTAGTCGAGGATCGAGGGGAGGTCCGATGCCGACCGGTACCAGGTCTGGGTGAGGCGGCCCGCCGGGTTCGTGTCGCCGTAGAGGACGTCGGCGAGCGCGTTGCCCGTCTCCTGGCCCGCGTGGGTGCTCCACAGGAGGGCCGGGACCTCCTTCTGGAGGGTGCCGAGGGTGGTCGGGTAGCTGTTCTCCACGATCACGACCGTCTTCGGATTGGCCGCGCGCACCGCCCTGACCAGGGCCTCCTGCGACGGGGCCAGGCCCATGTCCGTACGGTCGTGGGCCTCGCGGCCGTTGATCGCGGGCATCGAGCCGACCACGACCACCGCCGTGTCCTTGCCCCGCACCGCGGCCACGGCCTCGTCCACGCCGCTGCGGACGACGTCCTTGGAGTAGTGGGCGGCCCCCGACTTCTCGACCAGGCCCAGGGTGCCGTCGGGGCCCGTCGGGCCGAGGTAGACCGGGTTCGACCACCAGGACTCGGTGGTCTCGTATCCGGCGTACCGGAGCAGGTACGTGCCGTCGTCCTGCCGCTCCAGCTTGAACTGCTGCTGGACGTACCAACCGTTGGGCTGGACCTGGTCGTTGACGAAGTTCGACCAGTTGTAGCCGACGTACTTGCCGTTGGCGGCCGAGCGCAGGGTCACGATGCCTGAGCCCCAGTCGAACGCGTCGAACTGGGCCGCCACCCCTGTCTCGGTGCTCTCCTTCAGGGCCCCGCCGGCCTCCGCCGCGCCCGCCGTCACGTACTTCCCCGTCGCCGTGTCCCTCAGCGCGATGCGGTCGACGCCCTCGCTGCTCCCCACCGAGGTGCCCAGCTTCGTGGCGATGCCGTCGGCAGGCGTGACCGCGTACGGCAGCGTGCCCGAGTACCAGTCCGTGTAGAGGGTGTCGGCGAGCGGGCCGACCACGGCCACGTTCTTCGCCGCGGCCTTCAAGGGCAGTACGCCGTCGTTCTTGAGCAGGACCGCGCTCTCCGCCGCCGCCTCGCGGGCCAGCTTCTGGTGGGCCGGGCTGTTGATGACCGACTGGTCGATCGAGCCGTATCTGCCGCCGTTCGGGTCGAACTCGCCGAGCCGGACGCGGACGGCGAGGACGTGGGAGACGGCCGTGTCGACGTCCGACTCCTTCAACAGGCCGGTACTCAGAGCCGACTTGATGGCCGTGGTCGTCGGGGCCGAGTCGCCGTTGTTGTCCGTGAAGCTGTCGATGCCCGCCTTGAGCGCCGCCGCGTCGCCCTCGGCGAGGGTGTCGTAGTAGTTCTGGGTGCCGGGGAGCAGGTTGCCCGGGGCGAAGGCGTCGGTGACGTTCAGGAGGTCTCGGGAGGTCCACGTCCGTACGACGTCGCCGAGGTCCGGGTTCACCGTGTCGGGGCGGCCGTTGACCAGGTTGTACGAGGCCATCACGCCCGTCGTCGCGTCCGCCTCGACCGCCGGTCTGAAGGCCGCCTCGTCGTACTCGTGCTGGACGCGTGGGCGCAGGTCGGAGGACGTGGTCGCGCGGTTCACCTCGTTGTTGTTGGCGAGGTAGTGCTTGAGGGTGGGGGCCGTCTTGAGGTGGTCGGGGTCGCCGCCGGTCAGGCCCTCGCCGTACGCCGTGGAGATCGAACCGGTGAGATACGGGTCCTCGGAGTAGCCCTCCTCGTTGCGTCCCCAGCGCGGGTCGCGCAGCAGGTTGACCACGGGCGCCCACAGGTTGAGGCCCCAGCCGTCGGGGCGTTCCTGCTGGAAGCCGCGCGCCTCGTCGCCGACCGCCGAGCCGACCTGCTGGATCAGTGCCGGGTCCCAGGTGGAGGCGAGACCGATCGCCTGCGGGAAGACGGTCGCCCTGCCGAGCCAGGCGACGCCGTGCAGGGCCTCGGTGCCGGTGCGGAAGGACTGGATGCCGAGGCGGGGGATCGCGGGCTCGTACTGGTGGAGGAGGGAGACCTTCTCGTCGAGGGTCAGCCTCCCCAGCAGGTCGTTCACGCGTGCGGTGACGGGGAGGCGGGGGTTGCGGAAGGCGTACGCGGGGTCGTCCGCCCCTGCCGGAACGATGGCTGTCAGACCGGCGGTCAGCGCCAGCGCCAGGACGAGGGAGGCCCGCTGTCTTGTCCTGTTTCCTCTGTTTCCCTTGCTTCTCTTGCCTTTCCTCATGTCACGGCTCCTCAAGGGGTCAGCGTGCGCGGTGCGGTACTCGCGCGTTCCGTCAGCCGGGGTGCGAGGAGCGTGGCCTCGGGTACGTCGGTGCCGCCCAGCTTCTTCATCAGCAGATCCACCGCCCGCGCGCCCACCTCGGTGGACGGGATGGCGACGGAGGTGACGGGGACGCGGACGTTCTCGGCGAGCTCGTCCGGGCAGATCGCGGTGACGGAGAGGTCGACGGGGACGCGCAGACCGAGCTGTTCGAAGGCGTCGATCAGCGGTTCCAGGACCGGTTCGTTGTGCACGACGACGCCGGTGAGCGCCGGCTGTTCGCGCAGGAGCTGTTCGGCGACCCGGCGGGCGGCGGCGGGCGAGGCCTCGCAGGGGTGGACGGAGGACGCAAGCCTGCCCCGGTCCGCGGCGGCGGTGAAGCCCTCCACCACACGCTGGGCGAACGCCGTCCCCCGTACGTACACCTCGGGCGGCGACCCGACCAGCGCCACGACGCGGTGCCCGAGCCCCGCCAGCCGCTCGACGCACAGCTCGCCCGCCGCCTTGAAGTCCAGGTCGATGCAGGTCAGCCCGGCGGGCCTGGCAGGGAACCCGATGAGGACCGAGGGGCGGTCCAGGGCGCGCAGCAGCGGCAGCCTGGGGTCGTGCAGCTGGACGTCCATCACGATCAGCGCGTCCACCAGCGCGGTGTCCGCGACCCTCCGCAGCCCCTCCTCGCCCTCCTCCTGCGTCAGCAGCAGGACGTCGTGATCGTGCCTGCGCGCCGCCGTCACCACCGACACCGCGAACTGCATCACCACCGGCACATGGATGCCCGCCCGCAGCGGCACCACCAGGGCCAGGACGTTGGACCGGCTGCTCGCGAGGGCGCGCGCCCCGGCGTGCGGGCGGTAGCCCAGTTCGCGGATGCTGGCCTCGATGCGCTGTCGGGTCTCCTCGGAGATGGGGCGCTTGCCGCTCAGGGCGTAGGAGACGGTGCTGGGGGAGACCCCCGCGTGCCGCGCCACATCGGTGATCTTCACCATCAGGCCGGCTCCACCGTGAGGAACCCGGTCCCCGCCCGTGCCCGCGCGGTCCGCTCCCCGGAGGCCAGCCCCCAGGGTGCCGAGGGATCACTGCAGGACGCCCGGAGCGTGTCTCCTTCCCGTACGACGGTGAAGGTCACGTCGCCGACCGGCACGGTCACCTGAGCGCCCCGCTCCAGCCCGTACGCCCTGAGCGTGACCCCGTCGGCGTACACGTAGTCGGGCCGGTCGTCCACCGCGCCCACCGGGATCACCGCGCCCGGCCGCACCAGCAGCGGCACGCTGCTGAAGCCGTGCCGCTCGCGCACCCAGCGCGGACCGGTCACCGTGCGCCCCGTGAGGAAATGGGTCCAGGTGCCGTCCGGAACGTAGTAGGAGACGTCTCCCTCGTCGCTGAAGACGGGCGCGACCAGCATGTCCGGGCCGAGCATGTACTGCCGTTCCAGGTGCGCGCACCCCGGATCGTCGGGGAATTCGAGGACCATCGCCCGCATCATCGGCACGCCCTCCGCGTGGGCGGCGCGGGCGACCTCGTACAGATACGGCATGAGGCCGAGCTTCAGCCGGGTGAACAGCCGCAGCACGTCCACGGCCTCCTCGTCGAACAGCCACGGCACCCGGTAGGAGGACGAGCCGTGCAGCCGGCTGTGGGAGGAGAGGAGCCCGAAGGCGATCCACCGTTTGAAGAGGGCCGGTGTCGGTGTTCCCTCGAAGCCGCCGATGTCGTGGCTCCAGAACCCGAACCCCGACATGCCGAGACTCAGCCCGCCGCGCAGCGACTCCGCCATCGACGCGTACGTCGCCTCGCAGTCGCCTCCCCAGTGCACCGGGAACTGCTGGCTTCCGGCGGTCGCCGAGCGCGCGAAGACGACGGCCTCCGCCTCGCCCCGGTGCTTGCGCAGCACTTCGAAGACCGTGCGGTTGTAGAGGTAGGTGTAGTAGTTGTGCATGCGTTCCGGGTCGGCGCCGTCGGTGTACGCCACGTCGACGGGGACCCGCTCGCCGAAGTCGGTCTTGAAGCAGTCGACGCCCTGGTCGAGCAGCGCCTCCAGTTTCGAGGCGTACCAGTCGCGGGCGGCCGGGCTGGTGAAGTCGACCAGCGCCATGCCCGGCTGCCACAGGTCCCACTGCCACACACTGCCGTCGGGTTTCCTGAGCAGATGGCCCAGGGCCTTGCCCTCGGCGAAGAGCGGGGAGCGCTGCGCGATGTACGGGTTGATCCACACGCAGATGTGCAGGCCCTTGTCCTTCAGCCGGGTCAGCATGCCTTCCGGGTCGGGGAAGACGCGCGGGTCCCACCGGAAGTCGCACCAGTTGAACTCGCGCATCCAGAAACAGTCGAAGTGGAAGACCGAGAGGGGGAGTTCGCGCTCCCGCATGCCGTCGATGAACGAGGTGACGGTGGCCTCGTCGTAGGAGGTGGTGAAGGACGTCGACAGCCACAGGCCGAAGGACCAGGCGGGCGGGAGGGCCGGGCGGCCGGTGAGCCGGGTGTACTTGCGCAGGATGTCCTTCGGGCTCGGCCCGTACATCACGTAGTACGTCAACTGCTGTGTCTCGGCGCTGAACTGGACCCGGGAGACCGCTTCCGAAGCGACCTCGAAGGAGACACGGCCCGGGTGGTCGACGAAGACCCCGTAGCCCGCGTCCGTCAGATAGAAGGGCACGTTCTTGTACGCCTGTTCCGTCGCCGTACCGCCGTCGGCGTTCCACATGTCCACGACCTGGCCGTTCTTGACGAGCGGGCCGAAGCGCTCGCCGAGGCCGTAGACCTGGGTGCCGACCCCGAGGTTCAGCTGCTCGCGCAGATAGTGGGCGCCGGCCGCGTCCCGCATGATGCCCATGCCCTTGGGGCCGCTGGTGGTGAGGACACGGCCGTGGGCGAGGAAGTCGACGTGCCAGGGGGTGGTGCGGGACACCCGGACGGACAGGTCGCCCGCGGTGAGCGTCGCGTGCTCGTCGTCGTGCTCCACGGTGGGGACGAACTCGCTCCGGTGGACTTCGAAGCGGGGGCCGCGCGGTTCCTCGCCCTGGAAGTGCGTGAACGTGACGCCGATGACGTCCGGCATCGGCGCGTGCGCGCTGATCGTCACGACCGGTCCCTTCAGCAGGTCGCCGCGGTGGCGGATGGGCTGGGTCGGCGCGTGGATGTCGAGGGTTGCGTCGGACGCGCTGACGTCGAGGACCTCGACCGGGTGGGCCGCGGTGACGCCCTCGCGCAGCAGCCAGTAGCCGTCGGTGAACTTCACGCCCACACCCCTTACTTGACCGCGCCCACGGCGATGCCGCGGGTCAGTGTCCGCTGGAAGACGAGGAAGAAGACGATCGCGGGGAGCACGCCCAGGAGGGCCGCCGCGTTGGTCATGGTCGCGTCCATCAGGCGTTGGCCCTGGAGGACGCCGAGCGCCACCGACACCGTCTGGTTGTCGTTGGAGATCAGCATGACCAGCGGCAGCAGGAACTCGTTCCAGGTCCAGATGAAGAAGAAGACCAGGAGGACACCGATGGTGGGGCGGCTGACGGGGACCACGATCCGCCACAGCACCTGCCACTGGTTCGCCCCGTCGATCCGGGCGGCCTCGATGATCTCGCGCGGGAACCGCCCGAGGACGGAGGACAGGAGATACGTGCCGAAGGCCGCCTGGACGACCGTGAACACGATGATCACGCTGAGCCGGGTGTCGTAGAGGCCCGCCTGCTTGCTCAGGTAGTAGATCGGATAGACCAGCGCCTCCTGCGGCAGCATGTTCGCCAGCACGAAGAAGGCGAGGACCCAGGTGCGGCCCTTGATGCGGCCGATGCCGATCGCGTACGCGTTCAGGACGGACAGCACGGCGGCGCCGATCGCCACCGAGCCGGAGATCAGGATCGAGTTGACCAGCTTCTGGCCGTAGTCGACGCGCTGCCAGAAGTCCTTGAGGCCGTCGAGGTAGAGGCCGTGGGGCAGGCTGAGGGGTCCGTTCGACGAGTACTCGGCGGGGGACTTGACCGCGTTGATCGCGACGATGCCGAAGGGCAGCACCATGAACAGGGCCGCGATGATCAGGGCCACGAGGACGGGATAGCGGCGTACGGCGGTCATGCGCGGAGTCCTTCCTCGGCGTCCTCGGCGCGGGTCTGGAGCTTCAGGCCGATCAGGGCGAGTACGAGGATGATCACGGTCAGCACGGTGGAGATCGCCGCGCCGTAGCCGACCTGGGTCTTCTCGAAGAAGGTGGCGAAGGAGAAGTAGGACGGCACGTCGGTCGCGCCGCCGGGACCGCCCTTGGTGAGGACGTACACCGCGCCGAACACCTTGAGCGCGGCGATCGTGCACCAGAGGAGGACGACGTAGATCTCCGGGCGGATCTGCGGCAGCGTGATGTGCCAGAAGCGGCGCCACCAGCCCGCGCCGTCCAGCTCCGCCGCCTCGTACAGCTGCGGGTCGACGCGTTGCAGCCCCGCCATGAAGACGACCAGCGGGAAGCCGATCTGGACCCACACCATCACGCCCATGACGCTGTAGAGGGCGAAGTCGGGGTCGCCGAGCCAGTCCCGCTGGAGCGAGCCGAGGCCCACCGCCTTCAGAAGTGCGTTCAGGGAGCCGTTGTCGGGGGCGAGGATCCAGCTCCAGACGATGCCGGCGACGGCGATGGGCAGGACCTGGGGGAGGTAGAAACAGGCGCGCAGGACAGCGGCGATCTTCGTGCCGAAGTGCTTGCCGACGAAGTCGAAGAGGGCGGCGGCCAGCACGAGCCCGAGGACCGTCGGTACGGCGGCCATGGCGACGACCATGAACAAGCTGTGCCGGAAGGACGCCCAGAACTCGGAGTCGTGCGTCAGCTCGCGGTAGTTGGCGAGCCCCGACCACTTCGGCGAGCCGACGCCCTGCCAGTCGGTGAAGCTCACGCCGGTGTTCATCAGGAACGGGACGACGATCACGGCGAGGAAGGCGAGGACGCCGGGGAGCAGGAAGAGGGCGTAGGAGGAGTGGGGGCGGCGCGGGCGCGTCGTACGGCCGTGGTGCCGGTGGTGCCTCCGGACGACCCGGCCGCCCCGTTCGACGGTGACCGTCATGTCTTCGGCGCGCCCTTGTCGTACGCCGTCTGCAGCGCGCTCAGATAGGCGTCCGGTTTCTCGCTCCCCGTGATCAGCTTCTGGGTCTCGGAGACGAGGACGTCGTAGAAGCCGGCGACCGGCCAGTCCGGGTAGAAGGCCAGACCGTCCTTGCCGGAGAGCGTGTTGAAGTCGGCGATCAGGGTCTTGGCCTTGGGGTCGGTGATGGCGGCGGTGTCGGCGCCCACCGGGACCCCGCCCTTGTTGCCGAGCAGGTTCTGGATCTTCTGCGACATGGTGATGTCGATGAAGTCGTAGGCGAGGTCCTTGTTCTTGGCGCCCTTGGGGACGACCCAGAGGTTGCCGCCGGAGCCGAGGGTGAGGTTGCTGCCGGGCCAGAGGAAGGTGCCCCAGTCGAACTTGTTCTCCGTCTGGAAGCGCCCGTACCACCAGCTGCCGCTGAACAGGATCGGGCTCTTGCCCTGGATGAAGGAGACGCCCGCGTCCTCAGCCTTGAGCGAGGTGGACTTCTTGCTGATGTAGCCCTTCTTCACCCAGTCGGCGAAGGTCGTTGCGGCGTACGTCCAGGCGGCGTCGTGGAAGTCCGTCTTGCCCTTGTAGAGCTCGTACTTGTCGACCCAGGAGCGGTCGGCCTGGGAGAGGGCGAGCTGGTACAGGTACTGCTGGGCGACGTACTCGGCGCCCGCGTTCGCCAGCGGGGTGATGCCCTTCGACACGAACGTGTCCATGGCGGCGGTGAGCTGGTCGAGGGTGGTGGGCTCGGCGATGCCGTACTTCTTGAAGAGGTCCTTGTTGTAGAACACCATCGTGTACTCGGCGTAGTTGGGCACGCCGTACCACTTGCCGGAGCCCATGACCCCGTTGGTGTCGTACTGGCTGGTGGTGCGCACACCCGCGCTGAGCTTCTTGTCCCAGCCGCGCTTGGTCGCCTCGGCGGTCAGATCGGTGAGAAGCCCCTGCTTGGAGAGCAGCCCGGCCGTTGCGTTGCCCTTGTTGTACTCCATGAGGTCGGGCGCGTCGTTCGAGTTGAGGACCATCGGGGCCGTCTTCTGGATCTGCTCGAAGCCCTTCTCCTCGAACTTCACCTTGACGCCGGGATGCTTTGCCTCGAACTCCTTGATGGCCTCGTTCCAGGCCACGCCCATGGCGCTGTCCGGCGCTTCGTAGTGCCACAGCTTCAGTGTCTTGCCGTCCGAGGAACCGCTGTCCGAGCTGCCGCAGGACGCCAGCAGCAGGGAGCCCGCCAGGGCCACCGCCGCCGTCGCCACCGCACGCCTTCGTGTCGTCAACATCCATTGCCTCCGGGGGAGTTGGATGGGTTTCGGGACCGTCACGCAGCGTTCGTCGAATCGTTTCGATGCGTGACGTCGAAGCGCTTCGACGGGGGAAGGTATGTGGGGGTCCCGGGCGCGTCAATGGGGTGCGTCGGAATTGGGGCCGAGGGACTGGCGGCGGTTCGGCGGGTCGGACACCAGGGGGATCGTGAGGGAGATCGCGAGCGCGCTTCCCGCCGCCGCGACCGGCACCCCGAACCCCGCCGTCGCCGAGACGTGTTCGACCATCCAGCCGCCGGTCGCCGAGCCGCAGGCGATGCCGCCGAGCAGGCCCGTCACCGCGAGGGTCATGCCCTCGTTCAACCGGCCCTCGGGAGTGCGCCCCTGGACGAGGGCCATGCCGGTGACCATGGTCGGCGCGGTCGCGGCCCCGGCGAGCAGCAGTGCGCCCGCGAGCGCCGGGAGCGAGGCGGTCAGGGAGGCCGCGAGCAGGGGGAGGGCCATGAGGGCCGTCATGGCGGCGAGACACCACGGATGGCGCCGCTCGGCCGGACCGGTCGGCTTCCGCGCCCCGTACAGCAGCCCCGCCACGCACGATCCCGCCGCCTGGAGGGCGAGCACCGCGCCCGCCGCCGACCGATGCCCCTGTGCGTCCGCGAAGGCGATCGTGACGACCTCCATCGATCCGAAGACGGCACCGGTGGCGAGGAAACAGAGGAGCAGAGGCGGCATTCCGGTGGCCAGGAGAGGGGACTTGGACGGCGTACGGGGCTGGGGCGGCGGCTCCGTCGAACGCTGGGCGGCGAAGATCAGCACACCGGTCATCATCAGCACGCCGGCCACCAGCGTGCCCGCCTCCGGGAAGAACGTCCCGCACAGGAAGGCCGCGCACACCGGGCCCAGCATGAAACACAGCTCGTCCGCGGCCTGTTCGAAGGAGTTCGCGGTGTGCGCGGCGGCCGGGTCGTCCCGCAGGAGGTGGGCCCAGCGGGCGCGTGACATGCCGCCCGTGTTGGGGGTGGTGGCCGTGGCGGCGTACGCGGCGAACAGGGTCCAGTCCGGCGCCCCGAAACGCACGCACAGCAGCAGCGCGACGCTTCCCAGCAGGGCGAAGGCGGTGGCCGGCACCGCGATCCGGGCCTGACCGTGGCGGTCGACGAGCCGTGCGGTCCAGGGGGCGACCAGCGCGGTCGCCGCGAGACCGGTCGCCGTCACGGCGCCGGCGAGGGCGTACGAGCCGCGCGAGCCCGCGATCATGATCACCGCGCTGACGCTGAACATCCCCATGGGGAGCCGGGCGAGCAGGTTTCCGACGGTGAAGGCGCGGGTGCCGGGGATGGTGAAGAGGCGGCGGTAGGGGGTTGTCCGGCGGGGCGGGGCCTTCTGACGGCGGGGCCGGAAGTCGGCGATCACCAGGCTGTCGCCGGTGGCGGTGAGCAGGGGCAGGGACGCGTGCTCGGAGGGCTGTTGCGGCATGGGCCAACCGTCGCCGGGCGCGGGGTGGAGCGTCCAACACCTACTCCGCGGCCATTGACGCACCTGCGTTGTAAGTTCGCGTGATGCCCGCCCCTGCCGACCGCTCTCCTAGCCTCCCTCACCGCTCTCTCGACCCCCGACTCCTACGCGGGTTCCTCGTCGTCGCCGAGGAGTTGCACTTCACGCGGGCCGCCGCCCGGCTGTACGTCGCCCAACAGGCCCTCAGTCGCGACATCCGGCGACTGGAGCGCGAACTCGGGGCGGAGCTGTTCGTGCGCACGACCCGGCAGGTGACGCTGACCGCCGACGGTGAGCGGCTGGTGCCGTACGCGCGGCGGGTGCTGGAGGCGCAGGACGCGCTGCTGTCCGCGTTCGCGGGGGACGGACCGGAGCGGCCGCTGCTCGTCGACGTCAACTCCCCGGGCCTCGTCTCCGGCCGCGTCCTGGACCGGGCCCGTGCGCTCGCGCCCGACTGCGAGCTGATGGCCCGCTTCGAGAGCGGGCTGACCGGCGCGGCGGGGGAGATCCTCGCGGGCCGCCTGGACGCGTCGTTCGGACGGTTCGCGGGCCTCGATCCGGCGGTCCGGGCGCGGCTCGAACAGCAGCCCGTACGGTACGAGCCGATGGCCGTCGTGCTGCCCGAGGACCATCACCTCGCCGGCCTGGACGCGGTGCCGCTCGACGCGCTCGCGGGCGAGACCGTGTACGCCGGGGCGGGGAACCCGCGGACGCGGGAATGGACCGACTTGGCGCTTCACCTTTTCGAGGGACGCGGTATCGCGCTGGCGCCACCCGCGCCGGTGGCCGTCGGAGCCGATGAGTTCCGGCGGGTCATGGCCAAGAAGCGGAATCCTGTCCTTGCTGTGGTCGATTTTCCGGCCATGTCTGAAACCGTGCGGAAACCTCTCGTTGGGCCTGTTCCGTTGTCACCCGTGTCACTGGTGTGGCGAAAGGGGCTGGTGCACCCCGGGATCGATGCCCTTCGACGAGCGGCCGGCGAGCTGGCTGCCGAGGAAGGGTGGCTGCGGCGCCCCGCGGACGGTTGGATTCCGGCCAGTGATGAGCTGGTGATGGGGAGACAGGATTGACACATAAGCACACGGGTCTTCCCCATGCGCTACATTCATGGTCCGGGTGCAGTGTGGTAATAGGGGGGCGCTCGGGACGGGTGGGGGCTCGTTCCGAACGACATGTACGTAATGCCCGGAGTCGTGCGCGCACCCGAAACCTGTCCCTGGGGGGATGTGCGTGCGCGTGGAGAAGTGGCGAGAAGACGCCCAACCTGATCGCCGAGATATCGATCAGGCGGACGGGCGTGGGGGCGGGGAGTCGGCTGCGCCGACCGCGCCGACGGGATCCGGAGAGTCGGTGGTGTGGCCCGAGGCCGCCCGTGCGACGTCGACGTGGCCCCAGATCGCGGGCGCCGCCGCCGTGCGGCTCGCCGCGGAAGCGGAATCCGACACCGATGTCGAACGCGGTGTCGAAAGAGAGCCTGGAGCTGGCGGCGAAGGCCGACCGGGCGCCGGTACGGGAACTGGCGCGGAACGTGGATCGGGCGCGGAACGTGGATCGGGCGCGGAACGTGGATCGGGCGCAGAGGGTGCGTTCGGCGCGGGCCGGTTGCCGGGCGCGGGCCGTTCGTCCGGTTCTGAGGGGTTGTCCGGTGCGGGCAGATCGTCCGGTGCCGGTGGTCGGGGCGGCGTTGAGCGACGGTTCGATGTGGACGGTCGGGTGCGCGCGGACGACGACGCGGGCGCCGACGGCCTCGGCGCGGAGCGCCACGACGAGGCGAACCATGGAGACGACGCGGACCTGCAGGCCGGGGCGGTCCGCCGTGCTGGGTCGGACCGTCGTGCAGGGGTTGTCGACCGGGCGGCCGGACCGGACGACCTTGCCGGGGTGCCCGGTCAGCCTGCCGGGCCGCGTGACCGTACTGGAGTGGACCGGGGAGAAGAGGCTGCCCTGGGGGCCGGGGTGGCCGGCCGGGCCGGGGCGGTGGGCCGTGCTGGGTTGAACCGTCGTGCCGGGGTTGCCGACGTGGCGGTCGGATCGGACGCCGCGACCGGGGTGCCCGACCGGACCGCTGGACCGGACGACCTTGCCGGGGTGCCCAACCAGCCCGCCGGTCCGCGCGACCGTGCCGGGGCGGATCGGCGCGCCGGGGCGCCCGACCAGCCCGCCGGTCCGCGTGACCGCAGTGCATCGGATCAGCGCGCCGGAGTACCCGACCAGCCTGGCGGTCCGCGTGACCGTGCCGGGGCGGATCGGCGCGCCGAGGCGCCAGATCAACTCGCCGGTCCGCGTGACCGCATCGCACCGGATCGACTCGCCGGAGTACCCGACCAGCCCGCCGGTCCACGTGACCGCGCCAGGACGGATCAGCGCGCCGAGGCGCCTGATCAGCCCGCCGGTCCGCGCGACCGTGCCGGAGCCGATCGACGCGTCGGCAAGGACGATCGGCCGGCCACGGGCGGCTGGCCGGACGCGCGCAGGCGCCCCGACTTCCTCGGTCGACCTGACACCCTCGGTCGCCCCGACGCCTTCGGCCGACC
Source organism: Streptomyces sp. NPDC096311 (assembly GCF_044763085.1). NCBI lineage: Bacteria > Bacillati > Actinomycetota > Actinomycetes > Kitasatosporales > Streptomycetaceae > Streptomyces > Streptomyces sp. NPDC096311. The sequence goes on from NZ_JBIWFN010000012.1 coordinate 93,260, forward strand.
TGACACCCTGGGTCGACCCGACACGCCCAGCCGTTCCGATACGCCCAGCCGTTCCGACATGTCCAGCCGTTCCGATACGCCCAGCCGATTCGACACGCCCGGTGGGTCCGACACGCCCAGCCGACCCCAGGGGGGCGGCTGGCCGGTTGTGGAGCGCAGGGCGGACACGCTCGGTCGGGGCCATGGGGACGGTCGGGCGATCGTGGGCCGTGGGGCCGACACGACCGGTGGGTCCGCTGCCGCGTCCTGGGAGCAGTCCGGTGAGCCGGGACACACCCACGATCCGCACGAGGTGACGGTTCAACTCGACGGAGTCGGACGGCGGAAGACGGAGGACTGGCTGGTTCAGCAGGCCAAGGACGCTCCGGGCGTCCAGGACGGCTCGGACGGCCCGGTGTTCGTGGACGAGTCCGGCCGCCGCAGCCGCAGGTTCCGCCGGCTCGGCATCCTCGTCGGCATCGCCTGCGCGGTGTACGCCGTCGTCATCGTCGCCACCCTCCTGTCCGGCAACTCCAACGCGCCCTGGCTGCCGGTACCGGGCCAGCAGGACGACACGCCGGCCGGGAAGGTCGACACCTCGCCGCTGCCCACCGATTCGGTGTCGCCGTCCGGTGCGAGCGGCGCCGCGCCCGGCGCGAGCGCCTCGGCGAGCGACGGTACGGCCCCCGCACCGGGCGTCAGCCCGACACCGGGCGCCTCCGTGAGCGCCACCGACCCGGGCACGTCCGCGGATCCGAAGCCCTCGACGTCCGCCACCACCAGGCCGAAACCGAGCACCAGCACCACCAAGGACCCCGTCACCCCGCCGTCCCTCCCGGTGTCCGACTCGCCCGACCCCAGCCCCTCCGAGGACGGCGCCGCCTCGCCGAGCCCCTCGGAGAGCACGGTCGGCGCCGACGGCACCGGCACGGTCGCCGACAGCCCCGTAGAACCGGGCCCCATCGCCTCCGAGCCCGGCATCACCAACTCCTCGTCCCCGGAGAACCCGGTGAGCCCGGCGACCCCGCAGAACCTGGAGAACATCCTCTGATGGCATCCCGCCCCAACGCGCACGGGCCCGCTCCCCGTGCGCGGCGTCCGGCACCCGATGTCCGGCGCCGACGGCTGCCCATGCGCTGGCTGCTGCCCTCGCTGCTCCTCATCGCCATGCTGGCGATGCTGATGCTGCGCGGCTATGTGCACAGCGAGATCCTCGCCGACCACCGCATCCAGCCCGAGGCCGCCACCGACAAGGTGCCGGACAAGATCCTCGACGGCGGCCCGGTCATCGACACCCGCGGTGGCCGCACGAACAGCCTGACCGTCCCCGACCACCGGCTCGTCCTCACCTTCGACGACGGCCCGGACCCCACGTGGACACCCAAGGTTCTCGACGTCCTGAAGAAGCACCACGCCCACGCCGTCTTCTTCGTCACCGGCACCATGACCTCGCGCTATCCGGAGCTCGTGAAGCGCATGGTCGCGGAGGGCCACGAGGTCGGCCTGCACACCTTCAACCACCCCGACCTCTCCTTCCAGTCCACGAAGCGCATCGACTGGGAGCTCTCCCAGAACCAGCTGGCGCTGGCCGGGGCGGCGGGCATCCGCACCTCGCTCTTCCGGCCGCCGTACTCGTCCTTCGCGGACGCCATGGACAACAAGTCGTGGCCGGTGACGGAGTACATCGGGACGCGCGGTTACATCACCGTCGTCAACAACACCGACAGCGAGGACTGGCAGAAGCCGGGCGTCGACCGGATCATCCGCAACGCCACGCCCAAGGGCGGCAAGGGCGCGATCGTCCTGATGCACGACTCCGGCGGCGACCGCCACCAGACCGTGCAGGCGCTGGACAGGTTCCTGCCGGAGCTTCAGGAGCGCGGGTACCGGTTCCAGAACCTCACCGAGGCCCTCGACGCACCCAGCGCGCACACCCAGGTCACCGGCCTCGAACTGTGGAAGGGCAAGGCCTGGGTCTACCTGGTGCGCGCCTCCGACGACGTCACCGACGTCCTGGTCGTCGGCATCGCGATCATCGGCGTGCTCGTCTTCACCCGCTTCGGCATGATGCTCCTGTTGTCCGCCCTGCACGCCCGCCGGGTGCGTCGCACGGACTTCCGCTGGGGTCCGGCGCCGGTCACCGAACCGGTGTCGGTGCTCGTGCCGGCGTACAACGAGGCCAAGTGCATAGAGAACACGGTCCGTTCCCTGATGGCGAGCGAACACCCCGTCGAAGTGCTGGTCGTCGACGACGGTTCGAGTGACGGCACGGCGCGGATCGTCGAGGACCTGCTGCTGCCGAACGTCCGTGTCGTGCGCCAGCACAACGCGGGCAAGCCCGCGGCTCTCAACCGGGGCCTGGCCAACGCCCGTCACGACATCGTCGTGATGATGGACGGCGACACGGTCTTCGAACCGGCCACCGTCCGCGAACTCGTCCAGCCGTTCGCCGACCCGAGCGTCGGCGCGGTCGCGGGCAACGCCAAGGTCGGCAACCGCGACTCCCTCATCGGGGCCTGGCAGCACATCGAGTACGTGATGGGCTTCAACCTCGACCGCCGGATGTACGACATCCTCGGCTGCATGCCGACCATCCCCGGCGCGGTCGGCGCCTTCCGCCGCTCCGCGCTGGAGCGGGTCGGCGGCATGAGCGACGACACACTCGCCGAGGACACCGACATCACGATGGCCCTGCACCGCGACGGCTGGCGGGTCGTCTACGCGGAGAAGGCACGCGCGTGGACGGAGGCGCCGGAGTCCGTCCAGCAGCTCTGGTCCCAGCGCTACCGCTGGTCGTACGGCACGATGCAGGCGATCTGGAAGCACCGCAGAGCGCTCGTCGAACGGGGCCCGTCGGGCCGCTTCGGCCGGGTGGGCCTGCCGCTGGTCTCGCTGTTCATGGTCCTGGCCCCGCTGCTGGCTCCGCTGATCGACGTCTTCCTGCTGTACGGGCTCGTCTTCGGCCCGACGCAGAAGACGGTCCTCGCGTGGCTGGGCGTCCTTGCCGTCCAGGCGGCCTGCGCGGCGTACGCCTTCCGGCTGGACCGCGAGCGCATGAGGTATCTCGTCTCGCTCCCGCTCCAGCAGATTCTCTACAGGCAGTTGATGTACATGGTCCTCCTCCAGTCCTGGATCACCGCGCTCACCGGAGGCCGGCTGCGCTGGCAGAAGCTGCGGCGCACGGGCGTCGTGGAGGCACCGGGATCGATCCCGCGGCAGCGGACGGCACAGAGCGGGAACGATCGGAGGCCGGTCGCATGACCACGCACGAGTACACGGCGGGTGCGACACCGCCGCTGGGATCGGCCCGGATCCACCCCGAACCGGCACCATCGCCGACACCCGCGCCGACATTCGCGCCGACACCCACCCCGGGATCAGCCCCGGGACCGGCCGCGCAGTCCGCTCCCGCGCCCAAGAAGCCCGGCCGTGACCGTTACCTGGACCTGCTGCGTTCGATCGCCCTGGTCCGTGTGGTCGTCTACCACCTCTTCGGCTGGGCGTGGCTGACGGTCCTCTTCCCCTCCATGGGCGTGATGTTCGCGCTGGCCGGCTCGCTGATGGCCCGCTCGCTCAGCCGCCCGCCCCTCGGTGTGATCCGCGGCCGTGTCCGCCGCCTCCTGCCGCCCCTGTGGGCGTTCGGCGCGGTGGCGCTCGCACTGATGTTCGCGGGCGGCTGGAACGTGCTGAAGGACCCGGACAACGGCGGCACCTGGGGCCTCGTCAAGCTGATCGACTACGTCATTCCGATCGGCGCCCCGCCCTTCCCCTGGCACGTCGGCTCCAAGTCCGGCCTGCTGGAGGACACCTGGGCGGTCCAGGCGGCGGGCCCGCTCTGGTACCTGCGCGCCTATCTGTGGTTCGTGATCGCCTCGCCCCTGCTGCTGTGGGCCTTCCGCAGGGTGCCCTGGGCGACGCTGCTGGCACCCCTCGCCCTGACGGCGGTCCTCGGCACCGGCCTGGTCACCATTCCCGGCGAGACGGGCAACGCGCTCTCCGACTTCACGGTCTACGGCGGCTGCTGGGTCCTGGGCTTCGCCCACCACGAGGGCGTTCTGCAACGGGTCCCCCGCTATCTGGCGATCTCCTGCTCGGCCCTGCTCATGGCCTTCGGCCTGTGGTGGGCCTCGGGACACCTGGGCCCCGACGGCTGGGACCTGAACGACATCCCCCTCGCCCAGGCGGCCTGGTCCTTCGGCTTCGTCGTCATCCTGCTCCAGTACTCCCCGTCCTGGCAGGAACTCCCCGGTCGGCTGGCCCGCTGGGACAAGCTGATCACCCTGTCCAACAACCGGGCCGTCACGATCTACCTCTGGCACAACATGCTGATCATGGCCACGGTCCCGATCATCGACCAGGCCTACAACCTCCCGTTCATGCAGAGCGACAGCGCGGTGGCCGCGCTCGACTCCTCGTACATGGTGTGGATGTTCCTCCTGGTCTGGCCCCTCATCGGCCTGACGATCCTGGCCTTCGGCTGGATCGAGGACATCGCCGCCAAGCGCAGCCCGAGGCTGTGGCCCGACGGCGCGCAGAGGAAGAAGGGCGCCTCGCGGGGAAGCCACCGGGTCTAGCGGGAATTCACCGGGTCTGGACACGGGCAGGGGGCGACGGCACCCGGGACGTCCTCACCGTCGCCCCCTCGCTCTCGTGAGAGCAACGTTCCTTTCCGGTCACTCACAGCCACAGCCTCGAAACGCGTCCTCCCTACCTTCGGGACTCAGTCAGTCGTTGTACGACACCTGGGCACCGCACCGGAGAACCGTGGAGGCGTCATGACAGCCCCTAGTACAGCCCCCGCACCGAGCAGGGGAGGCCGCTGGATCCAGAAGTGGGACCCGGAGGACGAGACCTTCTGGAAAGAGACGGGTGAGAAGGTCGCCCGGCGGAATCTGCTCTTCTCCGTGCTCTCCGAGCACATCGGGTTCTCGATCTGGACCATGTGGTCGGTGATGGTGCTCTTCATGGGCCCCGAGTACGGGCTCACCCCGGCCGACAAGTTCATGCTCACCTCGATGGTGACGCTCGTCGGAGCCGTGGTGCGGGTGCCGTACACCTTCGCGGTGGCGATCTTCGGCGGCCGGAACTGGACCATCGTCTCGGCGAGCCTGCTGCTCGTCCCGAGCGTCGCCGCGTTCGCGGTGATGAAGCCGGGGACCTCGTTCGACACCTTCCTGCTGGTCGGTCTGCTCGCCGGCATCGGCGGCGGCAACTTCGCCTCCAGCATGACCAACATCAACGCCTTCTTCCCGTTGAGGAAGAAGGGCTGGGCGCTCGGTCTCAACGCGGGCGGCGGAAACATCGGCGTTCCCGTCATCCAGCTCGTGGCGCTCGCGATCATCGGCGCGAACGGCGGACCGAGGGTCCTGCTGGGGATCTACATTCCGCTGATCGTCGTAGCCGCCGTGCTCGCCGCCGTCTCCATGGACAACATCGCGTCCGTGAAGAACGACACCGGCGCCGCCAGGGACGCCGCGAAGGACGCCCACACCTGGATCATGTCCTTCCTCTACATCGGCACCTTCGGGTCGTTCATCGGCTACAGCTTCGCCTTCGGGCAGGTGCTCCAGAACCAGTTCGGCCGCACCCCGCTGCAGGCGGCCTACGTCACCTTCATCGGCCCGCTGCTCGGCTCGCTGATCCGGCCCGTGGGCGGCTGGCTCGCCGACCGCTACGGCGGCGCGCGCATCACGCTGTGGAACTTCGTCGCCATGGCCGGCGCGACCGGTGTCATCGTCGTCGCCTCCACCCAGAAGTCGCTTCCCCTGTTCACGATCGCGTTCATCGCGCTGTTCGTGCTCACCGGGCTCGGCAACGGCTCGACGTACAAGATGATCCCGGGCATCTTCCAGGCCAAGGCCGTCGCCAAGGGACTGGAAGGGGAGGCGGCGGCCTCCTACGGGCGGCGGCTGTCCGGCGCCTCCATGGGCCTCATCGGCGCGGTGGGCGCGCTCGGCGGCGTCGGCATCAACCTCGCCTTCCGGCAGTCCTTCCTGTCCTACGGCTCGGGCACCGGCGCCTTCGTCGCCTTCCTCGCCTTCTACGCGCTGTGCTTCCTGGTGACCTGGGCCGTATACCTTCGCGGCCCCGCCACCCAGACCCGTACGGCCACTGCCGCAGAGGCGAAGCCGCAGCTCAGCTACGTCGAGGTCTGACGTAACACGGGTGACATCAAGGTGAACCGAGCCTGTCACGGGGTGTTGACAGGCTCGGTCAGCGGTGACCGCACATAGACCCCCAGCGCGAGACGAGAGCCATGGACGACGAACAGCAGCGACCGGCCGGGCAGGACAGCGGCCCCCTCGCGGGGTTCACCGTGGGCGTGACGGCCGCGCGTCGGGCCGACGAACTCGGGGCTTTGCTCCAGCGACGCGGCGCCGTCGTCCAGCACGCGCCCGCCCTGCGCATCGTGCCGCTCGCCGACGACAGCGAACTCCTCGCCGCCACCAAGGAGCTGATCGACCAGGCGCCCGACATCGTGGTCGCCACCACCGCGATCGGCTTCCGCGGCTGGATCGAGGCCGCCGACGGGTGGGGGCTCGGCGAGGCCCTGCTCGGTCGGCTGCGCGGGGTCGAACTGCTCGCGCGCGGCCCCAAGGTGAAGGGCGCCGTACGGGCCCAGGGACTGACCGAGGAGTGGTCGCCCTCCTCCGAGTCCATGGCCGAGGTGCTCGACCGGCTCCTGGAGGAGGGCGTCGAGGGCCGCCGTATCGCCGTACAGCTGCACGGCGAGCCGCTGCCCGGGTTCGTGGAGTCGCTGCGGGCCGCCGGAGCCGAGGTCGTGGGGGTCCCCGTCTACCGGTGGATGCCGCCGGAGGACATCGGGCCCGTCGACCGGCTCCTCGACGCGACCGTCACCCGGGGCCTGGACGCGCTCACCTTCACCAGCGCGCCCGCCGCCGCTTCCCTGCTGTCCAGGGCCGAGGACCGCGGCCTGCTGTCCGAACTCCTCGCCGCCCTCCACCACGACGTCCTGCCCGCCTGCGTCGGCCCCGTCACCGCGCTCCCTCTGCAGGCGCACGGCATCGACACCGTCCAGCCCGAGCGCTTCCGGCTCGGCCCCCTCGTCCAGCTGCTCTGCCAGGAACTCCCCGGCCGGGCCCGTACGTTGCCCATCGCCGGCCACCGCGTAGAGATCCGCGGTCACGCCGTGATGGTCGACGGAGCGCTGCGGCCCGTACCGCCCGCCGGGATGTCGCTGCTGCGGACCCTGTCCCGCCGCCCCGGCTGGGTGGTCGCCCGGGCCGAACTGCTGCGGGCGCTGCCGGGCGCCGGGCGGGACGAGCACGCCGTCGAGACGGCCATGGCCCGGCTGCGTACGGCACTCGGCGCGCCCAAGCTCATCCAGACCGTCGTCAAGCGCGGCTACCGGCTCGCGCTCGACCCGGCCGCCGACTCCAAGTACGCCGACGTGTAGGTGCGGTGGCGGTACAGGAGCAGGGCGCGGGTGAGGCAGGCCAGGGCGAGCGTCGACAGCAGGGCCCGTACGACGTTCCACGCGACCCAGGTGTCCTCGAACCTCTGGCGTACGGCGGCCGGGTCGGCGACCGTCGCGGGGTTTCCGGCGTTTGCCAGGCGGTTGTTGAGCGGGATGTTCACGGCGACCGTGAACAGGAAGGCCAGCGCGTACGCGGCGAGGGCGGCGAACACCCACCACCGGTGGGGGGACTTGCGCGACTGCCAGGCGGAGACCGCCGTGAGGACCAGCGCGCCCATGAAGCTCAGGAAGAACACCGGGTTCTGGATCACGTCGTTGATGTTCTGCATGACCTCGATGAAGACGCGGTCGTCACTGCGGGCCAGTGACGGCATGACGTCGCAGGCGAAAATGTAGAAGACCCCGGCGATCAGGCCCATCGCGACCGTGGCCGCACCCAGGACACCTCCGGCGGTGGTACGCCGCCCCGTGCTGTTCTGTGTCATGCCATCGAGTCAACCGGCGTGGTCCGGCGCCGGACATGGCCGAGGCGCGCGGTCTCATAAGCGGACGTCCACCCCCTGACCGGCACAGGTCTTCCGGTCGCGGGTGCAGCCATGCACTGTAGGGGGTACGACCCCTACCGACCCCTCACGGCGGTAACCCCAAGGCGGTGACAGGCACATGGCATCGGGCATGGCCACGGCCTCGTACGAGCTGAGGTTCGACTCCGGGCGGATCTGCCTGGACCTCCTCGCGACCACCCACCCCGAGGAACGGCTCGACTCGGTGGACCGGCTGCGCGCCTGGATCACCCGCTCCGGGCTCGTCCCCGCGGGCACCCCGCTAGCGGCGGCCGACCTCTCCTGGCTCGTGGGCTTTCGCGAACTACGTGGCCATGTCGCCCGGTTGGTGCGCGGTGAGCTGGACGCGCGGCCCGCCGACACCGCGCTCGCCCGCGTCAACGCCGTCGCGCTCGCCGCCCCGCCCGCCCCCTGGGCCGTACGCGCGGACGACGGCTCGCTGCGGCGCCGGCTGCACACCCCGCCCGGCTGCCCCGGGTTGCTCGCCGTCATCGCGCGCGACGCCCTCGAACTGCTCACCGACCCGGTGGCGCGCGCGAGCCTCAGACAGTGCGAGGGGGACAACTGCCCGATCGTCTACCTCGACACCTCCCGGGGGCGGCGCCGACGGTGGTGTTCCAGCGAGGTGTGCGGAAACCGGGAGCGGGTGGCCCGGCATCGGCGCCGGGCGGCCCTCGCCCGCGCGTGAACCGTGCATGACGCGCATACACGTGTATGACGCGCATAACCCCGTGTATGAAACGCGTCACAGTATCCGGAGCCTTCGCTTCACCCCTATGTGATGTGTTGATCGCGTGCGGTGATCAACAAACATCCTTCACAACTCTTCCAAGAAATATGTCCTACCTCTTTGAACATGCGCACGCCCAGACACGTACTCCGGGACGAGCGACCGACTGGGGGATCCCCCGGACACCGGAGGTAGGCGTGCGCAAGGATTCCGCCGTGGCTGATGAACGAAGGTCAAGGGCCCGACATCGCATGAATCCATCTGCGTCGGCTTCGTCGAACGAACCCGACGAGGAGCTGATGCGTGCGCTGTACCGGGAACACGCGGGTCCGTTGCTCGCGTACGTGCTGCGGCTGGTCGCGGGGGATCGGCAGCGTGCCGAGGACGTTGTGCAGGAAACACTCATCCGTGCCTGGAAGAACGCCGGTCAGCTCAATCGGGCGACCGGTTCGGTACGACCCTGGCTGGTGACGGTCGCCCGGCGCATCGTCATCGACGGCCACCGCAGCCGGCAGGCCCGGCCGCAGGAGGTGGACCCGTCACCGCTGGAGGTCATCCCCGCGGAGGACGAGATCGACAAGGCGTTGTGGCTGATGACACTGTCGGACGCGCTGGACGACCTGACCCCTGCTCACAGGGAAGTTCTGGTCGAAACGTACTTCAAAGGGCGTACGGTCAATGAGGCGGCCGAGACGCTCGGCATACCCAGCGGCACCGTGCGCTCCCGGGTGTTCTACGCCCTGCGGTCGATGAAGCTGGCGCTGGAGGAGCGGGGGGTGACGGCATGAACACATACGGGGGTTACGGAACGGGCGGGCCAGGAGCCATGCAGGGACCACGGGGACAACAGAACCCCGGTGACAACATTCACGAAACCGTCGGCGCCTACGCCCTCGGAATCCTCGACGACGCCGAAGCGACGGCCTTCGAGGCCCATCTCGCCACCTGCGAATGGTGCGCCCAGCAGCTCGACGAGCTCGCCGGGATGGAACCGATGCTCGCCGCGCTCGCGGATCTGCCCGCCTCGCAGGGCACGCCCGCCATCGGCGAGTCGCTGGCCGCCCGCCCGAGCCCACGGCTCGCCGAACGGCTGGTCGACGAGGTGTCGGAGCGACGCGCGGTCAAGCGCCGGCGCGGCCTCTACCTCGTGGCCGCCGCGGCCGCGCTGATCATCGGCGGCCCGCTGACGGTGATGGCCGTCAACGGCGGCGGCACCACCACCGCGTCGCCCGACTCGGCCATGGCCACCAGCCCGGCCAAGGCAGCCTTCGATGTCATGACGGACAAGAAGTCGGCCACGGACCCGGGCACCAAGGTCAACGCCGTCGTCGCGATCGAGAAGAAGGACTGGGGCACCCACGCCGTCCTCCAGCTCAAGAACGTCAAGGGCCCGCTGAAGTGCTCCCTGATCGCCGTCGGCAAGAACGGCGAGCGCGAGACGGTGACCTCCTGGGCCGTGCCGAACTGGGGCTACGGCATCGCGAACGCCAAGACGGAAGAGGCGAAGAAGCCCCTCTACGTCCACGGCGGCGCGGCCTTCAACCCGAACGAGATCGACCACTTCGAGGTCATGACCTTCGACGGGAAGCGGCTCGTCGAGGTGAACGTGTGAGCGAACTCAGGGCGCGCACGTAGCCTCACGGGGTCCCCTTCGCGTACGGTTGACGGCTGCCCAGCACGTCAGAAGGGGGCCCGGTGGCCGCTCAGGCTCAGCAGGAAACCGCGCTCGACCAGATCCACGATTCCGCACAGGACGATTCCGTACGGGATCGTGAGATCAGCGTCGAGCAGCAACATCTGGACCGGGTGTACCGGCGCCTCGAGGAGAAGATCCACGAGGCGGAGTTCCTGATGAACGACGCCGCCCAGCGCGGCCAGGTCGGTACACCGGGGGCGCTCGCGGAGCGCGACGCCCAGGTGTTCCGCGCGGGGATTCATCTGAATCGCCTGAACAACGAGTTCGAGGACTTCCTCTTCGGCCGGATCGACCTGCTGCTCGGGAAGGACGGCAAGAAGGGCCCGGACGGCGCCTACACGGCCGTCGAACCGGCCGAGGGTGTCGTACAGGTGGACGAGACCGGCCAGTACGCCTCCATCGCCGAGACGCTGCACATCGGCCGCATCGGGGTGCTGGACGCGGACTACGCGCCGCTGGTCATCGACTGGCGGGCGCCCGCCGCGGCCCCCTTCTACCGCTCGACACCGGTCGACCCGGGCCGCGTCGTACGCCGCCGGGTCATCCGCTCCAAGGGCCGCAAGGTCCTCGGCGTCGAGGACGACCTGATGCGCCCCGAGCTCAAGGCCACCCTCGACGGCCGGGAACTCCCGGTGATCGGCGACGGCGCCCTGATGGCCGCGCTCGGCCAGGCCCGCAGCCACACCATGCGGGACATCGTGGCGTCCATCCAGGCCGAACAGGACCTGGTGATCCGCGCCCCCGCCGCGTCGGTGACCTACGTGGAGGGCGGCCCCGGCACCGGCAAGACGGCCGTGGCCCTGCACCGGGCGGCCTATCTCCTCTACCAGGACCGCCGCCGGTACGCGGGCGGCATCCTGATCGTCTCCCCGACGCCGCTCCTGGTCGCCTACACCGAGGGCGTGCTGCCCTCCCTCGGCGAAGAGGGCCAGGTCGCCATCCGCGCCATCGGCTCCCTCGTCGACGGTGCGGAGGCCACCCTGTACGACGCTCCGGCCGTCGCCCGTGCCAAGGGCTCGTACAGGATGCTCAAGGTGCTGAGGAAGGCCGCCAGGGGCGCGCTGGAGACTCCCGGCGGCAACCCGGGCCGGTCCACCGCCGGCGGGGACAGGCCGGAGCAGCTCGCCTTCGGCGAGGAGGCCGCCCCGGCCCCCGCGGGTACCCCCACCCGCCTGCGTGTCGTCGCCTTCGGGCGGCGCCTGGAGCTGGAGGCCGCCGAGCTCGACCGCATCAAGCACAACGCGCTGAGCGGGACCGCGCCGGTGAACCTGCTGCGCCCGCGCGCCCGCAAACTGCTCCTGGACGCGCTGTGGGCGAAGTCCGGGGCCGGTACGCGGCACGCGGACCCGGAGCTGGCCGCCGAGCTGCGGTCGTCCTTCGACGAGGACGTCGCCTCCGAGGACAGTTTCATCGACTTCGTGAACGCGTGGTGGCCCGAGCTGACCCCGCGGGGCGTCCTCGCCGCCATGGCCGACGAGCGGCGCCTCGGCCGCTGGGCGCGCCGGATCCTCAACCCCGGCGAGGTGCGCCGGGTCGCGCGCTCGCTCAAGCGGGACGGGCTGTCCGTCCACGACGTGGCGATGCTGGACGAGCTCCAGGCGATCCTGGGCATGCCCGTCCGGCCCCGCAAACGCCGCGAGCTGGACCCGCTGGACCAGCTCAGCGGTCTCGAGGAGCTCATGCCCGTACGCGAGGAGTCGCAGCGCGAGCGGGCCGAGCGGCTGGCGCAGGAGCGCGTCGAGTACGCGCACGTCATCGTCGACGAGGCGCAGGACCTCACGCCCATGCAGTGGCGGATGGTGGGCCGACGCGGCCGGCAGGCCACCTGGACCGTCGTGGGCGACCCGGCGCAGTCCTCGTGGTCGGACCCCGACGAGGCCGCGGAGGCCCGTGACGAGGCCCTGGGAAGCCGTCCCCGGCGCCGCTTCACCCTCACCGTCAACTACCGCAACCCCGCCGAGATCGCCGAGCTGGCCGCCAAGGTCCTCGCCCTCGCCATGCCCGGCTCCGAGTCCCCTTCGGCCGTACGGTCCACCGGGGTCGAGCCGCGTTTCGTGGCGACGAACAACGCGGGCGCCGGTGTACGGGACTCGCTCGCGCGGACCGTGCGCGCCGAGGCCGCGCGGCTGCTGGACCGGGTGGACGGCACGGTGGGCGTCGTGGTGGCCATGAACCGGCGCGAGGAGGCCGCCCGCTGGCTCGCCGGGCTCGGCGAACGGGTGGTGGCGCTCGGGAGCCTGGAGGCGAAGGGACTGGAGTACGACGCGACGGTGGTCGTCTCGCCGGCGGAGATCGCCGACGAGTCGCCCGCGGGGCTGCGGGTGCTCTACGTCGCCCTCACCCGGGCCACGCAGCAGCTGACGATCGTCTCCGGCGACCGCGACGAACCCGACGCGAACGGGATGCCGGATCTGCTCCGGGACTGACCCCCGCCGGGGCCGACGCCCCAGATGAACTCTCGGGGTGGGAATTGCCTTACGGGGATCGTTTGTTACCGTGGATGTGACACCGGCCCGATCCAAGCCCCCGGGCCCAACCTTCGTCGCTACGAGCGACCACTTGCCGCGAGGCGAGCATGGCGGGTCGGTGTCACTGAACGAGGAGAGGCTCACGTCACCTGACGTGAGCCTCTTTCGTTGTCGGCTCCCGTTGGCCGACCGTTTCCCGCGAGGTTCACGTACTCTCGTATGGTGGAAGTTGTCTTCCGAAATCGCACGCCTTGCCTGCGAACAAAACGTTCGCAATCCGGGGCGGCTACCACGTACTGGGGGGTAGGTGCGACGATCGGACGGCATACCCGCGAGACAGCGCGACCCAGCAGTACACGGTGAAAGCAGAGGAAGTCGGCCATGGCAACGGCGCCCAGCGTCTCCTACTCGATTACGGTCCGACTGGAGGTGCCCGCGAGCGGAACCGCGGTCTCCCAGATCACCACGGCCGTAGAGTCCCACGGAGGCTCGGTCACCGGCCTCGACGTGACCGCCTCAGGCCACGAGAAGCTCCGGATCGACGTCACCATCGCGGCGAGCTCCACGGCCCACGCCGACGAGATCGTCCAGCAGCTGCGCGGCATCGAGGGCGTCACGCTGGGCAAGGTCTCCGACCGTACGTTCCTCATGCACCTCGGCGGCAAGATCGAGATGCAGTCGAAGCACCCGATCCGCAACCGTGACGACCTCTCCATGATCTACACCCCGGGCGTGGCCCGCGTGTGCATGGCGATCGCCGAGAACCCCGAGGACGCCCGCCGCCTCACCATCAAGCGCAACTCCGTTGCGGTCGTGACGGACGGCTCGGCCGTGCTCGGCCTCGGGAACATCGGGCCCAAGGCCGCCCTCCCGGTCATGGAGGGCAAGGCGGCCCTCTTCAAGCGCTTCGCCGGCATCGACGCCTGGCCGCTGTGCCTGGACACCCAGGACACCGACGCGATCGTCGAGATCGTCAAGGCCATCGCCCCCGGCTTCGCGGGCATCAACCTGGAGGACATCTCCGCGCCGCGCTGCTTCGAGATCGAGGCCCGGCTGCGCGAGGCCCTCGACATCCCCGTCTTCCACGACGACCAGCACGGCACCGCGATCGTCGTCCTCGCCGCGCTCACGAACGCCCTGCGTGTGGCGGGCAAGGCCATCGGTGACATCCGGGTCGTCATGTCCGGCGCGGGCGCGGCCGGTACGGCCATCCTGAAGCTGCTCATCGCCGCGGGCGTCAAGAACGCCGTCGTCGCCGACATCCACGGTGTCGTGCACGCGGACCGCGCGGACCTCGTCGGCGCGGCCTCCGATTCGCCACTGCGTTGGATCGCCGACAACACCAACCCCGAGGGCCTCACGGGCACGTTGAAGGAGGCCGTGCGCGACGCCGACGTGTTCATCGGCGTCTCCGCCCCGAACGTGCTCGACGGCGACGACGTGGCCGCCATGGCCGAGGGTGCCATCGTGTTCGCGCTCGCGAACCCCGACCCCGAGGTCGACCCGGCAATCGCCCGCCAGACCGCGGCAGTTGTCGCCACCGGCCGCTCCGACTTCCCCAACCAGATCAACAACGTGCTGGTCTTCCCGGGCGTCTTCCGGGGCCTCCTGGACGCCCAGTCCCGCACGGTCAACACCGAGATGATGCTGGCCGCCGCGGCCGCGCTCGCGGACGTGGTGACCGAGGACGAGCTGAACCCGAACTACATCATCCCCAGCGTCTTCAACGACAAGGTCGCGGGCGCGGTCGCCGGAGCGGTGCGCTCCGCGGCGAAGGCGGCGGGTGTGACAGCGGCGGAGTAGGGCACTCGGCGCCGGTGCGGGCGTCGCCGGGGGCCTGCCGCCCCCGGCCCCCGCGTCGGCCCGGACGGCCTTGTCCTCGAACGCCGGACGGGCCGGCAGGCGTCCGCCGGGTGAGGGTGGTCGGTGGTTGCGGCGGTGTGACTTGCTGTGACGATCGCCACGACGGCCGCGCGTCGGCGCGTCGCGGGATGCGGGGTCCCTGGCGGCCCTCTAGGGTGGCGGCCAGGCTCAGGCCTCCCAGGCCCTGCGGTCCGCTGCCGGGAGCGGACGGAGCGTCACCACACTGAGGCAGTGGCGCTTTTCGTGTGACTCCCAAGGGTGTTCGTGTGACTCCCAGGGGTGCCGGATTGGCTTTCCCGCCGCAGGTGGGGGCAGGATGCGTCTTCGGGCGCGAGGGTCTGGCTACGGACCCGGGTCCGGGGACCGACCGAGGGCCCTGGCAGCATCGGCTTCGCCGCATCCAACATGCGGCTCCGCCGCGTGGCACGCCTCAACGGCAAGAAGAACACGGGAGTAACAACATGAACCGCAGTGAGCTGGTGGCCGCGCTGGCCGACCGCGCCGAGGTGACCCGCAAGGACGCCGACGCCGTTCTGGCCGCGTTCGCCGAGACCGTCGGCGAGATCGTCGCCAAGGGCGACGAGAAGGTCACCATCCCCGGCTTCCTGACCTTCGAGCGCACCCACCGTGCCGCTCGCACCGCGCGCAACCCGCAGACCGGCGACCCGATCCAGATTCCGGCCGGCTACAGCGTGAAGGTCTCCGCGGGCAGCAAGCTCAAGGAAGCGGCCAAGGGCAAGTAAGCCGCGTCCGTGTGCCACGGGACGGCGCACGAACCGCAGTAACGCCAATGGGGCGGCCCCCTTGACCGGGGGCCGCCCCATCGTCGTACACACACCGAGCGCCGGCCGTGCCGTCCGCCCGTCGGCGGTGCCGCCCGAGCGTCAGCGCACGGTCCGGGTGTCCGTGTGCTATCCGAGCGCCTTGCCCGGCAGTTCGACCTTCGCGCCCAGTTCCACGAGCTTCTCCATGAAGTTCTCGTAGCCGCGGTTGATCAGGTCGATGCCGTGGACGCGGGAGGTGCCCTGGGCCGTGAGGGCGGCGATCAGGTACGAGAAGCCGCCGCGGAGGTCGGGGATGACCAGGTCGGCGCCCTGGAGCTTGGTCGGGCCCGAAACGACGGCCGAGTGCAGGAAGTTGCGCTGGCCGAAGCGGCAGTTCGAGCCGCCGAGGCACTCGCGGTAGAGCTGGATGTGCGCGCCCATCTGGTTCAGCGCGGAGGTGAAGCCGAGGCGGGACTCGTACACCGTCTCGTGGATGATCGACAGCCCCGTGGCCTGCGTCAGGGCGACCACCAGCGGCTGCTGCCAGTCGGTCTGGAAGCCGGGGTGGACGTCCGTCTCCAGGGCGATGGACTTGAGCTGCGAGCCCGGGTGCCAGAAGCGGATGCCCTCGTCGTCGATCTCGAACGCGCCGCCCACCTTGCGGTAGGTGTTCAGGAACGTCATCATCGAGCGCTGCTGGGCGCCGCGGACGTAGATGTTGCCCTCGGTCGCCAGCGCGGCGGAAGCCCAGGAGGCGGCCTCCAGGCGGTCCGGGAGGGCCGCGTGGGTGTAGCCGCCGAGCGAGTCCACACCGGTGATGCGGATCGTCCGGTCGGTGTCCATGGCGATGATCGCGCCCATCTTCTGCAGTACGCAGATGAGGTCCTCGATCTCGGGCTCCACGGCGGCGTTGGACAGCTCGGTGACGCCCTCCGCGAGCACCGCCGTCAGCAACACCTGCTCAGTCGCGCCGACGGACGGGTACGGCAGCTGGATCTTCGTGCCGCGCAGCCGCTGCGGAGCCTCCAGGTACTGGCCGTCCGCCCGCTTCTCGATCCGCGCGCCGAACTGCCGCAGCACCTCGAAGTGGAAGTCGATCGGCCGGCCGCCGATGTCACAGCCGCCGAGACCCGGGATGAACGCGTGTCCCAGACGGTGCAGCAGCGGGCCGCAGAAGAGGATCGGGATGCGCGACGAGCCCGCGTGGGCATCGATGTCGGCGACGTTCGCGCTCTCCACGTGCGACGGGTCGAGGATCAGCTCGCCCGGCTCCTCACCCGGACGGACCGTCACGCCGTGCAGCTGCAGCAGCCCGCGCACGACGCGCACGTCGCGAATGTCGGGGACATTGCGCAGTCGGCTCGGAGCGCTGCCCAGCAGGGCGGCGACCATGGCCTTCGGTACGAGGTTCTTCGCACCGCGGACACGGATCTCGCCCTCGAGCGGGGTTCCGCCGTGGACAAGCAGTACATCGTCAGAGCCGTTGACGGTCATGTATCTCGCGTTCCGATGAGTTGGGCAGGAGTATGCGTCGGCAGGCCGGTTGGGCGGGAGCCGAAGAGCAAGGGTAATCGCCGCCCACCCCCCTTAAGTAAGCCCAAGGACCACCCAGCAACGTCATAGCTTTGCCACAACACGAACCGTTCCGAATCGGGCACACGGGGTCACCGGTGACGGTGTGCGCGGGGGACGCTCCTCTGCGCCCTGAGCTGCATTCACTCGGGTACGGGTATTGGGTCCCCCTACCCGGGGAAGATGCGGGATCATGTCTGGCATGACCGAGGTGTCCTCGCTCACAGGGCGGCTGCTCGTGGCCACGCCCGCCCTGGCGGACCCGAACTTCGACCGCGCGGTGGTGCTGCTCCTCGACCACGACGAGGAGGGCTCGCTCGGTGTCGTCCTCAACCGGCCGACCCCGGTGGACGTCAGCGACATCCTGGAGGCCTGGGCCGACCTGGCCGGGGAACCCGGCGTCGTCTTCCAGGGCGGCCCGGTGTCGCTGGACTCGGCGCTGGGCGTCGCGGTGATCCCGGGCGGCGTCGCCTCCGGGGAGCGCGCGCCACTCGGCTGGCGGCGGGTGCACGGCGCGATCGGCCTCGTCGACCTGGAGGCCCCACCGGAACTTCTCGCCTCGGCCCTCGGCTCCCTGAGAATCTTCGCCGGGTACGCGGGCTGGGGCCCCGGCCAGCTGGAGGACGAACTGACCGAGGGCGCCTGGTACGTGGTGGAATCCGAACCGGGAGACGTCTCCTCCCCGTCCCCGGAGCGCCTCTGGCGCGAGGTCCTGCGCCGCCAGCGCAACGAACTCGCGATGGTGGCGACGTATCCGGACGACCCTTCACTCAACTGATGTCCGTGACCTTAAGTACCCTTGGCTCCTATGAGCACTCTTGAGCCTGAGACCCAGCCCCAGCGAGGCACTGGGACGGGGACCCTCGTAGAGCCGACGCCGCAGGTGTCGCACGGCGACGGGGACCACGAGCGCTTCGCCCACTATGTCCAGAAGGACAAGATCATGGCGAGCGCTCTCGACGGCACGCCCGTCGTGGCCCTCTGCGGCAAGGTGTGGGTCCCGGGCCGCGACCCGAAGAAGTACCCCGTGTGCCCCATGTGCAAGGAGATCTACGAGTCCATGGGCGCCGGCGGCGACAAGGGCAAGGGCGGCCAGGACACGTAACGGGCGCCGCCGAGCACCGGCGGCCCGACGATCACAAGGCCCTCGGGGCGCGTTCCGGCGCGCCCCGAGGGCCTTCGCGTCGTGTGCGCCGGCGGTCTTCGCGCCGGTTGCCGTTGCGCAGGGTGCGCCCCGTGGTCACAGAGTGGTTGAGACCTCTTGTGGACATGTTCATGTAGTCCATAGCCTCCGGTGTGTTGTGCAGAGCGAAACCGCCATTGCGTATGTTGCAACGCCCCCCATCGGAGGATGCTCGATGAAGCTCTCTGTGAAGCTGCCCGTGAAGCTCCCCGCACGAACGGCCGTCGCCCTCGCCGCCCTTGTCGTCGCCACCGCCTGCGCCCCCCAGACCTCCGGCAACTCCTCCTCCGGAAAGGACGAGAAGACCGGCACGCTGCGGGTCTGGCTGTTCCAGGAGGTCAGCAACGGGCCGAAGGAGAAGGTCGTCGACGCGGCCGTCAGCACCTTCAAGAAGGCTCACAAGGACACCAAGGTCACCATCGAGTACATCCCCGTGGAGACCCGCGCCCAGCGGATGAAGGCCGCCTTCAACGACCCGAAGAGCGCCCCCGACGTCATCGAGTACGGCAACACGGACACCGCCGGCTACGTCAAGGACGGCGGACTCGCCGACGTCACCAAGGAGTTCGCCGACTGGAGCGAGGCCAAGGACACCGACCCGACCGCCAAGCAGTCCGTGACGGTGGACGGGAAGATCTACGGCGCCCCGTTCTTCGTCGGCGTCCGCGCCCTTTACTACCGCACCGACATCCTCAAGAGCCTCGGCCTCGAAGCCCCCAGGACCCAGGCCGAGTTGATCTCCACCGCCAAGAAGATCCGCGCGGCCGATCCCGGCCTCTACGGACTCGTGGTCGGCGGCGCCTACACATACGGCGCGATGCCCTTCATCTGGTCCCAGGGCGGCGAGATCGCCCAGGGCAAGGGCGGCTCCTACGCCGCGACCATCGACAGCGAGGCCGCCCGGAAGGGCATCAAGGCCTACACCTCGCTGTTCGGCGCCGACAACTGTCCCGCCGCCAAGTGCGCGGGCATGACCGGCAACGACACCGTCACCGCGTTCTCCTCCGGCAAGGCGGGCATGGCCATCGGCGGCGACTTCAGCCACGCCGCGATCGAGGCCGGGAAGATCAAGGGCAAGTACGCGGTCGTGCCGTTGCCCGGTGTGGAGCCGGGCTCGGTGGCCCCGGCGTTCGCGGGCGGCAACAACATCGGCGTCCTGAAGAGCACGTCGCACCACACCCTCGCCGTCGACCTGATGGAGCGGCTGGCGAGCAAGAAGACCCAGAGCGAGCTCTTCGACGCCATGGGGTTCCTGCCCACGTACACCGACGTGCGGGACGCGGTCGCGAAGAAGCAGCCGTTTCTCGCGCCCTTCGTGAAGACCCTCGCCTCGGGCGCCAGGTTCGTGCCCGCCTCGGCCGCCTGGTCCCAGATCGACGCCTCGCTCGTCCTGCCGACGATGTTCCAGGAGGTCATCAGCGGCAAGAAGGACGTCGCGGCGGCCTCGAAGGACGCGGCGAAGAAGATGAACGACGCGTTCAGCTCCGTGGGGTGAGCGGATGACCACGCAAGAGGCCGTCGCCCAACCGGTCACGGTCGCGAAGGCCGCGGCCGGCGTCCCCGGCGGCCGGCGCGCCCGCTGGACCCCCTGGCTCTACCTCGCCCCCGCCCTCGTCGTCCTCGGCGCCCTGCTCGTCTACCCCATCTACCAGCTCGGCCTGATCTCGCTCCTGAAGTACACCCAGGCACAGGTCAGCGGCGGCGAACCGACCGCCTTCGAAGGGTTCGGCAACTACACCACCCTCTTCGCCGACGACCAGTTCTGGCAGGTCCTGATCGCCACGCTGGTGTTCGCGGCGGCCTGCGTGCTCTCCACCCTGGCCGTCGGCTGCGCCCTCGCCGTGCTCCTCACCCGCGTACGGGCCCTGCCGAGGCTCGCGCTGATGCTGGCCGCGCTCGGCGCGTGGGCGACCCCGGCGGTCACCGGGTCCACGGTCTGGCTGTTCCTGTTCGACCCCGACTTCGGTCCCGTCAACCGGGTCCTCGGAATCGGCGACCACTCCTGGACGTACGGGCGCTCCAGCGCCTTCGCGCTCGTCCTGCTCGAAGTGGTCTGGTGCTCCTTCCCGTTCGTGATGGTCACGGTCTACGCGGGGATCCGCGCCGTACCCTCCGAAGTGCTGGAGGCGGCCGCGCTGGACGGCGCCTCGCAGTGGCGGATCTGGCGCTCGGTGCTCGCACCGCTGCTCCGCCCGATCCTGGTGGTCGTCACCATCCAGTCGGTCATCTGGGACTTCAAGGTCTTCACGCAGATCTACGTGATGACGAACGGCGGCGGCATCGCCGGCCAGAACCTCGTGCTGAACGTGTACGCCTACCAGAAGGCCTTCGCCTCCTCGCAGTACGGCCTCGGTTCGGCGATCGGCGTGGTCATGCTGGTGATCCTGCTGGCGGTCACGCTGGTGTACCTGCGGCTGCTGCGCAGGCAGGGGGAGGAACTGTGAGCCTGATACCCGGCTTCGTACGGCGTCCCCGGCGCCCCTGGCGGCTCGCCGCCGAGGCGTCCGCGCTGCTGATCGCGGTGGTCGTCGCCTTCCCCCTCTACTGGATGGTGCTCGGCGCCTTCAAACCGGCCGGGGAGATCGAGTCCACCGAGCCCCGGCCGTGGACGCTTTCGCCCTCCCTGGATTCCTTCCGGCGCGTCTTCGGGCAGCAGGAATTCGGCCGCTACTTCGTCAACAGCCTTGTGGTGGCGGGGTCCGTGGTCGTCGTCTCGGCGCTGATCGCGTTTCTCGCGGCGACCGCGGTCACCCGATTCCGCTTCCGTTTCCGGACCACCTTGTTGATCATGTTCCTGGTCGCGCAGATGGTGCCCGTCGAGGCGCTGACGATCCCCCTCTTCTTCCTGATGCGGGACTTCGGCCAGCTGAACACGCTGGGCTCGCTGATCCTGCCGCACATCGCCTTCTCGCTGCCGTTCGCGATCTGGATGCTGAGGGGTTTTGTGAAGGCGGTTCCCGAGGCGCTGGAGGAGGCCGCGTACATCGACGGGGCTAGCCGTACGCGATTCCTCTGGCAGATCCTTTTCCCGCTCGTCTTCCCGGGGCTGGTGGCCACGAGCGTCTTTTCCTTCATCTCGGCCTGGAACGACTTCCTGTTCGCCAAGTCCTTCATCATCAGCGACACCTCGCAGTCCACCTTGCCGATGGCCCTCCTCGTCTTCTACAAGCCCGACGAACCCGACTGGGGCGGCGTGATGGCGGCGTCCACAGTGATGACGATTCCGGTGCTCATCTTCTTCGTACTCGTACAGCGACGCCTGGTCTCCGGCCTCGGCGGAGCGGTGAAGGACTGACGTGAACCATGTGATTCCGGCGCCCCGCGCCGTCGAGGGCCCCCTGCGCCGCGGGGTCGAACTCGACGCGGAGACCACCCTGTGGGCCGCTCCCGGCACGGACGCCACGGAGATCTGGCTGCGCGCCACGCTCGGCGCCGCGCTCGGCCTGCCGCTGCGACCAGGACCGCAGGACGCCCGCAACGCCGTACGGCTGCTCCTCGACGACACCCTGGAGCCGGAGGCGTACAAACTCAGCGTCGTCGTCAACTGGGGCATCGAGATCCGGGGCGGCGGCGCGGCCGGGGTCTTCTGGGGTGCGCAGACCCTGCGTCAACTCCTCGGCCCCGATGCCTTCCGCCGCGCCCCCGTCCGGCCGGGCAGGACGTACGGAATCGCGCACCAGATCATCGAGGACGCCCCTCGATTCGCCTGGCGCGGTCTCATGCTCGACGTCTCCCGGCACTTCATGCCCAAGGACGGCGTCCTGCGTCTGCTCGACCTCATGGCCGCCCACAAACTCAATGTCTTCCACTTCCACCTCACCGACGACCAAGGCTGGCGTGTCCAGATCAAGCGGTATCCGAAGCTGACGGAGGTCGGATCCTGGCGGGCGCGCACGAAATTCGGCCATCGTGCCTCGCCCCGGTGGGAGGAGAAGCCGCACGGGGGCTTCTACCCGCAGGACGACATCCGCGAGATCGTCGCGTACGCGGCCGAGCGGCATATCAGTGTCGTCCCCGAGATAGACATCCCGGGGCACTCGCAGGCCGCCATCGCCGCGTATCCGGAACTGGGCAACACCGACGTCATCGACACGACCTCCCTGACCGTCTGGGACACCTGGGGCATCTCCAAAAACGTACTCGCCCCCACTGACAACACCCTGCGCTTCTACGAGGGGGTGTTCGAGGAACTCCTGGAGCTCTTCCCGGCGGACGCCGGCCCGATCGCGCGGTTCTCGCCGTTCTCGGGGTTCTCGGGCTTCTCGGGGTTTGTGCACATCGGCGGCGACGAGTGCGCCAAGGACCAGTGGAAGCAGTCGCCGACCGCGCAGGCGCGCATCAGGGAACTGGGGCTCGCGGACGAGGACGAGTTGCAGTCCTGGTTCGTCCGGCACTTCGACAACTGGCTCTCCGAGCGCGGGCGTCGGCTGATCGGCTGGGACGAGATCCTGGAGGGCGGGCTGGCCGAGGGGGCGGCGGTGTCCTCGTGGCGCGGCTACCAGGGCGGCATCAAGGCCGCCCGCGCCGGCCACGACGTGGTCATGTGCCCCGAGCAGCAGGTGTACTTGGACCACCGTCAGGCCGCGGGTCCGGACGAGCCGGTGCCGATCGGATATGTCCGCACCCTGGAGGACGTCTACCGCTTCGAACCCGTTCCGCCCGAGCTCACCGAGGCGGAGGCACGGCATGTGCTGGGCACTCAGGCGAACGTGTGGACCGAGGTGATGGAGGACCCCGCGCGCGTGGACTACCAGACCTTCCCTCGGCTCGCGGCCTTCGCCGAGGTCGCCTGGAGCGCCCTGCCCGCCCCCGCCGAGCGGGACTTCGCCGACTTCGAGCGCCGGATGGCCGCCCACTACGGGCGACTTGACGCCCTGGGCGTGGCCTACCGCCCGCCCACGGGCCCCCTTCCGTGGCAGCGGCGCCCGGGTGTGCTCGGACGTCCGATCGAGGGGGCGCCCCCAAACGTGTGAGGTGACCCCCGACCGGCGTGTCCCGGCCCGTTCGCCCCGACGCAGTGGCCCCACAAGGCAAAAGACACCCAAGGGCCACCGAAGAGTGGCAATTCGTACTGACCGGCGATGCCGTAGGAAAACGGACCATCTCGCTGGTGAGGGGGCGAATGCCTCCTAGCGGACCCCCGCGTCGAGGGCCGGGGAAGATGTGCCAGAGTTGCCACGTCCGCCCTGTCAGCACGTACCGTACGCGCAACACAGGTGGGACCAGGTGGGGCAGCGGGAAGGGGCAGCCGGTTTGACCACGCACGCACCGCAGGCGGCGCAGGCCGTGACGCTGCCCGCCTCGCTGGACGAGGCAGTGGCGGCGCTGGCCGCCATGCCCGCCGCCGTCCCCGTGGCCGGCGGCACCGACCTCATGGCCGCCGTCAACTCCGGACAGCTGCGGCCCGCCGCGCTCGTCGGCCTCGGCCGGATCAGCGAGATCCGCGGCTGGCAGTACCAGGACGGCCACGCGCTGCTCGGCGCCGGCCTCACCCACGCCCGCATGGGGCGCCCCGACTTCGCGGCCCTCATCCCGGCGCTCGCCGCCGCCGCGCGCGCCGCGGGACCGCCGCAGATCCGCAACGCGGGCACCCTGGGCGGCAACATCGCCTCGGCGGCCCCCACGGGGGACGCGCTGCCCGTGCTGGCGGCCCTGGAAGCCACGCTGATCATCGCGGGCCAGGGCGGGGCCCGCCGTGAGATCCCGGTGTCGCACCTGCTCGCGGGCATGGAGATGCTCCGCGGCGGCGAACTCATCGGCTACGTGCGTGTGCCGCTGCTGCACGCGCCGCAGGTCTTCCTGAAGGCGACCGGACGCACCGGACCCGGGCGCGCCATCGCGTCCGTGGCGCTCGTCCTGGACCCGGCGCGGCGCGGTGTGCGGTGCGCCGTGGGCGCCATAGCGCCGATGCCGCTGCGGCCTCTGGACGCGGAGGCGTGGGTCGCCCAGCTGATCGACTGGGACAACAGCCGGACGATCGTGCCGGAGGCGCTGAACGCCTTCGGGGAGTACGTCGCCGCGGCCTGCATCCCCGATCCCGTCCCGGCCGAGGACGGCTCCGTGCAACAGCTTCCGCCCGCCGTACTGCACCTGCGGCGCACCGTCGCCGCGCTGGCCCGACGAGCACTGGGGAGGGCACTGTCGTGACCGACGACCAGCACGGAGAGGGCACTCCGCGGACCAGCGGCAGGTGGGACCCCCTCCCGCAGGGGGACTACGACGACGGCGCCACCGCCTTCGTCAAGCTCCCCGAGGGCGGAATCGACGCCCTTTTGGCGGAACGTGAGACGCCGCTCGCGGCGCCCGGTCACGGCTATGTGCCCCCCCGGATCACCACGGCGCCCCCGGCGGCCGACCCCGGGGCGACGGGCACCTGGGCCACGCCGGCCGAGGCAGTCCAGTGGCCGGACCCCAACGCCGCGCACCAGGAAGCCGTACGCCACGAGACCGGGCGCCAGGAATCCGGGCGTCACGAGTCCGGGCATCAGCAGGCCGCGCACGACGGGTTCTCGTACCACCCCGGCGCCACCGGGCAGTGGGACTTCGGCGAGGCCACCCGGGAGGGCGCCTCCTCCGGTCACCACCCGGCCGACGCGCCCGGACACGACGTCACCGGACAGTGGTCGATTCCCGTCGCCGGGGGTGATCTTCCGGATGAATCGGGCGAGTTCACCACGTCGGCCCTGGTCGAGCAGTGGGGCGGCACGCCGCCCGCCACGCTCCCGGGCGGTGCGGCAGCGCCCTGGGCGACCTCGGAGATCGGCGAGCCGTGGTCCGCCGCACCGCGCGCGGTGACCCCCGAGGCCCCGCAGGCCTCTGAGGGCCCCGTGGAGCCCGCGCGGCACACGCATGCGGAATCGGCCGCCGAGGCCGCCCAGACGGCCGCGCAGGCCGCTCACGAGGCTCCTGAGCCGGTCGCCGGACCCACGCACGCGACGGCCGAGGCGTACGGGACCCCGGACGGGGCAGGACCGGACCACGACCCGGCCGTGCGGACTGCTCCGGCAGCGGATCGGGAGGACTCCTCGGAGTACCTTTCGGAGCATCTTTCCGAGCACCCGTCGGAGTACCCCGAGACCCCGGCGCCGGACGCCCCCGCCGCGGAGGCGAGCGCCCCGGACACCCCCGCGCCGCCCCCGCACGACGAACACCCCCTGGCCTCCTACGTCCTGCGCGTCAACGGCGCCGACCGCCCCGTGACCGACGCCTGGATCGGCGAGTCGCTGCTCTACGTCCTGCGCGAGCGCCTCGGCCTCGCGGGCGCCAAGGACGGCTGCTCGCAGGGCGAGTGCGGAGCCTGCAACGTGCAGGTGGACGGGCGGCTCGTGGCGTCCTGCCTGGTGCCCGCCGTCACCGCCGCGAGCAGTGAGGTGCGTACGGTCGAAGGCCTCGCCGCCGACGGACAGCCCTCGGACGTGCAGCGCGCCCTGGCCAAGTGCGGCGCGGTGCAGTGCGGTTTCTGCGTCCCGGGCATGGCCATGACCGTGCACGACCTCCTCGAGGGCAACCCGGCCCCCACCGAACTCGAGACCCGCCAGGCGCTGTGCGGCAACCTGTGCCGCTGCTCCGGCTACCGCGGGGTCCTGGACGCCGTACGCGAGGTCGTCGCCGAACGCCAGGCGCACAACGCGGCCGCCGCCGAGGCCACCCCGGACGCGGACGAGCCGCGCATCCCGCACCAGGCGGGGCCCGGCGCGGGCGGCGTCAACCCCTCGGCGTTCGAGGACCCTTCCCCGTACGACTCCCAGGCGCCGCATGAGCGGCCGTACGGCCAGGACGGAGGCCAGGCGTGAGCAACGAGACCGCGACCGCGACTCCCGCGGCACCCGACACCGGCCCCGAGCCGCTGCCGCACGGGCTCGGCGTGTCGCTGCCCGCCGCGGAGGCCCGCGCCAAGACGGAGGGCACCTTCCCGTACGCGGCCGACCTGTGGGCCGAGGGCCTGCTGTGGGCGGCCGTGCTGCGCTCGCCGCACCCGCACGCGCGCATCGTGTCCATCGACACCAGCCACGCGCGTGAGATGCCCGGCGTGCGGGCGGTCATCACCCACGAGGACGTGCCCGGCTCCGCCCTGCACGGCCGCGGCCGTGCGGACCGCCCGGTGTTCGCCTCCGAGGTCGTACGCCACCACGGCGAACCCATCGCGGCCGTCGCCGCCGATCACCCGGACACCGCGCGGATGGCCGCCGCGGCCGTCATCGTCGAGTACGAGGTACTCGACCCGGTGACCGACCCTGAGCAGGCGTTCGAGGCCGAGCCCCTGCACCCCGACGGCAACCTGATCCGGCACATCCCGCTGCGCCACGGCGACCCGGACGCGGTCGGCGAGATCGTCGTCGAGGGCCTGTACCGCATCGGCCGCCAGGACCCGGCCCCGATCGGCGCCGAGGCCGGACTCGCCGTGCCCCGCCCGGACGGCGGCGTCGAGCTCTACGTCGCCTCCACCGACCCGCACACCGACCGCGACACCGCCGCCGCCTGCTACGGCCTGGAGCCCGAGCGGGTGAAGGTCGTCGTCACCGGAGTGCCCGGCGCCACCGCCGACCGCGAGGACCAGGGCTTCCAGCTCCCGCTCGGCCTGCTGGCCCTGCGGACCGGCTGCCCGGTGAAGATCACCGCGACCCGCGAGGAGTCCTTCCTCGGCCACGCCCACCGGCACCCCACCCTCCTGCGCTACCGCCACCACGCGGACACCGAGGGCAGGTTGGTGAAGGTCGAGGCGCAGATCCTGCTCGACGCGGGCGCCTACGCCGACACGTCCGCCGAGTCGCTGGCCGCCGCGGTCTCCTTCGCCTGCGGTCCCTACGTCGTCCCGAACGCCTTCATCGAGGGCTGGGCCGTGCGCACCAACAACCCGCCCTCCGGCCATGTGCGCGGCGAGGGCGCCATGCAGGTCTGCGCCGCCTACGAGGCGCAGATGGACAAGCTCGCCAAGAAGCTCGCCCTCGACCCCGCCGAACTGCGCCTGCAGAACGCGATGGCCACCGGGGACGTGCTTCCGACGGGCCAGACGGTGACCTGCCCGGCCCCGGTCGCCGAACTGCTCCAGGCCGTACGCGACTACCCCCTGCCCGCGCTCCCCAAGGACACCCCCGAGGACGAGTGGCTGCTCCCGGGCGGCCCCGAGGGCGCGGGCGAACCCGGCGCCGTGCGCCGCGGGGTCGGCTACGGCCTCGGCATGGTCCACATGCTCGGCGCCGAGGGCGCGGACGAGGTCTCCACGGCCACGGTCAAGGTCCACGACGGCGTCGCCACGGTGCTGTGCGCGGCCGTCGAGACCGGCCAGGGCTTCACCACCCTGGCCCGCCAGATCGTCCAGGAGACCCTCGGCATCGACGAGGTGCACGTGGCGCCGGTCGACACCGACCAGCCGCCCGCGGGCCCCAGCTGCCGGGGCCGCCACACCTGGGTGTCGGGCGGAGCGGTCGAACGCGCCGCGAAGATGGTCCGTACGCAGCTCCTGCAGCCCCTGGCGCACAAGTTCGGCATGTCCACGGAGCTCCTCCAGATCACCGACGGCAAGATCACCTCGTACGACGGTGTGCTCTCGACCACCGTCACGGAGGCGATGGACGGCAAGGAGCTGTGGGCCACCGCGCAGTGCCGCCCGCACCCGACCGAGCCGCTGGACGAGGCGGGCCAGGGCGACGCCTTCGTGGGCCTGGCCTTCTGTGCGATCCGCGCGGTGGTGGACGTGGACATCGAACTCGGCTCGGTACGGGTGGTGGAGCTGGCGCTCGCCCAGGACGTCGGCCGGATCCTCAACCCCGCCCAGCTCACGGCCCGTATCGAGGCGGGCGTCACCCAGGGCGTCGGTGCCGCCCTCACGGAGAACCTCCGTACCGCCCGCGGTCTGGTCCGCCACCCCGACCTCACCGGTTACGCCCTCCCGACGTCCCTGGACGCCCCCGACATCCGCATCGTCAAGCTCGTCGAGGAGCGCGACGTCGTCGCCCCCTTCGGCGCGAAGGCGGCCAGCGCGGTGCCGGTCGTGACGTCCCCGGCGGCCGTCGCGTCCGCCGTACGGGCGGCGACGGGCCGCCCCGTCAACCGCCTCCCGATCCGTCCGCAAGCCGCCGTGGTGACCACGTCATGAGTACCCCCGAGCCGACGACCCACGACCCCGAGCCGACGACCCACCTCCCCGAGCAGCCGCGCTACGAGCCCCCGCCGAGCGTCGGGAAGCTGGCGCTGTGGGTACTGCTGTTCGTCGTGGCGGCCGTCGTGGTCGTCCTGGGCGGCCTGTACCTCACCTGAGCCGGGCGGCGGCGAGGCGCCCCCCGATGGCTTGAACCCGCGTGTTTCCGGGCCGTACGTCCTGCGTGCCTGCGGGTTTCCGGCGTTGTCAGTGGGGCGGCGTATGGTTCTCGGTCAGTGGGGAATTGCCGCTGGGCGGCGGCGAGTTCCCCGCGGGAAGCACATATGCGTTCACATGCGCGGGGGAGCCATGAGCACGACTGACACCGATGTCGTCGGCGCGATCACGCTGACCGAGGACGAGCTGGATCCATCCATCACGCACACGGACACTCGGCAGTGGCTGACGGGGCCCGGGCTGCCGGCCGAGGGCACGCTGCTGGCCTTCGGCGCATTGCGGGAGCACGGGCTGCGCAGGGTCGCCGACCTGGCTGGTGACGCCGACAAACTCGCCACGGAGCTCCAGGACCAGCTGGTCGTGGGAGCCCTGCGGACCTTCGACCGGGACCTGGAGTCGATCGTCCTGGACGGGGCGACGGGGAAGGTCGCCACGACGTACTTCTTCTCCGACCCGGCTCTGATGGACCTCGCGCCCCTGGCCCCCTCCCTGGAAGCCCTGGTGCGTTTCTCGGCGGCGACGGAGGAACTGACGGCGTCCCGCGGACGGTTCGCCTCCTACGAGGGCCGCTTCGGCCCGAAGGCGGTCACGGAGGCCTCCGAGTCCCTCGCCGCGGTCTTCGCGGCGGGCGCGGGCGGCGAGGTGGCGCCGTACTGGCGGATGGCCGCCCTGATCCGCCCCCTGGCCCGGATCGCGGGCCCCGGCGAGGGCCTCGTCCTCGACCTGCCCAAGCGGCTGCTGGACGAGGAGTTCGGCGCGGGCGCGATCATGCGCTTCGAGGACGTCGACTTCCCGCCCGCGCTCGTGCACGAGCCGACCCGTCGCTTTCTGCGCGAGACCGGCCTGCCCGAGGACGGCCTCTTCTTCCAGCTGGACACGGAAGTGCCCCTGCCGGCCCTCGCCGACTACTACGCGGACCAGCGCCCCGACGACTTCTCCGCCGACGAACTCCCGCCGACGGCCGACCGCCTGATACGCCTCGGCTACCTCATCGAGGACACCAGCCTCGTGGTGGACGGCACCACGGGCGCGGTCCTCGCCTGGAGCGAGCCGGACATCACCCTGCGCCCCCTCAACGCCGACATCTCCACCCTCGCCTTCACCCTCTGGCTGCTCCACCGCGAGAGGGCCCTCGACGCGACCCACGACCTCACCGACTCCTACGAACAACTGGCCGCGACCATGGCCCAGACCCTCGCCACGGTCGACCCGGTCGCCTGCGACCCCACCCCCACGCTGGAGGGCGACGACGGCTGGCGCTACTGGCCGGAGATATTCGAGGACGAGGCGGGCGGCACCCTCCACGGCTAGCGGCGCTTTTCACACCCGGGGCGTGCCGAGGGCGCCCGAGCGCATGCCTGCCAGCAGGTGGGCGAGGGTGCGGGGTGGACTTCTGCCAGCGGAGGCCGACCGAGGTCTGGCGCTCGTCCGCGCCTGCGCCGACCTCTGGGGCTGGCGGCCGCTGTCCCGGCATGGCCGTCGTGGCACGTACGTGTGGTGCGATCTGACGGCGGCGTAGCTCATGCCGCGGTGACGCCGACGGCCCTGAGACGGTGTCCTCTCTGGTGAGGCGGAGCATGGTCGACGCGGTGCGGGCCGATGCGGCGCGGCAGGTCGACGGTCTCATTTGGGAGTAGCGGCTTCCGGGGCGCGGCAACGGCCGCGCCCCGGAAGCCGCATCCAGATTTACGACTCCTTCATGGAGGTGGATCGGCGGTACGTTTGTGCCGCCATTTTTAGGAGGGCTAATGCCGTCGAGTGCAGATCTCGCCGCGTGGGCCGGCGCCGTGGGCACATGGGCAGCACTGGGAGCCGCAGTCTATGGAGCGCGCGTCGCACTTCACATGATCCGAGTCGAGCGTGATCGGGATCGCGAGCAGGAACGTCAGCGGCAGGCGGATCAGGCCTCCAGCGTGGCGGTCTGGGTTGGGCGCGCGTTCGGTAGCAACCGCTCAGACCGCTTGGCGACCAGCGTGGCTCTCAGGCGTGAGAGCTTCTTTCCCGACATCTACTTAGTGAACAGCTCTCGTCTACCCGTTTACGAGGTCGGAGTCTTCGTCTGGGTCGACTTCAGCGACCGCCCGATTCGCTGGCAAAATCGCGTCATCCTTCCACCTACGCAAGAACCCGTGATCGCCAGCGCCTACGTGGATGCGGCCCCCGACGCCGCGCCGGTCATGGAGCGCGTCGTCGGCGTCAGTATCGCCTTCCGCGATGCTGAGGGGACGCACTGGCAGCGCACGCGAGACGGCTCCCTCCGCGAGGTCGACACGGGTGATGTGACTCAGCGGACGGGAGTTGCTGACGGTGGCGGTTTCGTTCAGCCCCAGGATCTGGAGGACGTGGATCTTCCACGTCCTCCAGGCCTGAGTCGATCGCAAGGCGCCTGACCAGACGACGACTTCTGGTGAGCGGAGCCCGGACCGCGCAGACAGGGGATTGCTGTCGACGGAAACGGAAACGGAGACGGAAACTGAGACGGACGAGCAAAGGGGCGGCACCCCTCATGGGTGCCGCCCCTTTCGTTTTTCCTGATCAAGGCACCAGAGGCCGTGGCGGGAATCGAACCCGCGTAACTCGCTTTGCAGTCTGCTAGCGCAGCCTGAGACTCGTACCGAGTCTGACCAGGCTCGTCCCCATGGTCAAGCGGTTCTGACCAGTGCAGGCGACTGACTCAACACGGGGCACACACGGCTACTGCCCAACCCCCTTGAAGCCTCAGCCACGAAGAAGACCAGGCGGGGCGGTCTGGAATTTCGAACGGTGAAGGTGGGGGGGGGTCTGTGCCAACCTTTGTACTGTCACCTAACGATCCGTCAGAAAGCTGCGCCCTGGTGTGGGAGCGCAGCCTTTGTGCCTAGGTTTGTATCGCGCTTCGCCGTTCATCAAACGGTCGTCTGCTGATCCTGAACGCCTGAGTGAGGTATGTCCGGTTAGCCCGATCCTGCTGTTTCATCAAACGGTTCATCTATCTGCTATCATCTATGTAGTGGAAACAACGTTTGATGAAGATGATCTAGAGGGAGACAGGGCATGGCGCTGGTGGGACTGGTCCGAGTGAGCACGGACAAGCAGGAGACGGCACGGCAGCATGACGCACTGAACGGCGCAGGGTGCGTCAAGGTCTTTGAGGAGAAGATCAGCGGTAAGACGCACGTGGAGGAGCGCCCTGGTCTGCTCGCTGCTCTCGACTACATGCGCGAGGGGGACGTGTTGTGCGTCCAAGAGGTTGACCGACTCGGCCGGAACCTCCTGCAAGGTCTGATCATGCTGACTGAGCTGTTTGAACGGGGCGTAGCCGTAAGGGTGTTGGACGGCATTGCCAAGGGTGACCACACAGAGCGCTCCCTGATCCTTGACCTTGCTTTCGCTCTGGCAGAGGACAGGCGCAGGGACATTGTGAAGAAGACCAAGAACGGCCTTGAGGCTGCGAAGAAGCGTGGCCGGGTAGGTGGACGTCGTGCAGTCATGTCGGAAGCCATGGTCATTCAGGCTGCGGCTCTCAGGGCGCAGGGCTACACCATCAAGCAGATTCAGCCTCACCTCACGTACAAGACTCAGAGCGGCGAGACCCGTAACCCGTCCGTAGGGGCCATCTCGCAGGCTCTCACTGCCCATGAGGAGCAGAAGGATTCGTAAGCCCTCACAGAGCCGTACAGACCCTCTAGAGCCTCTGCCTAACCGGTAGGGGCTCTCTTCTTTGGGACAATAGAGGGAGACAGGCAGACGACACAGAGACAGGAGATTGACCATGGGAGAGTACGAGCCAGGAATGCCCGTAGACATGGGAGCCATCGATGAGATAGCGGGAACAGCCACAGAGGGCGCGGGACAGATAGAAGACAAGCTAAATGATTTTGCACAGCATCTAACGAACGGCCACCGTATGGCTAACTTCGCTCAGGGCACCGGAGAGGCCAGAGCCAATGGCCGTGGCCTGCGAGCGACAGCGGAAGCGATTCCGGCTGTCTAGAAAACCCATTGTGATATCGAGCACAATTAAATACCGTGCAATACAGAAAAACTACTGAGCGTTGCAATCGAATTAATTAACGGCCTCGGCGGTCACATTACGTGACAGTCGGGGCCTTTTTCTATTTGGACTCAATCCGACATTGAATGAATACCTGCCATAATGAATATGAAAGGCAAGGAATACCATTCGGAATACACAAGGAGTATCACCAGGGGCATAAGGAAAAATAGCGAAAGACTAAGCCAATGAGCAGACGTAAGAGACTGCAAGACCTCCCTATCTGGCGTGGAGACTTTGAGCCAGGAGAGACAGCGGTATGGATCTGGCACAACGAAGATCTATCGTGGAATCTAAGGTATTCCGCTCAAAAGCTACTGCTGAACTTCGCTCTCAGCCACAGGGAGCGCTACATAGAACAACTGATCAAAGCCGGATGGATGCTCCATGACGAGAAGGGTCTACGTTCTGTAATACCCGGAAAGAAGAAGAGATATGGAAGAAACGGAAGTTGAACTAACCCCCTGGGAAGGGGAGAGCATGACTCCTTGGAAAGCCAGGCGAGTAAAGGCCAGAGCAGATTGGCTCTGGACGTACCTGAATCTATGCCAAGACGAAAAGACGAGATTCACGCAGACAGAGCTAAGTGAGGTTCTGGCACTCGGCGTAGACCGCGTACCGCTCAGAGAAGCGGTAAGAAACCTGGAAGGGCGGGGATTGCTGCGCGTGGATCGCAGCGTACGGCCACACCGCTATGAACTAATCGAAACAGAGACACAGGAGACAGCATGACAGACATGAACGCATTCAGCTTCGGAGCCAATGAGAACTGGTTTGCGCGCTACTCAGACCCTCAGGCCATGGCTCAGAGAGCCAATAGAAAGGCCGAAGCCGTGGCAGAGGAGCAG
This sequence comes from Streptomyces sp. NPDC096311, assembly GCF_044763085.1. Taxonomy (NCBI): domain Bacteria; kingdom Bacillati; phylum Actinomycetota; class Actinomycetes; order Kitasatosporales; family Streptomycetaceae; genus Streptomyces; species Streptomyces sp. NPDC096311. The sequence continues at coordinate 126,712 of NZ_JBIWFN010000012.1, forward strand.
CGCAGAATGATTGAGGACCACAAGCAGCGACAGACAGCGGCTGTAATGGCGCAGGCCGGACCAGCGGTCCTCGCTCTTATCCGCCAGTACAACGACCAGAGCCGTCCTGCACTGACCAGCGAAGTGAAAGACCTGTTTAAGCAGAATCTACAGGGCGCAACGGATTCGGATTTTCAGACGACCCTAGACGTCTTGAAGGAGTCAGGAGCAGTAATGGAGAAGGTTACGACTAGCGGAATCAGCGGGTATGGCACGGAAGGGTTTATGGGCCAGAAAGTGACCGCCCTTTGGTCTATGGAAAAGCTAAACGAGTGGGGAGGACAATGACAGACCTGGAAAACCTCAGCTTCCCTGCTATCGCCCTCTACACAATATTTGAAGACGGACACGAAGCAGACTCAATACATACGCGAGAGGTCTTTTACCGGGGATTCCCCGAGTCCTCTTATGAGGACGCATTGGATGAATTGATGAATGCAGATTTGTACCCCGAGCCGGCTCGGACATTCCATATTGAAGAACCAAGGGGAGTTCTCTTTAGCCAGAGAAGTGCAAGACCGATAAGAATTGACTAACTAAAAGAGAAATGCCCCCCAATCCTACGGCCAGGAGAGGGGGCGTTTCTGTAAGTGCACCGAATAGCCTTACGGAATACACGGTATCTACAAGAAAAGGATACGCCATTCTTGGCCGTAACTGAGTTCTTGGCCGAATGGGCTAGGCGGTTGTCCGGAAGAATTGGCTATGTCCTAGTTTAATTGTCCTAAAGAATTGGGTATGTCCCATTTCGTTTCGGGCAGGAATGGGGACCGTTGACTTGTGATTAGTGCTGAGTCATAATCCTGTCTCTACCGCAGCACACAGCCCCAGGATTCCGGTCCTGGGGTTCTTTGTGTTGCGCGGGAGCCTAACTAACGTCAGCTCTATTTGAGCTATAATAGTTAGAGAAGCTAACGATCCCAGGAAACGAGGAAAGGACACACGTATGTCTAATGAGCAAGGGATATCCGGCTACTACCCGACTTGGGTATGGGAACCAGGAAACGGTTTGACTGTGAATGAGCGGGCTCTCTATATCTACCTATCCGCCATGGGAGGTTATGAGGGGCCCGTATCCCGCACCAATGACGATATCGCCCTACACACAGGAGTATCGGTAAGCACGGTCAAGAGAACCATTGCCCAGTTGAAGGCAAAGGCGCTTGTCACAGTGGAGAAGATCAAGGGTGATGGAAGCTATGCAACGAATCACTACACCCTGCGCATGCCAATAGAGTTCGCCTAGAACGAAATAAACCCTCTCTCTGAAACGGAGCGAATCAGAAAGAGGGTCTAAGTCGGAAAGGAAGGAAGCAGAAAGACAAATGCAATGAATGTAGCCAGTTCCAGGCACGAAACCATCTACTCAAAGGATATCAGCAACTAGCGAAAGGAATAGCCGTGGCCCAGAGAACAAGACCGAGACAAAATATCGATATGGAAGTACCTAGAGAAAGAATACCAGAGATGACAGATAAGCCATTCCCGCTTAGCTCTCCAGATGTGAAGTGGGAGTCAAAGACGTATGGACCCAGACCAGATTGGCTCTACACACCTGGAGTTTTCAACCCTAATGAGCGTTCCGTATGGGACTTCCTGAATATGCGTGCTGGAAAGAATCGTGAGGTCTACTGCTCCCTGGAGCACATTGCAGAGCACATCGGAGCTTCCAAAAGCACAGTGCAGAGAACATGCAACAGTCTGAAGGAACGGGGGCTACTCACCTGGGAGAAAGTCAAGACTGGCAGGAACCAGAAGTACCCAACCAACACGTACACCCTGTTTGTGCCAGCGGAGTTTGCCGAGCACCTGACTGCCCAATACCGCGCAAAGGTCTTGGGGAAGCCACAGACGGCCCAGGACACTGCGCTAGGACAGATTCCCGAGCAGAGACAGTCTGCGGCGCAGAAGTCTTCTCAGCACAAGGAAGACCCGCTAGACCGAGCATGCAGGATCGGAACGCTAGAAGCCTTCCAAGAGGTCTTCCCGGATCGTCCAGATACGGCACAGCTTTACTTCGACACGTGGCAGGAGGAGAACGGCGTAACCGTATAACTACCGGTCATCCTGACCACATGCTCTAAACCTGTGGTCAGATTGACCATAGGTCTTGTGGTCAGATTGACCATAGGTTTGGCGGAAACCTGTAGTCAGATTGACCAACTAAACAAACAATAAATACATAAACAAACAACGGGGAAACAGCGGACACAGGTTCTAGCCGGAGCCTACGGCTCTACCCCTACGCTGCTCCGCAGCTACGGGGGAAAGACTGTGCCTGCGGCACTAAGCAGAAGTTCCCGCTGGGAAGAGATGGAACAGCGTTCAACAGAGGTAATTCCTTACTTGAACAGAGGTAACGCAAGTTACTTATGAGTAACAAAGGAAAGAAGAGATGTAGGTTCAAGTAGACGTTTCTGACGATCTGTCAGGTATCTGCCTAGAAACCACCACGCCGCACCTGCGGCTACACAGAGCGCTTCGCTAGAACAGAGGAGAGAGGGAAAGGAAAGTTATGGCTAGAAGAACAGTGAAGACATGTAGCAAGTGCCAGGAGTCCAAGACTCGGGACAACTTCAGTAAGAACCGTGCGGCCAAGGATGGATTGCAGTCCTACTGCAAGGAATGTGTCAGGGCGTACAACCAGGCTAGGAACGCCTCTAACCGCCCCGTAGCCACTCCTACGGCCGAGGAGGCCAGCCATGGGCGCACAAGCCCTCAGACGGCCGCAGAGAGCTTTGACGAGATAGTGAAGGATCTGGAGTCTCCGGCGCTCCGGGACTTCCCTTGTCCCTTCGAAAAGCATCAACTAACTGAGGAGCAAGACGAAGCACTAGCCGGAATCCTGATTGCCCTTATGCGTAAGGATGTAGCCGGTTCCAAATTTCTTATGTCCGAGGTATGCGAAACCTGGAAAGACGTTACGGCGGTTATGGCCGTACTCCTGGAACTGATAATTGGCGTCGCAGGAAATTCTGACCAGAAAGACAAAATCATCTGGACGGCAGAAAAGGTAATCGGAGATAGGGTAGCCAGTAGAGCATAACCGAATAGAGAATAGGGAATTCTGCATCTCAGAGCCGGCCTGGGGTATGGAATTCCCTATTTCCCTATTCAGTATCGGATACTGCATTTGAATTAAATAGAAATTCCGACAACGACTCCTAGTTTTCTGGGTAATCCCAGACGTGTGGAGTTGGTACTGTGGGTAGTTCCGGGGTAATCCACCTTAGTAGTAGTTACTCCTCTAAGGGGGGTCCGAGTTATGGCAGGAAAATTCCGAGTTTCCAGGAATCGGGAACACTCCCAGATAGTTACTACTGTGGGTAGTGCATGTTCAGAATCCTCCCTGTCTTCACCGCCATCTTTCCCGCCTTGTACAGGGTGAGGATCAGTGCCTTTCTGCCTACCTGATTGATCGCTGGTTCAATCGAGAGCACTTCAGCAGTCTTACCGTTCCACAGTTTCAGGTGATCCCCCGCTTTCAGCTTGTCTGCTCTCTTGCGTTCTGGATTTTTGATGCTTCCTCCTCATGGGACGTCGGTTACTTGAGCTACGACTGTCCCATGAGGCACTGACAAACGAGACGGAGTGATTCCGCTTAGCGGAGAAATGGCGCCCTGTCACACAGATGGAGATGACAGCCCGAGTTCCGGGTAGTAGCCGTTGATCCTGTTGATCTGGTCGTCCAGTGCGCTGCGAGAGATCCGCTTTCCGTGCACCTCTTCACCGTTAGTCAGCCGCACTACAACCGTCACGGAGCCCCAACCAGGGGGAGGCGAGATGGTTTCGAAGTCATACGGGATCTCCCAACTCAATCCGCCAAAGGCTGGAAGTTCCATGTTCGGCGCCTTGAGGGAGCGTGCACCCGCAATGCGGGGGATTTTGATCTCTTGGCGGACCGGAACGCGCCTCTTTGGCCAAGGTTTGCGAAACATCTTCTTGAGTGGATAACGCAGCGGCATCCAACCCACCACGTGAACGCTCTCCACCTTGGCGGCTGTGGGGCTGACATTCTTGACGTGCAGACGGAAACCGAAAGTGTTCTTGCCCTTCCTGGGGCGTTCAAAGTCTCCTAGCAGTCCCCACCTGGAGTCGACTTCGACTCGTGGCCTTACGCGACGGTAGGTCAACGCAGAGATGACCATGTTGGACCCGGTGAACACCGCACTGACGGACGCGATGATGATCGCGATGACTGATAGCGACATGGGCCAAGGATGCCCAGCAGCAAGCCCGTTGGACCCTGACTTGAGGAACCTCAGCGCTTGGACATGAGAGAACCCCCAGACCGGTACAGCGTCCGGGGGCTCTCTTGATCACTCTTCAGGCTTCCGGCCTCACGTTCCACTTCTCCAGTGCTGCCTTGTTGGTGGACGCGTCCTTGAACTCCAAGATCCAGGGACCCGTGTTCACGTCGAACTCCTTGCCGAACCCGAGCCACTTACCGACCATGCGCCTACCGGTCGGCTCAATGAGCATCTGAATGGCACCGTGATACCGAGCCCCGGCGTAGTACCCCTCGGATGCCGTCTCCTCCACCCATGTCCCCGTGACCACATTCCCGTCAAGGGTGAGATCCATAGTGAGAGGGGAGTTCGGATTCAGGGAGGCATCCGGCAGAGAGCGCACCGTGAGCTTGTTCCCGTGCTGGAGCAAGACGACGTAGTGAAGCCCCGTGAACGTCTCGTCACGCCCAGAGGAGAAGAACTCATACCGGCTGAGCCAGATACCCGAGTAGTTCCCGTTCGGCGTCCTGGTGGCCGTCTGAGCGGTTGGTGTGGACGTGGGAGCCGTTGCCGACGACGGCTCTAGGTCGTGGCCTCCCTGTCCGTCGCTCTGAACGCTCGCCAGAGCCACTGGGACAAACCCCAGGGAGTCGATAGGAAGCCCTGTAACCCTCTCCAGAGCCCTTGCGTAGACCGGTCGGGGCGCACCCGTCGTCCCTGCCTCCCAGCGCTGTACGAGCCTCTTGGAGGCGTCGTTGGGCTCTCCTGCTGCTGTCCCTGCCTCGCGGATGGCTCGGGCTAGATCATCCTGGCTCATGAGCAGTCCCATACGGACCGCCCTGAGCTTGGCGTTCGGTACTGGCTTCACCGCTGTCTTGGCTGTCGTCATGGTCATCACGGTAGACCTCTGACGCCGACAATGACACCGGTTTGACGCCCTGGTAGACGCCCCTCTGACGCCGTGTCAGTCGTCGCGGGTAGCTGTAATGGCCCGGTAACCGTGAGCCATGACCAGTCACTGCGCGCCCATTGACGTTCCGACGATGCGCGAGACAGCCGCGCGTCTGCTCTCAGACGACGCTGAACTTCCGTCACTGGAAGAGCTGGAGACCCTGACTCTTCTACTGCGGGGACAGATCATGGTGAGCATCCCCGAGATCGAGACTGCTGCCGGAAAGCTCCCCGAGGACGACGTACCGCGCGCGTGCGCTCTGGCGTGCGTAGGAGAGGCCCGTATGAGGCTGCGCCTGGAACCCTCCAACCACACTCTTCCGGCAGGCGTAGCACACGCTCAGAGGCTGGCACGGTCCGTCAGAGCCCTGTCTGATCACTACGTGAATCTCGGGTGCCAGTCGTGACCCAGACCCTTCACGTCTGCCGGTACTGCGACGGCCTGATCACGGAGCCAGAGGACGCGGTAGCCGTCGCTCACGAACTGGGCATGTCCGGCCCCGGATGGACGGTATGGGCACACCGGGAACACGCGCACCTGGTGAAGCCGGATGAGGCTCCCATTCGCATTCTGGCGCGTGTCCTGGTGGCCAAGCTGACGTCACCTGATGCCGCATGGCGTAAGGAATCCTGAGAGCCATGAGGACGCGTCTGGGCCGAGTAGGAATGGCTCTGCTGACTGCCGCTCTGATAGCGGGATGCGGGAGCATAGGAGATAAGAGCGCTCAATCAGATGAGCCGGTCAAGGTCTCGCGCTGCGAGACTGGCCAGGGAGAGACCATGGAACTCCGGGCAACGAACAACTTCCCGGACCCCACGGCCTACATGATCCAGCTCTATTGGTTCGACAAATCGGGCAGACAGGCGGACGGGTTCAGAATGACCAGTCCCGCTGTCCAACCGGGAAAGTCCGTCACCTTCACTGCTGAGGGGCGCATACCCGGAGATACAGAGGGATGGACCTGCGACGTCAAGGTACTGGGAGCGCAGTAAGCCCAAGTCCCTGTAGGCAGTAGAAAGCCCCGGCAACCCAACCAAGGGAGACCGGGGCTCTCGTGTGTCTTGGGTCAGTACCTATCTCCCAAGCCCTGTACGGCGTTCACAGCCCTTGTACTGGCCATGTCTGCGCCGTACCTCCGGAGCATGGCAGGGGACTTCCAACCCCGGATAGCCATGATGTGCTCTCCCGATACTCCTGCCGCTTTGAGGTCATCGGCCCATGTGTGGCAGAACGAGTGAGGGGCTACCTGTGCAGGGTCGTAACCCGCATCCTTTGCCCGCTTCTTCACCATGACGTACAGACCCCTGTACTGGAGTGGTCCACGGTTCCGCGTACCGAGCCAGAGGAACGGAGTTGAGTCCGCCATGGCGTGAGTGGAGCGCACTCGGAGATACCGAGCCAGAGCCTTTGCTGTCTTGGGCTGGAGAGGGATCACACGGCCGTCAACGCTGTTCCTGTCCATCTTGAGCGGGATCACCAGCATGGTTCTCTGTGAGAGATCCAAGTCTTCTACCCGCAGGTTCAACAGCTCTTCCGCCCGTAGTCCCTCTGTGAGAACACGGATGATTGCGTGATCCCTCACCGTCTGGAAGTCGCGGACTTTGGGAGAGCCGTTCCCCGTGACCTTGAGTACGTCGGTCACGAACTCCTCAGAGAGCGTCTTGGGCTTACCGATCGGGGGAGCTGTGTACCGGTGGAGCTTGGGGGAGTCGTAGGGATTGGCGTGGTCGTACTCCTCTGCCAGATAGATGAACAGAGGGCGCAGGTTCCTTTGAAGGGTGTTGGTCCCTCCCGTGTAACCGCCCTTTCCGTCCTGGGACTTGGGCACGTCATGCACCTGGTAGTACCAGCGAAAGAAGCGGTTCAGTGTGGCCACATCACACGCGGTGAAGTCGCCTTCCATATCGCTCTCGGTCATCCAGTTGTGCAGAGCCACACCAGCGAACTTGTACGCGTTGATGGTCTTGCGCTGGAACGGACGGCCGTACCTGTTGGTGATCGTGCTCAGGTGAAGGTCGAGTTCTTCCAGCATGGCCGTACGCGCATCTGTGGCTGAGCGTCCGTCTACGACCCTGAGAGGTGTACTCGCTGCGCTCGTATCGCTGCTCTGAGGCTTCCTGAGCGCGCTCCGGAGAGGTGTACGTGCTGACACTTGGGCTCCCTTTGCGCCGTGTGGCGCTCTGTGGAGCTAGGTCAGTCGGTAGTGGACCAAGCAACTGACCTAGCCCCGTCTTGGACGGGAGTCCCTTGCTGTGAGAGCTGTGTCTGACCTACGAACATGCAGGTCAGAGACTGTATTGGAGGCCGTGGCGGGAATCGAACCCACGTAACTCGCTTTGCAGGCGAGTCCCTGAACCACTCGGGCACACGGCCAAGCAGGAACGGCCGTGGTGGGGATCGAACCCGCGTAACTCCCCGCGGGCGGAGCCCGCTGATGGATGCAGCGCAGGCGAGTCCCTGAACCACTCGGGCACACGGCCGTTCTCAGGTGCGGCACGGCTCACTCGTTCCGAACCTGATGGGTTGAACGTAGGCGGGGCGGAGGGCGGGCTCAAGAGGTGCGGGAGCGCTGCAACGGGACTGCCATACGCCGTTCATGAATGCCGGTTCCCGGACCTGTGGCGTACGACCAAAGACCCAGGCGATCACGGTCTTTGGACAGGAGTCACTGTCAGTTGCGGCCCTTACGCTGGCGGCCATGACAGCGCTGGAAGCACGTGATGCCGCGACCTCCCCGCCCGAGGGCAAGGGGGAGGGGGGTGTGCTGAGCCGTCCCTACCGGGCGCTCAGCATCGGGATCGTGTTCGTGGAGCTGCTGATCGCTTTCGAGGCGACGGCCGTCGGGACGGCGATGCCCGTCGCGGCGCGGGAGCTCGACGGGGTGTCGTTGTACGCGTTCGCGTTCTCGGCGTATTTCACGACGAGTCTGTTCGGGATGGTGTTCGCCGGACAGTGGGCGGACCGCGACGGGCCGCTCGCGCCGCTGACCACGGGGATCACGGGCTTCGCGGTGGGACTGCTGCTGTCCGGGACGGCCGGGACCATGTGGCTGTTCCTTCTCGGGCGGGCGGTGCAGGGGCTCGGCGGCGGGCTGGTCGTCGTGGCGTTGTACGTCGTCGTGGTGCGGGCCTACCCGGAGCGGCTGCGCCCGGCGATCATGGCGGCGTTCGCGGCGAGCTGGGTGATTCCGTCCGTGGTCGGACCGTTGATCGCGGGCACGGTCACCGAGCACCTGGGCTGGCGCTGGGTGTTCACCGGGATACCGGTGCTGGTCGTGTTTCCGCTGGCGCTCGCGCTGCCGCGGATACGACGGCTGTCGTCCGGGCGGTCGGCGGACGCGGGGACCGCCGGTCGCGAGCCCTTCGAGCGGCGGCGCATCCGGCTCGCGCTCGGGATCTCGCTCGGCTCCGGACTCCTTCAGTACGCCGCCCAGGACCTGGACCTGTTCTCCCTCGTCCCCGGCCTCGCGGGCGCCGCGCTGCTCGTCCCTGCCGTTCTCGGGCTGCTGCCGCGCGGCACCTACCGGGCGGCGCGCGGGCTGCCGTCCGTGGTGCTGCTGCGCGGGTTGGCGGCCGGTTCCTTCATCGCCGCCGAGTCCTTCGTGCCCCTCATGCTGGTCACCCAGCGCGGGCTGTCGCCGACGCTCGCCGGGTTCTCTCTCGCGGCGGCCGGCGGGACCTGGGCGCTGGGGTCGTATGTGCAGTCGCGGCCCCGCACGGAGCCCTACCGGGACCGGCTGATGTTCCTCGGGATGGTGCTGCTCGCGGCTGCCGTCGCCGCCGTGCCCAGCGTGCTGAACCCCGCTGTGCCCGTGTGGACCGTCGCCGTCGCCTGGGGGTTCGGCTGCTTCGGGATGGGGCTGGTGATCGCCTCGACCAGTGTGCTGCTGCTGCGCCTCTCGACGTCGGCGGAGGTCGGCTCCAACTCCGCCGCGCTCCAGATCTCCGACGGCCTCTCCAACATCGTGCTCCTCGCGGCGGGCGGCGCGGCGTTCGCGGCGCTGGGCGGCGGCAAGGTCGCGGAGACGGCCACCTCGGCGGCCGACGGTTCCCACCCCACCGCGTTCGCCGCCGTGTTCCTGCCGATGGCCGGGGTGGCGTTGGTGGGGGCCTGGGTGACGACGCGACTGCGAGAGCGGTGATCCGGAGAGAGAGCGGCGCTCCGGTTCGGGCGAGTGCGGTCCCCGTGGACCGGCCGGCCGCGTACTACCTGGTCATCGACGTGGCGGCCGGTGTGGAGCACGGCATCGGGCTGATCGCTGGGCGGTTGCGGGGTTTGTGAGGTGGGTCCCATCCATGGGTGACCCGGCGTCGTCCGCGCGTTGACAGCTCCGGGGCGCCGGTAGGGTGGCCCGGTTGTCATACGTAGCCGAGCCGCTCGACCAAACCACGGAGACCGTGACTACCACCGCCGCCAGCGCATCCACCTCGCACCACCTCTCACCCGCCTTCCCCGGCCGCGCCCCCTGGGGTACCGCCAGCAAGCTGCGTGCCTGGCAGCAGGGGGCGCTGGAGAAGTACATCCAGGAGCAGCCCCGCGACTTCCTGGCCGTCGCCACCCCCGGCGCCGGCAAGACGACGTTCGCGCTGACGCTCGCGTCCTGGCTGCTGCACCACCACGTCGTGCAGCAGGTGACCGTGGTCGCGCCGACCGAGCACCTGAAGAAGCAGTGGGCGGAGGCCGCCGCGCGGATAGGGATCAAGCTGGATCCCGAGTACAGCGCCGGTCCGCTCAGCAAGGAGTACCAGGGCATCGCCGTGACGTACGCGGGTGTGGGCGTGCGGCCCATGCTCCACCGCAATCGGGTCGAGCAGCGCAAGACCCTCGTCATCCTCGATGAGATCCACCACGCCGGTGACTCGAAGTCCTGGGGCGAGGCCTGCCTCGAAGCGTTCGAGCCCGCCACGCGGCGGCTCGCGCTCACCGGTACGCCCTTCCGGTCCGACACCAATCCCATCCCTTTTGTGACGTATGAAGAGGGAAACGACGGGATTCGCCGGTCCTCAGCCGACTACACCTACGGGTACGGGTCCGCGCTGGGGGACGGGGTCGTGCGGCCCGTCATCTTCCTCTCCTACAGCGGCAACATGCGGTGGCGCACGAAGGCGGGGGACGAGATCGCGGCCCGGCTCGGCGAGCCGATGACCAAGGACGCCATCTCGCAGGCCTGGCGCACCGCGCTCGACCCGCGCGGCGAGTGGATGCCCAGTGTGCTGCGCGCCGCCGACCAGCGGCTGACCGAGGTCAGGAAGGGCATCCCGGACGCGGGCGCGCTCGTCATCGCCTCCGACCAGGACTCCGCGCGCGCGTACGCCAAGCTCATCCGTGAGATCACCGGGACGAAGGCGACCCTCGTCCTGTCCGACGACACCGGCGCGTCCAGCAGGATCGACGAGTTCAGCCACAGCGAGGACCGGTGGATGGTCGCCGTCCGCATGGTGTCCGAGGGCGTCGACGTGCCGCGGCTCGCCGTCGGTGTGTACGCCACCACCATCTCCACGCCCCTCTTCTTCGCGCAGGCCGTCGGCCGTTTCGTACGGTCCCGGCGGCGCGGCGAGACCGCCTCCGTCTTCCTCCCGACCGTCCCCGATCTCCTCGGCTTCGCGGGCGAGATGGAGGTCGAGCGCGACCACGTCCTCGACAAGCCCAAGAAGGAGGGCGAGGAGGACCCGTACGCCGAGTCCGAGCAGGAGATGGACGAGGCGAACCGGGAGCAGGACGAGGACACCGGCGAGCAGGAGCAGTTCTCCTTCGAGGCGCTGGAGTCCGAGGCCGTCTTCGACCGAGTGCTGTACGACGGCGCCGAGTTCGGGATGCAGGCCCACCCGGGGAGCGAGGAGGAGCAGGACTACCTCGGGATTCCGGGGCTGCTCGAACCCGACCAGGTACAGCTGTTGCTCCAGAAGCGGCAGGCGCGGCAGATCGCGCACAGCCGCAAGAAGCCCGACGAGGAGGCCGACCTCCTCGAACTGCCCGCCGAGCGGCGGCCCGTGGTCTCGCACAAGGAGATGCTGGAGCTGCGCAAGCAGCTCAACACCATGGTCGGCGCCTACGTCCACCAGAGCGGCAAACCGCACGGCGTGATCCACACCGAACTGCGCCGCGTGTGCGGGGGGCCGCCGAGCGCGGAGGCGACGGCGGGGCAACTGCGGCAGCGGATCGCCAAGGTGCAGGAGTGGGCCACCCGTATGCGGTGACGCTGGGCGCTGTGCCTGGGCCGCTCTCGGTTCCGGGGCGCTGGGGTGTGCTTCTGCCGCCGGCCGGCGGGGGCTGATCGCGCAGTTCCCCGCGCCCCTTCGGGGGCGTGTGCGCCGTGTGTGAGGGGCGTGTGCGACACGTGGTGTGCGCTGTACGTACGAGGACAAAGGCTCCGTAAAGGGGAAGAGTCCGTACCAGGCCATGACCGGATTCTGGACGGAGACTTCCGCTGAGCGAACCGGCTCGCTACTGTCCCGCTACGCACACGCCCCGTGGCAGCGCCGCCGCGGAGCGCAGCCGTGTAGCGACTCCGCCCGGGAAGAGCCCGGGTCGTCAGCCGACGGCGGCCTCTGAAGCGCGTCGCCGACGGGACTCGGAGACGCAACCGCCGCGAGGGGCCGCCGACCTCACCACTAAGGAGTGGGCGTCGTGACCGCGGAGACCTCTCAGACGCTCGACCGGGGACTGCGTGTCCTCAAGCTGCTCGCCGACACGGACCACGGGCTGACCGTCACCGAGCTCTCGAACAAACTGGGCGTCAACCGGACGGTTGTGTACCGCCTGCTCGCCACGCTGGAACAACACGCGCTCGTACGCAGGGATCTGGGCGGCCGCGCCCGGGTCGGGCTGGGGGTGCTGAGGCTGGGGCGCCAGGTGCATCCGCTGGTACGGGAGGCCGCGCTGCCGGCGCTGCGCGCGCTGGCCGAGGACATAGGGGCCACGGCCCATCTCACGCTCGTGGACGGCACCGAGGCGCTCGCCGTCGCCGTCGTGGAGCCGACGTGGACGGACTATCACGTCGCCTACCGCGCCGGGTTCCGCCATCCCCTGGACCGGGGCGCCGCGGGCCGCGCGATCCTCGCCGCCCGCCAGCCCGGGCAGGCGGACGCGCCGGGATACACGCTCACGCACGGGGAGTTGGAGGCGGGCGCGAGCGGGGCCGCCGCTCCCCTGATAGGGGTGACCGGGGTCGAGGGCAGCGTCGGTGTCGTCATGCTCGCGGACTCCGTGCCGGAACGGGTGGGGCCGAGGGTCATGGACGCGGCGCGAGAGGTCGCGGACGCACTGCGCTGAGACTCCGGGCCCGCGCGGTGCTGAGATTCCGGGCCCGCGCGGTGCTGAGATTCCGGGCCCGCACTGCGCTGAGACTCCGGGCCCGCACTGTGCTGAGACCCCGGGCCCGCGCGGTGCTGAGTTGACGCCCCGTACTGCGTTGCGCTGACAACCCTTGTTTCCCGTCACCCCTTCCTGCGGGGCGACCTCCTGTACGGGCTCGGCGCCTGCGACATGAAGGGCGGAGTCGCCGTCGCACTCCGGCTGGCGGCGACGGTTCCCGAGCCCACCCGCGACCTCACCTACGTCTTCCACGCGCCCGGGTCGCGAGCGACGTCGTCCCCGACGCGTGCGTGATCACCGTCAACTCCCGTTTCGCCGCCCTCGGCACGCCCGCCCTCAACTACGGCCCCGGCGATCCGGTCCTCGCCCACACGGCGGGGGAGTACGTCCCCGTGGCGCAGCTGCGGGCGGGCGAGGAGCGGCTGGCGGGGTGGCTCAGGCGGGCAGGCCGCTGAGCCACTCCAGCAGGAACTTGGTGAAGACGTACGGCTGTTCCATGTTGGCGTAGTGGGCGGCGCCCTCGACGGTGGCGGTGCGGCCTTCGGCGACGGTGTCGACGAGGCGGTCGGCCAACGCGATCGGACCGGCCGCGTCCAGGGCGCCGTTGATGGCCAGGACGGGGACCGCGATGGTCCTGGCGCGCGCCGGGATGTCGGTCACCGGGACGGAGCGGTCGGGTTCGTCGGGCGTGTGCTTGGAAATGGTCCCCCGCGCCATTTCCCGTACCCGCCGTACGACCTCCGGGTCGACCTCGTCGAGCGTGCGATGCGGGCCGGCCACGGCCGAGGCGAAGATGTCGACCCAGCCGTCGATGTCGCCGGCGGCCAGGGTGCTGCCCCAGCGTTTCCAGATGTCCAGGGTCCAGGAGTCGGTGTCCTCGGGGTCGGTGATCCCGGCGCCGCTGACGACGAGCGCGCGGACGAGCTCCGGGTGTTCCAGCGTGGTGTCGACCGCGGTGGCCCCGCCCATCGACATCCCGACGAGGACCGCGGGGCCCGTACCGAGGTGGCGCAGGAGGGCGGCGAGGTCGTCGGCGGGGCGGAAGGGCTTCGTCGCGTTGGCGGACCGGCCGTGGCCGCGGGCGTCGGGCGCGATCACCCGGTGGCCGACCGCGAGGAGCGGCACCAGGTCGTCCCACATGCGGTGGTCGGTGAAGCCGCCGTGCAGCAGCACCAGCGGGGGACCGGTGCCGACGTCGCGGTAGGCGAGCGGACCGTCGGCGGACTCGAACATGAACACCTGAGCGGCATCAGTCATGACAACCAAGGTGTCATGTTGGGGCTGACTTGGCAACCAAGGTGTCATCCTGTCTCCGTGACCCACACCAGCAAGCCCGACACCAGCAAGTCCGACACCGTCAGGCTCGATGGCAAGCCCGACGACTCCAAGCCGCTCCCGCCCGACGACCTCGCCCCCCGCCTCTACGAGGTGTTCGCCGTGCTGGGGCCCCTGTACCGGCGCGTGAGCCGCAAGGTGGAGCTGAACGAGCCGATCGAAGGCCTGTCCATCGGCGTGCGCGCCGTCCTGGACCTCCTGCGCGCGCAGGGGCCCCTGACGGTCCCCCAGATGGGGCGAGCTCAGGCGCTCAGCCGTCAGTTCGTGCAGCGGATGGTCAACGAGGCGGCGGCCCACGGTCTGGTCGAGGCCATCGCCAACCCCGCGCACCAGCGGTCCTCGCTGATCCGGCTGACCGACGACGGCCGTACGGTCATCGACGCGGTGATCACCCGTGAGAGCGCGCTGCTGAAGCGGGTGGGCGGGGACCTCACCGACGCGGACGTGGAGAGGTGTGTACGGGTGCTGACGCGCATGCTGGAGGTCTTCGAGGACGTGGACATCACCTGACGGCCGGGCCCGAAGGGCGGCTCAGTGGCGGCTGCCGAGCCCGCCCAGCGTCCTCAACTGGAGCCACAGCACCAGCCGTTCGTCGGGATCGTCGAGGTCGATGCCGAGCTGCTGCCGGGCCTGCCGGAGGCGATAGCGGCAGGTGTTGGCGTGCACGGCGAGCAGCCGCGCCGCGCCCGCCATGTCGCAGCCCGCGTCCAGCCAGGCGACGAGAGTGCGCGCGTACTCGGTGCCGTGCTCGACGTCGTGCGCGAGGACCCGCCGCCACCCGCCCGCGCTCAACTCCCGCCGCTCGCCCAGGACTTCGGCAAGTCGCAGCAGGGTGACGCGCGGCCTCACCTCCTCCACGGTCGCCACCGGCAGGTCAGGGCCCAGCACCCGCAGGACGAGGTCGGCGTCGTCCCGGGAGGCCCGCACCTCCGCGAGCCCGCCGACCACATCCCCCAGCCCGGCCCGCACAGGCACCCGCAGCGCCTGTCCTGCCCGCCCCACGATGTCCTCAGCCAGCCCTCTGTGGCGCGCTCCGCCACGCTCCCCGAACGCGGGCAGCAGCGCGTACACGACCCCGTCGACGAGAACGCCCGCGTGCCGCCCGTAGCGCGCCTCGCACTGCAGGCGTACGAGATCCAGGAGCCGTAGCGCGGTCTGTTCGACGTCCGCCGCCGAGACGCTGGAGTCCAGGACGAAGGCGGCCACGCGCACGGGCGCCGGGTTTCCGTCCGGGCCGAGGCCCATGCCCAGGCGGTGGGCGGCGCCCGCCGGGTCGGCGGTGCCGTCGAGCAGGCGGCGCAGCAGGTCGCCGTTCTGGTGGCGGGCCAGCTCCTGCGCGGCGCGGGCCCGCAGCAGGAGCAGCGCCGCCGTGGACGCGCCCTGGGCGAGGGCCTCCTCGGCGTCCGGCGCGAGGCCACCGTCGTCGACGACCCAGAGCGAGCCGAGGGTCTCGCCGCCCGCCCGGACGGGGACGGCGAGCCGCGGCAGGTTGTCGCTGCCCTCCAGCGCGGGCAGCCGGACCACGCCGTCGGCCGCGAACAGCACCCGGTACTGCTCCGAGTTGGCGGGGCTCCCGGGCACCTGGAGGCCGAGGATGCCCGTGCGGCGGTCCTCGTCGACCGGCTGCCCCGGAACCGTCGAGTAGGCGAGGATCCGCTGCCGCGGGTCCTCGATCGCGGTGGCGCCACCGACGGCCGCGGCCACCGCGTCGGCCAGCGCGAACAGGTCCCCCAGACCGCTCCCGGCGGCCGACGGCCGGGCGCCGATCGCGGAGGCCAGCAGCAGATGTACGTGGTGCCACGCGGCGTCCTCGTCCACGGACAGCAGGGCCACACCCGCCGACTCCGCCTCCGCGAGCGGGCCGTCCGTGCCGCGTACGACCAGCCCGCTCATCCCCGCCTGGGCCGCCGCCCGCGCCAGCGGCCCCGCCGCGGACGCCCGCACCCCGACCGCGAGCAGCAGCGCCCCGGGCGCACGGGTCAGCGGCGCGTGGGCGTCGTACAGCAGCGCCTCCGTGACGGGCACGGCGAGCCCGGCGGGCGCGGTCTGCAGCCGTACGGAGGGGCCACCGACGACGTCCAGCAGGTCACCGAGGGTGCAGGCGTCCACGCGGCTCCTTCCCGAGGAGAGGGGTGGGGATGGGGAGGGGACGGGGCGGGATGGGACGGGGATGACAAGGATGGTCGGCCGGGCACGGTTGGCCGATCTCATCAGGAACGTACGCGCGTGTTGTCCTGATGCACAACGTGGGCGCCGCCGCGAGCTTCGACACTCGGTTCCATGACCGAAGAAGAAGTGAGCATCCGTACGGTTCACGACGTCACCGGGATCGCCGCGGTGGCCGACCTCTTCAGCGACGTCTGGCAGACGCCCCGCAGCAGCCCGCCGTATCCGGCGGAGGTGCTGCACAGCCTGGTGCACGCAGGGGGCGCGGTGCATGCCGCGTACGACGGGACACGGCTGGCCGGAGCCGCCGTCGCCGTGTTCGGGCAACCGGGGCGGCAGGACACGTACTCCCTGGTCGCCGCGGCCGATCGCGGGCTCGGGTACGCCGTGAAGCAGGCCCAGCGCGCCTGGGCGCTGGAACACGGCGCCCGCACCATGCGCTGGACCTTCGATCCGCTGGTCGGCCGCAACGCCCGCTTCAACCTGGTCAAGCTGGGGGCCACCGGCACGGAGTACCTGGTCGACTTCTACGGGCCCATGGCGGACGGGGTGAACGACGGGGACGAGAGCGACCGGCTGACGGTGACCTGGGATCTCACCGCGCCCCGCACGCCCCAGGAGACGGGCGACCGTGACGCCGCGCCCGCCACCCACCTCGCCCCCGACGGCGCCTTCCTCGCCCGCCGCGACACCCGCGACCGGCACATCTGGTGCCGGGTCCCGGACGACATCGTCAAACTGCGCGTCGCCGACCCGACGCTCGCGCTGCGCTGGCGCCACGCCGTCCGCGCGGTCTTCACGGAGGCCTTCGCCGAGGGGTACGTCGCCACCGGGATGTCCCGCGACGGCTGGTACACCCTCACCCGCCCCGCCACGGAAGGCGCCGCATGAAACTCGAACGCGTCGAAGTCGTCCACATCGCGCTGCCCCTCGTCATCCCCTTCCGTACCTCCTTCGGGACCATGACGACGAAGGACACGTTCCTCCTGCACGTCGTCACGGACGCGGCCGAGGGCTGGTCGGAGTTCGCCGCCGACCCCGAGCCGCTGTACTGCTCGGAGTTCGTGGCCGGCGCCGAGATCGTGCTGCGCGACTTCCTGCTGTCGCGCGTGGCCGCCCTCCCGCACCTCACGGCCGCCGCGCTCGCCCCCGCGATGGCGAAGATCAAGGGGCACGAGCTGGCCAAGGCGGCCCTGGAGACGGCCGTCCTCGACGCCGAGCTGCGCGCCCACGACATGTCGCTCGCGACCTACCTCGGAGCCGTCCACGACCGCGTGCCCGCCGGGGTCTCGGTCGGTATCAAGGACTCCGTCCCGGCACTCCTGGACGATGTCGAGCGCTACCTCGCCGAGGGGTACGTCCGGATCAAGCTGAAGATCGAACCCGGCTGGGACCTGGAGCCCGTACGGGCCGTGCGCGAGCGCTTCGGGGACGCGCTGCCGCTCCAGGTGGACGCCAACACGGCGTACTCGCTCGCGGACGCCGAGCACCTGCGCCGGCTCGACGCGTTCGGACTGCTGCTCATCGAGGAGCCGCTGGAGGAGAACAACCTCCACGCGCACGCACGGCTCCAGCAGCGCATCGCCACTCCCGTCTGTCTCGACGAGTCCCTGCACAGCGCCCGCGACACCGCCTCCGCGATCGCCATGGACGCCTGCCGGGTCGTCAACGTGAAGCCCGCCCGGGTCGGCGGCTACCTGGAGGCGCGCCGTATCCACGACGTCGCCCACGCGCACGGGGTACCGGTCTGGTGCGGCGGCATGCTGGAGACGGGCATCGGCCGGGCCCCGAACCTGGCCCTGGCGGCCCTGCCGGGCTTCACCCTCCCCGGCGACACCTCCGCCTCCAGCCGCTACTTCGCCGAGGACATCACCGAGCCCTTCGTCCTTCAGGACGGTCATCTGCCGGTGCCGAGCACCCCGGGCATCGGGACCGAGCCGCTGGCGGAGGTGCTGCGCCGCTTCACCACCGCCCGGCGGGACCTGTACGGAGGCCGCGCCGAGCGGTGACGTTAGATTGATCCCGTGCTCTCTCGTCTCACACGCCTCCAGGCCATCACCGTCTGCGCCGCTCCCGTCGTGGCCCTGCTCGCCACGGCGGCGTTCGCGCCGCTGCCGTTCTCCGTGGCACAGCCCGGGATGACGGCGAACGTCCTGGGCGAGAACAAGGGCGACCCGGTGATCACGATCAGCGGAGCGCCCACCCGGCAGACGAACGGGCAGCTGCGGATGACGACGATCGAGGCGACCGGGCCGGACGCGAACGTCAGCCTGGGCGACGTGATCGACGGCTGGTTCCGCACGGACCGGGCCGTGATGCCGCGCGACTCGGTCTACCCGAGCGGGAACTCCGTCAAGGAGATCGAGCAGCACAACGCGGACGAGATGAAGAAGTCCCAGGACACGGCCACCGAGGCGGCCCTGGCCTACCTGCACGAGAAGAACGACGTGAAGGTCACGCTCAAGCTGGCCGACGTCGGCGGGCCCAGCGCCGGACTGCTCTTCACGCTCGGGATCATCGACAAGCTGGACGGCAACGGCAGCGGCGGCGACCTCACGGGCGGTCGCACCGTCGCGGGTACGGGGACGATCGACGCCGACGGCAAGGTCGGCGCGGTCGGCGGGGTCGCCCTGAAGACGCAGGCCGCCCGGCGCGACGGTGCGACGGTCTTCCTGGTCCCGAAGGCGGAGTGCTCGGACGCCAAGTCGGAACTGCCCAAGGGGCTGCGACTGGTTCCGGTGACCACGCTCAAGGGCGCGGTCGACGCGCTGGTCTCCCTGGAGAAGGGGAAGGGCTCGGTTCCGAGCTGTTAGGCGACCGCCGGCTTCGGTGCGGCGGCGAGCCGCAGGCCGACCTCCACGAGGGTCCAGCCGAGGCGCGTCCGCAGTTCACCGGGGCGCCGGGCGGAGACGGCCAGGCGGTGGATCTCGGCCTGGGCCCGGAGCTCGGCGGCGCGGGTGTGATGCAGGGCGAGGTGGGTCTCGGCGTGCGTCATGGGTGCGTCTCCGTTCGGTCCTGCGCGATGGGGAAGGCGTGGGTGTGGATGCGGACCTGCTCCGCGGCGGGGTCGTCCTCGGCGCGGGCGAGGGGCCGGTAGCTTTCGAGCAGGTCGTGCATCTTCTGCATGAGTTCACGGGTGAGTTCAGGTGTCAGCCGCAGCGTCTCGCTGCTCAGGTCCCAGACGCTGGACCATTCCTCCGGCCACTGGGCCCGGTTGCCCAGCCAGGTCGACAGGTCTCGGGTGTGCATGGTCGCGACCTCGTGGAGGTACAGGTCGGCGGCCCCGCGCACGACCGGGTCGGTGTCCGCGAGCAGAGAGTCGTCGAACCTCAGGCCCCGGTGGGTCGCCTTCCACCACCGCTCCCGCCCCCTGCCCCGCTCCGGGGCGTCCTCGACGAAGCCGTGGGTGGCGAGTTGTCGCAGGTGGTAGCTGGTGGCACCGCTCGACTCACCCAGCTTCTCGGCGAGCTGGGACGCGGTGGCCGGACCGCCGAAGCGCAGAGCGTCCAGGAGCTGCATGCGCAAGGGATGTGCGAGCCCGCGCAGTGAGCGGGCGTCGAGATTGCGGACCTGGGGATCCTGGGGCTCTTCCATGCATCCAAAGGTAGCGTTGCAAAGAAATGGTTGCAAGGGTTCCTTTGCAAGCACTTCTTTGGAAGCCGTCGCTCCGCTCACCCTCCCTTGACGAACCCCTCCTGCTTCATCCAGTCCAGCGCCACCTGATGCGGATCCTGCCCGTCGACGTCCACCTTCGAGTTCAGGGTCTGGGCCACGTCGTTGTCGAGCTTCTTGGTGATCGGGTCCAGGACCTGGGCGATCGCCGGGTACTTCTTCAGGGCCTTGGAGTTGATCACGGGCGCCGCGTTGTAGTTGGGGAAGAACTTCTTGTCGTCCTCCATCACCGCCAGGTTCATCGACCTGATGCGCCCGTCGGTGGTGAACACCTCCCCGTACGTGCAACTCCCCTTCGCCACCTGGGTGTAGATGATCCCGGTGTCCATCTGCGTGATGTTCTTCGCGGGCAGACTCATCCCGTACGCCTTCTCCATGCCCGGCAGTCCGTCGGCCCGGTTGGCGAACTCGCTCTCCACGCACAGCGTGACCGCGCCCGGGTTCGACCTGGACAGCGCGGCCACGTCGGAGAGGGTCTTGGTGCCGTACTTCTTGAAGTTGGCCTGGTTCATGGCGAGCGCGTACGTGTTGTTGAGCGCGGACGGCGGCAGCCAGCTCAGCCCGTTCTTCAGGTCGGCGTCGTGCACCGCCTGCCACTGCCGCTGCGGGTCGGGGATGGGCCTGCTGTTGCCGAGGTACGTGATCCAGGCGGTACCCGTGTACTCGTACATCCCGTCCGCGTCCCCGCTCTTGACGGCCTCCCGCGCGCCGATCGAACCCTGGATGCCCGTCCGGTCGAGGACGTCCGCGCCGGCCGCCTGGAAGGCGATGCCCATGATCGCGCCGAGGATCAGCTGCTCGGTGAACTCCTTCGACGTCACCGTCAGATGGGCGCCCTTGAGCGGCTGCCCCTGCCCGATCGAGCCGGGCGTGACGTTGTCGACCATGGGGGAGCCGCTGGTGAGCCCGCAGCCGGCGGCCAGGACCAGCGCTCCGGCCAGCACCGGAGCCGTACGTCGCACGGCGGGTGCGGGGCCCGTACGTCTCGCGGCGGGTGCGGAACCCGTACGGCTCATGAGCCCGCCTCCAGTCCGTGCGGCCTGAGCAGCAGTTCGACCAGGGAGGCGAGCCAGTCCACCAGCAGGGCCAGTGAGATCGTGAGGACCGAGCCGAGGACCAGGACGGGCATGCGCTGGGTGGTGATGCCGGTGGTGATCAGGACACCGAGGCCGCCGCCCCCGCCGAAGGTGGCGAGGGTCGCCGTGCCCACGTTCAGGACCAGGGCCGTCCGTACGCCCGCGAGGATCAGCGGCACGGCCAGCGGGAGTTCGATGCGGGTCAGCACCCCCAGGGGGGACATCCCGATGCCGCGGGCCGCCTCCAGCAGGGTCGGGTCGTTGGCCTTCAGGCCCGCGATCGTGTTGGAGAGGACCGGCAGGATGGCGTAGACGGTGATGCCGATCAGGGCCGCCCGCTGGCCGGTGCCCAGCCAGATGACCAGCAGCGCCAGCAGGCCGATCGCGGGCGTGGCCTGCCCCATGTTGGCGAGCGTCATCGCGACCGGGGTCGCCTTCCGGAACGCCGCCCGGGTGAGCAGGATGCCCAGGGGGATCGCGATGATCAGCACGAAGAAGGTGGAGATCGCGGTCAGCCGGATCTGCTGCCACAGGGCCTTCGGCACCTGGCCGTTCGACAGCGCGTTCTCGGAGATCGGGTCCAACCGGGCCTGCTGGAACCAGAGCCAGGTGGCCAGCAGCACGGCCGCGAGGACCAGGGGCAGGAAGGTCAGCTTCTGCCAGCTGATCCGGCGCTTGAGGACGACCTTCGGAGGTGGGGCCTCCCCCTCGACTCCGCCTTCACCGTTCCCGGGAAGGCCTTCGGGAAGGTCCCCGGGGAAGTCCCCGGAGTCCGGGGAGAACTCGCCGTCGTCCCGGAACGCGAGCCCCTTCACCTCGTGCTCGCCCTCGGGCCGTTCCCTGCGCTGTTCCTCGGGCCGTTCCTCGGGCCGCTCTTTGGGCCGTTCCTCGGGCGGGGGAGTGCTCACGCCTTCGCCTCCCCGCCGCCCACGCCCTCCTGCTCGAAGTGGGTCTGCTGGGCGCGCGCCTCCTCCAGCTCGTGCTGGTGCTCCATCGCCTCCAGCCGGTCCTCCTCCAGCAGTTCGTGCACGGAGTTCATCAGCGTCTCCATGTCGACGACACCGGTGAACTCGCCGCGCCGCCCGGTGACCGCGACCCGGCCCGTGTTGTCGATGAGCACGGCCTCCAGCGCGTCCCGCAGCGTGGCGTCCCGGGTCACCGTGTCGTGCACCAGCGTGCCCGCCCGTGCCAGCGAACCCCTGGCCCGCATCAGGTCGCCGCGCCGCAGCCACTTGTAGGGGCGGCCCCGCCGGTCGAGCAGCAGGATCTCGTTCGTGCCGCTGCTTCTGAGCTTGTTGAAGATCTCCTGGAGCGGGTCGTCCACGGTGACCGTCGGATAGTCGGTGATCTCCACATCCCGTACCCGGGTGAGATTGAGCCGCTTCAGCGCCGCGCCCGCGCCCACGAACCCCGACACGAAGTCGTCGGCCGGGTTGGTGAGGATCGCCTCCGGGGTGTCGAACTGCGCGATGTGCGAGTGCTCGCGCAGCACCGCGATCCGGTCACCGAGCTTGATCGCCTCGTCGAAGTCGTGGGTGACGAAGACGATCGTCTTGTGCAGCTCACGCTGGAGCCGGATCAGCTCGTCCTGGAGGTGGTCGCGGGTGATCGGGTCCACGGCGCCGAAGGGCTCGTCCATCAGCAGCACGGGCGGGTCGGCCGCGAGCGCCCGGGCCACGCCCACGCGCTGCTGCTGGCCGCCGGAGAGCTGGCGCGGATAACGTCCCTGGAACTCGCCCGGGTCGAGGCCGACCAGGTCCAGCATCTCCTCGACGCGCGCCCTGATCCGCGACTTCGACCAGCCGACCATCTTCGGTACGAGGGCGATGTTCTGGGCGACCGTCATGTGCGGGAAGAGCCCGGACGCCTGGATGGCGTAGCCGATCTTGCGGCGCAGCTTCACCGGGTCCATGTCGGTGACGTCCTCGGCATTGATGCGGATGCGGCCGCTGGTCGGTTCGATCAGCCGGTTGATCATCTTGAGCGTGGTGGACTTGCCGCATCCCGACGGGCCCACGAAGACGACCAGCTCGCCCGCCTTGATCTCCATGTTGACGCTGTCCACGGCCGGTTCCCGGCTGTTGGGGTAGCGCTTGGTGAGGTTCTCCAGCTCGATGGTGGCGCCGGCCGTGGAGGTGTGCGCGCTCTCCGTGCCCTCCGGTGGCTCCGCGACCTCGGTCGTCTCAGGCACGGATCCCCCTCGGAATGGTCAGCCGGCCGATGAGGACGTAGGCGGCGTCGAACAGCAACGCGAGGATGATGATCCCGATCGTGCCCGCGAGTACCTGATTGAGCGCGTTCCTGCTGCCCAGGGACGCGAGGCCGCGGAAGATCTCGTTGCCGAGGCCGGGGCCGGAGGCGTACGCCGCGATCGCCGCGATGCCCATCAGCATCTGCGTGGAGACCCGGATACCGGTGAGGATCGGCGGCCAGGCCAGCGGCAGCTCGACCTTCAGCAGCCGGGCCGGAGCGGACATGCCGATGCCCTTCGCCGCTTCCACCAGCGCGGGGTCGACCCCGCGCAGGCCCACGATCGCGTTGCGCACGATCGGCAGCAGCCCGTACAGCGTCAGCGCGATCACCGTGGGCGGCACGCCCAGGCCCACGACCGGGATCAGCAGACCGATCATGGCGAGCGAGGGGATGGTCAGGATGGTGGAGGTGGTGGTCGTGGCCACGCCGCCCGCCCAGCCGCTGTGATAGGTGACGACGCCGATCACCACACCGATGAGCGTCGCGACGACCATGCACTGGAAGACCACGCTGGCGTGCTGGTACGCGTCCGTGAGCAACTGCTGATGGCGGCTGCTCAGGTACTGCCAGAAGTTCACGCCACCTCCCGGTCGTCGGTCAGTGCTCGGTCGCCGCCTGTTCCACCAGCGGGATGATCCGCAGCGGAACGGGGTTCTCCATGACGATCGCCGTGGAGGCCCGGACGATGCCATCAAAACCGACGACCCGGTCGATCACACGTTGGAGATCGGCGTTCGAGCGGGCCACCAGGCGGCACAGCATGTCGCCGCTGCCGGTGGTCGTGTGCAGCTCCAGCACCTCGGGGACGGTCGCCAAGTGCGCCCGTACGTCGGGGCCTTGTCCCTGCCTGATCTGCAGCGTCGCGAAGGCCGTGACGGGGTAGCCGAGCGCTGCCGGATCCACCTGCGGACCGAATCCCCGAATGACTCCATTCGATTGAAGGCGGTCGAGCCGGGCCTGCACGGTGCCGCGCGCGACCCCGAGCCGCCGGGACATCTCCAGCACGCCGATGCGCGGCTCCTCGGCCAACAGCACGATGAGCCGGCCGTCCAGGTGATCGATTCCCATGCCGCCCTCCCGGGTGGTCATCATGTACAGAACGTCCGCTCACATGGACGTTTTGCTGAGCACATTGTCCAGCTCTCCCGCAAACTATTGCGCACCTTGTGGAACGGAGGGAGTCTGCGGCCATGACGCAGACCACAGACCTCACTCCCGACACCGCCCGGCAGGCAGACCCCTTCCCGGTCAAGGGAATGGACGCGGTCGTCTTCGCCGTCGGCAACGCCAAGCAGGCCGCGCACTACTACTCCACGGCCTTCGGCATGCGGCTGGTCGCCTACTCCGGACCGGAGAACGGCAGCCGCGAGACGGCGTCGTACGTCCTCGAGAACGGCTCGGCACGCTTCGTCCTCACCTCCGTCATCAAGCCCACCACCACCTGGGGCCACTTCCTGGCCGAGCACGTGGCCGCGCACGGCGACGGGGTCGTCGACCTCGCCATCGAGGTCCCGGACGCGCGCGCCGCGTTCGCGTACGCCGTCGAGCACGGCGCCCGCCCGCTCGCCGAGCCCCATGAGCTCAAGGACGAGCACGGCACGGTCGTCCTCGCCGCGATCGCCACGTACGGCGAGACCCGGCACACGCTCGTCGAACGCACCGGCTACGACGGCCCGTACCTCCCCGGGTTCACCGCCGCCGCCCCGATCGTCGAACCGCCCGCCCATCGCACCTTCCAGGCCATCGACCACTGCGTCGGCAACGTCGAACTCGGCCGCATGAACGAATGGGTCGGCTTCTACAACAAGGTCATGGGCTTCACGAACATGAAGGAGTTCGTGGGCGACGACATCGCGACCGAGTACAGCGCGCTGATGTCGAAGGTCGTCGCCGACGGCACGCTCAAGGTCAAGTTCCCGATCAACGAGCCCGCCATCGCCAAGAAGAAGTCCCAGATCGACGAGTACCTGGAGTTCTACGGCGGCGCGGGCGTCCAGCACATCGCGCTGAACACCAACGACATCGTGCAGACCGTACGCACCATGCGCGCGGCCGGGGTCCAGTTCCTGGACACGCCCGACTCGTACTACGACACCCTCGGCGAGTGGGTCGGCGACACCCGGGTCCCCGTCGACACCCTGCGCGAGTTCAAGATCCTCGCCGACCGCGACGAGGACGGCTATCTGCTCCAGATCTTCACCAAGCCGGTCCAGGACCGGCCGACCGTCTTCTTCGAGATCATCGAGCGGCACGGCTCGATGGGCTTCGGCAAGGGCAACTTCAAGGCGCTCTTCGAGGCGATCGAGCGGGAGCAGGAGAAGCGCGGCAACCTGTAGGAATCATCTGCGGAAAGCTGTCATCTGTTATCTGTCAGCCGATATCTGTCAGCCGTCAGCCGTCAGCCGTCAGCCGTCAGCTGTCAGCCGTCAGCCGTCAGCCGTCAGCCAATGTCTGTCAGCGGTCAGCGGTCAGCGGCCCTCGGTCATCGTGACGCCGTGCGCCGCGGTGCCGGTGCCGGTGCCGATGCGTGTGGCCTGGGTCGACGGGTCGCCCTCGGGGCCGCCGGGTTCGCCGGATTCACGGCAGTGCCCGGCGGCCCCGCCGCGCCCCCCGGTTCCGCCGGGGTCTCGTCCTTCGGCTCGGGCGGCGGCTCCGCGGGCGGTTCGCCGAGGGCGGCCAGGTCGTGCCGGGCCTGGGGGGCGAGGACGGGGGAGAAGTACGGATTGATCTGGAGGGACTCCGCGATGTGGCGGCGGGCGGGCGCGAGCAGGCCCAGCTCGCGTTCGATCTGCCCCCGGTGGTAGACGTACAGCGCGCTGCGGACGCCGCCGCCCTTCGTCTTGTCCGTCGCCTTCGTCGCGAACTTCAGCGCCTCCTCGTCCTCCTGCGCCCGGTGCAGCGCCCACCCCAGCGCGTCCGCGACGGCGACCCCGGGCTGGCGCGCCCACTCCTCGCGCAGCCGGCGCACCGCGTCCTCCGGATCGCCGTGGTCCGCCTCGAACAGCCCGAGGACCAGTTCGTCGTCGACACCGGCCGCGGCGTCGGTGCGCACCCGCTCCCGCAGCAGGGCGTACTGCGTCTGTGCCGCGTCGCGCACCCCCAGCGTCTCGTACAGCTCGCCCAGCTCCAGCGCGTACCGCGGATCGGGCTCCTGGGCGAGCGCCGTCTGGTACGCACGCAGCGCCTCCGCGCTGCGCCCGAGCGCCGCCAGCGCACGCCCCTGTCCGGCGAGCGCGTCGTGCTGATCGGGGTCGATGCTCAGCGCGGCCTCGTAGTAGCGCAACGACTCCTCGCGGTCCCCGCGCTCCCAGGCGAGCCGGCCCGTTTGCGCCAGCCAGACCGCCCGCTCGGCCGGAGAGGTGGCGCCCGCCGCCGCGTCCGCGAGGGAGGCCACCGCGTCCTCGCGCCAGCCGCGGTCCCAGTACACCTGGGCGGCCTCGGCCAGCACCGGCGGCCCGTGGTGCAGCCCCTGGAGCTTCTCCAGCGCACCGCGGCTCGCCTTGTAGTCACCGAGGCCGCTGCAGGAGTCGATCAGCAGCGGATACGCCGTCCACCGCTTCGGGGCCAGCTTCAGCGCCTCCTCGGCCCACTTCCGCCCGGTCCGGAAGTCGTTGCGGGCGTTGGCGAGCGCGGCCAGCCCCTCCAGCGCCGTCAGGTTCCCCTTCGGTTTCGTCTCCAGCGACGTGCGCAGCGCCTGTTCGGCCTTCGGGAAGTACGTGGGTGTGGCGGTCCGCCGCCCCTGCTCCACATAGGCCACGCCGAGCACCGCCCACGACCGATCGTCGCGCGGATGGGCGCGCAGATGGGCCTCGTGGTCGCCGATGAGCGCCACCAGATCGGGCAGCGCGGCGGGCACCCCGGCCCCCACCGCCGTCGCCGCCCGCGCCGCCGGACCCGCCGACGGCGGCGCCGCGGTCCGCCGCTGCGAGGGCAGCAGCACCAGCACCCCGCCGAGGACGACAGATCCCGCCACCAGGCCGATCAGCACGTGCTTGGCGACGGAGGGACGCCGCCCGGAGGGCCCCTGAGGCGTGAGCCCCGTGAGCACCGGCTGTCGCTCTTCGATCTCCATGCCGCTCACTGTGCGTCAATACGAAGACCACACCCCGGCACGCCAAGCCCCGCGCGGATGGGGTTCACACCGATGGCCCCGAGTGCGACGCTGTGATCATGAGCCGTATCGAAGCCCCGCGCGACGAAGTCACCGGCAACCTCGCGGACCGCCTGCTGAGCGGCCTGCCGGCCGAGGCCGTCCTCATCGACCCGGACGTCACGGCCTCGTACGCGAACGACATGGCGAGCTTCTGCGAGGCGGGCACCCCCGCCGTCGTCGTCCTGCCCCGTACCGTCGAACAGGTCCAGCACGTCATGCGGATCGCGACCGAGCTGCGTGTCCCGGTCGTCCCGCAGGGCGCCCGCACCGGCCTGTCCGGCGCCGCCAACGCCTCCGACGGCTGCATCGTGCTGTCGCTGGTGAAGATGGACCGCATCCTGGAGATCAACCCGGTCGACCGGATCGCCGTCGTGGAACCCGGCGTCATCAACGCCACCCTCTCCCGCGCCGTGAACGAACACGGTCTGTACTACCCGCCGGACCCCTCCAGCTGGGAGATGTGCACGATCGGCGGGAACATCGGCACGGCCTCCGGCGGCCTGTGCTGTGTGAAGTACGGGGTGACGGCGGAGTACGTCCTCGGCCTCGACGTGGTGCTGGCCGACGGACGGCTCATGTCCACCGGCCGCCGTACGGCGAAGGGGGTCGCCGGGTACGACCTCACCCGCCTCTTCGTCGGATCCGAGGGCTCGCTCGGCATCGTCGTACGGGCGATCCTGGCGCTCAAGCCGCAGCCGCCCCAGCAGTTGGTGCTGGCGGCGGAGTTCGGATCGGCGCGGGCCGCCTGCGACGCCGTGGTCCGGATCATGGAGGGCGGGCACGTCCCCTCCCTCCTCGAACTCATGGACCGTACGACGGTCAAGGCCGTCAACGACCTGGCCCACATGGGCCTCCCGGAGACCACCGAGGCGCTCCTCCTCGCCGCCTTCGACACCCACGACCCGGCCGCCGACCTGGCCGCCGTCGGCGCCCTGTGCGAGGCCGCGGGCGCGACGCAGGTGGTCCCCGCGGAGGACGCGGCGGAATCCGAACTGCTCCTCCAGGCAAGGCGGTTGTCGCTCACCGCGCTCGAAGCGGTCAAGGGCACCACGATGATCGACGACGTGTGCGTGCCGCGCTCCCGGCTCGGCGACATGCTCGAAGGCATCGAGCGCGTCGCCGAGAAGTACTCCCTGACCATCGGTGTCTGCGCGCACGCGGGCGACGGCAACACCCACCCCACCGTCTGCTTCGACGCCGACGATCCCGACGAGTCGCGGCGCGCCCGCGAGTCCTTCGACGAGATCATGGCCCTCGGTCTGGAACTCGGCGGCACCATCACGGGCGAACACGGCGTCGGAGTCCTGAAGAAGGAGTGGCTGGCCCGCGAGCTCGGACCGGTGGGCGTGGAGATGCAGCGCGGCATCAAGGCCGCCTTCGACCCACTGGGCATCCTGAACCCGGGCAAGGTGCTCTAGGCCCCGCCACCCCCGTCCCCGCCCCGGTGGAGACGGTCCAGAACGGCCAGTTCGTCCTCGCTCAGCCGCAGGGCGCCGGCGGCCACGTTGGCGGCCAGGTGGTCGGGGTCGCCGGTGCCGGGGATGGCCAGTACGTGCGGTCCACGGTGCAACGTCCAGGCCAGCCGGACCTGCGCCGCGCTCACCCCGTGGGCCCGTGCGACGGCCCTGGGCCGAACAGGTACGCCCCCGGGTGCCGGCCGCCGGCCTCGACCGTGGCCTGCTCGCCGAGCTGATCCCGCCCGCGGGCTATGTGCCCGACTTCCTCAACCCGGCCCCCGACGGGCCCGCCCCCGCGCTCGCCACGGAACTGGCCGGGGTCATGGCCGCTCCCCCCGCCCGGGTACGCCAGGACCTCGACCGCCTGGCACACGACCAGGGAGGGCTCGGCCCCAGGTCGCGGACGCTGTACGCCGATCCGGCCGCCCGCCTGCCCCGGCTCGCGGAGGAGGTCGAGACCTACTGGGAGCTGGCCCTCGCCCCCTACTGGGCGCGCATCCGCACGGTCCTGGACGCCGATGTGTTCCACCGGGCCCGGCAGGTCGCCGAGCAGGGCACCGGGCACCTGTTCAACGAGCTGCACCCGTTGGTGAGCTGGGACGACAGCGCGCTGCGGCTGTCGCGCAGAGGGCGCCCGCTGTCCCGCGAGGCGGCGGGTGCCGGGCTGCTGCTGATTCCCCCGGCCTTCACCCACCCGGGCCCGCTGACCCGGGTGACACCCCCGGAGCCGCCCCAACTGGCCTATCCGGCACGGGGTGTCGGCACCCTGTGGGAACCCCGGCCGCTCGCCGGGACCGATGCCCTCGCCGCCGTACTCGGCCGCTCGCGGACCCTGCTGCTGACCGGACTGGAGACCCCGGCCTCCACCACCGAGCCGGCCCACCGCACGGGGCTCTCGCCGTCCGGGGTGTCCCAGATCCTGACCGCACTGCGCGACGCGGGCCTGGTCAGCGCGCACCGGGCCGGTCGCTCGGTGCTGTACGCGCGCACATCGGTCGCGGAGAGCCTGCTGGCCGCGGCACGCCCGTAGGACCGCTTCCCGCGGGGCCACCACCGCGGCCGGTATCGGAAACAGGGACACGAACGGGTTCACTCGCCCTCCTTCGACTCGTCCGACGGCCACGGGTCGCGCAGCCACAGGTCGTCGGCCGGGGTCGGGGCCAGCAACTCGGCGAGGCCCTCGTCGATGCCGAGCTGATCGGCCTCGAAGCCCGGCGGAACCGCCCGCAGGGTGCGCTCCAGCCAGGCGGACACCTGCGCGGTGGGCGCCTCGAGGAGGGCGTCCCCGTCCGGGGAGCTGAGCGCCATCAGGACGACGCTGCGGCCCGCGACCTTCGTCGGCCACACCCGTACGTCGCCGTGCCCGCACGGCCTGAACACCCCCTCGACGAGCAGTTCACGGGCGAAGGTCCAGCCGACGGGATGGTCGGAGCCGATGTGGAAGGTGATGTGGACGGCGTACGGGTCGTCGGAGCGGTAGGTGAGCCGGGCCGGTACGGGGATGCTGCGTTCGGGCGACAGGACGAGGTTGAGCTCGAGTTCGCGTTCCACCACGGTGTGCATGTCGATGCGCTTCCTTTCGGGTACGGGGCCCTCAGGGCGAGCCCGTACGAGTGGAGAGCGCGATCACGCGGAACCATTACGCGGGTTCGAAGAAGTTTTTTGGCGGGCGTTCCGAGACCGTGTTCCGGGCGGCGACCGCTTGTGGCGGAACCTTGCCCGAAAGAGGTGGGTACGGCGGGAGCGCCGCTGACAGGCGCGCCCGTCTGATAGATGTGGAGCCCTCAAAAACCCCCGAGCAGATACGGGACGACGGACATGAGCGCCCCAACCCCGGCCCCCGGTGACGACCGGCCCCGTGAAGGGTATTACCCGGACCCCTCCATTCCTGGATATGTCCGGTACTGGAACGGTGCCTCCTGGGTACCGGGTACGAGCCGTCCCGCGCCCTCCGACGGCGTACCGCTCGCGCCGCCGTCCGGTACCCGGCCGACAGCCTCCGTTCCCGCGCCCGCTCCGGCCCCCGCCGAGGAGACCGGCCCGCACTTCTTCGACGAGGACCCGCGACCCGCCGCCGAGCCGCGCCGGGTGAGCCCGGCCGAGGCACAGCACGGCAACAGGCCCGAGCCCGCGGCCGCGTGGGGCGCCGACCGCTCCCAGCAGTCCGGCTTCGGCGGCGAGCAGGACCGCCGGGTGTCCTGGGGCTCGCCCCCGACGGCCGATCCGCGGCTGGCGCGCGCGGCCGAACCGGGTGACGCCGTCGTCCAGCCGGACGGTGCGTCAGCCCGCGCCGACGGCACGGCGACGATCCCGCCCGCGGATTCGGGCGGCGCCGCGCAGCCTCCCGCGTCCGGCGGCACCGTGGTGTTCCGTCGCCCGACGGGACCGGCGCGGGCCACCGGCGCCGAGGGCGCGTCCGCGGCCCCGGCGAGCGGCGCGCAGTTCGCCGGCACCGGTCTCCCCGACGGCGCCGCGGAACCCGCCCCTTCCGAGGGCACCATGATCTTCCGCCCGTCCGCCCCGCGCACGGGGCCGCAGCGCGGGGCGCAGGCCGGGGGCACGGCTCCGGCCACCGGCGCACCGGGGGCGGACACGCCCGCGGCGGGCGGCCCGGCCGGGGCCGGGGGAGGCTTCGGCGCCGGGCAGGCCGCCCAGGCCGCGGCGGAGGCGGCGGCCCAGTCGGCCCAGTCCGCCGCCGCGCGCCAGCCGGCCACCCCCGCACCCTCCGCACCCTCCGCACCCCCCGCACCCTCCGCACCCTCCGTGCCCCAGCAGGCCTCCGGTCCGGCCGCCACGCCCCTCACCAGTGGCCCCGGTGGGGGACAGCCGTCCTGGGCCCAGCAGGTGCACCGGCTCGCGGGTGACCCGGGGGCCGACGGACAGCCCGTCGTGCCCTGGAAGCCGCCGGTGGACGACGTGTTCCAGGCCGCCGCCCGCAGACAGTCCGAGGCGCGCCCGGCGAGCCTCGGCAGGCGGCTGCTGGCCCGGATCGTGGACACCGCGGTCCTGGCGACCGTCACCGCGGTGGCCGCCGTACCGCTGGGCACCAAGGCGATCGACCACATCAACGAGAAGGTCGACGCGGCCAAGCGGTCCGGCCAGACCGTCACGGTGTGGCTGCTCGACGGCACGACCACGGGCTACCTCGGGATCGTGCTGGCCGTCCTGCTCCTCTTCGGCGTCCTCTACGACGCGCTGCCCACCGCCAAGTGGGGCCGCACCCTCGGCAAGAAGGTGTGCGGCATCGAGGTCCGGGACATCGAGGGTCACGAACCCCCGTCCTTCGGACGGGCCCTGCGCCGCTGGCTCGTGTACGCGGTCCCCGGCGTCCTCGTCATCGGTGTCGTCGGCGTCCTGTGGTGCCTGTTCGACAGGCCCTGGCGCCAGTGCTGGCACGACAAGGCGGCCCACACCTTCGTGGCCGCGTAGCCGCCCGTACGCCGTCGTGGTGGCCTGACTCCCCGCGCGACGGCGCGGTCGCCGGGAGCCCGGTCCCCCGGACGGCCGCTCGCCGGATGCGCGGTGGCGGGGTTCGCGGTCGACTCGGGCCATGAGCAGCGAACCGCCGCCCCCGGGCTCGGGTCAGCCACCGGACGAGGATCCGTTCAAGAAGCAGCCCCCGCCCGCCGAGGGCGGCGGCTCCCCGTACGACGGCCCTTCGCCGCCCACACCGCCCCAGGGCTCCCCGTACGACTCCCCGTACGGGTCACCGCCCCCGCACGGCGGCGGCGGTGACCCGTACGGCCCCGGCGGCCCCTACGGCGGCGACCCGCTGGCCGGCATGCCTCCGCTCGCCGACAGCGGCAAACGCACGGTGGCGAGGATCATCGACATGATCCTGGTGGGCATCGTGGTGTGGCTGCTGTCCTGGGCCTTCGGGGTCATGCAGTACAACATGAACGCCGACAAGATCGAGTACAGCAGGGGCTTCGGACAGTCCGTGATCGCCGCGGTGCTCTACACCGGCTACGACACCATCATGATCAGCAGGTCGGGGCAGACCCTCGGCAAGAAGCTGTTCAACCTGAGGGTGGCCAACCTCGACAACGGCTCCACGCCCTCCGTGCAGACCACGCTGGTCCGCTCGCTGGTGCTGTGGATCCCGTTCGCGTTCTGCTGCGCGTGCATCTGGACCGCGATCGCGGGCGGTTGGAGCTATTTCGACAAGCCCTACAAGCAGGGCCTGCACGACAAGGCGGCCAAGACGGTGGTGGTCAGCACGGGCTGACATACGCGATCAGCCGCACTCCATGAGGAGACGGCTGATCGGGAGTGCGGCGGGTTCGTGGAATCACGGGCCCGCCGGTTCGCGTACGGCGGAGACGGACGCCGACGACACGGACGCGGCGACGGACGCGGTCTCGCGCGGTGCGGGCACCCGCTCCTGAACGGGGGCCGGTGCGGGAGCGGGTACGGCGGCCATGGAGTCGGAACGGACGCGCTTCGGCAGCGGAACCGTTACGGCGACGAGCAGTCCGAGAGCGAGTGCCGAGAGGGTGATCACCGCGATCCCCAGGCCCGAACTCGTCTGAGACAGCAGCAGCATGGCGAGGGTGGAGAAGATCACGGTGCAGGAACCGTAGGCGAGCTGTGCGGCGGTCGGACGAGGCATGGCGATTCCTCGGGGTGGGGGTACTCCCCCCGGTGCCTCTCGCGATGGGGGAGGATGCGGACAACAACGGGACCGGACGGCGACCGGGGCGATCGACAACGGGAGTGGGGCCGCCGGTCCGGGTGGGGCTGCGAATCGTGGGACGACAACGGTGTCGACTGGTCAATCCGTTGACATTCCAACGTTCCGCCAATCGACTCTATTCGCCTGCATGCCCGAGTGGAACGTCCGGTAAGCGTGACCTTACCCACGGTGCCGGAGCACAGGGGGCGCACGGAGTCATCGCGTCCACCAAGTGGACGGCCGGACGCGCCCGTTGAAAGGGCCGGTCACGGTTCGGATACCGAACTCCAGCTCCGCATAGTGCAGTTGCCAGGTTCAAGTCAAGATCTGTCTTTTCTTTGGTAACTCCGGTCAAATGTCGTCACTTGACACGCGTATACGCGCGCGGACCTCCATCACCCCGGGATCCCCCCATCCGCGCGAACGGACGCAGGGGAGGACTGCAAGTGACCAGCAGACCATGGACGTTCAGAGCGGCCGCGGTGGGTGTCGCCCTCGCGGCGGCCACCGCCACGTTCTCGACGTTCGCCGTTGCGCAGGCAGATGATGCCGCATCGGCGGCGGCCTCGGCGAGCGCGAACCGCCACGAGCCCCAGCCGGCCGGCAACAAGGCCGGACACGACCTCGACGGCCCGCTCAGCAAGACCCAGGAAGCACAGCGCGAAGAGGCCCTGAACCAGGTCATATCCGGGGACGCGAAGGTCCAGGACCGGAACGGTTCGCAGGTCGTCAAGCTCAAGGGCAAGAACAAGTACGTCGAGCTCGGCCGCGAGAAGACCGACAAGATCTTCACGATCCTGGTCGAGTTCGGCGACCAGGTCGACAGCCGCTACGGCGGCACCGCGGGCCCGCTGCACAACCAGATAGCCGCGCCCGACCGCACCCAGGACAACAGCACGGCCTGGCAGGCGGACTACAACCAGGCGCACTTCCAGGACCTCTACTTCGGCACCGGCAAGAACACCGAGTCGCTGAAGAAGTACTACGAGAAGCAGTCCTCGGGCCGCTACTCGGTCGACGGCGAGGTCACCGACTGGGTCAAGGTCCCCTACAACGAGGCCCGTTACGGCTCCAACAAGGCGTCCACGGGCGCCTGGTACGCGGTCCAGGACGGTGTCACCGCCTGGGTCGCCGACCAGAAGGCGGCCGGCAGGTCCGACGCGGACATCAAGGCGGACCTGGCCAAGTACGACCAGTGGGACCGCTACGACTACGACGGCGACGGCAACTTCAACGAGCCCGACGGCTACATCGACCACTTCCAGATCGTGCACGCCGGTGAGGACGAGTCCGCGGGCGGCGGCGCGCAGGGCGAGGACGCGATCTGGGCGCACCGCTGGTACGCGTTCGGCACCGACGCGGGCGCCACGGGTCCGGCCGGCAACAAGCTCGGCGGCGCCGCGATCGGCGACACCGGCATCTGGGTCGGCGATTACACCATCCAGCCGGAGAACGGCGGACTCGGCGTCTACGCGCACGAGTACGGCCACGACCTCGGTCTGCCGGACGAGTACGACACCACCAACTCGGCCGAGAACTCCACGGGCTTCTGGACCCTGATGTCCTCCGGTTCCTGGCTCGGCACCGGCAAGAACGCCATCGGTGACCTGCCCGGCGACATGAACGCCTGGGACAAGCTGCAGCTCGGCTGGCTGAACTACGACACGGCCAAGGCCGCGACGAAGTCGAAGCACAAGCTGGGTGTCGCCGAGTACAACACCAAGAACAAGCAGGCCCTCGTGGTCTCGCTGCCGGACAAGGCGGTCACCACCGAGATCGTCGCCCCGGCGCAGGGCTCGACCCAGTGGTGGAGCGGCAGCGGCAACGACCTCAAGAACACGCTGACGCGTTCCGTCGACCTCACCGGCAAGTCGTCGGCCGCCCTCACGCTCGACGGCTGGTACGACATCGAGGCCGACTACGACTACCTGTACACCGAGGTCTCCACCGACGGCGGCGCCAACTGGACCCCGATCGACGGCACGGTGGACGGGCAGCCGATCCCGCGTGACGGCAGTGGCAAGCCCGCGCTGACCGGCACGGTGGACGCGTACAAGAAGCTGTCGTTCCCGCTCGACGCCTACGCGGGCCAGAAGATCGACCTGCGGTTCCGCTACCAGAGCGACGGTGGCGTGGCGCTGAAGGGCTTCGCGGCCGACGAGATCGCCGTGACCGCGGACGGTTCGGCGCTCTTCTCGGACAACGCCGAGACCGCGGACGCCGCGTGGACCGCCGCCGGCTTCTCCCGCGTCGGCGCGTCCTTCACCGACGACTACCCGCAGTACTACATCGCGGAGAACCGTCAGTACGTCTCGTACGACAAGACCCTCAAGACCGGTCCGTACAACTTCGGCTTCTCGACGACGCGTCCGTCCTGGGTGGAGCACTACCCGTACCAGAACGGCCTGTTGATCTGGAAGTGGGACACCTCGCAGAAGGACAACAACGTCAGCGCGCACGCGGGCTCCGGGCTGATCCTGCCGGTCGACTCGCACTCCACCGCGCTGAAGTGGTCCGACGGAACGCTGATGCGCAGCCGGATCCAGTCGTACGACTCGCCGTTCAGCCTGTACCGCACGGACGGTCTGACGCTGCACAACGCGGACGTGGCGACGAAGATCCCGTCGAAGCCGGGGGTGCCGGTCTTCAACGACCACACCAGCACCTACTACGACACGACGGCCCCGACCGCGGGTGTCAAGATCACTGACACCAACACCAAGATCAAGATCGCCAAGGAGGCCCGTGACGGGTCGACGATCTCGCTCGAAGTAGGCCCCGCGGTGAAGTAACCGGTATTTCCGCAGGTCAGAAGCGTATCGGCGGCGACCCCCTGGCGGGTTGCCGCCGATCGTGTTTAGGTGCGTCCTG
This sequence comes from Streptomyces sp. NPDC096311, assembly GCF_044763085.1. Taxonomy (NCBI): domain Bacteria; kingdom Bacillati; phylum Actinomycetota; class Actinomycetes; order Kitasatosporales; family Streptomycetaceae; genus Streptomyces; species Streptomyces sp. NPDC096311. Next base: position 162,904 of record NZ_JBIWFN010000012.1, read on the forward strand.
TGGATTTCTTATTGACACCGGTGCGCACGGGGGTGTGACTGCATGGCCGCAGGAGGTTTTTGCAAGCTGCCGAACGGCAGCGTGGTTGTGGCCCTGAACCTGCCCAGCCCGGCGGGCCCGGGTCCCGGCTGCGTGCGCTTTCTGGTCCTGGCCCAAAACCGTGCCCGCGCCCTGACGCGCCTGCGCAACCTCGGCCTGCGCGCGGTCTACCTCCGCGGGAACGCGGCCCCGCCCACCCCCGACGAGATCACCGCCGTCCTGCACCACCCCGACGGCCTCATATGGCGCACGACCCTGGACAGCGGAGTCCAGGGTTCCGACCTCACTCAGGAACTGTGGCGCCCGTTCAAATCCCTCCTGAGACGCCCGGCACCCCAGGCGTGACCGGCGACGGGTCGGCGGCGCGGACGTAGCCACCCGGCGCTCGCCGGGCGGCGGGGCCGGTCGGAATGGCCAGAAGGCTAGACGACCGGCTTTCCTGTCAGGTCCACGCCTGCTGCTCGGAGTTCTTCGAGGGCGCGGTCCGTGGTTTCCTCGGCGACTCCGGCCGTGAGGTCCAGGAGGACCTGGGTACGGAAGCCGTTGCGGACGGAGTCCAGGGCGGTCGCGCGGACGCAGTGGTCGGTGGCGATGCCGACCACGTCCACCTCGTCGATCTCACGGGCGCGCAGCCAGTCACCCAGCGCGACCCCGTTCTCGTCGGCGCCCTCGAAACCGCTGTACGCCGCCGCGTACGCGCCCTTGTCGAAGACGGCGTCGACCGCGCCGGAGGCGACCGCCGGAGCGAAGTTCGGGTGGAACCCGACCCCCTCCGTGCCGGCGACGCAGTGCGCGGGCCAGGAGTGGACGAAGTCGGGGTTGTCGGCGAAGTGGCCACCGGGAGCGATGTGGAGGTCACGCGTGGCGACGACATGCCGGTAGCCGGCGGGCGCCTGCCCGATCAGCTCCGTGATGGCGGCGGCGACATCGGCGCCTCCGGACACCGCGAGGCTGCCCCCCTCGCAGAAGTCGTTCTGCACGTCTACGACGATCAAGGCGCGGCGCATGGTCGGTGTCCTTCGACGGTGTCGACTATGGGGTCGGTGAATGTGGCAGGAGGTGTGCGGGACCGGCCTGTGGAGCCGAGCCTAGAGACTTCGGGTGCGGCGCGGGAGGGGGCATTCGGTTACGGCCCGTTGCGGCGGCCGGTGCGGTGTGCGTGTTGCCGTTGCATTCCCGCTGACCGCCCGTTCATTCGTGTTTGCCCAAGGGTGGCCGGAGCCGGCCGGAGCGCCGCCCGCGCGCGCTCCGGCGCACCCCGCGCACACCGCGGGGGCCGAATCAGATGTACTCCGTCGGAATGACCGGTTCCCCGCGCGAGAGCTGTGTCGCCGACAACGGCAGGTTGGCGCGGGAGGCGGCGTGCCGGTCGCGTACGACGTCGAGGGGCTCGCGGGAGAGGACCTGCCCGCCCTTGACGAGCTCCACCAGCAGTTGTCGGTCGGCGAGCGCCACGGGGACCGCCCCGGTACCGATCACCTCGGCCTCGGCGACCCCCCGCTCGTCGAGCCGGCGCGCGGCCCACTTGCGCCCGCCGATCGAGGTCTTGCCGCCGGTGGACCTCTTGGCCACGGGCTCCAGCGGAGCCTTCGGGTCCGCCGACTCGGCGCGGGCGACCAGCTTGTAGACCATCGAGCAGGTGGGATGGCCGGAACCCGTCACCAACTGCGTACCGACGCCGTACGCGTCGACGGGCGCCGCCGCCAGCGAGGCGATCGCGTACTCGTCCAGGTCCGAGGTCACGATGATCCGCGTGTCCCTCGCGCCCAGCTCGTCCAGCTGCTGCCGCACCCGGTGCGCGACCAGCAGCAGGTCCCCGGAGTCGATCCGTACGGCCCCGAGCTCAGGCCCGGCGACCTCGACCGCCATCCGTACCGCCTCCGCGACGTCGTACGTGTCCACGAGCAGCGTCGTCCCCCGGCCCAGCGAGTTCACCTGGGCCTGGAAGGCGTCCCGCTCCCGGTCGTGCAGGAGGGTGAAGGCGTGTGCGGAGGTGCCGACGGTCGGGATGCCGTAGCGGAAGCCTGCCGCCAGGTCGGAGGTGGTCGTGAAGCCCCCGACGTACGCGGCCCGCGACGCCGCCACCGCGGCCAGCTCGTGCGTCCGCCGGGCGCCCATCTCGATCAGCGGCCGGCCCCCGGCGGCGGAGGCCATCCGGGAGGCGGCGGCCGCGATGGCCGAGTCGTGGTTGAGGATGGAGAGGATCACCGTCTCCAGGAGCACGCACTCCGCGAAGGACCCCTCGACCCGCAGGATCGGCGAGCCCGGGAAGTACACCTCGCCCTCGGGATAGCCCCAGATGTCCCCGCTGAAGCGGTACGAGGCGAGCCACTCCAGGGTCGGCCCGTCCACGATGGCGTTCTCGCGCAGGAAGCCGAGGACGTCGGCGTCGAAGCGGAAGTTCTCGACGGCGTCGAGAACCCGCCCGGTGCCCGCGACGACGCCGTAGCGCCGCCCCTCCGGCAGCCGCCGCGTGAAGACCTCGAAGACCGAGCGTCGCTCGGCGGTCCCCGCGGCCAGTGCGGCCTGCAACATCGTCAGCTCGTACTGGTCCGTGAAGAGCGCCGTCGAGGGAACGTCCACCGGCAGCCCAAGGTCCGCTGTGTTCATAAGCCTGGATGGTACCCCCATCTCGTCACTCTGACGATTTATGGTGGCCCTTGTGGTCGGGTTGTATCCCGTTGTATTCCGGGGGTCCATTTGTGCGGGCCCCCCTCTCTGGTGGCAGCATGGGCCGTGTGACCGCTCCCGCACCCCTAGAGATCGAAAAGACCGAGTCGGCGGAGGAGGTCTTCGCCGTACCCGAGCCCGACGTCCCCTGGGTCACCATCGTGCACAACGACCCGGTCAACCTCATGAGCTATGTGACGTATGTCTTCCAGACGTACTTCGGCTACACCAAGGACAAGGCCACCAAGCTCATGCTCGACGTCCATCACAAGGGCCGGGCGGTCGTCTCCAGCGGCACGCGCGAGGAGATGGAGCGCGACGTACAGGCCATGCACGGCTACGGTCTGTGGGCCACCCTTCAGCAGGACCGGAAGTAGCGGGCCGGAAGTCGTCGGACCGGCGGCCGTCGGACCGGCAGCAGCCCGAGCCCTCCCTGTAAACCGCGAGCAGGACCGGAAGTAGCGAACTCACTCCATGCCAGGACACTTCGAACCGCTCCCCGGCGGCGGCGCGGCCGTCGCGCTCGACGAGGTCGAGATCTCCATCATCCGCTCCCTCGCCGTACAGCTCCTGGAGCTCATCGGGCCCGGCCCCGCGGAGAACGCCCCCGACGACCCGCTCGCCGAACTCTTCGCGGAGGGCCCCAGCGAGCCGCCCTCCGACCCGGTGCTCCAGCGCCTCTTCCCGGACGCCTACGGCGGCCCCGACGTCGAGGCGTCCTCGCCGGAACAGGCCGAGGAGCAGCGGGCGTACTCCTCCGAGTTCCGCCGCTTCACCGAGAACGACCTGCGCGCCGGCAAGCGCGAGAACGCCCTCGCGGTGATCCGCTCGCTGGACGCCCTCACCACGGCGGGTGACGGCGGCGCGGTCCTCAAGCTCTCCCCCGGGGAGTCCGAGCAGTGGCTGCGCGCCCTCAACGACCTGCGCCTGGCGATCGGGGCCCGGCTGGACGTCGTCGACGAGGAGGACACCGACCTCCTCTACCGCCTTCCGGACGAGGACCCGCGCAAGCCGATGGTGATGGCGTACCTGTGGCTGGGCGGTCTCCAGGAGACGCTCGTCGAGACGCTGATGTCCTGATCGTCCGCCGAGATGCCCCGATCGGGCGCTGGGCGGGGAAACGGTCGTGTGCCCCGATCGGGCGCTGGGCGGGGAAACGGTCGTGTGCCCCGATCGGACGCTGGACATGTAAGCACCGGAAAGCCCTGATCAGGGGTTGGTTCAGGGTTCAATCGGTGTTCGCTCAGAGGACGCTCAGATCCGGATAACGATCCCGTCACCGTCGTGGCCTGCTATGTCCGGGTGAGTGCTGTTTGTCCGCTTCTCCTTGTGGCATGCCTTACATCACCCGCAGGCTGCCCATGTTGCGGCCGTGATAAATCTTCACGACCGCCCGACAGGACACCACCCAGGTCCGGTCGGGTGCGCCACCGAGCCGGCGACCGCCGGCCAGGCACAGCTCCATCACATCCGGGGGGATCGGAACCCGATCCGAAGCCAAGGGACTGGCTCGGACCGGCATGGAGAAAGGCGCACCACACATGACCTCATCGCAGGTCGACAAGACCGACGAGCCGCGTACCGGCAGTGAGGCCGTGGGCGGCGACGCCCCCGAAGAGGGGTACGAGCGCGGGCTCGGCAGTCGCCAGGTCCAGATGATCGCGATCGGCGGCGCCATCGGCGTCGGTCTCTTCCTGGGCGCCGGGGCGAACATCGCCAAGGCGGGGCCCAGCCTCATCTTCATGTACGCCCTCGCGGGCGTGATCATCTTCTTCATCATGCGGGCGCTCGGCGAGCTGCTCCTGTACCGCCCGGTCTCGGGCTCCTTCGCGGAGTACTCCCGCGAGTTCCTCGGCCCGTTCTTCGGCTACTTCACCGGCTGGACGTACTGGCTGATGTGGGTGGTCACCGGCATGGCGGAACTCACCGCCGCCGCGATCTACGTCCACTACTGGTTCCCGTCCATCCCCCAATGGGTGACGGCGCTGGTCTTCCTGATCGTCCTCTTCGTGGCGAACCTGATCTCGGTGAAGCTCTTCGGAGAGATCGAGTTCTGGTTCTCGATGGTCAAGGTCACCGCCCTGATCGGCATGATCGTGATCGGCCTCGGCGTCCTCACCTTCGGCTTCAGCTCGGCCGGTGACACGGCCTCCGTCGCCAACCTCTGGCAGTTCGACGGCTTCTTCCCCAAGGGCGTCGGCTCGTCCCTGATGACCCTCCAGGGCGTCATGTTCGCCTACCTCGCCGTCGAGCTCGTCGGCGTCACGGCGGGCGAGTCCGAGGACCCGGAGAAGACCCTCCCCAAGGCGATCAACACCCTCCCGTGGCGCATCGCGCTCTTCTACGTCGGCGCGCTCACGGTCATCCTCTGCGTCGTGAAGTGGACCGAGTTCGCCCCGGGCGTCAGCCCCTTCGTCGAGGCCTTCGCGAAGATCGGCATCCCGGCCGGCGCCGGCATCGTCAACTTCGTCGTCCTGACCGCCGCCCTGTCCTCCTGCAACTCCGGCATGTACTCCACGGGCCGCATGCTGCGCACCCTGGCGGACAACGGCGAGGCCCCCAAGGTCTTCAGCAGGCTCTCCTCGACCAAGACCCCGGCGATCGGCATCACCGTCTCCATGCTCTTCATGGGCATCGGCGTGATCCTGAACTACATCGTCCCGGAGAAGGCCTTCGGCTACGTCACCTCCGTGGCCACCGCCGCCGGCATCTGGACCTGGCTGATGATCCTGGTCAGCCACATCCTCTACCGCCGCGCGGTGGACGCCGGACGCCTGCCCGCCTCCTCCTTCCCGGCCCCCGGTGGAGCGAAGTGCAGCTGGATCGCGGTCGTCTTCCTGCTGTTCGTCACGGGCCTCATCGCGTACGACGCCGACTCCCGCGTCTGTCTGTACGTGATGGCCGGCTGGGCCGCGGCCCTGGCCATCGGCTGGTGGGTGCTCAAGACACGCAACCCCCAGGTCACCGAGCGCCGCGAGCCGGCGTTCGAGAAGGTCGGCTGACCTTCCCGGTTCAGCATGTGGGCCGCTGCGTACCACCCCTCGGTACGCAGCGGCCCTTCTGCTTATCCTGGCCGACATGCTGACCATCACCCAGGCCCTCGTCGACCAGATCGTCGCGCACGCGCGCCAGGACCACCCCGACGAGGCGTGCGGCGTCGTCGCGGGCCCGGCGGGCTCGGGCCGCCCCGAGCGCTTCATCCCGATGCTCAACGCCGCCCGCTCGCCCACGTTCTACGAGTTCGACTCCGGCGACCTGCTGAAGCTGTACCGCGAGATGGACGACCGCGACGAGGAGCCGGCGATCATCTACCACTCCCACACGGCGACCGAGGCATACCCCTCCCGCACCGACATCTCGTACGCCAACGAGCCCGGCGCGCACTACGTCCTCGTCTCGACGGCTGACGCGGACGACGCGGGTCCCTTCCAGTTCCGCTCGTACCGGATCGTCGAGGGAGAGGTGACGGAGGAGGAGGTCACGGTCGTGGACGCGTACTGACACCGCCCCGACTGCGCCCCGATCCTTTGCTCCCGCTCCGCTCCGATCCCGGACTTCGGGCAGAATTCATCCACCATCTGAGATCACACTCCGGGACCCGGACCGGGAATCGATACGATGAGCCCATGGTTTCCCAGGACGTGAGCGACAAGACGCCGGGCATGCTGCTCGTGGCGCGGCTGCACGTCGACCTGTGCAGGCTGCAGAGCGCCATCTGTACGCGCTGAACCCTGCCGCCGTACGGCCGTGAGCCACGGCTCCGCGGGGCCACCACCGGTGTCCCCCTGCCCTTCCCGCGCCGCCGCGCGCCCACCGACCTGACTTTTCCTTCCGACAGGAGCCCGCAACCATGGCCATCGAGGTCCGCATCCCCACCATCCTCCGCACCTACACCGGCGGCGAGAAGGCCGTCGAGGGCGGCGGCGCGACCCTCGCCGAGCTCTTCGCCGACCTCGAGACCCGGCACGCCGGCATCCAGGCCCGGATCGTCGACGACGGCCAGCTGCGCCGCTTCGTCAACGTGTACCTGAACGACGAGGACGTCCGCTTCCTCGACGGCATCAACACCAAGCTCACCGACGGCGACAACGTGACGATCCTGCCGGCCGTGGCCGGCGGCATGGTCTGATCGGCTGCTGATCGCTGATGCGCTACGACTCCCCGCTCGCCGCGGTGGGCAACACCCCTCTGGTGCGCCTGCCCCGCCTTTCGCCGTCCGCCGACGTCCGGATCTGGGCGAAGCTGGAGGACCGCAACCCGACGGGCTCGGTCAAGGACCGCCCTGCCCTCCACATGGTCGAACAGGCGGAGAAGGACGGCCGGTTGACGCCGGGCTGCACGATCCTGGAGCCGACGAGCGGGAACACCGGCATCTCGCTGGCCATGGCGGCGAAGCTCAAGGGCTACCGCATGGTGTGCGTGATGCCGGAGAACACCTCTCAGGAGCGGCGGGACCTGCTGGCCATGTGGGGCGCGGAGATCATCTCCAGCCCTGCGGCCGGCGGTTCCAACACCGCCGTGCGCGTCGCGAAGGAACTGTCGGCCGAGCACCCCGACTGGGTGATGCTCTACCAGTACGGGAACCCCGACAACGCGGGCGCCCACTACGCGACGACGGGCCCCGAGATCCTGGCGGACCTCCCCTCCATCACGCACTTCGTCGCAGGGCTCGGCACGACGGGCACCCTGATGGGCGTCGGCCGCTACCTCCGGGAGAACAAGCCGGACGTGAAGATCGTCGCCGCGGAGCCGCGCTACGACGACCTCGTGTACGGCCTGCGCAACCTGGACGAGGGCTTCGTTCCCGAGCTGTACGACGCGTCGGTCCTCACCTCCCGCTTCTCGGTCGGCTCCGCCGACGCGGTCACCCGCACCCGTGAGCTCCTCCAGCAGGAGGGCATCTTCGCGGGCGTCTCCACCGGGGCCGCGCTGCACGCCGCGATCGGCGTCGGCAAGAAGGCGATCGCCGCCGGGGAGTCCGCCGACATCGTCTTCGTCGTCGCCGACGGCGGCTGGAAGTACCTGTCGACGGGCGTCTACACCGCCGCGACCACAGAAGAAGCCATCGAAACCCTCCAGGGCCAGCTCTGGGCGTAGGCCGCAGGGGCGACGGCCCGGATGTTTCTCGCCCCCGCCGCCCCTACCCGCCCCCTCCCCCCTTGGGGGCTGCGCCCCCGGACCCCCGACCGGCCTGAAAGATGCGCGCCAGCGCTCACAAGGGGCGCGGGGAACTGCGCGACCAGCCCCCACCGGCCCGCAGCCGAAAGACCGGCGGAGGCGAGGGAGGGGCTCAGCCTGCCAAGTAGCGGACCTGGTCCCAAAGGACCGGATCCACTACTCCCACCCGCCGCCGAAACTCCCACAAGGGCACCTCGCGCAGCTCATCCGTCTCCAGGAAGCTCGCCCGCCCATGGGCATCGCCGACGGCACCCGGCGGCAACGGAATCACCCCGGCCCGATCGTCGTGGTACTTGCTCGTGATCTTCGCGACGGTCACCCGTTCGCCTCGCACGGCCAGCACCAGACACGGCCGGTCCTTCTCCCCGGGCCCGTCCTCGTAGGGAACCTTCGCCCACCAGATCTCCGCCGGCCGCGGCCGAGGTATCCGCGGCCGCTCCCGCCGCCCGGGCGGCCGAGTCCGACCGGCGGCCCGGTCTCCGCGGCGCTCTCGGCGCCCGCGGCGCCCACGGCGCCCCCAGCCGTCCACCAGCGTCGCGACCAGCGCGAGCAGCACCACGGCCGCCAACGCGAGCCACCAGGACGTGTCCATACCAAAGAAGGTACCGGCGTGCACTCCGCCTCGCCCCCCGCCCGCGGAACCCAGGCATCCGACCTCCGGTCGACCATCCATCCGAACCGGTGACACCACAGGTGAGTTCGCCCACAACAGCCCCTGGTGGAGGAGCGACCCGCCCTTTTGCGCCTTACGCTCGACGGACCGCACGACCCCCGTTCCCGTATCCGCAGCCGAGTACCTGCACCCCGCATCTACTCTCTGCACTTCCTGTCAGCGCGGAGGTTCCAGCTCTTATGAAGCTCACCGTCGTCGGCTGCTCGGGGTCGTTCCCGTCCGCGGAATCGGCCTGCTCGAGCTACCTCGTCGAGGCCGACGGCTTCAGGCTGCTTCTCGACATGGGCAATGGTGCCCTTGGCGAGCTGCAGCGCCACTGCGGTCTCTACGACCTCGACGCGATCTTCCTCAGCCATCTGCACGCCGACCACTGCATCGACATGTGCGCGTACTTCGTCGCGCGCTACTACCGCCACGACGGCGGCCGCTGCGACCCGCTCCCCGTCTACGGACCCGAGGGCACGGAACAGCGACTGACCACCGCGTACGCGGACACTCCCACCGCCTCCTCGATGAGCGAGGTCTTCGACTTCCACACCGTCAAACCGGCCACGTTCGAGATCGGCCCGTTCACCGTGCACACGGAGAGGGTGCGCCACCCCGTGGAGGCGTACGCCATCCGCATCGAGCACGGCGGGAAGTCGCTGACGTACTCCGGGGACACCGGTGTCACCGACGCGCTGGACGAACTCGCCCGGGACACCGACCTGTTCCTGTGCGAGGCCGCGTTCACGCACGGCAAGGAGAAGATCCCCGACCTGCACCTCAACGGCCGCGAGGCGGGCGAGAGCGCCGACCGCGCCGGCGCCCGTCGCCTGCTGCTCACCCACATCCCGCCGTGGACGGACCCCCGGATCAACCTGGCCGACGCCCGCGCGGTGTACCCGGGCCCCGTGGATCTGGCGACGCCCCGGGCGACGTACGAGATCTAGAAGCCGTCGCCGTCCGTACGTACGAAAGGGCCCCCGGAGGATTCTCCGGGGGCCCTCGGTCGTGTACGGGGGCTACTTGGCCTCCGCCTTCAGCAGCTCCGCCAGCTCCTCGTCGGACTCACGGCCCGGCGTGGGGAGGTTCCACTTGATGATCGCGAAGCGGAAGACCGCGTAGTAGACCACCCCGAAGCACAGACCCACCAGGACCAGGCCCCACGGATTGCTCGCGATGCCGAGGTTCAGACCGAAGTCGACCGCGCCCGCCGAGAAGCCGAAGCCGTCCTTCATGCCGAGCGCCCAGGTCAGCGCCAGCGAGACACCGGTCAGGACTGCGTGGATGGCGTACAGGACCGGCGCGATGAACATGAACGTGAACTCGATCGGCTCGGTCACACCCGTCACGAACGAGGTCAGCGCGATCGAGAGCATCATGCCGCCGACGACCTTGCGGCGCTCGGGCCGGGCGCAGTGCACCATCGCCAGGCACGCGGCCGGGAGGCCGAACATCATGATCGGGAAGAAGCCGGTCATGAACTGGCCCGCGGTCGGGTCGCCGGCCAGGAAGCGCGCGATGTCACCGCTCTTGCCGTGGTAGTCGCCCGCCTGGAACCAGGGGTAGGAGTTCAGCAGGTGGTGCATGCCGATCGGGATCAGCGCACGGTTGGCGACACCGAAGATGCCGGCGCCGACGGCCCCCGAACCGACCAGCTTCTCACCGAAGCTGTGCAGACCCGTGCCGAGGACCGGCCAGATGTAACCGAAGACGATGCCGATCAGCAGGCCCGCGAACGCGGACAGGATCGGGACGAGCCGGCGGCCGCCGAAGAAGCCCGCCCAGTCGGGCAGTTTGGTCCGGTAGAACTTCTGGTACAGCAGGGCGACGACTATGCCCATCACCACACCGCCCAGGACCTTGGCGTCCACGGGGGCGTTCACCATGACGACCTTGCCGTCGACGGCCGTGGCCACCTTCGGCAGGTTCTTGTCCGTGAACGTCGCCAGCACGTTCTTGAACACCAGGTAGCCGACCACCGCGGCGAGCGCCGTCGAGCCGTCCGACTTCTTCGCGAAGCCGATCGCGATGCCAACGGCGAACAGCAGCGCCATATTGTCGAGGATCGCGTTGCCGCCGGCCGTCATAAAGCCGGCGATCTTGGTGAAGAACGTGGGGAAGGACGGGCGTCCCAGCATGTCCGTGTTGCCGAGACGCACGAGGAGCGCGGCGGCGGGCAGTACGGCGACCGGCAGCATCAGGCTGCGGCCGATGCGCTGCAGGACAGCCATCGCGCCGGAGCCCTTCTTCTTGTCGGCCGCGGGAGCGGCGCTGGCCGTGGTCACAACTTCCTCCAGTGGACAAGGCGCCGCCCAGGGGACAAGGAAGGTGGGTGGGGACGGCGTGGTCTACACCACTCAGTGGTGTAGACCTGTTGTAGCACGGTGAAGGTGGGATAAGGAACCCGCAGATTTTGTGGCCCGGATCATAAAGGGACGAACCGGTTCCGGACGCGCCGAAGCCGCGCGACCAGCCCCCACCGGCCCGCGGATCGTCGACGAACCGCCTACGCCTTGGTCGTGTCCTCGTGCTCCTCCTCCGACTCCCGCCCCGGAGTCCTCAGATCGAACTTCGTGATCGCGAACCGGAAGATGACGTAATACACGGCCGCGAAGCACAGCCCGATCGGCACGACCGCCCACGGCCTGGTCGCCAGATGCCAGTTGATGACGTAGTCGATCAGCCCCGCGGAGAAGGTGAAGCCGTCGTGCACGCCCAACCCCCACGTCACCGCCATCGACACCCCCGTCAGCAGCGCGTGGATCGCGTACAGCACCGGCGCGACGAACAAGAACGAATACTCGAGCGGTTCCGTGATGCCCGTGACGAACGAGGTCAACGCGACCGACAGCATCAGCCCGCCGATCTCCTTGCGGCGCTCGGGCCTCGCGCAGTGCGTGATGGCCAGGGCCGCCGCCGGCAGCGCGAACATCATGATGGGAAAGAACCCGGACGTGAACTGCCCGGCGTTCGGATCGCCGGCCAGGAACATGTTGATGTCGCCGTGCACGACCGTCCCGTCCGGCGTGGTGTAGCTGCCGAACTGAAACCAGACCGGCACGTTCAGAAACTGGTGCAGGCCGATCACCAGCAGCGCCCGGTTGGCCACCCCGAAGACACCGGCACCCCAGTAACCCAGCCCCACCAGCCAGTCGCCGAAGTGCTCGAGACCCCGCCCCACCGGCGGCCAGACCCACAGACACAACGCCGCGAAGGCGACGGCCACGAACGCCATGATGATCGGCACCAACCGCCGCCCGTTGAAGAAGCCGAGCCAGTCGACCAGCCTGGTGCGGTGGTAACGCTGCCAGAAGTACGCGGTCATCAGCCCCATGACGATGCCGCCGAACACCCCCGGATTCTGGTACGTGAACGGCGCCACCGAAGAGTCGGCGGCCTGGCAGCCGATGTTCGTGAGCACCTTCGCCCCGCCCGGGCAGCTCACCGGGAACTGGCGCAGCACGTTGTAGTAGACGAGGAAACCGGCGACCGCCGCGAGCGCCGTCGACCCGTCCGCCTTCTTCGCCATACCGATGGCCACGCCCACGCAGAACAGCAGCGGCAGCCCGAGCGACCCGTCGAGCAGCGCGCCGCCCGCACCCCTCATCACCTTGGAGACGTTGTCCCAGCCGAGCCCCTCGGCGCCGAACACGCCAGGCTGGCCGAGTCCGATGAGAAGGCCCGCGGCCGGCAGCACGGCGATCGGCAGCTGGAGGCTGCGGCCCATCTTCTGCAGCCCCTGGAACAGCTTGTTCCAGCGGGCCCGTGCGGGCGCGGGGGCGCTGTCGGCACTCATGGGCGTCCTCCGGACGGGGCCGGGTTGGCGACTGCCCGCCCACTGGTGTAGACCAGTCGACGAACGGTTGCGCTGTCGTGAACGCCATCATTCGGTACGCGCGACATGGCCGCTCGCAAAGATGGGCCAACTGTGGGTTACTGCGACAAAGCGGTTCTGATCAGGGAGTAGGACATGGCCACGAAGGCTGAGAAGATCGTCGCCGGGCTCGGCGGCATCGACAACATCGAAGAGGTCGAGGGCTGCATCACCCGCCTGCGTACCGAGGTCGTGGACCCGAGCAAGGTCGACGAGGCCGCCCTGAAGGCCGCCGGCGCCCACGGCGTCGTCAAGATGGGCACCGCCATCCAGGTCGTCATCGGCACCGATGCCGACCCCATCGCCGCGGACATCGAAGACATGATGTGAACCGATGTGAACGCAAGGGGCACCCTTGAGCCCCCCACCTCACCTTTGAGGGGCCGCTTCCGCAACCGGAGGCGGCCCCTCAGCCGTATGCGGCTAGGCTCAACGTCATGTCTCGAATCGACGGCCGCACCCCCGAACAACTGCGCCCCATCACCATCCAGCGCGGCTGGAGCAAGCACGCCGAGGGCTCCGTCCTCGTCTCCTTCGGCGACACCAAGGTGTTCTGCACCGCCTCCGTCACGGAGGGCGTCCCGCGCTGGCGCAAGGGCAGCGGAGAGGGCTGGGTCACCGCCGAGTACTCCATGCTTCCCCGCGCCACGAACACCCGTGGAGACCGCGAGTCGGTCCGCGGCAGGATCGGCGGCCGTACGCACGAGATCTCCCGCCTCATCGGCCGCTCCCTGCGCGCCGTCATCGACTACAAGGCGCTCGGCGAGAACACCATCGTCCTCGACTGCGACGTCCTCCAGGCCGACGGCGGCACGCGTACGGCGGCCATCACCGGCGCGTACGTGGCGCTGGCCGACGCGATCACCTGGGCGCAGGCCAAGAAGCTGGTCAAGCCCGGCCGCAAGCCCCTGACCGGCACCGTCTCCGCCGTCTCGGTCGGCATCGTCGGCGGGATCCCCCTCCTGGACCTCTGCTACGAGGAGGACGTGAAGGCCGACACCGACATGAACGTCGTCTGCACCGGCGACGGACGCTTCGTCGAGGTCCAGGGCACCGCGGAGGCCGAGCCCTTCGACCGCAAGGAGCTCAACGCCCTGCTCGACCTCGCCGTCGCCGGCTGCGACGAGCTCGCGGTGATCCAGCGGGCGGCCCTCGAGGCAACCGCGGAATAACCCTTCGCGTTCTAAGGGGTACGGGCGTACGGTCCAGCCGTGCGCCCCCGTCGGCCCCCGCACGGGCCGAGCCGACCGCGCCACGGGGTCGACCACATGTCTGTCCACGGGGAGGGACCGTTCCATGGCCGCGCGCCACCGACGCCGCACAGCCGCATTCGCCGTCGCCGCCGTACTCGTCGCCCTGCCGGCGGCCGTGGGCTGCGACGCCGTCAACAAGGCCCTGGACTGTGTCCAGACCGCCGACTCCATCGCCGACAGCGTCACCAACCTCCAGCAGGCCGTGGAGAACGCGGCGAACGACCCGACGCAGACCGACGAGTCCCTCAACGCGATCGAGAACAACCTCGACAAGATCGGCGACAAGACGGACAACGCCGATGTCAACAAGGCGGTCGACGACCTGAACAAGGCCGTCGGCAACGTCCGTACGGCCATCAAGAACGGCGACAACACCCCCGACGTCAGCCTGGTCACCGACGCGGCCGGTGAACTGACGAAGGTCTGCACGCCGTAGCGACCGCCGGTCGGACCCCGGAAAGGGACTCGGCGATACTGATGGCCATGACCCGCCTGATCCTCGCCACCCGCAACGCCGGAAAGATCACCGAGCTGAAGGTGATCCTCGCCGACGCAGGTATCACCCACGACCTCGTCGGCGCGGAGGCCTACCCGGACATCCCCGACGTCAAGGAAACCGGCGTCACCTTCGCCGAGAACGCCCTCCTCAAGGCCCACGCCCTGGCCCAGGCAACCGGCCTGCCCGCCGTCGCCGACGACTCCGGCCTCTGCGTGGACGTCCTGAACGGCGCCCCCGGCATCTTCTCCGCCCGCTGGGCGGGACGGCACGGGGACGACCGCGCGAACCTGGACCTTCTCCTCGCCCAGCTCTCGGACATCTCCGACGAACACCGGGGCGCCCACTTCGCCTGCGCGGCGGCGCTCGCCCTGCCGGACGGCACGGAGCGGGTCGTCGAGGGACAGCTGAGGGGTACGTTGCGCCACGCCCCGACCGGCACGAATGGCTTCGGCTACGACCCTATCCTCCAGCCGGAGGGGGAGAAGCGGACGTGCGCGGAGCTCTCTGCCGAGGAGAAGAACGCGATCAGCCACCGGGGGAAGGCGTTCCGGGGGCTGGTGCCGGTGGTTCGGGAGTTGTTGGGCTGAGAGCGCCCACGAGAACGGCCTGCGTATCTTTCGATTCGCAGGCCGTTTGCTGTGCGGCGGAAGGGATTCGAACCCTCAAGCCGTTTCACGGGCCACAGATCCTAAGTCTGCTGCGTCGCCGTTGCGCCACCGCCGCTAGCCGCCTGCCATCGTACCGGGAGTCGCCCGCAGCCTTCTGCCTCCCCTGCACCAGATGCTCGTGATCGCGTGGCAGTTGGGGCACAGCAACCGCAGATTCTCACGCCGGTTGTCATGCCGGTCGCCGTCGATGTGATCGACTTCCAGCGTCATGGGCCTGCCGAGCCACACGGGGCCGACTCCGCACCTCGCGCACTGCTCAAGGACGCCGACTGCACAGAGCGCCCGCCGCAATCGGGAGGTCTTGATCCGGTGCGTGCCGCTGTGGCATACCAAAACATCCTCGGGGCGTCGGGTGGTCGCGGTCTGCTTCCCCCGCTGATGTGCCTGGCCGAGAAAATGCGTGGTCGCAAGGTGATTCTCGGCGATCCACTTGCGCAGCTTCGCGCGCTGGGCACCGTTATTCGTGCGCCCCAGGCGGCGCAGCACTTCTGTGATCGAGAACGATTCGGCGACCGCCGCTCGCAACTCGTCGGGCGCGGGCCGGGCGTGCCTGCCGCAGGGGCGGAAATGTGAGATGTCGATGCCGAAGTCGGCGAATCGCTTGGTGAGGTACCGGCGGAGATTCGCATACGGTTCGGTGCCGAGGAAAGCGATGACCTCATCGATGTCGGAACACCGTTCGGCGGCTTCCGACAGTCGCTCGCGGGTGTACTGCGCGCCGCTGCCCATCAGGCGCCGTCCCTGACGCGCCGCATGCCCCCTCCTCGGTAACTGTCCGTCGTGGAGTGGCAGTTGGGGCAGAGGAACCGAAGGTTCTCGATCCGGTTGTTGCGCCAGTTGGCGTCGATGTGGTCGATCTCGAGCGGGAGTGGTTCCTCCAGCCAGACCGGTTCGATACCGCACAGGGCGCAGCGCTCCTCTACACCCAGCTCGCGCATTGCCCTTTTGAGTCGTTGGCTCGGGATACGCCTGGCGTCCGCCGACGCGTCCTCGACGAGGATCTCCTCGGCGGTGCGGCGACGCTGGTTGTACCTCATTCGCTCGGTTCGGACCACGGGCGTGAAGTGAGAGGTGTCGATCCCGCATGCCTTGATGCGTCGAGCGATGTTGGTGTGGTGGCCGCCTACGGTACCGAGTCCGAGTCGCCGCAAGACCTCGTTGACGCTCGTCGACACGACGACCACCGATTCAAGGATCTCCCTGGTCCACTTGGCGCCTTCGCGCTCGAGTGGGAGGTGTCCACCCCCAGCTTCTTCATGCGCTCACGGATGTAGTTCCGCTTCGAACTCGCCCGGAACGGAGGGGAATCGGATGGACACGTCCGGCTTTCGGTGCTGTGCTGCGGAGGGGGTGTCTCAGTGCCCCGACGTCACCTTCAGGCCCACCACCGCCACCAGGAGCAGGCAGACGAAGAAGATGCGGGCGGCGGTCGCCGGTTCGCCGAGGACGAGCATGCCCAGTACCGCCGCGCCGGCCGCGCCGATGCCGACCCAGACGCCGTAGGCGGTGCCGATGGGGAGGGACCTGGCGGCGTAGGAGAGCAGGACCATGCTCGCGATGATGCCCGCGCCGGTGAGGACGCTGGGGACGAGGCGGGTGAAGCCGTCGGTGTACTTCATGCCGACCGACCAGCCGACTTCGAGCAGACCGGCGACGAGCAGCAGGATCCAGGCCATGAGAGGCACCTCCGTGAGTGGTCAACAGGGGTGCGTCGTCTTTGCCTGGGAGCTTTTTCGCTCTCCGCCCGGTACGGCGCGTCTCGTCGGGGTCCTTCCAGCGCCTTCCACGGTAGCAAAGCACAGGCAAAAGGGGCTGGTGACCATGGTCACCAGCCCCGTCGGATCCGCTACGTCCTACAGATACAAGCCGGTCGAGTCCTCGGAGCCCTCGAAGCGGTCCGCCGCCACGGCGTGCAGATCGCGCTCGCGCATCAGCACGTACGCGATTCCCCGCACCTCGACCTCGGCCCGGTCCTCGGGGTCGTAGAGGACACGGTCGCCCGGTTCCACCGTCCGTACGTTCTGTCCGACCGCGACGACCTCGGCCCAGGCGAGGCGCCGCCCGACGGCCGCCGTCGCGGGGATCAGGATGCCGCCGCCGGAACGCCGCTCGCCCTCGGCGGCGTCCTGCCGCACCAGCACGCGGTCGTGCAGCATCCGGATGGGCAACTTGTCGTGGTGGGGGGTCTGCTTGTCCCGATTGGCGCTCACATCCAGAACCTACCTGCCTTTGAGCCGTTGTCAGCGCTTGCGTCGTCGTGAGCCCGCCACCACCAGGCCCACGACCCCGACCGCGACGAGTGCGAGGGGCACGATGCGCTCCAGGCGTGGCGCGCCGTCCTCGGTGACGAGCTGCCCCTTCACATCGCCGACCACCCGGTTGACGCCGACGTAGGCGCGGCCGAGCGTGTGGTCGATCTGGGAGGCGACCTTGGCCTTGGCGTCCCCGACGATCGTCTTCGGGTGGACGCGCACGCCGATCTCGTCGAGCGTCTCGGCGAGTGTTTCGCGGCGGCGCTTGATGTCCGCCTCGATCTGCGCCGGAGTCCTGGTATCCGACGTCCTCGACGTATCCGACACCGCGCTGCCTCCGTGGTCGTGTTCCGATCTTTGTCTCTGTGCCGCCGACAGTCTGTCAGCTCGGGCCGCCGCTCACCCCTCGGCACCCCCATTACGCTCGTTCCCGTAGTTCCGTAAGCATTCACCCCGGCCACGTGAGGTTCCGATGAGCGAGCGACTCCAGCCCGGCGACACCGCCCCCGCCTTCACCCTGCCCGACGCCGACGGCAACGAGGTCTCCCTCGCCGACCACAAGGGCCGCAAGGTCATCGTCTACTTCTACCCGGCCGCCCTGACCCCCGGCTGCACGAAGCAGGCCTGTGACTTCACGGACAACCTCGACGTGCTGGCCGGTGCCGGGTACGACGTCATCGGCGTCTCCCCGGACAAGCCCGAGAAGCTCGCCAAGTTCCGCGAGAAGGAGTCCCTCAAGGTCACCCTGGTCGGCGACCCCGACAAGACCGTCCTGGAGGCGTACGGCGCCTTCGGCGAGAAGAAGCTGTACGGCAAGACGGTCGTCGGCGTCATCCGCTCCACGGTGATCGTGGACGAGGAGGGCAAGGTCGAGCGGGCGCTGTACAACGTCAAGGCGACCGGCCACGTGGCGAAGATCATCAAGGATCTGGGGATCTGAGCTTCCCGAAGCTGCCGGCCCCCTGTCCAGGCGCGGGTCACTGTTTTCGTGACGTCAGTGCGCCCAGTGGCCCCGCTCCCGCGGTCGTCCCCGCCGTACCGCCGCCGTCCGTGGTCCCGCCCGACGGGGCCGCGGTGTCGCCGCCGGTGGTGGTGCCCGCGTCCGTCGTGCCGCCGCTGGTCGTCCCGTCGGTCGTGCCGCCCCCGGTGGTGGTGCCGCCGTCGGTCTGGCCCTGCGTCTCCCCTTCGGTCTGACCTTCCGTCTGGCCCTGGGTCTGGCCGTCGGTCTGTCCCTGGGTCTGGCCCTGCGTCTGATCCGAGGGCGGGCTCTGGGAGGCCGTCCCGCCGGTGGTCTGGCCCCCGTTGTCCTGGCCGCCGGTGCCGGGGGTCTGGTCGGTGGTGCCGGT
Organism: Streptomyces sp. NPDC096311; assembly: GCF_044763085.1. Lineage (NCBI taxonomy): Bacteria > Bacillati > Actinomycetota > Actinomycetes > Kitasatosporales > Streptomycetaceae > Streptomyces > Streptomyces sp. NPDC096311. The sequence continues at coordinate 181,341 of NZ_JBIWFN010000012.1, forward strand.
ACTCGGGAGCTGCTGCTCCTCCGCGCCCGGCTGGAGCTGCAGGTCGAAGTCCTTCGCGCTGCTGCCCTTGAGCGCGGCCTTCGTGTACTGCGCCCAGATCTGCGCAGGGTAGCCGCCGCCGTTGATGCGGGGCTGGCCGAGGGCGCCGTAGAGGGACTCGTGGGTGCCGGTGTCGGGGTCCTGGCCCATGACGGAGACGACGGTGGCGAGGTCGGGGGTGTAGCCCGCGAACCAGGCCGCCTGGTCCTCCTCCGCGGTGCCGGTCTTGCCCGCGGCGGGCCGGCCGGCGGCCAGCGCTGCGGTACCGGTACCGCCCTCGACGACGCTCTGCAGGATGGACGTCGTGGTGTCGGCGGCCTCCCGGGGCACCGCCTGCTCGGTGTCCTGCGTGGGCAGGCTCACGGCCGACGTGCCGTCCTTGGTGACCTTCTCGACGAGCGTGTACGTGCCGTGCTTGCCATGGTTGGCGAGGGTCGCGTACGCCTCCGCCATGTCGAGGACGCTGGCCGTGGACGGGCCGAGCGCGATGGACGGGGTGCCGGTCAGGTCGGGGGTGGTGGAGGGGATGCCGAGGGCTTCGGCGGTCTGCTTGACCCTGCCGGGGCCGACGTCGACGGCCATCTGCGCGTACACGGCGTTGACGGACTTGTCGGTGGCGGTGCGTACCGTGATGGGCCCGTACGAGATGTTGTCCTCGTTCTCGGGCGCGTACGAGCCGCCGTTCCAGCCCTGCACGGGGCGCTTGTTGGTGCCGTCGTAGACCGTGTTCGGGGTGATCGCGCGGCCGTCCTGCGTCTGCGAGCCGTTCTGCACGGCCGAGGTGAAGACGAACGGCTTGAAGGTGGAGCCGACCTGGTAGTCACGGCGTGTCGCGTTGTTGACGTACTGCTTGGTGTAGTCGATGCCGCCGTACATCGCGACGACCTTGCCGGTGGCCGGGTCGATGGAGACGCCGCCGGCGCGGACGTACCGGTCGACCTTGCGGTTCTTCTTGTCGAGGTTCGACATCACCTGGTCGTCGACGGCCTTCACGAAGGCGTTCTGCCGGGACTTCTGGAGCGTGGTCGTGATGCGGTAGCCGCCGGTGGTCAGGGTGTCCTCGTCGATGATCTTGTTCGAGACGAGGTAGTCCTTGACCGCCTGCACCAGGTAGCCGCGCTGGCCCGACATGGCGGCGGCGACCACTTCCTGCTTGGGCTGCGGGAACGTGACCTTGGCCCGGTCCGCCCGGGTCAGCCAGTTCTTCTTGACCATGCCGTCGAGGACGTACTTCCAGCGGGCGACGGCCGCGGACTTGTTCTCGGGGTGCGCGACCACGTCGTACTCGCTCGGCGCGTTCAGGAGCGCGGCGAGGTAGGCACCCTGACCGAGCGTCAGGTTTTTGGCGTCGACGCCGTAGTACGCCTGGGCGGCGGCCTGGATGCCGTACGCGTTGCGGCCGTAGTAGCTGGTGTTGAGGTAGCCCTCGAGGATGTCGTCCTTGCTCTTCTGGCGGTCGAGCTTGATGGAGATGAAGAACTCCTTCACCTTCCGCGTGGCGGTCTGCTCCTGGCCCAGGTAGTAGTTCTTCACGTACTGCTGGGTGATCGTCGAACCGGACTGCTTGCCCTTGCCGGTGACGGTGTTCCAGCCGGCGCGGATCATCGCCTTGGGGTCGACGGCCGACTCGGTGTAGAAGTCGCGGTCCTCGGCGGCGAGCGCCGCGTGCTGGGCGTCCTTCGAGATCTCAGCGAGCGCCACGTTCTCGCGGTTGACCTCGCCGTCGCGGGCGAGCTGGCTGCCGTCCGCATACAGGTAGACGTTGCTCTGCTTGGTCGCGGCGGCGTTCGCGGGCGGGATCTTGACCAGGTAGTAGCCCAGTGCGAACAGGCCGATCAGGAGCAGTATCGCGCCGACGAGCGTGCCGAGCACCATCCGCCAGGTCGGGATGAGCCGCCCCCAGCCCGTCCGCTTCTGCCTGGGCGTCTTCCCCGGCTTGCCCGGCGTGTCCGTCCCAGCCGGACCGTCCGGTGTGCCGTCGCTGTCCGGCCCGCCCGGTGCCGCTTGAGGCGCCGGTTCCGGTTCCTTCGGGGCCCAGCCCTGGCTGCTCTGCTGCGGCTGCGGCTTGTCACTCATCTGTTCGCCGGACTCCTGTTTCGCATCGTACGTTCCCGTACGCCCTCATACGCCTGGTGCGCCCCCTGATGAAGACTGTCGCACCAAGCGTTCCGTTCCCGGATCCCGGCACGTGTCGCGCCTGAAAATGCCTGGCAGGCGAAGCCGGGCGGGGCTAGGCTCCTGCGCTTCGGCCACAACGGCCCTTTTGACGCAAGGAGGACATCCTCGTGGGGACAGGGCGGTTGTACACGGCCGTCGCGGTGGGCGGGTTCCGGCGCTACGCCACGTATCGGACGGCGACGGCGGCGGGGGTGTTCACCAACACCGTCTTCGGGCTGATCCTGGCGTACGTCTTCATGGCCCTGTGGGACGAGAAACCGCACCTCGGCGGCTATGACCAGGCCCAGGCCCTCACCTATGTGTGGCTCTCCCAGGCGCTGCTCATGGCGATGGCGACGATGGGCGGCGGCTTCGAGGACGAGTTGATCGAGCGCATCCGTACGGGTGACATCGCGATCGACCTGTACCGGCCCGCCGACCTCCAGCTGTGGTGGCTGTCCCAGGACGCGGGGCGGGCCATGTTCCATCTGCTGGGGCGCGGAGCGGTGCCCCTGGCGTTCGGCGCGCTCTTCTTCGAACTGGCGCTCCCCGCCGACCCGCTGACCTGGATCGCGTTCCTGATCGCGGTCGCGCTCGGAACAGTCGTGAGCTTCTCGCTCCGCTATCTGGTGGCCCTGTCCGCGTTCTGGCTGCTCGACGGGGCGGGCGTGGCGCAGATGTCCATGATCGCGGGTGTCTTCTGCTCGGGGATGCTGCTGCCGCTGAACGTCTTCCCGGGCGCGCTGGGCGAGGTCGTACGCGCCCTGCCCTGGTCGTCCCTGGTCCAGGGCCCCGCGGACGTCCTGCTCGGCACCGCGGACCCCCTCGGCACGTACGTCTTCCAGGCGTCCTGGGCGCTGGGGCTCCTGGCCCTGGGACGACTGATCCAGTCGGTGGCGACACGGAGGGTGGTGGTGCAGGGTGGCTGACTCGGCGGAGGCAGCGGAAACCGCACGGGGCTCCAGGGACTCGGTCTCCTCCCGGGAGCCGGCGGCTTCGGCGGTGCTGGGTGCGCCGCAGGGGACGTATGCCCGCGTGCGGGAGGGATTCCGCGCCTACCGGATGATCGCCGGGATGTGGATCCGTTCCACGATGGCCTACCGCGCCTCCTTCGCGATGACCACCTTCGGGAACTTCGCGGCGACCGCCCTCGACTTCGTGGCCGTCCTGCTGATGTTCTCGCGGGTCGACCGGATCGGCGGCTACAGCCTGCCCGAGGTCGCCTTCCTGTACGGCATCTCGGCCACCTCCTTCGGGATCACGGACCTGGTGGTCGGCTCGATGGACCGGCTCGGGCGCCGGGTGCGCGACGGCACCCTCGACACGCTCCTCGTACGCCCCGTCCCCGTACTCGCCCAGGTCGCCGCCGACCGCTTCGCGCTGCGCCGTCTCGGCCGGGTCACCCAGGGGCTGCTGGTCCTCGCGTACGCGATCGCCGTGCTCGACATCGACTGGACGCCGCTCAGGCTGCTCATGGTCCCGTTGATGCTGCTCTGCGGCGCCGCCATCTTCGCGGCCGTGTTCGTGGCGGGCGGAGCCTTCCAGTTCGTCGCGCAGGACGCCTCCGAGGTGCAGAACTCCTTCACGTACGGCGGCACCACGCTCCTGCAGTACCCGCCGACCGTCTTCGCCAAGGACCTGGTGCGCGGGGTCACCTTCGTGCTGCCGCTGGCCTTCGTGAACTGGCTGCCCGGGCTGTATGTGCTGGGCCGGCCCTATCCGCTCGACCTGCCGACCTGGATCGCCTTCACGCCGCCCCTGATCGCGGCGGGCTGCTGCGCGCTGGCGGGGGTCGCCTGGCGGGCGGGACTTCGTTCGTATCGCAGCACGGGGAGTTGAACCGACATGGAAACAGGCCTGATGACGGACCCGGTCAGGGATCCGGTGGGCGACTTCATCGAACTCGACGGCGTCGAGAAGGTCTTCGACGTCCGCAAGAAGACCGGCTTCCTGCGCAGCGAACGGCGCCAGGTACGGGCCGTGGACTCCCTCTCCTTCACCGTGGCGCGCGGTGAGATGGTCGGCTACATCGGTCCGAACGGCGCGGGCAAGTCGACCACCATCAAGATGCTCACCGGCATCCTCACCCCGAGCGCCGGCCGGCTGCGGGTCGCGGGCATCGATCCGTCCCGCGAGCGCACCCGGCTCGCGCGGCGCATCGGGGTCGTCTTCGGGCAGCGTACGACCCTGTGGTGGGACCTTCCGCTGATCGACTCCTACCGGCTGATGCACCGCATGTACCGGATCCCGGACGCCCGTTACCGTGAGAACCTCGACCGCTGTGTCGAACTCCTGGACCTGGAAGCCCTGTTGGACGTGCCGGTGCGTCAGCTCTCGCTGGGGCAGCGGATGCGCGGCGACATCGGGGCGGCGCTGCTGCACAACCCCGAGGTCCTCTACCTCGACGAACCCACCATCGGCCTCGATGTGATCAGCAAGGCCAAGGTCCGTTCCTTCCTGCGGGACCTGAACGCCGAGCGCGGTACGACGGTGCTGCTGACCACGCACGACCTCACCGACATCGAGCAGCTGTGCCGGCGGGTGATGGTCATCGACCACGGGCGGCTGATGTACGACGGTCCGCTGACCGGGCTGCACGAGGTGGGGGAGAGCGAGCGGACCCTCGTGGTCGACCTGGAGCGGGAGCTTCCGCCGATCGAGGTGGACTCGGCGCGGGTGGTGAAGGTGGAGGGGCCCCGGCAGTGGCTCGCCTTCCCCGCGGCGGCGTCGGCGGCGGAGCTGGTGGCGCGGATCGCGGCCGAGTTCCCCCTGGTGGACCTCTCGGTGCGGGAGCCGGACATCGAGGCGGTCATCAGCCGCATGTACGCGGAGAAGGCTCTCTCGTAGGCTGAGTCCCATGACCGAGGATGCGCCTTCCAGGGGAAGCGACGACCAGCGACCGACGCCGCCGGACCCCGGATCCCCGAGCCCGGAGCTCCGGGCCTCCGACGCCGATCGTGAACGAGTCGCCGAACAGCTGCGGGACGCCCTCGCGGAGGGCCGTCTCGACATGGAGGAGTTCGAGGAGCGGCTGGAAGCGACGTTCAAGGCACGGACGTACAGCGAACTGGCGCCGCTCACCCGCGATCTGCCGGGCGCGCACGCCGCGGCCCCGGTCTCCATGGTCAAGCAGCCCGAGGAGAGCGGGAGTTGGGCGGGGCGGATCGTCGGCGGCGAGGGCTCGTCCTCGTGGGGTGTCGCGATCCTGTCGGGCTTCGAGCGCAAGGGCCGCTGGACGGTTCCGAGGCGCTTCAACTCCTTCGCCTTCATGGGCGGCGGTGAGATCGACCTGCGTGAGGCGAACTTCGCGGACCGCGAGGTCGTCGTCAACGCCGTCGCCGTCATGGGCGGCGTGAACGTCATCGTGCCGCCCGGCGTCGAGGTCGTCGTCCGCGGCATCGGCATCATGGGCGGCTTCGACCACCGCGAGGAAGGGCGGCCCGGGGACCCCGGCGCCCCGCGCGTGATCGTCACGGGGTTCGCCTTCTGGGGCGGCGTCGGCGTGGAGCGCAAGCTGACCCGTGCCGAGCGGCTGCGCCTGAAGGAGGAGCGCCGCCAGGAGAAGCTGGAGCGCAAGAGCGCCCGCAGGGAACTGGAGGGTTCACGGCGGGACGGCCTCGGCGACATGTTCGACGCCCTGGACGAGGCCCACGACCTCATCCGCGAACGCCACGAGGAACGCAGGGAGCGCCAGGAGGAGCGCCGGGAACGGCACCGGGAGCGCAGGGACGAGCGGCATCGGCGGAGGCACGGCGGCTTCTAGTTCCCGCGGGACCTCTACAGCTCCGCCGGCGCCGCCCCCTTCAGATCCCCGAGCTCGAACACCTCCGCCATCCGCTTGTACCCCTTGTCACTGGGGTGCAGATGGTCCCCGGAGTCGTAGTCGGACCGCAGCCGCCGCGGGTCGTACGGATCCCGCAACGCCTTGTCGAAGTCGACGACGGCGTCGTACACCTTCCCGGCCCGGATCTCCGCGTTGACGGCCCGGCGTACGGCGTCACGCGAGCGTGAGTACCCGCGGTGCCCCCCGAAGGGCGTCAGCGTCGCCCCGACGACCCGCAGCCCGCGCGCATGCGCCCGCCGCACCAGCTCCCGCAGACCGTCGGTGACGGTCACCGGATCGACCTGGCCCTGGTTGCGCAGGATGTCGTTGACGCCGAGGTCGATGACGACGGCCTTGACGTTCGTGCGGTTGAGCACGTCGCGTTCCAGACGGTTCAGGCCGCTCGGGTTGGAGGCGGGCCGGCCGAGCCCTTCGGCCAGGACCTGGTTGCCGCTGATGCCCTGGTTGACGACGCTGTAGCGGGGCGCGTCGCCGTCGCCGGCCGCGGCGCGCAGCCGGTCGGCGAGGACGTCCGTCCAGCGGTGGTTGGCGCCCTCCGTGGAGTTGCTGCCGTCGGTGATCGAGTCGCCCAGGGCGACGACGGTGCCGACCGATTCGTCGCTCAGCACGTCGAGCGCGGTCAGATAGCGCCAGTACGGGGTCCGCTCGGTGTACGCGGTGGCGCTCACGTCCTCGGTGCGGTCGCCCTGGGCGGCGTACGAGATCTGCCGTGCGAGCGAGTGGTAGGTGACCGGGCCGGACGGGGTCGGGGAGTACGTGGTCACCAGGACGTCGGAGTCGCGCGGGACGCGCACGCGCACGGCGTCGCTCATGATCTGCGCTCCGGCCGGGACGATCACGCTGGTGCTGCCGGAGAAGGTGAGGCGGCGCATGGTGCCGGCCACCGCCGCCGCGTCGTTCTCGGCCGCGGCGACCGCGATCGAGGCGTGCGTGATGGTCAGCGGCTGATGTCCGTAGAGGTTGGACAGGGTGATGCGGGCTTCGGTGCCGCCGACGTCCGTGTGCACGACGTTGCGCAGGGAGCGGCCCGCCATGCCGTTCGTCTCGGTGCCGGGCTCGGCTCCGGCGGGGGAGGCCGACCAGGTGCCGACCCAGGTGCCGGCGGAGGCGGGGGCGGCCCGGTCGCGCGGGGCGCGGTTGTCGGCGGTGGCGTTGCGGGTGCCGCCGGTGCCGTCGTCGGCGGCGACACCCACGTATATGGCTCCGGATATGGCCACGATCACGGCGATGACGGCGGCCAGCAGGGCATAACCATGACGCTTGGTCATGCGGTGCGTGTCTCCTCGGGCGAGGGGAGCCCGAGGCTCCGAAGTGATGATCACATAATGGGGTACGCGGTGGGGAGGAAAACGACGGGACCCCCTCCCGCGGCCTCGAACGGCCCGCAGGCGCCCCGGAGACGCCCCCGAGATGTCCCGGAGACGGCCCCAGGATTCCCCTGAGTTCCCCCCGTCCGAACAGACGCAGGGAACTCCTGTTCCGTTCCGGGAGTCGGTCAGGAAGGGACAATGTGTACGGAGCCCTCGGACGGCTCGGCGAACGGGTGGAGTGAATGGAACGAACAGAACCGGAAGACGCAGGCGCCGAAGGGCGGTCCGCCCGGCCCGGCGCCCCCGGCAACCGCGCGACGACCGTCGTCGACCAGGCCGAACGCACGCCGGCCGGCCCCGGCCGGGAGCGGCGCGCGGGGACCGTCCCCGGCCCGGCGAACCGCGCGATGACCTCGTTCAGCCCCGCCGACGAGGAGAAGCGTCGCGGTGTCCGCCAGATGAAGCTGACGGCCACCGGCCTGCTGCTCTTCGTCGCCCTCGTGTACGTCCTCGCGACATGGGCGTCCCACGAGGGCGCCGGAGTCTGGGCCGGTTATGTCGCGGCGGCCGCCGAGGCCGGCATGGTCGGCGCGCTCGCCGACTGGTTCGCGGTCACGGCCCTCTTCCGCCACCCGCTCGGGCTGCCCATCCCGCACACCGCGATCATCCCCACCAAGAAGGACCAGCTGGGCGTCTCGCTCGGCGAGTTCGTCGGCGAGAACTTCCTCTCCTCCGACGTCGTACGACAGCGCCTGCGCGCCGTGGGCATCGGCAGCCGTCTCGGTGCCTGGCTCGCCGAACCGGAGCACGCCGACCGGGTCACCGCCGAGCTCGCCGCCGCGCTCAGAGGCGCCCTGACCGTGCTGCGCGACTCCGATGTGCAGGCGGTGGTCGGAGAGGCGATCACCCGCCGCGCCGACGCCCAGGAGATCGCGCCCGGCATAGGGAAGATGCTGGAGAAGATCGTCGCGGACGGCGGCCACAAGCGGGTCGTGGACCTGGTCTGCATCCGCGCCCAAGACTGGCTGGTGCTCCACGACGAGCAGGTCATGGACGCGATCCAGGGCGGCGCGCCCGGCTGGACCCCGCGCTTCGTCGACAAGAAGGTCGGCGAGCGGGTCTACAAGGAGCTGCTCCGCTTCGTCACCGAGATGCGCGACGCCCCCTCCCACCCGGCCCGCGGCGCCCTCGACCGCTTCCTCACCGACTTCGCCTCCGACCTCCAGTCCGACACCGACACCCGCGCGCGCGTGGAGCGCCTGAAGGGTGAGGTGCTCGGCCGCGGCGAGGTCCAGGACCTGATCGCCTCCGCCTGGACGGCCGTACGGGCCATGATCGTTTCCGCCGCCGAGGACGAGCGCAGTGAGCTGCGGCTGCGCGTGCGGGCCTCCCTGCTCTCGCTGGGCGCCCGCATGGCCACCGATCCCAAGCTCCAGGCCAAGGTCGACGGGTGGGTCGAGGGCGCGGCGGTGTACGTGGTGACGACGTACCGGACCGAGATCACCTCCCTCATCACCGACACGGTGGCGGGCTGGGACGCCGAGCACACGACCAGGAAGATCGAGGCCCACATCGGCCGTGACCTGCAGTTCATCCGGATCAATGGCACGGTGGTGGGCTCGTTGGCCGGGTTGCTGATCTATACGGTGTCGCGGATCGTGGGGGCGTAGATCCCTCTCGGGAGGGTGTGACCGCACTCGGGCGGGCGTAGGCCGTGCTCCGGAGGGAACCCGGGCAGGCGTCGCCCGACGAGGAGGGAGCCTCATGCCCACCGTTGAGGAGAAGGGCCGGGGGGAAGGCCGGGATCAAGCCGGGGGCCGGGTCACCACCGCCGTTCCCGCCCGTCTCGACCGCCTCCCGTGGTCACGCTGGCACTGGACCGTGGTGATCGGCCTCGGCACGGTGTGGATCCTCGACGGCCTGGAAGTCACGATCGTCGGCAACATCGCCGGACGCCTCTCCGAGCCCGGCAGCGGCCTGCCGATCACCTCCGCGCAGGTCACCGGCACCGCGGCCGCCCTCTATGTGGCCGGTGCGTGCGTGGGGGCGCTGTTCTTCGGCCGCCTCACCGACCGCTTCGGCCGCAGGAAACTGTTCATGGTCACCCTGGCGGTGTATCTGGGGGCCACGGCCCTGACCGCCGTCTCCTTCGAGCCCTGGTGGTTCTTCACCTTCCGCTTCCTCACGGGCTTCGGCATCGGCGGCGAGTACGCGGCCATCAACTCCGCGATCGACGAGCTGATCCCCTCCCATTACCGCGGCCGGGTCGACCTGATCATCAACGGCAGTTTCTGGCTGGGCGCGATCGGCGGCTCCCTACTGTCGATCGTCGCGCTGGACACCGCCCTCTTCCCGGCGAACATCGGCTGGCGGCTGACCTTCGCCCTCGGCGTGGTCCTCGGCCTGGTCATCCTCGTCGTACGCCGCAATGTCCCGGAGAGCCCACGGTGGCTGCTGATCCACGGCAGACAGGAAGAGGCCGAGCAACTGGTGGCGTCGGTGGAGGAACAGGTCCGCGCCGACCTCGGCGACCGCGAACTGCCGCCCCCCGCCGGGGAGATCACCATCCACCAGCGCAAGACCATCGGCTTCCTCACCATCGCCCGCACGGTCCTCGCGACCTACCGCAAACGAGCCGCGCTCGGCCTCTCCCTCTTCATCGGCCAGGCGTTCCTCTACAACGCGATCACCTTCGGCTTCGGCGCGATCCTGACCACGTTCTACGACGTCCCGGCGGGCTCCACCGGCTACTACTTCGCCGTGATCGCGTTCGGCAACTTCCTCGGCCCGCTGCTGCTCGGCAAGCTCTTCGACACGGTAGGCCGCCGCCGGATGATCTCGTCGACGTACCTGCTCTCCGGGCTGCTGCTGTTCGGCACGGCCTGGCTCTTCGGCCGGGGCTCGCTGAGCGCGGTGACCCTGACAGCCTGCTGGTGCGTGGCCCTCTTCTTCGCCTCGGCGGGCGCGTCGAGCGCCTACCTCACGGTCTCCGAGATCTTCCCCATGGAGACCCGCGCGATGGCCATCGCCTTCTTCTACGCCATCGGCACGGCGGCCGGCGGCATCAGCGGACCGCTGGTCTTCGCGGACCTCACCCAGTCCGGCGTGGTCGGCGACACCGTGCTGGCCTTCCAGATCGGTGCGGGCCTGATGTGCGCGGCGGGCCTGGTCGCCGCGTTCCTGGCGGTGAACGCCGAACGGCGCTCACTGGAGGACATCGCGCCCCCGCTGTCGACGGTGGCACCGGCGGACTCCGCCTGAGCACAGGGCCTGAGCACAGGACCTGAGCACAGGACCTGAGCGCGGGACCTGAGTACGGGAACCTGAGTACGCGTACTCTGTCGGGCCGCCGCCCGGGCGGGAACCCTCGTACGCATGACCGAGAAGCTGTTAGGCCCCCTGCGAACGCGCCCCTGGCCGGAACGCTGGCTGACGCGCGTGCTCGGCGCCGCCCTCTCCGGTGCGGCGTACCTCCTCTGCCTCCCCTGGGACCTGCGCAACCGCCCCGGGGCGACCGGGTCGGTCACCGAGACGACCTCGGTGACCGTCCTCGGCGCCGTCCTCCTCGGCGTCGCCCTGCTGCTCCTGGCCGCCTACCTCGGCCGCCGGGACGCGCTGGCCTGGCCGTTGCTGCTGGTGGCGGGACCACCGGCAGCACTCATGTACCTCTCCTTCCACTCCCACCCGGAGCCCCCGGACGCGGCGGTCTGGCCACTCACCTGGGCGTTCTTCACGCTGGTGGTCGCGGCGGGGGTGCTGATCGCGACGGCGGTGGCGAGGCGGTACCGGGCGGCGGACTGGGCGAAGCCGGCGGGCTCCGGGGACTCCTGGGACTCCGAGGGCTCCAGGGCCTCCAGCGGCTCCAGGGGATCGAAGGGCTCCAGGGCCTCGTCGGACGAGGCGCTCAGCCTCGCCCGGTGGTGGTGAACGCCCAGCGGGGGACGGCTCACGCGCCGTAGAAGTACCGCGAGCCCTTCTCGATGAAGTACCCGGCGTAGACGCGCCCGAGGGCAGGCTTTCCGCGGTACATCCCCACGTAGGGCCGGGCACTGTCGACGACGACAGGCCGCGTCATACAGGCGAACCGGACCCGCTGGCGCTCCTCCGCCCACCGTACGGCGGCCGGGTCGACGCGGTCGCTGACCAGGACGGGGAAGGCGCCGACCCCGTTCTGCAGACCGACGGGCAGGCCGCCCTTGGTGTCCTTGGCGTACTTCGTCACCTGTTCGGTGAAGCCCTCGACGACGGGCACGGTGATCTCCGGGACCGCCGCGGCCAAGGTGAACAGATGCAGCTTCGTCGCCATCCAGCGCAGCCGGAAGTCCGCCCGTCGCCCCACCAGCACGGGCACCCCGGCCCAGTCCTCCCAGCGGGTGGCGCACCCGTCGGCTGTCAGCCGGCCCTCCACGGCGGCGAGGTAGGCCGCCGGGGCCGAGGGCGTCGACGGACCGTGCGGTCCGTTCACCTGTCCATGCATGAGCCGGATCCTAGGGCTAGGCGCCCGTGGTCGACCCCGGTCGGACGATCATCAGGACCGTGACGGTGGCCCAGAGAAGGTTGAAGAGCCCGGTGACCATGGCGAGCCGGGCGGTGGCCCGCCGAGCCCCCTCGCCGCCCGTACCGATGCCCTCCACGTCCTCTATGAGCGCGGTCTGCCGGGGCAGGACCAGCGCGGCGAGGACGACGGCGGCCAGGGCCGTCAGCGCGATCGAGACGATCAGCCAGGTGTCGCCGAGCACGCCCATGTTCTTGGCCGTGGCGAACCCGAACACGGGCACGGCGACGCCGACCGTCGCGTACACACGGCAGATGCGGTGCAGCACCCGCACGGTGGACAGGGCCTGGGCGTCCCCTGGCTCGGCGAGCGCCTTGCGCGCACTGGGCGGGAACATGCTGGCGGCGACGGTGACGGGCCCGACGGCGACGATCGCGGCGAGGACGTGCACGGCGAGAAGGAACTTGTTCACGGGCCGACGCTAGGGCCGCGCGCGATCTTGCAGAAGCGGCACTTCTGCCAGGGCCCAACGGATTCTCGCCAGCCGCCACGACGCAGGGAATCGGCGGCCCGGACACAGCCACGAGGCGCGACCCGAACACAGCTGTACGAGGCTGTGGGCGCCCTGCCTACGAGGCTGTGGGCGCGCCGCCCTGCCTACGAGACTGCGGGCGCCCTACGAGGCCACGAGGCTAAGGGCCCCCGCTTGGCCACGATCCGCCGTATGCCTACGCTCTGGCCATGCACACCGTGGCCGTACTGGCGCTCGACCAGGTCATCCCGTTCGACCTCTCCGCCCCGATCGACACCTTCGGCTGGGCCCGGCTGCCGGACGGCCGGGAGCCCTACCGGATCCGGGTCTGCTCGCCCACGGCGGACGCGGAGGTGAGCGCGGGCCCGTTCACGATCCGCGCCCCCTACGGCCTGGAGGCGCTGGCCGAGGCCGACACGATCATCCTGCCCGGCGTCGCCAACCCGGCCGCCCCGCTCCCGCCGGGCGTGACGCAGGCGCTGCGCGCGGCGGCCGCGAACGGCACCCGGATCGCCTCGATCTGCGTGGGCGCCTTCGTCTTCGCCGCCACCGGCCTGCTGGACGGGCTGCGCGCCACCACCCACTGGGTCGCGGCGCAGAACCTGGCGGCCAGGTACCCCGCCGTGACCGTCGACCCGAACGTCCTCTACGTCGACAACGGCCAGTTCCTCACCTCGGCGGGCGCGGCCGCCGCCCTCGACATGTGCCTGCACATGATCCGCAACGACCACGGTTCGGCGGTCGCCGCGCACGCGGCCCGGATGTCGGTCATGCCGCTCGAACGGGAGGGCGGCCAGGCCCAGTTCATCATCCACGACCAGCCGCCGGTACCGGCCGGCACCACGATGGAGCCCCTCCTCGCCTGGCTGGAGGAGAACGCGGAGCGTGAGCTGACCCTGGAGGACATCGCCGCCCACGCCGGCATGAGCACCCGTACGCTCAACCGCCGCTTCCGCGACCAGACCGGCACCACACCGCTCCAGTGGCTGCACCGCGCCCGGGTCCGCCGCGCCCAGTACCTCCTGGAGACGACCACGTACCCGGTCGAACGCATCGCGACCCAGGCGGGGTTCGGCTCACCGACGGCGTTCCGGGAGCGGTTCAAGCGGGTGGTGGGAACGAGCCCGTACGCGTACCGCCGCGCGTTCCAGAGCACGGGACCAACCCCGGTTCCGGTACCGGTTCCAGTCCCGGTTCCCGTCCCGGTTCCGGAGTCCGTGTCCACTGCCGCGGCCTCGTAGGCACGCAAACCCTCAGGCTCTCAAGCCCGCGGTGCTCTGAACCTGTTACCTGCTATGTGCTGCCTGCTCAGGCCCGCCGGTCGGCCACGGCCCACGAGGCGAGGGCCACGGCACCGGCGACGCCGAACACGGAGGGCCAGGCGCCCACCTTCTTGGCCAGCGGGTGGGACCCGGCGAAGGCGGCGACGTACGCGACGGTCAGCGCACCGGCGGCCTTCCCGCCGGCCTGCCGCCGCCACTGCTGCGCGGCCGTGGCCCCGGCGGCCGCCAGCACCACCCCGCCGAGCTGCCGCTTCTTGGTCCACCGGGCCACGCCGTACCCACCGATGAGCCCACCCGCGGCCACCGCCGCGGCCGGTACCTTCGCCATTGCTGCCTCCCGCTCCTGCCTGCGTCTGTCGAACAAACCGAGGCTAACGCGCGCAGACGACCGGTCGGCGGCCACCCTCCCGCTAGGCGGATTCGGACCGCTCGGCGACGAGCATGATGCGCCGGAGCATGTCCGACAGGGCCTTGCGCTCAGCGGCGTCGAGGGCCCCCAGCAGACGGGACTCCTCATCGCCGAGTACGTCCATCGCGCCGAGCCAGGCCGCCCGCCCGGCCTCGGTGAGCTGGACGTCGACGCGGCGACGGTCGGCGGCGGAGTGGACGCGACGGACGTAGTCGCGCCGTTCGAGGGCGTCGAGCCGCCCGGTGACCGAGGCGGGGGCCAGGTCGAGGTCGGCGGCGAGTTCGGAGGGGGCGGCGTGGCCACCGCGCCCGGCGAGCGAGTGCAGGGTGTCGAATTCGTGCCGCTGGAGGCCGAAGTCGACCAGGGACCGCTCGCGGACCCGGCGCAGGTGACTGGAGATCAGTTTCATACGGGTGACCGCGCCCTCGACGTCAGGGTCGAGGCCAGGCAGCACGGGCAGCCAGCGGTCGACATGCCCATCGGTCCAGTCATGCCCATCGATCCGGTCACGCCCACTGGTCCTGTCATGGTCCTCCATGGGCTGATCCTATGGCGCCCGTGGCTCATGAGGGGTTGCCGGCCGGCGCGTCCGGAGCCGCCGCCGCTGACCTTCGTTCCTGCTGACCTTCGCTCCTGCGGAGCCATCACTGACCGAAGTATTTCGTTGACGAAAGATTAGGTACCGAAATACATTCTGCGCTGTGAATCCACTCGGGCTTCCCGCCTTTCGTCTGTTCTTCGCCGGGCGCTGCGTGTCCCTGCTGGGCGACGCCGTCACCCCGGCCGCCCTCGCCATCGCCGTCGCCAGGGCCACCGGGTCCGCGTCCGCGCTCGCGCTCGTCCTGGGCTGTGCGATGGTGCCGCGGCTTCTGCTGCTGCCGATCGGCGGAGTGATCGCCGACCGCTTCGACGCCCGGCTGGTCGCGCTCATCACGGACCTGGTGCGGTGCGCGGCCCAGCTCTTCGTGGGACTCCAACTGATCGGTGGAGACCCGGCGTTGGCTCACATCGCGGCCGCCGAGGCGGTCGGCGGGACGGCATCGGCATTCGCCATGCCGACACAGGCGCCGCTCGTCACGGGGACGGTGAGCGCGGGCCCCGGCCGACAACAGGCCAACGCTCTGCTGGGCACGGCGTCCAGTACGGCACGGCTGGCCGGCCCCGCGATCGCCGCCCTGCTGTTCGCGACCGTGGGCGCGGGCTGGGCGTTCGTCCTGGACGCGGTGTCCTTCCTGGTCAGCGCGGGCACGCTGGCCGCGATCCGGATCGAGCGGGTACCGGTGGAACACCGCTCGCTGCGCGCCGACCTGACCGAGGGCTGGACCGAGGTACGCAGCCGGGACTGGTACTGGACCAGTCTGCTGGCGCACGGCGTATGGAACGGGGCGGCGGCAGTGCTGGCCACCCTCGGCCCGATCGTCGCCCTGCACGAACTCGGCGGGGAGGGGGTCTGGTTGGTCGTCCTCCAAGCGGGCGCGATCGGACTGCTCGCCGGTTCGCTCCTGGCCGGCCGGGCCCGCCTGCGACGCCCGGTCCTGACCGGGAACCTGGGCCTGGCCAGCTACGCCCTGCCGCTGATCGTGCTGGCGATGCCCGGCCCCGTACCGCTGCTCGTGATCTCGTACGGACTGGCACTCGCCGCACTCGGTTTCCTCAACCCCGTGTGGGAAACGGTCGTCCAGGAACACATCCCGGCCCACGCCCTGGCCCGCGTCACCTCGTACGACTGGCTGGTCTCCATGGCCGCCATGCCGCTCGGCTACGTACTGGCACCCCTGGCGGCAAACGCCTGGGGCACCGCGGTACCGCTCACCGCCGCGGCCGCCCTGGTCGCAACGGCCTGCCTGGCCACGGCGGCGATACCGGGGGTACGACGGCTGACCGCACAGGACACCTCACCCGACATGTCCGGTCCATCTGATCCATCCGGTCCATCTGTTCAGTCCGGCCCTTCCGGTCAGGAGGCCACGCGCGAGCCGAGCAGCCTGCCCGACTCCTCCACCACAGTGAGGGATTGACGAGGCCAGCGCCGCCAGCCGACCTGATCAGCGGCGCTGCAGCACCGATGCCTCATGCACGAAAGCTTCCTGTACGGAAAGTGGTTGCAGCACCCGCGCACAGGCCGGGCATTGCACCTGAGCACGCAGCAGTATCGAAGCTCCTGTCCGCGACATAGGGCATACGCCAAACGACGGGCGCTGGAGGGAGTCGGATGTGTCTCACTGAGTGAGCATTTCACCTGGCGTTATTACGCTGCGTGATGGATGATGGGGGAGTCAACTTGCCCTGATGTGAAGGGTGGGTCGCGGAGCTGTCGGACGCCTGCTGGGGGGTGAGCGCGTTGGCCGTAACCACGATGGAATTCGAGCCGTGCGCAGCCCTCCCGGAGCCGAAATCCGCGGAGTCCCCAGCCGGGCCACTGCGGCAGGGGCCAGTGTCGCAGGATGAGTGGGCAGCGCGGCTGAGGGACCAGCCACCGTCGGCCGAGACCGCCGCGGCCCTG
This sequence comes from Streptomyces sp. NPDC096311, assembly GCF_044763085.1. Taxonomy (NCBI): domain Bacteria; kingdom Bacillati; phylum Actinomycetota; class Actinomycetes; order Kitasatosporales; family Streptomycetaceae; genus Streptomyces; species Streptomyces sp. NPDC096311. The sequence continues at coordinate 197,913 of NZ_JBIWFN010000012.1, forward strand.
GACGCCCTGGACATCGGGCAGTTGTCGCCGCGTGGTCGGATCGACGTATTGGCAGTGCTGGAACAACACATGTCGTGGCTGCAGGCCAAGCAGGTGGATGTACTGGCGGCGATCGCGGCGCACACGGACAACACCTCCGATCCCACCGAAGTGCCCGCTTCTGGCGAAGACTTCGACGCGCAACTCTTGGCCACGTGGGACTGCGCCACGGAGGAGGTAGCCTGCGCCCTACGCCTGGCCAACATCACCGCGGGCCAGCGCCTGGCCACCGCCACGCTGCTGCAGACCCGTCATCAGGCCACCCTCGGCCTCTTGGCGGGCGGCCAGATCTCCTACCCGCAGGCAAGGACGCTGGCCGACCAGTGCCGGGTCCTGTCCGACGAGGTGACCGGTCAGGTAGAGGCAGCCATGCTCACGAAGATGCCGTCGCAAGCAGCCGGGCAGACCATGGTGTCAGTGCGCCACCAGATCCACCGGGCGGACCCGGACGGAGCCGAGCACCGACACGCGCAGCGAAACCGGGAGCGCAAGACGCTCTGCTATCAGCAAGACGACGGGATGGCCTTGTTCGGCGCGATCCTCCCCGCCCAGCAGACCGCCGCGATGGAACAGGCAGTGTCGACCCACGCGGCCACCTATACGGATGACGACCGAACCCTGGACCAGAAGCGAGCGGACGCCCTCTACGACTTGGTAGTCAACCAGCCTCGCCTGAAAGCAACTTCAGATAGGGCAGTCCGCTCGGGACGAGGAGCGGCGGTGGTACAGGTAACAGTCCCCTTCGACATCCTTCTGGGCGTGGACGAGGGCCCGGCGGAGCTGAAGGGCTACGGCCCGATCACCGCCACGCAGGCCCGCGAAATCGCCTTCGCTCCGGGCACGATCTGGCGCCGCCTGATCACGCAGCCGGAGACGGGCCTGCTCATCAAGTCGGACCCGACAACGTACAAACCAACCGCGGACACGGCCCGCCAGGTGCTGGCCCGCGACCAGTACTGCGCGTTCCCATCCTGCCGAATGCCGGCCCACCGCTGCGACCTGGACCACATCCGCCCCTTCAACCACGACCACCCACACCACGGCGGCCAAACGGTCCCGGACAACCTCCAGCCTTTGTGCCGACGCCATCACCGCCTGAAAACCCACCACCCAGGCTGGAAGGTCACCCGAGACCCTCACACAGGCACCACCACCTGGACGAGCCCCACCCACCACACCTACACCAACGGCCCACCCGTCTACCGCGAGTAGCCCAGCTGCACCCAGCTGCTCCCCCACCTCCGATGGGCCGCCAACCCGGCCCGGCTTGCCTCGATACGCGCCCGCGCGCCCACCCACTCCCCGCAGCCGCTGAGCCGACTCGGCGTGCTTGCGAGAGGCGCCCGCGCCCCGCAAACTGCGCCCACATCCCAGCCAAGCGGAGCGCATGCCCACCTCGGACCCCACCCCTTCGGACCGCGATCCCACGGCACCGTCAACAGTCAGGCCTACGGTGTAACGAGTGTCCGCTCACGCCGCTGTCGGAGCGCCACTCTCCACAGTCTGTATGAAGGCTTGCCAAGCATCTGCGCGGAAGGCGACCACGGGCCCACCGGTCTTCTTGGAATCACGCACCAGGGTGCCGTCCACGCTGCGGGCGCACTCGACACATTCGCCGCCTGCGCCGTTGCTGTAGGAGGACTTGAACCAAGGAGAGGCATAGACGGGCACGGACGGTGCACTGTTCATCTCGAGTGTTCCTTAAGAACGGTCTTGATCAGTTCGGCGGAGCGCTGAGGGCTCAACGCCGCTGCTCGCAGTCCGTCGAAGGCCCTCGTGTACTCACGCACATGATGCTCGCCTTCGAGATAGACGGCATCGGTGATGCCGTCTCGATATACGAGGTCGGGGTCCTCCTGGTCGGGGAAGCCAAGCATGGTGAACGAACCCGTGGCCGGATAGGTACCTGAATCGAAAGGCAGGACCTGCAAGGTCACACTCGACAACTCGGCCGCTTGCAAGAGGCGTTCCAGCTGCTCGCGCATCAGCGTTCGGTCCCCGATGACATTGCGCAACGCACCTTCGTTCACGACGAACCAGGCGTCGGGACCGTCGGGCCGCGTCAGCATTGCCTGCCGTTCCATGCGCACACGGACCGCACGAGCGATGTCCTGAGCGGACATGTGCGCACCGGTCTTGTGGAGTTCGCCGGCGTACGCCGACGTCTGCATGAGACCCGGCAACAACTCGCACTGGTACTGGCGCAACGTGGAGGCGTCCTGCTCCAGGCCGATGTAGATAGAGAACCACTCGGGAACTCCGGCGCCGTGCACCTGCCACCAACCACGCGTCCTGGCCTGCCGGGCCAGCGCCTTCAGGAACTCGCGCAACTCATCACTGGTGTCGTAGAACCGGCACAGGGCATCGATGTCGGACGGCTGGACCTTGCCGCTGCCGGTCTCCATCCGATTGACCTTGGAGCCGCTCCAGTCCAACGCATCACCGACCTGCGCGCAGGTCAGCGCATTCCGCTCGCGGAGCTTCTTCAGCTCGATCGAGAGACGTCGACGACGTGCAGTCGGGGATCCGGCCATCCCAGCCCCTTCCTGAAAAGGCCTCCTGATAACGGGCGTTCAGTCTCGCGCCAAGGGGTGAGCTTGCCAATCACTCGGACGTGGGAATCCCGCCGTGCATATTGCACGGCGGGATGCGCGGGCGCCATCCTGGCAAGCAACGCCACCCAGAGTGAGCACACGTAACGCTCCGCCGAACAGGTAGGGGGCAAGGAAGTTGCCGCCGATGAGAGGGGTCTCGGTGATCCACCAGACGTGTATGTCACGGAAGCCGTGGGACTTGGCCTTCACGGCAGAACCTGAAGAAGTAGCAGCTTTGCGCCGCATCATGCGACTGCACCTTGACCTCTGGGGCTTGCACGAAGTCATCGACGCGGCCCAACTCTGCGTCAGCGAACTCGTTTCCAACGTGATCACGCATGTCGGCCCGGGTACCCCGACCACCCTCACCGTCTCAATGGATGGCACGCACCTGCGCATCGAGGTCCACGACCCCGACCCTCGGGCTCTTCCGACGCTCCTCGATGCGGGCGCCGACTCCGAGGGCGGTCGCGGCATGGCGCTCGTCGACGCCATCGCCGATCGCTGGGGCGTCCAACTCCATGCCGACCGAAAGGTCACCTGGTGCGAACTGGCCACCAGCCTGAGCTCGCCCAACGGTCATACAGGAGGTGTCCGTGTGGCAAGAGCAGGGGCAATGCTCGGTCTCTACGACGCAGCGCAACTGAACCGGGGCGCGGAGGCGAGCACGTCAAGCGTGGCCGTGGTGGAGGAAACGGCGATCGCCGTCATCGCCGACCTCCTTCATTGGCTGCAAGCGCACGGCCGTGACGTGAACGAGGCGCTGGACCGTGCCCAGATGCACCTCGAGGCAGACACCGGCGCTGAGGGAGACTCGCTCTGAGGTGTTAGCCGGCAGCGATCGCGGAGTATGTCCATACGTCCGCCGGAATCTCGTGTGTCAGCTTCCACGTGATCGCCATCGGCTTGCTTCCTTTGTGCTCGACGTACTCGGCGGGGCCGAGCAGCATCCACGGCTGGGCTCCGCCGATGTCAGTGCTCTTGTAGCGGCGTACGAAGAGCAAGACGTGGCTGCCCGCGATGGCGTGGTGCTGATAGCGGAGCCCAGTGGGTGACGTGGCCGAGGTCTGGTTCTGGGACTCCCAGTGGAAGAGGGTCTCGCTGAGCGCATAGTCGTGGTAGCGGGTCTGCGGGGAGAAGTCCTTCTCGTCTTTGTCCAAGGTGATGAGCAAGGCGTCGGTCTTGATCGAATCACACCACTTCACCCCCTCGCGGAAGTCGCCCGGCATGAAGCCGCCGATGAAGGATTGCCCGAGCGCGGGGAGGATCTCTTCTCGGCTGTAGGAAGCGTGCACGGTCAGTGGAATACCGGCCTTGCTACCGACCCCTAGGAGTGGGATCGGGACATGCTCGGTGTGGGCGAGGTTGTACTCCAGCACTTGGCGTAGCTCGTTGCGTACCGCGTGCTGGTGGTGCAGCATCGTGAACCCGGCGTCGTAATTGGCGAAGCCCTTGCGGGTGTTTCCGCCGAGCGGCCACAGTTGGAAGAAGAGCATGCGGGCGTAGGCTTGACCCTGCTCATCGAGTGCGCCGTATGCGGGGGCATCGTCTTCCAACAGCCTTGTGTACGCGGAGACGCGCAGCGGGTCGTCCACGTGCAGGAACGCGGAAACCCGCTTGAGTAGCATAGCTTCGCCTTCAGGCGCCTCGCCCTTCAGGAGACCAGACCGACGGAGGAGCCCAGTCCATGAGTTCCCGTTTCCTCGGTAAAGCTCTTTTAGCTCGCGGCCACTCTCATCCAGGTACCGGCTCAGCCTTGGCTCGGCATAGTCGGCGACTTCGCGAGCGAGAGCTGTCACATTGACGCCGATCTGATCTTTGATATTGGCGATGATGGTTTTCTTTGCCTTCTCTTCAAGAATGATCTGGCAGCCGGAGGGTAGCTGGGGGAAGCCATGCTCGATGTTGTCCAGGAGTCGCTTGCGGGTGAGGTTCGTTAGCGCTCGGAACTGGTTCTCGAAGCGGAATTCCTTGCGGTGTTGACCGATGAAGTCCAGCACGGTCAGCACTGCTTTTTCCTCAGTGCGTCGGAGGCCTCGGCCGAGCTGCTGAAGGAACACGGTTGCGCTGGAGGTGGGGCGCAGCAGGAGTAGGGTGTCGACGTCGGGGATGTCGAGGCCCTCGTTGAAGAGGTCGACCGAGAAGATCACCTGCAATGACCCCGACCTGAGGTCAGACAGTGCCTGATTACGCTGGTCGGCTGGAGACTCGCCTGACAGAGCTACGGCATTGAGGCCGGCCGCGCGAAAGTACTCTGCCATGAAGTGTGCGTGCGCGACCGACACACAGAAGCCTAGAGCCCGCATGGCTCCTGGCTCGGAGACCTTCTCCTTGACGGCCTTCACGACCAACAGGGCCCGCGCGTCATTTTCCGCGAGAACAGTACTCAGAGCGCTCGCGTCGTACGCTCCACGCTTCCACTCCACCGCACTCAAGTCGGTGTTGTCACTGATACCGAAGTAGTGGAAAGGGCTGAGGAGATCGTTCTCCAAAGCCTCCCATAGGCGCATTTCGGCAGCGATCCGGCCATCGAAGAACTCATCTTGGATGTTCTTGCCGTCCATGCGCTCGGGGGTCGCCGTCAGTCCCAGCAGCTCCAACGGCTGGAAGTGATCGAGGATCTTCCGATACGTCGGTGAGGTTCCGTGATGGAACTCGTCGATCACGATTACGTCGAAGTAATCGGGAGCGAGCTGGTCCAGCGCTCGAGCGTTCAGCGACTGCACGCTGGCGAAGACGTGCGTCCAGCGCTCTGGGATCTCCCCGCTGTGGAGGGATTCGCCGAAGTTTGGGTTCACCAAGACATCTTGGTAAGTCCGCAGGGACTGCTGCAAGATTTCCTTGCGATGCGCGACGAACAATAGTCGCAGGTCACGGCCATGCTTCTTGCGCAGCTGTTTGTAGTCGAGTGCCGCCATCACAGTCTTGCCGGTGCCAGTGGCGGCCACCAGCAGATTGCGGTGCCGGTCATGAACCTCCCGCTCAACTTCCAGCCGCTCTAGCATGTCGCGCTGGTGTGGATACGGCCGTACCTCAAGGCCGGACAACGTGATCTTGCGGTCCGCGGAGGACGTTGAGGAGGTACCTCCAGCGATCGCCAACGCCTCCTGCAACCGGGTTCCGTCCGCATCAGGATCGTATGTTTCGAACGAAGGGTCGCTCCAGTACGCCTCGAAGGTTGCTTCGAACTTTCGCAACACGTTGGGAGTGGCGATGGAAGACAGCCGGACGTTCCACTCCAGGCCATCGAGCAGGGCGGCTTTGGAGAGGTTGGAGCTGCCGACGTACGCCGTGTCGTAGCCACTCCCACGCCGGAACAGCCATGCTTTGGCGTGGAGTCGAGTAGAGCGTGTCTCGTAGTTGACCTTGACCTGGGCGTTGAATTCTTGCACCAGCCGATCCAGCGCGCGCCGTTCGGTCGCTCCGATGTACGTCGTCGTGATGACGCGTATCGGTACGCCCCGCTCATGGGCCGCCTTCAGGGATTGCTCGATGATGCGCAGACCGTGCCATTTCACGAACGCGCAGAGTAGGTCGACACGGTCAGCAGTGGCTAGCTCCGCGCGCAGCTCGAAGCCGAGGCTTGGATCCTCGGGCGAGTTTGTGATGAGCGCCGTATCAGAGAGCGGGATGCCTGGCCGTATGGCGAAGACACCGGGAGCCTCCTGCCGTGTCAGCGCCAGGAGTTGGCGAGGACCGTCCGCCACCAACTCCACCCACTCCTGCGCTCCTTCAAGAGTGCTGATGGACTCCAAGATGTGGTTCGCCGCGTAAACCCGCTCCTCGGCAGGGAGGCTGTGTAGAACACGGCGCACGGTCTGAGCGATATGTCTTGCCAGTACATGGGAAACGGACTCAGCTCCCACTGCATCGCTCACCGGATGCCACCCGAGGCTCGCGAACTCCTTCAGCTTCTGCTCGAAGCGCACGGTGATGAGCTCCTCGTACACCCCTACGGCAGGCTGCGTCAGATCCCCCGACTCGGACACGCTGGCTCCCTTGATCGCTCAGACGGTTGTGCCCATGTGTAACAGAGGGCACTGACAGTGGGCAGGCGTTGACCGATCGCTGGACGTGGGGATACCCCTTGGCGCTTGGCCAGACAGGGCACGATCGCCGCAAGCGCCCTGCATCGGTGTCCATGTAGCCGTTGCCTCACACCCCAATCTTGATCCCGAAGACGGTGCCAGTGGGGCATGCTTGGGCCAAAGTCAAGCTGCTGCAGCAATTACTCCCACTGTATGTCGGAGTGGAGGGATCAAACTCCTAAGGTGCGTGCCGTAGTTATGCCACAGGGGGCGGCCTTCCATGGGCAACGACGGTTCGCCGTAGTCGAGATGCCTCGTCCTTGTTGCCGTCCGTAGCTGCAGAAGCCTGTGGACTACTCTAGAATCATTTCATGTCTCAAGAGAAGCTTGGAAGAATCCTGGGCTCAGTTGCTATGCGAATGCGTGCAGATTTTGAGCAGTCAAGGAACTTCAGACATAACGGCGAAGCGGGAACTTCCCGAGAAGCTCTTGTTCGCGAGTTTCTCGCCAGCTATCTACCATCCCATGTGGAAACGGTACATAACGCTGAAATCATCACTGCCTCAGGTGAGACCTCTCCTCAATGCGACATCGTTCTTGCGGATCGGGGAACCCCGCCTTTCACTACCCTAAACGGGTACCGAATTCTCCCAAATGAGTGCGTTTATGGCGTCGTCGAAGTGAAGACTAAACTAGATAAGGAGCAACTTGTAGACGCATGTAACAAAATAAGTAAACTGCGCCGCATGTCGAAGGCTTCCTATCGCCCGACGCCTGGCCTTATTCCGCGAAAAACGTCAGCCCATGGGAAAGTCTACGACTTTTTTCCAACCTCTGGGATTATCGTCGCCTTTGACAGTCTCAAATTGGAGACCATCGGTAGCCACCTCATGGACTGGTGCCAAACTCGGTCTCCGACCGAATGGCCTGATAGTGTATGGGTGTTGGGTAAGGGGCAACTGCAGTGGCAGAACCCTGACAATCACCTTCTCGAACGCTCACCCGAGCCGGGGTCTCTACTCGCGCAAATAGATGCGGATGCATCTCAGGATATCCTCCTGGCTCTCGCACTACACTTGAATATTCATTTCTCTGATGCGTGGATGAATCCGATTGACCTCGTGCCATACGCCGGAGCAACTCGCCTCGGCGTCATTTCGCGTCGATGGCGTATGTCTCCCGTAGGTAGGCCGTCTAAGATGTTAGAAGGCTGAGGGGAGTACTTCGAGGGCTTAGTCGACTGGTACAGATTCGCCAATGAAGCTGCCGTTTTCTGATCTGTAAATTATTTCAACCCCGTAAGATTCGCACAGATCGAACATGTCCAGATCTGGCTTTGCGGGGAGAAGAATGACCCGCTTGGGTGGCTCCGCGTGGTCCTCAGTCAGTACGTAGCGGCTGTAGTCTAGAATTTGCCCGAGAGCCATTCTTACGTCCTCGCGGGCGCTAGATCCCTTAGCTTCGTAGAGTACGTGCTCCGTTGCATCATAGAGATCTGTCCTCAGGGTGGCCGTAAGGCCCTTGACCTTTATTTGGAAGGCGCCGGTTTTGCGTCCCACAGATTTAAGAAAGGCCATGTAGGTACGAGTTAGCTCTGCTTCACGACGCACAGCGATGTGTGCTGCGGTCGACGAGCGAAGACTCATCTTCTTATTGAAGGCTTCCGAGGCAACGAACGTGCCGCTGGTAGCGGCATTCTTGGCGGCTTTTCGCGAAGAGCTGGATTTATTTCTCGGCTGCTTAAGAAAGGCCAGCCCCCCAATAGTCGCGGGATCGCTTTGAAGGGTCGCTGCAGTAACTACATCGAGGGGGACGAGTTCACATGTGGTCTCTTTCGCAACTGGGATCAAGCTATTTGAAGAGCGCTGCGTTTCCCCTTCCGGTCGAAGGCGAAAAACGATTGCATTGCGCTTCCTTCCGTCCTGGCCATGAACTCTGCGCCACACGTAAGGTTCCAATGCATCTAGAGCGAATTCACCGAGGTACTGATGTGTCTTGGCAGCGCTTTTGGGATCCTGACCGACCTGTTTGAAAACTCGCAATGTTCGACCCTGTTCAGCGTGGGACAGGATGGCTCGGTTGCCCGCGCCGGCGGATCCGGCGAACGTCTGATTGCCAGACCTCCCGGCCCCGGTGTACTCGAAGATGGGCCCCAGATCGTCTTCCTCTGCCAGCCAACCGTCGTAGTAGCCGTTTACCTCTCCGACGCTGGGGTCCGAGTAGAGGTTGACACTCCGCTCTTCGATTGCGGGGCATATACCGCCCTGCGTGCTTCCTCCGAACACCCGTTTGATCTCTGCTCGCGTGCGTACATTTCCGGGCACGATCGCGTCAACTTCTGTCGCCATGTCATGACTCTAACAACTGCCCGCGCGTTGACTTGAGTTGTCGGTAGTGATGGGACAGCAGGCGAGTTTGAGGGAGGCTCCGTGGATGTCGGAGCGTGGTTCCCAGCGCAGGTGCCGGAGGTCGTGTAGCCAGGCGAAGGTGACCTGGACAGTCGGTGTCGCTGATGAGGCCGTGGCGTCGATCGGACACCCCAGACGTGCCCTGTGGTTCAGCGGGTCGTCGTCCTCGATACGGCGAACGTCACGTTGCTGCGTGCGGCCGGGCTGCCCGGGCTGATCTGGAAATTGGCAGATCTGGGCTATGACGTGTCTTCCGGATCTCGCCGGGAACGGCTGAGGCTCTGCTGTGCAGCGCAACCTCATGGGGAGTTCGCGACGTTGACGCTCGTGTCGCTCGAGGGCGCCGGGCAGTTGACCCGGGGTGTCGCCAGAGCGGTGCTGGCAGTGAATGTGGAAGGCAACAGGAACTGCTGGAAGGCGGTCGGGGAACTTTGCAGAGGAAGGTCCGTCGGCCCTGTGACTCCTCCGGCGATTCCGTTGATGCTCACGAGATGGAGGGTGTAGTCACTGTCGTTGCGGACGAAGAAGTTGATGGTGTCCTGCGGCCCCTGGGGCTGCCGACCGTGTGTCCGGTGCCCGAGACCTGACCGGATCCGACGTGACTTTCCTGGCCTGAAACACCGACGTGGTTGTTGTCCCCCGTGACGACGATGAAATTCGGCTCGGTGATTCCGCCGGAGTCACTTGTGCCGTCGGCCACGGCAGGACTCGCGCCCGTGCTCGTTACGAGGGGCACAGTGAGGAGCGTGGTAGCGGCAGCGATCCTTGACGAAGGAAACACGAGACTTCTCCTGGAATCAGGCCGTACGGACGGCAGGAACTCTCGCAGCAGCAGCTCTGCCATGGCGTGCCGCGGGGAACGGGACACGGTGAACGCCTCCATGGCTTCTACCCGTAGGAGTGGGATCGGCCATGCGTGTGGGGATTACCGGGCATCGGGGTCTGAGTCGAGACGTTGAGCGGCAGGTTCGGCAGCTTCTCGAAGTGGCTGTTCGCGAAATCGATGCGGCTGAATTGGTAGGGGTCTCGTGCATCGCGGACGGTCCGGATGCGTGGTTCGCGGAGGCCGTGCTGATGCATGGCGGAGCTCTCGAAGTCGTCGTTCCCGCTGAGTAGTACCGCGAAGGTCTTCCGGAGAGTCACTGGCCGGTCTACGACGAGTTGATGGGTCGTGCGGCACGGGTGCACCACACGGGCAGGACGGTGTCGGCTTCGGACGCACATATGACGGGCAGCGAGATTCTGGTCGGCTTGGCCGAGGAAGTGTTCGCTGTCTGGGACGGGAAGCCGGCGTGGGGGTACGGGGGTACGGCGGATGTGGTGTCGTACGCCGAACGGAACGGGGTCCCAGTGCGCGTGTTGTGGCCAGAGGGTGCGACACGTGAGCAGGACCGGACCAGGTGGCGTATGAGGGAAGAGAGGGGGACGATCGAAGTGAGGGCAGAAATCTCACGACTCCGCAAGTTCGGAGATTCACACATCACCGAAGGCGACAACCATGAAAATGGAAAAGCGCAACCCTAGGCGATGCTTCGGCGTTCTCGCCTCGCTTCTTCTCGCCTCGCTGGCGCTGTCACCAGCCGTTGCCGAGGCTGCTGTTGTCCCGCAATCGGCGACTTTGAAGGCGTCGGTCGCGGACACCCTGAGTCCTACCGCGAAGCAGGACCATTCGCGAGACTGGTATCGAGGTTACCGTGCGGGCTACAACGCTGGGTCGGGCGACTACAGCTGCTACCTGCACGTGCCCTCGGTCGGGCACTCACACTCCTACAGGTCGGGGTACAGGTCCGGATACACGTCGGGCTGGAAGAACCACCACTGTGTCGCCTGACAAATCCGGGGCCGAGGCGGTGAGTTGTCAGGCCTGCAACCTTGGGCAGCAGTGGCTCAGTTATCGCAGATAGCTCATCGGCAATTCCATCCCGTGGCTAACTGGGACGGCAAAGCAGCGGCTTCGCCAGTTCGGCGCACGGGCGGTCGCCGTGGGAGCGGATGACGTCCTTGCCGACCTCGTTGGCGAGGTAGCGCAGGAATCCCGCGGCGAGGGAGTCCGCGGGCGGCTCTCCGTAGGTGTACGCGTACTCGGTCTGCCAGTACGGGTACGCGCCCTCGTCCGCGCCTTCGAGGGTGGCAGGGTAGCCGTCGATGCGGATCTGCTGGATGTCGTCGTGTGCGGTGGCGGCGCCGACCTCGCTGTGGCCGAGGGCTCCGGGCGTTGAGGCCACGGTGCTCAGGAGGGTCTCGGTGTCGCTGACCTCGCAGCGGCCGGGCTTGGTCGCGTCCAGCGCAGTGCAGTCGTTCGCGGTGACCGCCAACAGGGGCTTGTCGGCCAGTACCTGGCGTTCCAGGGTCGTGCGGGTGCCTGAGCCGGGGTTGCGGCTGACGAGGTGGATGGGCACGTTGTTGCCCTTCACCTGGATCCAGTTGGTGATCTTTCCGGCGTAGATGTCCCTGATCTGTTTCAGGGACAGGTCCTGGACGCCGGCGTCCTTGTTGACGACCAGGACGAACAGGGACAGGGCGACGGGTCTGGGGAGCAGTTGCGGACGGCCGTCGCTCTTGGGGCCGTCGCTGAACGCCAGCCGGTCGCCGAGTCCCTGGCTGCCTGTCAGTTTGGTCTTCCGGCCCGCCGCGGCCAGGGCGTCGAGCCCTGACACGCTGCCGTGGAACGTGTCGTTGGTGATGGGGATGAAGGCGTCGGGGCAGGTCTTGTGGTACTGCTTCGCCGCCTCCTGGAGCACCGGCGCGAACGCGGTGGAGCCTGACAGGGTGAGCGTCCCGGTGGCGCAGTCCAATGGTGCGGCCGTGGCATCGTGCCTGGTGAACGTGAGGATGGACTGGACGGCGCTGACCATGACGAGGAGGGCGAGCACCCACCTGACCGGCTTCGAGGCGAACGGGTAGTACTCGGTCTTCTTGATCTTCCCGCGGCGTACTCCGCCCACGATGCTCGCGACGACCTCGGGCTCGGGGAACTCCTCGTCCGTGAAGCTCTCCTCGCGTTCCAGGACCGCCAGCACCTTGTAGTGGTCGCCGCGGTTCAGTTTCACCTTGGGCAGTTCGATGACGCCGTCGGTGACACCGAGGCCGGGGACGTGCGGTGTGGGGTGCTGGTCGTCGGTGCTCGGCGTGAAGAAGCCGCGCAGCTCGTTGCGGCTGAGTTCGGTCACGACCATGCCGACGACGCGGCGGCCCCGGCACTTGACCTGGATGCCCGCGTGGCCCCGGTCGGGCGCCAGGTAGCTGTTCTCCACGATGGGGGCCCAGCCGCTGTTCTCGATCCGCAGCAGCACGAAGGACGGGTCACGCAGCGGCCCGCCGTTGGTCCGCTGCATCTGCTGAAGCACCCCGGCGTACGGTAGGGCGCGTTCGTCACGGGCGGTCGTGTCCATCTGGACCCGGTAGCCGAGCCGTTTGCGGCCGACGAGGACGAACTCCCAGAGCGCCGCGATCCCGGGAAGGGCCAAGCCCAGTACGGCGAACCCGAGTTGCCAGGAACCGTTCACGGTCGACTCCCGCGGAAGAAGAGGCTGGGAGGGCCATGGTGGCGGGCGGGTTCCCGGAGTATCGAGGGTGCTCAGATCCTTGCGATTGTTTTCACCGGGGCGTCACCTGGGACATCTGGGGTTTGCCGAGCAGGGCGACGGCGGCATGACTCCGGGAGCCGGGAGGGCGGGCTGATGACGCCCGGTACCCCCGGCCCCGAGGCCGGGGGAGCCGGGAGCCGGGAGAGCCGGAGGGAAGAGAGTCGTGTTACTCAGAGGTGGTTACTCGGAGGTGGCTACTCAGAGGTGGTTACTCAGCGGTGGCTACTCGGCGGTGGTTCCGTGGCACTCCCCGTAACCCTGCTCCGAACCGCACCAGCACTCGACGCCCCGCTGCGGCGGCCAAACCACCGCCAGCCCGCGCGCCGCCAGCGTCGTCGCGTACTGCGGGAGCAGGGTCGCGTCCGACGGGGAGGAGGCCTCCGAGGCGGCGAAGGCCTCGTAGGACGGGACGGTTCCGGTGACGATGCCGAGGTTCGGAGTGCCGGAAGTCGCCAGTTCCCGTAGCGACGCCTCTATGGTCGCGAGGTGTTCCTCGTGGGACGGGTACTCCGAGGTGAGGGTGGGGTACGCCGTGAGGAGTTCCGTCAGTTCGGTGGTCGGCCAGTGCAGGATCGCCACCGGGAACGGGCGGGACAGCGCCTCCCTGAACGTGCCCAGCTCCGCCCTGAGGCGGGAGATCTCCGCCTGGAGTTCGGCGGGGTTGTCCGAGCCGAGGGACCAGACGCGCTTCGGGTCGTGGAGTTCGTCGAGGGAGACCGGGGACGAGTGGAGGGTGTCGGCCAGGGCGTCCCAGTCGTCGTGGGCCGCGCCCAGCATGCGGCGGACGCGGTGGCGGCCGAAGAGGAGCGGGTGGGCGGCGTACGGGGGCTCCGACGTCTCCGAGAGGAGGAGCTGCGCGGCCTGGGTGAACGTCTCCTGCGCCGCTTCCAGTTCGTCGTGGGACTCCAGGGCCTCGGCCACGATCACCCAGGGGGCCGGGTCCCGGGGAGACGCGGCGCGGATGCCGTCGATGATCGCCCGGGCCTCGGCCTCGTGGCCGTACTCCCACAGGTTCGACGCCTTGAGGGCGCGGACCAGGTGGGGGTGCTCCAGGGGGGTCGAGGACGACAGCAGGCGGTCGTAGAGCGCGGTGGCTCCGGGGCGGTCGCCGGCCAGTTCGAGGTGGGCCGCGGCCTGCACGAGCAGGTGTTCGGCGTCCTCGGGGTAGAGGCCTGCGGTCCGCTCCAGGCGCGCTGCTTCGGCGTGGTGGTCGACGTGCTCGGCAGACGTGTCGGGGCGCATGGGGGACACCGTACTGCCGATGCCGTTCGAGGGAGAGATACCTGCAGGCCAGAGGGCGGGATCTCGTCGGTGCCCTGGGGTGCCGACGAACGGTTCGGGCGGTCATGGGGCTGGTGAGTTCGGGGCGCAGCCCTTATCTTGCGGGCCCGGTCGAGGAGGCGAGGCAGTCGAGGAGACGAGGCATCGGTATGGGGGCTCCTGGCATCGTGCGGCGCGGCCTCGGGGCTCCCGGCGTCGTGGATCACGGCACTCGGCGGCGGCGGGCCGCGTACCGGCGGGTGGTGTGGGGCGGGGGCGAGGTTCTCGTCACCGTCGGCCTCCTGCTCCTGCTTCTCGTCGTGCATCAGCTCTGGTGGACCAATCGGCAGGCCCGGGAGGGCGCCGAGAGGAAGGTCCAGGCGTTGGAGAAGGGGTGGGGGAGCGGGAAGGGGCAGGGGCAGGGGAAGGAGCAGGGGGCGGGGGTGTCGGGTGCGGGGAGTGGTTCGGGTGGCTCGGCGGGGGGTGGTGATGCGTCCGGTGGGGGTGGCTCCGGGGCCTCCACCGCGAGTGGGCGGGCGCAGGGAACGCCCCGGTCGTCCCAGGCGTACGCCGTGCTCTCCATTCCCCGGCTCGGTCTTCGTGTGCCGGTCGCGGAGGGGGTCGGCAAGCGGGATGTCCTCAACAAGGGGTACGTCGGGCACTACCCGCACACCCAACAGGCCGGACAGGCAGGGAACTTCGCGCTCGCGGGACATCGGAACACTCATGGGGAGCCGTTCCGGTACATCAACCGGCTGCGGCGGGGGGACGAGATCGACGTCGAGACGGCGGCGGGGCGCTACGTCTACGTCGTAGACAAGACGCTTCCGCAGACCTCCGCGCATGACGGAGGGGTCATTCGGGAGGTGCCGCGCAGTACCGTTCGGCCCGCCTACGGGTACAGCGCGCCGGGGTACTACATCACCCTCACCACCTGCACGCCCGAGTACACCTCCCGGTATCGGCTCGTGGTGTGGGGAAAGCTGACCTCCATGCGCCCCCGTTGACCGCGGTCACCGTCCGGTCCGGGGAACGGTCCCGGCCGGACCCCATGCCGCGTAGCGGCACACGGTTCGGACGGGAAGGCCGGAATCCCCGGGCCTCAGTCCGAGGAGCACGTCAATTCCGGCATGCGACCGGCGGTACGGAGCTCGGCTCGTACGGCGAATGTGCCATGTGTGGAACCGTCGTACCCGTCCCGGACGTCGAAATGGTGCCGGGACCCGGACTCGATCCGGACCCGGCGGATCCGGTCAGCCGTGTGCTGCTGAGGCCGAAGCGGCCGCTGGAGCCGATCGACACCGGTCACGCGTAAGGCCGACACCGGTCACGCGTGAGCAGGTACGGGGGACGTGAGCCCGCGTACGAGAGGGTGAGAGGAGGGGTGGTCCGTGGTTCGGAGCTCGGCGGACGCGCGAAATCTGCGCCCTGTCGCCCTTCTGCTCGTGCTGCTCCTCGAACTCGCCGTGCTGGACGCCGGCAGCCTCCCGGCGGCCGTCGCCGTCGCGTTCACCGCGACCGCCGCGGCCGGGGCCGCGCTCGCCGTCTGCGCCCTCATCGGCTCGCGCCGCGCGTCCGCCGTCCCGCGTACGCGGGTTCGTACGGCGATCCGCGACCGTGAGCACCGTACGGCGTTCCTGCCGCAACGCGATCCCGACGCCTCGGGGCGTCCGCGCCCCCGAGCGCCCGGGCGGGCCCTCCTGACGGCCGCCGCGTAGGGATCCCAGCAGGAACTCGCCCGTCGTACCACCCCTGTCTGCGTACCCCGCGCGGGTCGTCATGCCGACGCGTCACTTCTCATTCCGGCACGACGAGACCCCCGGAGGGCTCACCCATGTCCACCTCCATGTCCACCTCCATGTCCACCTCCATGTCCACACCCATGTCCGCTTTCGCCGGGCTGGTCGAGCGGCTCGCCGATCTGCTCGAACCGCTGTTCCACGCTTCCGCGGCCGCCGCCGCGATCGTCCTGTTCACCGCGCTCGTACGGCTGCTCGTGCATCCCCTGTCCCGGGCGGCGGCGCGGGGGCAGCGGGCGCGTGCCGCGTTGCAGCCGCGGCTCGCCGAGCTGCGCAAGAAGTATCGGAAGGATCCCGAGAGGATGCGGAAGGCGGTGCTGGAACTGCACGAGAAGGAGAAGGTGTCGCCGCTGTCGGGGATTCTGCCCGGGCTTCTTCAGCTGCCGGCCTTCTTTCTTCTCTACCACCTGTTCTCCAGCTCCACCGTCGGCGGTGAGGCCAATGAGCTGCTGAGCCACCAGCTGTTCGCCGCGCCGCTCGGCGGGCGGTGGCTGGACGTGCTCGGGGGCGGTGGGGTGTTCGGTGCCGCCGGGTTCGTCTACCTCGCTCTGTTCGTGGTCGTCGGCGCGGTGGCTGTCTTCAACTACCGCCGTACGAAGCGGACGATGGCCGCCTCGGCGCCTGCGGCCGGCGGGGCGGAGGTGCCCGGCCTCGGTGCGGTGAGTGCGTTTGTGCCGTTCCTGTCCTTCTTCACGCTGATCACCGTGGCGGTGGTGCCGCTGGCCGCCGCGTTGTACGTGGTGACCAGTACGGCCTGGAGTGCCGTGGAGCGGGCGGTCCTGTATCCCTGAGGGTGTGGTGGCGGTCCAGTCCGTGAACGGGGTATTGCGGAGTGGACGTACAGCTTGGAGGATCGACCAGTCCTCCGATGGCTGCACCCGTCGGTGGCTGCCCGCGATCGAGGGAGACTGTGATCATGAAGCTGCTGCGAGTCGGTACGGCGGGATCGGAGCGGCCCGCGCTGCTCGATGCCGAAGGGGTTCTCCGGGATCTGTCGGGAGTCGTGCCGGACATCGACGGGGCGCTGCTCGCCGACGACGCGGCGCTCGGGCGGGTCCGTGCGGCCGGCGAGTCGGGGGAACTGCCCGTGCTGGACGCGGACGGGCTGCGCGTCGGGCCGCCGCTGGCCCGGATCGGCAAGATCGTCTGCATCGGGCTCAACTACCACGACCACGCTCGCGAGACCGGGGCCGAGCCGCCCGCCGAGCCGGTGATCTTCTTCAAGGCCGCGGACACGGTGGTCGGGCCGGACGACACCGTGCTCGTGCCGCGCGGGTCGGTCAAGACCGACTGGGAGGTCGAACTCGCGGTCGTCATCGGGCGTACCGCCCGCTATCTGGAGTCGCACGAGGAGGCGCTCGCGTGTGTCGCGGGGTACGCGGTGGCGCACGACGTCTCTGAGCGGGAGTTCCAGATCGAGCGCGGGGGGACGTGGGACAAGGGCAAGAACTGCGAGACGTTCAATCCGCTGGGGCCGTGGCTGGTGACGGCGGACGAGGTTTTTGACCCGCAGGATCTTTCGCTGAAGCTGTGGGTGAACGGTGAGCTGAAGCAGGACGGGACCACGGCCGAGCAGATCTTTCCGGTGGCGGAAGTGGTCCGGTACGTCAGTCAGTTCATGACGCTCTATCCGGGGGACGTCATCAATACGGGGACGCCGGCGGGGGTTGCCTTGGGGCAGCCGGAGCCGAAGCCGTATCTGCGGGCCGGGGATGTGGTGGAGCTGGAGATCGGGGGGTTGGGGCGGCAGCGGCAGGAGTTCAAACCGGCGTAGGCACTCCGTTGGGGTGGGCCGGGGGGGCGTTGTCGGGTGCCGGTTCGCTGTGGCTGGTCGCGCAGTTCCCCGCGCCCCTGAAAGATCGCGCAGTTCCCCGCGCCCCTGAAAAGACACCCGCGCCCCTGAAAAGACAGGGGCGCGGGTGGGGGGCTACTTTTCCAGGAAGTGGCCCAGCGCCTCGATGACCATGGCGTGGTCCTCCAGTTGCGGCAGTCCCGACACCACCACCGTGCCGATCACGCCCGCGCCCTCGACGGCGATCGGGAACGCGCCGCCGTGCGCCGCGTACGTGTCGGGGTCGAGGCGCGAGGAGTCCTCGAAGGTCGTGCCCTTGGCGCGGAAGCGGGAGCCGACCAGCAGCGACGAGCAGCCGTAGCGCTCGACGACGCGGCGCTTGCGGTCGATCCAGGCGTCGTTGTCCGGGGTCGAGCCGGGCAGCGCCGCGTGGAAGAGCTGCTGACCGCCGCGGCGGATGTCGATCGCGACGGGGGCGCTCCGCTCACGGGCGAGCTCGACGAGCAGGGTCCCGAGGGCCCACGCGTCGTCGTGGGTGAAGTGCGGGAGCGTCAGCCGGCGCTCCTGTGCTTCCAGTTCGGCGATCTCCGGCGCGTTCACAGGGACACCGCCGTGCCCTCGGTGGCGGAGCGACGGGCCGCCTCCAGGACGTCGAGGGCGGCGGCGGCCTCCTGCGCGGTGACCGGGTTCGGGGCGCCGTCGCGGAGGGCGGCCGCGATGGCCGCGTAGTACGCGGGGTACGCGCCCGGGAGCGTGGGCTCGGGGCGGCCGCCACCCGTGAGCGGGGACTCGCCGGAGCCGACGCGGCCCCACAGGGACTCTGGCTCGACACCCCACTCGGTGGTCGCGTCGGGACGCCTGCCCTCGCGCAGGTCCGCCTCCTGCGGGTCGAGGCCGTGCTTCACGTAACCGGCCGCCGAGCCCAGGACGCGGAAGCGCGGGCCGAGTTGGGCGGTCGTCGCGGAGACGTAGAGGTGGGAGCGGACGCCGTTCGTGTGCGTGATCGCGATGAAGGTGTCGTCGTCGGTCTGCGCGCCGGGGCGGCGGACGTCCGTCTCGGCGTACACCGAGGCCGCGGGGCCGAAGAGGACGAGGGCCTGATCGACGACGTGGCTGCCGAGGTCGTAGAGGAGACCTCCGATGTCTGCCGGGTCGCCGGACTCGCGCCAGCCACCCTTGGGCTGCGGACGCCACCGCTCGAAACGGGACTCGAAGCGCCATACGTCGCCCAGCTCGCCCGCGTCGAGCAGCTTGCGGAGAGTCAGGAAGTCGTTGTCCCAGCGGCGGTTCTGGAAGACGGAGAGGAGCAGGCCGCGCTCTTCGGCCAGCGCGGCCAGCTCGCGGGCCTCCGCCGCCGTACCGGCGAGGGGCTTGTCGACGACGACCGGCAGGCCCGCCTTGAGGGCGGCGGTCGCGAGCGGGACGTGGGTCTTGTTCGGGGAGGCGATGACGATCAGGTCCAGCTCGTCGGCGCGCGCCCAGAGCTCTTCGGGCGTGGCGGCGAACGAGACTCCGTCGCCGAACTCGGCGCGGGCCTGCTCCTGCCGCTCCGGGTTTGAGGTGACGATCGTGTCCAGGGCCAGGCCCTCGGTCGCGGCGATCAGCGGGGCGTGGAAGACGGAGCCCGCGAGGCCGTAACCGACGAGGGCCACGCGGAGGGGAGGAGTAGCAGTCATGACGTCCACTTTCGCAACGCTGTTGCCAAAGTGCAAGCGCGGGGGACAATGGCGTACGTGAACAGGACCAATGCCGAGTCTGGAGTCAATCTGCTCGCCCTGCGCAGCCACAACGCCGCGCTCGTGCTCGATCTGCTGCGCACGGCCGGGGAGGGCGGCATCAGCCGGCTCGAACTCGCCGAGCGCACCAGGCTGACCCCGCAGGCCGTCAGCAAGATCACCGCTCGGCTGCGGGCGGACGGGCTGGCGGCGGAGGCGGGGCGCCGCGCGTCGACCGGCGGCAAGCCGCGGACCGTGCTGCGGCTCGTGCCCGAGGCCGGGCACGCGGTCGGGCTCCACCTCGACCGCGACGAGGTGACGGTCGTGCTGTGCGACCTCACCGGCGCGGTGGTCGCCGAGCGGCGGGTTCCGCTCGATCTGGGGGCCGGGGCGGACGCGGTCGTCGAGTCGGCGGCGGGGGAGGTCGAGGCGCTGCTCGCGGGGGCGGGGGTGTCCGTACTGGGCGTGGGCGTCGCCCTGCCGGGGCCGCTCGACCATGCCCGGGGTGTACTGCATCGGGTCACCGGGTTTCCCGAGTGGGACGGGTTCCCGCTGCGGGACGCGCTGGCGGGGCGGCTCGGGGTGCCCGTGGTGGTGGACAAGGACACGAACGCGGCCGCGTTGGGGATCGCGGTGGCGGGGAGTGGGGTCGGGGCGCTGGGGGGTGGCGACTCTGGTACCCCTGGCTCCGCTGGTCCCGCCCGTGCCTCTGGCTCCGCTGGTCCCGCCGGTGCCTCTGGCTCCGCTGGTCCCGCCGGTGCCTCTGGCTCCGCTGGTCCCGCCGGTGCCTCTGGCTCCGCTGGTCCCGCCGGTGCCTCTGATCCCTCTGGCTCTTCTGGTCCCGCTGACTCTGCTGGTCCTGCTGGTCCTGCTGGTCCCTCCGGCCCCCTTGAATCCTTCGCCTATCTGCATCTCGGTACGGGGCTCGGGGCGGGGCTCGTGATCGGTGGGGGCGTGCACCGGGGGGCGCGTACCGGGGCGGGGGAGTTCGGGCATCAGGTCATTCAGCTGGACGGGCCCCCGTGCGGCTGCGGCAACCGTGGCTGTATCGAGGCGTTGTGCCTCGCCGCCGTGGACCGCGGTGCCGTGGGTGAGGCGGCGCGGGTGCTCGGGGTGGGCGCCGCGAATCTGGTGGGGCTGCTGGACATCGACCTCGTGCTGCTCGGCGGGCGTACCGTCGCCGCGCATGAGGAGGCCTTCGTACGGGGTGTCGGTGCCGTTCTTGAGGAACGGGCCCGGCTGGAGGGCGTGGACGACGGGGCGATTCCGGTGCGGGTGGCGCCCGGTGGGGCGCGTGGGGTCGCGGAGGGCGCGGCGCAGTTGTTGCTGGCGCCGTTGTTCGGGCGCGGGGAGGGCTGAGCGGCTCGGGTGTTCGGGGCGGGTCTCCGGCCGGGGTGACTCGGCTGTCCGGGGCGGGTCACCGGCCGGGTGACTCGGCTTTTCGGAGGGGCTTCGGGGGCGGGGTGACTCGGCTGTTCGGGGGGACTTCGGGGGCCGGGCGGGGTGTGTCGTGGGTGTGGCGGGGCGGTGGGCGCCGACCGGTGTGGGACGGTCACGGGGCCGTTGCCCTGTACGCCGTTGCCCTCACCACCCGACGCTCCCGCCCCCCTCCCGCCGCCCTTGATCGGCAAAGGCCCCTCATGCGACTGCTGCGACTGCGCAAGACCAGCCCCTTCGCCCTGACCGCCGTTGCCCCCGCCCTGGGTCTCGGGCTCGCACCGCCGCCCGCCGCACAGGCGCTCGCGCCGCTCGGGCCCCTCGCGAGCCCCCGCCCCACCTGTGCCGCGCCCGACACCCGGGCCTTCCCGATCAAGACCCGGATCCACGGCGGTCCGGACGCCTACGACGTCGGCGGCGACTTCCGGACCTGGTACATCGACCTGACCAACACCACCGCGCACACCTGCGGAAACATCCACCCGATCGTCGTACTCGTGGACAGCAAGCGGCTGCTGCGGCCGGGACAGGCGCGGCTGGAGTTCTACGAGGGGGAGCGCACGCATCCCGTCGAGTTCGAGAAGAGCGACCAGGACGAGAACATCGGGGCGTTCGACGACGGGTTCCCGGGGTTCACGGTCGGACCCGGCCGGACGCTCACCGTGAAGGTCCGCCTCTCCGTGACCTCCGACGCCGCCGTGCCGAACGACGTCGTCGCCAACGCGGCCGTGGTGCAGCGCCACAACAACGACGGGGACTGGGTGGGGGAGTCGAACGCGTACCGCTTCCGGATCGACGACGAGAGCAAGACGAGCGACGGCGACGTTGTGGACGCGGGGGGCACGGGGGGCACGGGAGGCACCGGGGACGGTGGGGGCAGCGATGGCGGAGGTGACGGCGGAGGCGGCGGAAGCGGCGGCGGTGACGGCGGAAGCGGCGGAGGTGATGGCGGAGGCGGCGGCGGTACGAGCGCGGCTCCCGAAGCCAGCGGCACCGCCACGGGCAGTAGCACCGGTAGTAGCACAGGCGGCGTCACCGGCACCGGCACCAGCAGTCCCACCGGTACCGGTGCCGGTGACGGCGGTGGCGGCGGTCGCGACGGCGGTGACAATGACGGAGCCGATGACGGCGACGCCGCAGGAAAGGAACGGGACGGGTCCTCATCGGCGGACGACGGATCCTCGTCCGCGGACGAGCTGGCCATGACCGGGCCGCGCGAGGTCGCTCTGGCGGTGGGCGTCGCCCTGTTCGCCGCCGGAGGCGTGCTCTTAGTGGCCTCCCGTTGGTCCCGGTTCCGGCGTCGCTGAGCCCTCCCACCGGCGCACCGCCCGTACCGCATCTGCGACCATCCCCCCGTGGACTACCCGAACGACCAATCGCCCGGCGCCCCCGTCCGCTCCGGCATCCCGGAGCACGGCCGTATCCCGAAGTACTACGCGGTCAAGGCGCACATCGCCGTGCTGATCGAGGAGTTGGGCGAAGGGGGACTCCTGCCCACCGAGCGCGATCTCGCCGAGAAGTACGAGGTGGCCCGCGAGACCGTACGGCAGGCCCTGCGAGAGCTGCTGCTCGAAGGCAAGCTGCGGCGGCAGGGGCGCGGCACCGTCGTCGCGGGGCCGAAACTGGAGCAGCCGCTCTCCCTCGCGAGCTACACCGAAGGCGTACGGCGGCAGGGGCGCACCCCCGGTCGTACGCTCATCTCGCTCGACCGCTTCCCCTGCCCGCAGGCGCTGGCCACCGAGGCGGGGCTGACGCGCGGCGAGCCCGTCTGGCACATGGAGCGCGTGCTGCTCGCCGACGACGAGCGGGTCGGGCTGGAGAGTACGTACGTCGCCGTGGCCCGGGTGCCCGACCTCGACCGTGACTTCGACCCCGACTCCTCCTTCTACGCCTACCTCCACGACCGGCTCGGCATCGCGTTCGGTGACGCGGACGAGCGGATCGAGACGGTGCTGGCGACGCCGCGCGAGGCGCTGCTCATCGGTACGCCGCCCGCGCTGCCGATGCTGCTGATCCACCGGGTCTCGCGGGACACGAAGGGGCGGCCGCTGGAGCGGGTGCGGACGCTGTACCGGGGGGACCGGTTCTCGTTCACGGCGCACCTGGGCAGGTGACGTTCACCGCGTACCCCGGCAGCTGACGCACGGCGGGCCGGGGGCGGGCTCGAAGGCGTCCTCTCGACCAAGTATTGTCACGAGAAGATAACGGGTCTAGCCCAAACGTGATGGGCGGTTCACCATCTGGATGCTGTCCGGACCCCTTTGATTCCCCCTCCCCGAGGAGCGTGGCCGTCGTGAGAGTGATAGTCGTCGGAGCCGGCGTGGTGGGTACCCTGCACGCCTGGCACGCAGTGGAACGCGGCCACGAGGTCGTACAGATCGAGCGTGAGGCGGAGGCCCGCGGGGCCTCGCTGCGCAACTTCGGGCAGATCTGGGTGAGTGGTCGCGCCGGAGGAGAGGAGCTGGAGACCGCCCTGCGGGCGCGGGAGCTGTGGGAGGAGATCGGGGCACGCGTCCCGGACGTCGGCTTCCGGGCGTGCGGATCGCTGACCCCCGTGCGCAACCCGCGCGAGCTCGCCGTCGCCGAGGCCGCACTGGCCCGCGAGGACGCCGCCGCCCGCGGCTACAAACTGCTCGCCGCGGACGAGGCGCGCGCCGTGAACCCCGCCCTGCGGGGTGCGTTCGAAGCGGCCCTGTTCTGCGAGCGCGACGCGGCCGTCGAGCCGCGCACGGCCCAACTCGCCCTCCGCGCCGAGCTGTCGAAGTCCCCGAACTACACCTTCCTGCCGGGGCGCGAGGTCCGTGACGTCGTCGGAGAACACGCCGTACGCGACGACCACGGGGACGTTCACACCGGTGACGTCGTCGTGCTGTGCACGGGCGCCTGGCTCGGCGGTCTCGTACGGGAGCTGGCCGGGCCCGAGCTGCCCGTGCGGCGGGTGCGGCTCCAGATGATGCAGACCGAACCGCTGGGCGAGCCGCTCACCACCTCCGTCGCCGACGCCGACAGCTTCCGGTACTACCCCGCGTACCGCAGCCCCGCCCTCGACGACCTGGACGCACACCAGCCGCAGGCCCCGATCGCC
Organism: Streptomyces sp. NPDC096311; assembly: GCF_044763085.1. Classification (NCBI taxonomy): domain Bacteria; kingdom Bacillati; phylum Actinomycetota; class Actinomycetes; order Kitasatosporales; family Streptomycetaceae; genus Streptomyces; species Streptomyces sp. NPDC096311. Next base: position 221,657 of record NZ_JBIWFN010000012.1, read on the forward strand.
GCCGCGCACCGGATGCAGCTGCTCATGGTGCAGCGCGCGGACGGTGGGCTGACCATCGGCGACACCCACGAGTACGAGCACCCCTTCGCCTTCGACACCCTCGAAGACCCCTACGACCACCTCACCGAGGTCGTCGAGTCCTTCCTCGGCCGCCCGCTGCCGAAGATCCGGCGCCGCTGGGCCGGGGTGTACGCGCAGTGCACCGACCCGAGCCGAGTCGTGCACCGGCAGCGGGTGCGGGACGGGGTGTGGCTGGTCACCGGGCCCGGCGGGCGCGGCATGACCTGTTCGCCCGCCATCGCCGAAACGACCGCCAACGACTTGGGATGGTGAAAGAAATGACCGAGGACATACGACTCGTCGTGCTCGACATGGCGGGCACCACCGTCGCCGACGGCGGCCTGGTGGAGCAGGCCTTCGCCGTGGCCGCCGGGGAGCTGGGCGTCGAGCCCGGGTCCGCCGACCACACCAGGAAGCTCGACCACGTCCGGGCCACCATGGGCGAGTCCAAGATCTCCGTCTTCCGGCACCTGTTCGGCGAGGAGTCCCTCGCCCGGCGGGCCAACGTCGCCTTCGAGAAGGCGTACGGGGAACTCGTCGACGGTGGGCGCCTCGCGCCGATCGCCGGGGCGCGCGAGGCGATCGAGGAGCTCCAGGCGGGCGGCCGTACCGTCGTCCTGACCACCGGGTTCGCCCGCGTCACCCAGGACGCCATCCTCGACGCCCTCGGCTGGCAGGGGCTGGTGCCGCTCACGCTGTGCCCGGCCGACGCCGGAGGCCGCGGGCGGCCGTACCCCGACATGGTCCTGGAGGCCTTCCTGCGCACCAAGGCCGCGGAAGGCGTCCAGCAGGTCGCGGTCGTGGGCGACACCTCGTACGACATGCTCAGCGGCGTACGCGCCGGGGCGGGCGTGGTGGCCGGTGTGCTCACCGGGGCGCACGGCGACGAGGTGCTGCGCGCGGCCGGGGCCGGCCATGTGCTCGGCTCGGTGGCCGAACTTCCCGCCCTGCTCGACGGACCCACCGGAGACGACTTGCTCTCCGGAGAGGACTTGCTCTCCGGAGACGAACGGCTCCCTGGAGCCGACCCGTTTCCCGGACCCAGTTCGTTTCCCGGACCCGGTTCGTTTCCCGGAGCCGACCCGCTCCCCGGACCCGGTCCGCTCCCCGGACCCGGTCCGCTCCCCGGACACGATCCGTATCCCGGAGCCGGGCGATGAGCGGCGGCAGCGGTATCCGCTTCGACCGGGTGTCCGTCGCGTACGACGGCACCACGGTCCTCGACTCCCTCGACCTCACCGTCGAGCCCGGCGAGGTGATGGCGCTGCTCGGGCCGTCCGGGTCCGGGAAGACCACCGCGCTGCGGGCCGTCGCCGGGTTCGTGCGGCCCGCCTCCGGCCGGGTGTTCATCGGCGACCGGGAGGTGACCGCTCTGCCGCCCCACCGGCGCGGCGTCGGCATGGTGGTGCAGCAGTACGCGCTGTTCCCGCACATGCGGGTCGAGGACAACGTCGCCTTCGGGCTCAGGGCGCAGAAGGTCGCCAAGGGCGAGATCCGCGGACGGGTCGCCGAGGCGCTGGAGATGACCGGGATGGCGGCCTGTGCCCGGCGCCATCCCCGGGAACTGTCCGGCGGGCAGCAGCAGCGGGTCGCCATCGCGCGGGCGCTCGCCATCCGGCCCGGCGTCCTCCTCCTCGACGAGCCGCTGTCCGCGCTCGACGCGCAGCTGCGGTCGGGGATGCTGGCCGAACTCGCCCGGCTGCACCGGGAGTTGCCCGACATGTCGATCCTGTACGTCACCCACGACCAGATCGAGGCGCTGACGCTGGCCGACCGGATCGCGGTGATGGACAAGGCGCGGTTGCAGGACGTGGGGACGCCGCGGGAGCTGTACCGGGCGCCGAGGACCGCGTTCACGGCGTCGTTCGTGGGCAACGCGAACCTGTTGCCGGTGACCGTGGGCGCGGGAGGTGTCGCCTTCGGCGGGACCGAGCTCAAGGTGTCGACGGGCAACGCCGTCGAGGGCGCGAGCGCCACGCTGTGCGTACGGCCGCACCTCGTCGGACTCGGCGGGGGACCCAACGCCCTCACCGGGTCGGTGGCCGAGGTGCAGTGGCGCGGTGCCACCCACCGGCTCTACGTCGACGTGGACGGACACCGACTCAAAGTGGACCTGCGGGAGTTGCGGACGCCGCCCGCTCTCGGGGAGGAGATCACCGTGCACTTCGCAGCCGAGGACGCGGTGCTGCTCTCCGCAGAGGTGACCGCAGAGGTGACCGCAGGGGTGACCGCGGATGTCTAGCGCCATGGCGGCCACCAGGTCCCGTCCGCGCATACCGACCTGGGCCTGGGCCCTGCCGCCCGTCGCCGTCCTCGGACTCGTCTTCCTCTACCCCCTCGCACTCGTCGTCCAGCAGTCCTTCCAGCCGGACACCGGGGGCACCTCCCTCCAGCCGTACGCCGACGTCCTCGCGTCCCCGTGGTTCCTGGAGGCCCTCCGTACGACCGTCTGGATCGCCGTCGCGGCGACCGTCGGCTGTCTCGTGCTCGGGTTCGTGCTCGCCCTGGTCATCGCGTTCGTGCCGTTCCCCGGCGGGAAGGCCGTCGCCAGGTTCATCGACGTCTTCCTGTCCTTCCCGTCCTTCCTGATCACGCTCGCGCTGCTGTTCATCTACGGCACGGTGGGCATGGCCAACGGACTGTGGACGGACGTGACCGGTGCCGCCGAGGGGCCGTTCCAGTTCCTCACCACCCCGTGGGGGGTCCTCCTCGCCGAGATCACGTACTTCACCCCGTTCGTGATGCGGCCCCTGCTCGCCGCCTTCTCGGGGATCGACACCGCCCAGCTGGAGGTGGCGTCCTCCCTCGGGGCGCGGCCCACCCGGATCGTGCGGCAGGTGATCCTGCCCGAAGCGCTGCCCGCGCTCGCGGCCGGCGGCAGCCTCGTCCTCGTGCTCTGCCTCAACGAGTTCGGGATCGTCCTGTTCACCGGGGCGAAGGGCGTCACGACCCTGCCGATGCTCGTCTACAGCAAGGCGATTCTGGAGTCCGACTATCCGGGCGCGTGCGTGGTCGCCGTCGTCAACGTCCTCGTCTCCGTCGGGCTCTACGGCCTCTACCGGGTGGTGAGCCGCCGTGCTGGTGCATAGCCGCAAGGGGAAGTGGGCCACCTGGGCCGTCTTCTTCCTGCTCTTCCTGCCCCTGTTCGCCCTGCCGCTGCTCGTCGTCCTCGCCGCGTCGTTCGCCACGAACTGGTCGAGCGCGCTCCCGTCCGGCTTCACCACCGGGCACTACACGGCCGCCACCCGTGGCGCGTCCCTCCAGGCCCTCACCACCAGCCTGGTCACGGCGGTCACCGCGAGCCTGCTCGCACTGGTCGTCGGCACCTGGGCGGCGCTCGCCGCGCACGCGCTGGGGAAGCGCGGCAGGCGGGTCCTGGACGCCATGTTCATGCTGCCGGTCGCCGTGCCCTCGGTCGTCGTGGGCCTCGCGATCCTCGTCGCCTTCTCCACACCGCCGATGCTGCTCAACGGCACCCGCTGGATCGTCATCCTCGCGCACACCGTGCTGGTCACGGCCTTCGCCCACCAGTCGGTGTCGGCCGCCCTCGCCCGTCTCGACCCGGCCTACGAACAGGCCGCGGCCTCGCTCGGCGCCCGGCCCTCGTACGTGCTGTGGAGGGTGCGGCTGCCGCTGCTGCTGCCCTCGCTGACCGCCGCCGCGGGGCTCTGCTTCGCCCTGTCCATGGGCGAGCTGAGCGCCACCATGATGCTCTACCCGCCCGACTGGACCCCGCTTCCCGTCCAGATCTACGCGGCCTCGGACCGCGGCGCCCTCTTCACCGGCTCCGCGCTCGCGGTCGTCCTCATGACCACGACGGTGCTCGTCCTGTTCGCCGTCTCCCGGATCCGCACCAAGGCCTCCTACCGCTGACCCCGATCCGATCCTGATCAGCCACCCTTCCAAAGATCGCAAGGAGTTCATCTCGCCATGCCCAGAAACCTCCACCACCTCGAGCCGATCGCCGCCGTCGTCGGCAGCCTCGCCCTCGCCGCCACCCTCACCGCCTGCGGCGGCGCCTCCAGCGCCTCCGACGCCAAGGTCGTCACCGTCTACAGCGCCGACGGCCTCAAGGGCGAGAACGGCGACGGCTGGTACGACCAGGTCTTCAAGGACTTCGAGAAGCAGACCGGGATCAAGGTCAAGTACGTCGAGGGCGGCTCGGGCGAGATGGTCCAGCGCGCCGTCCGCGAGAAGACCAACCCGCAGGCCGACGTCCTCGTCACCCTCCCGCCGTTCATCCAGCAGGCCGACGGCAAGGGGCTGCTCCAGAAGTACACCCCGAAGGGCTCCGACCAGGTCGCCGGCGGCGACAAGGCCGCCGACGCCACCTGGACCTGCGTCGTCAACAACTACTTCGGTTTCGTCTACGACAAGAAGGAGCTGAAGCAGACGCCCACCACCTGGGAGGAGCTGCTCGACGCGCGGTACAAGAACAAGCTCCAGTACTCCACCCCGGGCGTCGCCGGAGACGGAACCGCCGTGCTCGTCAAGGCGATCCACGACTTCGGCGGCAAGGAACAGGCGCTTGCCTACCTGAAGAAGCTCCAGGCCAACAACGTCGGCCCGTCCGCCTCCACCGGCAAGCTCGCGCCCAAGGTCGACAAGGGCGAACTCCTCGTCGCGAACGGCGACGTCCAGATGAACTACGCCCAGTCCAAGGACATGCCGAACCTGGGCATCTGGTTCCCGAAGGCCACGGACAAGGCCGCCGACGCCGCCGGGAAGCCCACCACCTTCGCCCTCCCGTACGCCGCGGGACTCGTCACCAAGGCCCCGCACGCGGACAACGGCAGGAAGCTCCTCGACTTCATGCTGTCCGCCACGGCGCAGCAGCAGGTCAGCGAGATCGGCGGCGGCTTCTCCGCACGCAAGGACGTCAAGGCCACCGACGCGAACGCCATCGCCCTGACCAAGCTCATGGACGGCGTCGCGCTCTTCGAGCCGGACTGGGCCGACATCGACAAGAACCTGACCTCGTACGTCGAGGACTGGAAGACGGCCACGGGAAGCTGACACTCCACCCTGACTAGGCTGGGGGCGTCGGCACATCGTCGTTCCGGCGCCCCCGGATCGTGTGCGTACGTACGCCAGGACGGCAGGAGAACCAGCACCATGGCAGAGCGCAAGCCCATCGAGTCGTGGCTCACCGACATGGACGGCGTCCTCATCCACGAGGGTGTGCCGATCCCCGGCGCGGACGCCTTCGTCAAGAGGCTGCGGGAGTCCGGGAAGCCGTTCCTGGTGCTCACCAACAACTCGATCTACACCGCTCGTGACCTGCACGCCAGGCTGCGGCGCATGGGCCTGGACGTGCCGGTCGAGAACATCTGGACCTCCGCGCTCGCCACCGCCAAGTTCCTGGACGACCAGCGGCCCGGTGGCACCGCGTACGTCATCGGCGAGGCGGGCCTGACCACGGCACTGCACGACATCGGGTACGTCCTGACCGACCACGAGCCGGACTACGTGGTCCTCGGCGAGACCCGTACGTACTCCTTCGAGGCCATGACCAAGGCGGTCCGGCTGATCAAGGGCGGCGCCCGGTTCATCGCCACCAACCCCGACGAGACCGGCCCGTCCGCCGAGGGCCCGCTGCCCGCGACCGGCGCGGTGGCCGCGCTGATCACCAAGGCGACCGGCAAGCAGCCCTACTTCGCCGGCAAGCCGAACCCGCTGATGATGCGGACGGGGCTCAACGCCATCGGGGCGCACTCCGAGACCAGCGCGATGATCGGCGACCGGATGGACACGGACGTCCTGGCCGGCCTCGAGGCGGGCATGGTGACCTATCTCGTCCTCACCGGGCTGACCACCCGCGAGGAGATCGAGCAGTACCCCTTCCGGCCCTCCAGGATCGTGGACTCGATCGCGGACCTCGTCGAGCGGATCTGACGCCGCGCGGGCCGAGGGCCACCGGCCCGCGCCAAACCTTTCGAGACCCGTTTGGAGCAGTCGGGGGCGTCTGAGGATGCGTCCCGCGGCCAGGCGGGGGAGTCTCCAGGTATCTGGAGGTTCACGATGGGTTCATGTCGACTCGCTCTCTGTGCGCGACTCACTCTCTGTGCCGGTGCGGTGCTCGCGGCGGCGTTCACTCCCGCCGCGTACGCGGCCGACGGCGGCGTCTCCGTCTCTCCCGGGTCCCCGGCCCCCGGCAGCGACGTCCAGCTGCGGGCGCTGGGCTGTACGGGGACGACCGGTACCGCGGTCTCGACGGCGTTCGTCGCCGACGCGCGGCTCACCGGCCAGGGCGGGGTGCTCACCGGCGACACCCGCGTCCGCTCGTCGGCCACGCCCGGTGCCTACGAGGTCAAGGTCAGCTGTGACGGCCGCCAGGACCGGGTGACCGGCACGGTCACGGTCACCGCGCCGGGCGGCCCGACCTCCCTGAGGTCCGCCCTCGCCGTCCCGAACGCCTTGACGTCCGCCCTCGCCGTCCCGAACGCCTTGACGTCCGCCCTCGCCGTCCCGAACGTCTTGACGTCCGCCCTCGCCGTCCCGACCGGCCTGGCCTCGCCCGTCGCCCCCGTGCACGCGGGCGGCGGCGGCACCGCGCACTTCGCCTCGGTGGACGCCCGCTCGTCGAGCCCCGGCACCAAGCACGCGGTGATCGGCCTCGTCCTCGCGAGCGCCGCCGCGGTGGCGGTCGCGGTCCGCAGCGCGCGCCGGGGCCACGACACCCGGGACTGACATGTCCGACGACATGCCCGAACACGGGCGTTGTTCCGGCGCCGGCCGGCTGCTGACCGGTGTCGCCTGGGCGGTGCTGCTGCTCGGGCTGTGGCTGTGGGGCCGCGACCTGACCGACGTACGGCAGGGGATAGCGGCGCCGACGACGGGGGACATCGCGGCGGTCGGACGACCGCCCGAGGTACGGCTGCCACCCGCGCTGAAGCCGCTGACGAGCGCCGTGCCGCAGCGCATCGACATTCCCTCGATGGGGGTGCAGGCGCCGGTCGTGGGCCGCGGGCTCGACGGGCAGGGGGCGATCGATCCGCCCCCCTTCGACCAGCCGGGCGTGGTCGGCTGGTACGCCGCCGGGGTGCGGCCGGGGGCGGCCGGGACCGCGCTGTTCGTGGGGCACGTCGACACCGAGACCCGGCCCGCGGTCTTCTACAAACTCAGCACGGTACGGCCGGGGCAGACGGTCCGGGTGGTCCGCGACGACGGGACCGTCGCCGAGTTCACCGTGGACGACGTGCAGGTCTTCCCGCGCGACCATTTCGACGCCCGACAGGCCTACGGGCCACGGGAGTCGGGGCGGGCCGAGCTGCGGCTCGTCACCTGCGGCGGCACCTTCGACCGGGTGAGCCGCACCTACACCGCGAACGTGGTCGTGTCGGCCTACCTCACGGGCCACGGACGATGATGCGGGTGACTCGCGGACGATGATGCGGGTGAATGCGGCCGGTGCCCCGGTGCCCCGGTGCCCCGGTGACCGGTTCCACCTGGCCCGGTCGGCGGCCCGCTCCCCCCGGAGCCGCCGACCGGGCTGGTCCTCGACCGCGCACGCACGGGCTGCGGGAGTAACCCGGCGGTCGGCGCGGGAGGTTCTGGGTCCGTTTGAGGCAACTCTAGAACGTATGAGCGTTCTGGCCTAGGACCTGTCCCCGGGGCTGTAACAGCTCACCGATAAGGCGCGGGCGATCTCGTGGGCGAGGCGCCACCTATGTCACGATTGACCCCAAGGACAGTGCACCCGAGGGGGAGTTGCATGTACGGCAGCAAGGGGGCCGGGGCTCGGGCGTCCGTCGCGGTGGTGGGGGCGTTGCTGGTGCTCGCGGGGTGTTCCTCCGGGGGCGGCGGCGACCAGAGCGACGGTTCCGGTTCCAAGGTCACTCAACAGCCCAAGAACTCCGACCCGTTCTGGGTCAACCCGGCGGGCAACGCGGCCGAGCAGGTCACCGCGTATGCCAAGGCGGGCAAGAAGGACGACGCCGAGCAGATCCGCAAGATAGCCGAACAGCCGACCGGCGAGTGGATCGGGCCGGAGAATCCCGAGCAGGAGGCGCGCGGCTTCACCGAGGCGGCGCAGCAGGCCGACCGGGCGGCCATCCTGGTCCTCTACAACATCCCGCACCGCGACTGCGGCCAGTTCTCGCAGGGTGGCGCGGCGGACGGCGACGCCTACAAGGCCTGGATCGACGGGGTCGCCCGCGGCATCCAGGACCGGCCCGCCACGGTGATCCTGGAGCCGGACGCGATTCTGCACCTGGTCAACCAGTGCACTCCGGCGCAGTTCCAGGAGGAGCGGTACTTCCTGCTCGAGACCGCGGTCACCAAGCTCAAGGCCCTGAAGAACACGAAGGTGTACCTCGACGCGGGCAACGCGGGCTGGGGTCACCCCGACCAGATCTTCCCGTCGCTGAAGCGGGCGGGCATCGACCAGGCCGACGGCTTCTCCGTCAACGTCTCCAACTTCTACTCGACCAAGGACTCCATCGCGTACGGCAGGCAGCTGTCCGCGAAGGTCGGCGGCAAGCACTTCGTCATCGACACCAGCCGCAACGGAAACGGCCCCTACACGGCCGGCGACGCGGACGAGAACTGGTGCAATCCGCCGGGGCGCGCGCTGGGCGAGACCCCGACGACCAAGACCGCCGATCCGCTTGTCGACGCGTATCTCTGGGTCAAGCGGCCCGGTGAGTCGGACGGGGAGTGCAAGGGGGGTCCGAAGGCGGGAGACTGGTGGGCGGAGTACGCGCTGAAGCTCGCCAAGGCCAGCGGCTGAGCTCGGGGCCGCGAGTGGTTCGGTGGGTGCGGGTGGACTGTGGCTCGGCGCGCCCACGCGGCGGAGCCGCGTATGTCACAGCCCCGCGCCCCTCAGTACGGTGCGGGCGCCCTTCGAGAGAAGGGCGCCCGCAGTTACGTACGGCTCTCGAAAATCACGGAACCTTGACCCACTGCGCCTTGCTCGGCGTCCCCTGGTCGTCCGTCACGAACAGCATGTACCAACCGGACTCCACGAGATTCCGGTTCTTCGGCACGGTCACCGTGACCCCGTTCTTCGTCTTCTTGAAGTCCAGCGCGATGGACCGCTGATCGACGTCGGTGACGTGCGTGGACGCGCTCGGCCGGATCAGCCGGGCCGTCCTGATCGTCGACGCGTGCCGCGAGGTGAACGTCGCCGAGCCGCCGCGCGCGATCGTCTTCGGGCCGCCGGTCAGATCGGGCCGCGAGTCCCGGTAGAGGTACGGCGGCGTGTAGATCTCGATGCGCTGCTCGAACGTGGCCGGTTTGGTGTTGGCCTTGTCCGCGTAGAGCGAGTTGGAGCCGAAGAACATCACCCGGCCGTCGGGCAGCAGGATCGAGCCCGAGTGGTAGTTGCGGCCCACCAGCGGATCGGCGACCCGGTCGAAGGTGTTCGACTTGGTGTCGTAGATCCGCGCCTGGAGGATGTTGGAGTCGCTGCGCCCCCGGTAGTCCTCGGAGCCGCCGGACACGAGGACGGAGTCGTCCGGCAGGATCGAGGACTGCGGGTAACGGGTGCCCTTCTCCAGTTCGGGCCCGTCCACGAACCTCGGGTTCTTGTCCTTGAGGTCGATCAGCCGGGTCTTCTTGCTGGACAGCTTGGACTCGCCGACCCCGCCGCCGCCGATCACCATGTACTTCTCGTCCTGCGCGGGCGGCAGCAGCACCGTGCCGGACGTCTCCATCATGTTGGGGTCGCTCAGGCCCGGCAGCTTGGTGAACTTGTTGGTGGCCACGTCCCAGACGCCGGGGTCGCGGCCCACGTTGTCCGGTCCGTAGCCCGCGTTCGAGCCCGAGTAGAACATCTCGCCGTTCTGCATCAGGGAGATCGCCGGGTAGGTCGGGAACTGGCGGATTCCCTTGGTGTACGTCCATTTCTTGGTCTTCGGGTCGAACACCTCGTTCTTGCCCGGGACCAGCTGGCCGATCTCGTCCAGACCGGAGAGGCTGAGGATCTTGCCGTCGCTCATGGTGGTGAGCGTCGGGTACCAGCGGGCCTCGTTCATCGGGTCGACCTTGATGTACTTCTCGGCGACCGGATCGAACTCGTACGCGTCCCGGATGCCCTGGAAGTCCTTCTTGTCCAGGGCGAGCTTCTGTGCGATGCCGTAGGTGTTGCGGGCGTCGGTGCCGGTCAGGCCCTGGATGCGGTAGTTGTCCTGGGTGCCCGTCTCGTACTTCTGGCCGCTCTGCTGTGCCTCGACATAGATACGGCCGAGGCCCGGGTCGTTGCGCAGGAACGTGCCGGTCGCCTTGTCGAAGACCTTCGTCGCGCGCGGGACGAGCACCGGGTCCTTGGAGACGAACGTCTTGCCGTTCTCCTTGCCGGTGAACCTGGTGCCCGCGGGCAGCGTGATCGGCTTGTCCGGGTTCTCGTTGTGGACGACCATCAGGCCGCCCGCCTTGGTGACGTCACCCTTCAGCGTCTCGTACCGCTTGGTGCCGCCCGCGATCAGCAGATTGCCGTTGGCGAGCTGGGTGTGGCCCGTGCAGAACAGGTCGGCGGGCGTCGGGATCTTCTTGATGGTGCCCTTGACCGGGTCCCAGATCCGCGTGTCGAACTTCTTCGCGTCGAAGTTGTCCTGGTTGTTGCCCGAGCCCGCGATCAGCAGGATCTTGTCGGTGTGCAGCAGGGCCGCGTGGATGGTGTTCTGTCTGTACTCCTTGGGGAACTGGATGATGTCCCAGTGCCCGTTCTTGGCCTTGTACTCGGGCTTGTTGATCGTGTAGTCGTGGTATTTCTCCGTGCTGAAGCGGTACACCCACGGCCCGTTCATCCCGGCCAGCGCGAGCACCACCGCCCCGCCTATCGCAAGACGACGAGCGCGGCGGCGACGGGCACCGTCTTTCATTTTTTACGTCCCCCAAGGGAAATCTGCATGGTCTGGTCATTGCCCGCTCCGCTTCGGCCGTCCTGTCCCTGCGCCGCCGCCCAGCTGGGCTTGTGCTGCGGGGCGTGCGGGGCATGCGGCGCGTGCTGCTCCTGCTGGGGCGCCGAGGCCTGAGCGGGCAGCGGCACGGTCTCCTCGGATGAGGCGGGCGGCACCGACGGCTTCTTCTTCGCCTGGCGCAGGGCCCACCGCCAGGCGAGGATCGGCGAGGCGGTGATCAGCAGGGCGAAGCAGGCCCAGGTGATCATCGCGGGGTGGGAGTGCCCGAGCAGGAGTCCGGCGACGATCGAGCCGGCGAAGACCAGGATGAAGAACAGGTGGATCCGGAAGGTCCCGAACAGCGTGTCGGGACTGGCCGAATCACCCTTGGGGGTCACCACGAACTTGCTCTTGCGGCGCAGCACCGCGTCCATCAGCGAGCGGGCGTAGATCGGCGCGGAGAGCGCCGACATGATCATGCCCGCCACGCCGCCCGAGCCCTCGGGCTCGTGCGGGGAGACGTTGTGCCGGCGGTTCCACACGTACAGGCCGATCTGCAGCGCGGAGGCGTTGCCGTACAGCATCAGCCAGACCGTCGGGTCGATGTTCACACCGGATGCGCCCAGGCCCAGGAAGAGTGCGCAGCTGAGGGCCGCGAGGATCCAGTTGAGGGCGGACATCGGGTAGAAGATGATCATCATGGTGTAGTTGAAGAGCTTGCTCGGCGGCAGCGAGAAGAAGCCCTTCCAGTACTGCTTGAGGATCGTCTCGTACGTGCCCCGGGACCAGCGCAGCTGCTGGGTGAAGAAGTCCGTCCAGGCGTTCGGGCCCTCGCCGACCGCGAGGACGTCGGGGGTGTAGACCGAGCGCCACTTCTTGCCCGTCGCCGGGTTCTTGGCGCGGTGCATCTCGAAGCCGGTCGCCATGTCCTCGGTGATCGAGTCGTACAGGCCGCCGATCTGCTTGAGCGCCTTGATGCGTACGGCGTTGGAGGTGCCCACGAACATCGGCGCGCCGTAGCGGTTGCCGGCCCGCTGGATCAGCGCGTGGAAGAGGAACTGCTGGGACTCGGCGGCCTTGGTGATGGGGTTGTCGTAGTTGCCGTAGACCTGCGGGCCGATGACGAAGCCGATGTCCGGGTCGCGGAAGAAGCCGAGCATCCGCTCCAGATAGTTGGGCAGCGGCACGTGGTCGGTGTCGACCGAGGCGAAGAAGTCGTACTCGTCGCCGTGCGCCTCCAGCCAGGCGTTGTAGTTGCCGTGCTTCGTCTTGGCGCGGTGCGGGCCCTTGGCCTGGTTCCACTTCGCGACGCCCTTGCGGGAGAAGTGGTGCACGCCCAGGCGCTCGCAGACCTCCTTCACCTCCGGGTCGTCACCCTCGTCGAGGAGCCAGATGTGCAGAAGGCCCCGGTGGCGCAGCTTGACGGCCGCTTCCAGGGTCTTGGTCACCATGGCGAGGGGTTCCTTGCCGGGCACGAAGGAGGTGAGGAAGGCGACTCTGGTGCCGGTCTCCGGGACCACCGGGATCGGGTCGCGGGCGACCAGGGTGGCGTGCGCGTTCGACAGCACGTTCATGCAGCGGAAGAACTCGATCAGACCGATCGAGACCAGCATCACGATGTCGAGCACCGGCAGGAAGTCGTAGGCCGGGTAGTCGCGTTCGGTCCAGTGTTCCGGCTGGAGCAGCCAGCCCAGCAGGATCAGCGACAGCAGCGGCGCGGCCCCCAGCATCAGGGCGGCTCGTATGCGGTGCGGCTCCTGGGACAGCAGCGAGCGGTACTGCACCTTGTACGGCTTGTCCGGATCGGGCTGTGTGAGGGGACCCGCGAGCCGGCTGTAGTGCTCGTAGTCGTATCTCGGCAGGGTCTTCTTGATCCTGCGGAAGTTGCTGCCGGTCCGGTGCGATGGCATCCGGAGCTGGGTCGTCTCAGACGGGTCGAAGTTCTGCCGGGCGCCCGTCGGCGTCGACGTCATGAGTCATTCCCCCCGCACGCACGTCCAGGTGCGTGTTCGTCGGTTCTTGTCGCCCGTTCGAGTCCCCCTTGACCGTCACGGACGCATGCTGGCAGGTCGGCATCGCCACATCCTCCACACAAGGGAGACATAGAAATGCGACCTTCCGGTTGCATGATGCCCCCCTCGGCATCGGTTCATGAACGGGGCCCCCAACCCCCCATGGTCGCAACCGGCCATACCCCCAACTGTCAGGTATCGACAGTCCCTTGAAGCCCAGGGTTCTACGGCGTTCATCATGATCGCAAGATGCGAAACGCGGTGTTAACCGGTCATACGCGCTAATTGGGACGCGTGTACGAAGATGGGGTCACCGCCCCATACGCCGGGCGCATATGCCCGGCCCCTATGCGCCCCTATGCGACTCTTTGCGCCGGTTGTGTCCGTAGGGAGCCTGCCCCGCCCATGAAGGGATCCCGCCCCGCCCATAAGCCGAAGGGCCCCTCACGCTGGTGAGGAGCCCTTCGGTGTCGGTGCGCCGCCAGGGACTCGAACCCCGGACCCGCTGATTAAGAGTCAGCTGCTCTAACCAACTGAGCTAGCGGCGCCTGCTGACCCGAGAACTCTACCGGACCAGGGAGGGTGCTCCGGACCACGAGGGTGCCGTGAAGTGAGCCGTGAGGTGTCCCGAACCGGCCGGAAGTGGTCCCTGTACATCATTCGGACCGTCAACATGCGACAAGAGGCGACAGTTGCGAAACTGACGATTGTGCAGAAGTGCGGAGACATGGACCTGTGGTGTGAGGGGAATCTCATGGAGGCTCCGGTATTCGAGGAATTCGATCCCGTGAGCGACTGCGATTGCCCCGGATGCGTGCACTGGCGGCGCGTCATTCCCTCTTCCTCACTCCCCGGGCCCGTGGGACACCCGGCGGCGCGGCGCGCGCTGCTGCTGGCCGCGGCGGCGGGCACCGTCCTCGCCGTCGGCCAGCCGGTACCGGCTGTGGCCGCCGCGCACGGACCCGCCCGGCCGGGCGACCCCCGAGGTGACCGGCCGGGCGACCCCCGAGATGACGATCCCGACACCCCGCAGGGCGACCAGGCCCCGCTGCACGGCCCCGACGGGGGACCGGCGGGGCCCGCGCAGCCCGGGGCGGGGGGCGAGCTCCCCGCGACCACCCGGGCGGCGATCATCGACCGGGCCAAGAAGTGGGTCGCCTCGCGGGTGCCGTACAGCAAGACCGAGTACTGGCCGGACGGATACCGGCAGGACTGCTCGGGCTTCGTCTCGATGGCCTGGAACCTGCCGGGAAACGAATGGACGGGCAGCCTCAGCACGTTCGGCGTACGCATTTCACGCGACCAGTTGCAGCCCGGCGACATGCTCCTGTTCCACAATTCGGCGGATCCGCAGAAAGGCTCGCACGTCGTCCTTTTCGGCGGCTGGTCGGACTACACACACACCTATTACCTCGCCTATGAACAGACCCGCCCGCACGCCCGCGGGCAGTCCGCTCCGTACGCCTACTGGAGCAACTCGGACCGCTATGTTCCCTACCGCTACAAGGGACTGGCCGAGGAGACGAGCGGCGCGGGCGTCTCCGCGTCGGGGGCGGGGAGCAGCCGCTACCCGGGCCGGTCTTCCTTCGGCCCGGGCGCGGACAACCCCCAGGTCACCCGGCTGGCCCGGCTCCTCGTGGAACGCGGCGCGGACCGCTTCTACTCGACCGGACCCGGACCGAGCTGGTCGGACGCGGACCGGCGGGCCACCCAGGCGTTCCAGCGGGCGCAGGGCTGGCGGGGCACGGACGCGGACGGGCTGCCCGGGCCGCAGACCTGGTCCCACCTGGTGGGGAGGAAGGGCAGGGACATTCCGGCGGCGGGGAGGTCCGTGCCGGGGACCCCGGTGGTGGGCGGAGCGGGGACGAAGGGATTCTCGGCCCCGTCCGTTCCCGGCTATCCGGGGCGCGGGCTGCTGCGGCCGGGCGCCGACAACGAGTTCGTCACCCGGCTCGGCGAGCAACTCGTGAAGAAGGGGTTCGGCACGTACTACACGTCGGGCCCGGGGCCGCGCTGGGGCGAGGCGGACCGGCGGGGCGTCGAGGCGTTCCAGCGGGCGCAGGGCTGGCGCGGCGGCGCGGCGGACGGCTGTCCGGGGCCGGAGACCTGGCGCCGGCTCTTCTCGTGAAGCTCCGGGTGGCAGGGCTCGCAGCACGGCTCGCACCCGGGCTCGTACCAGGCAACGCGTCAGGCAGCACACCAAGGCTCGCACCACGGCTCGTACCAGGCATCGCACTACGGCTCGCACCAGGAATCGCACCAGGGCTCGTCACCCGGCCGGGATCACCCTTCCACGCGCGGAGGCATGGAGGCAGCTATGAGTACGACGACTTCACCCACCCCGGAGTCCGGGGGGACGCCGGAGGGCGGCGGCGCCTCCCGGTCCGCCCGGCTCATCCACAACGAGGCGACCACCGAGATCCCCGTCCATCTGCTCTTCCGTGACGACCCCGAGCCGGTGTCCGTGCCGCTCTCGCCCGCCGTGGTGGGGCGGCGGCGCGGCACGGGCGAACAGCCCCGGATCCGGCGCCCCGTGCTGGGCCGGGCCCCGCGCCCGGTGCCGGAGGTCGACCCCGAACTGGTGGAGCGCCCCGCACGGGTGCTGCCCGGAGTGGCGGGTGTGCTGACCGGGGCCTGCGGGGTGGCCGGATGTGTACTCACCACCTGGTGGTCGGGTGTGCTGCCGCACAGCGCGGCGAGGGTGATCGGGCTGCCCTGGTACGCGGGGGCCGGGCTCGGCCCCGCGCAGTGGGCCGCGTACGCCGGGGCCGGCGCGCTCGGGCTGTTCGGGTTCGGCGGGCTCTCCCGCGGCCGGACCGGGCGCGCCTGGGTGCTCGGCCTCTTCGGCCGCTACCGGGGCACGGTCCGGCGCACCGGGCTGTTGTGGATCAACCCGATGGTGCTGCGGCGCCGGGTCGACGTACGGCTGCGGCACTGGCGCAGTGAGCCGATGTCGGTGGTCGACGCGAACGGGGTCGCGCTGCGGGTGGTGGTGCTCGTGGTGTGGCGGGTCAAGGACACCGCGCGGGCCGTGCTCGGCGTCGAGGACCACGAGACGTATCTGCGCGAGTGTGTGGAGGCGGCGATGTCGCGGATGCTCTCGCAGCTGCCGGCCGAGGCGCCGCCCGCCGTCATCAAGGACGTGGCGACCCTGCGCAACACGGACGTGGTCGGCGAGGTGCTCACCGGGATGATCGCCGCGGACACCGCGCCGGTCGGCCTGGAGGTGTTCTCGGCGCAGCCGACCCGGATCGAGTACGCCCCCGAGGTCGCGGCCGTGATGCAGCGCCGCCGGATCGCGACCCTGGACGCCCAGCACCGCGACACCGTGCTCACCTCCGTCGTCGACTCCGTCGAGGACACGGTGACCCGGCTGACCATGCGCGGGCTGGTCGAACTCGACGACTACGAGCGCAAAGCGCTGGTGAAGGACCTGACGGTGGCGTTCTACACGGGGCGCAGGGACTCCTCGCCGTGACGGGGGCCGGCAGGGGGGCCGTGACGGGGGCCGAGAGCTTGGCTATTGGTCTGGACATGTTCAAGTTGCGGCAATAATCTGGGACTTGGTCTAGACCTGAAAATCGCGCGCACGGCTCACGAGAACCTCCCCCACGTCCTCCAGGAGCGGCAGCATGCGCATACGGACGACCAGGATCCCCGCGGCAGGGGTCCGTACCAGCAGGAAAGTCAAGCTGTACGCCGCTGTCGTGGGCCTCGCCACGGCGGGCACGTTCGTGCTCTCCACCGGCGGAGCCGACGCCCACGGCTACACCGACCAGCCCCTCAGCAGGCAGAAGTTGTGCGCCGCCAACGGCGGCAGTGTCGCGGGCTGCGGTGACATCCAGTGGGAGCCGCAGAGCGTCGAGGGCCCGAAGGGCTTCCCGGCGGCGGGTCCCGCGGACGGACAGATCTGCTCCGCGAACCACACCAACTTCAGCCAGCTCGACCAGCCCAAGACCCCCTCGGGTGCGGCCTGGCCGACGACCAAGGTCACCGGCGGGCAGAGCTACACCTTCCGCTGGCAGTTCACGGCCGTGCACGCCACGACCGACTTCAAGTACTTCGTCACCAAGTCCGGCTGGAACCAGAACCACGCACTGACCAGGGCGGACCTGAACACCACCCCGTTCCTGACCGTCCCGTACAACGGGCAGCGCCCGCCGTCCACGTTCAGTCACACCGGCACGCTGCCCTCCGGGCTGAGCGGTCACCACGTCATCCTCGGCGTGTGGACGATCGCCGACACCGCGAACGCGTTCTACTCGTGCGCGGACGTCACGTTCTGAACGCTCAGAGCGTTCTGAGCGCGTGTGGACCGGAAATGTTCTGAGCCTCTCTTGAGGAGCTCGCGCACCCCCCACGGGTAGGTTCCACGCACGTCGACATGACCATGACGGCGTGCGTGGAGCTGTACCGGACAACGGGGGAATGTCATGGACGTCTTCTTCTATGCCGTGCCGGCGGTGATCATGGCCGGGGCGATCTTCATGGCGGTCGTGGTGGTCCGCCGGTCGCTGGACATCAACCGGGCGTGGGACAGCGGGCTGGTCGCGGAGGGGCGCTGTCTGCGGGCGTACACGACGACCAGTGGCGGCGGCGGTGACACGTCCGTGTCCACGACCCTGCACCACGTGTACGAGTTCATGACGCGTGACGGCCGCACGGTCCGCTTCGAGGAGCCGAACGGCCCGGCGACGATCGTCGAGGGCGACATCGTCCCCGTCCACTACATCGCCGAGCGTCCCGAGAAGGCGACGGCCCACGCGCCGAGCCGGGGCCTGCTGGCGGCGGGCGCGGTCTTCACCCTGGTCTTCTGTACGGTGATCGTCCTCTTCTGCATCGGCTTCATGGTGGGCGTCCACGAGTTCTTCTCGCTGTGGGACTCGGCCGGGAGCGGAGGGGACGAGTTCGAGGGCGCGGGGCTCCCTTTCTGACGGTACGTCAATTATGGTGCGCCCCCATGGGGTCCATGAGGCGTACCGTCGCGGAACTCGTACAGGAACGGTGGGGCGACCACCGGCCGGGACTGTGGTTCGAGGGGCGGGTGCTGAGCCACCACCGGGTGGCGGCGGGCGCGGCGGCGCGGGCGGCGCTCCTCGCCGACCTGCTGCCGCCCGGCGCCGCACCGCACGTCGGGGCGCTGCTCGACAACACCCCCGAATATCCGCTGTGGTTGAGCGCGGCGGCCCTCTCCGGTGCCGCCGTGGCCGGGATCAACCCGACCCGGCGCGGCCCCGAACTGGCCCGCGACATCCTGCACACCGAGTGCCGTGTCCTGGTCACCGAGCGGACCCATCTGCCCCTCCTCGACGGCCTGGAACTGCCCGGCGTACGCGTCCTGGTCACCGACACCGAGGCGTACGGGGAACTCCTCGCGCCGTACGAGGGCGCGACGCCGGACGCGGCGCCCTCCGTGTCGCCGGACGCCCGCCTCCTCCTCTACTTCACCTCCGGCTCGACCGGTGCCCCCAAGGCGGCGATCTGCACCCAGGGCCGGCTGGCCGCCGCCGGGCGCTCGCTCGTCGACCAGTTCGGGGTGCGCCCGGATGACACGCACTACATCTGCATGCCGATGTTCCACGGCAACGCGGTGATCGCCGACTGGGCGCCCGCCCTGGCCGCGGGCGCGGGGATCGCGCTGAGGCGGCGCTTCTCGGCGTCGGGGTTCCTCACGGACGTACGGGCCTGCGGGGCGACGTACTTCACCTATGTGGGCCGCGCGGTGCAGTACCTGCTGGCCACGCCCGCCCGCGGCGACGACCGCGACAACCCGCTGCGGATGGGCTTCGGGACGGAGGCCGGGGCCGTGGACGCGGCCGCCTTCGAGGAGCGCTTCGGGGTGCGGCTGGTGGAGGGGTACGGCTCGTCCGAGGGCGGCGCCGCCATCCAGTGGACGCCCGGCGCCCCGGCGGGCGCGATCGGGCGGGCGGCGCCCCGCGACGACCTCGCGGTGGTCGACCCGGAGACAGGAGCCGAGCGTCCGCCCGCCGTCTTCGCCGAGGACGGGAGGCTTCTCAACGGCGACGAGGCGATAGGGGAGTTGGTGAACCGCGGGCCCAACCCCTTCGAAGGGTACTGGCGCAACCCGGCCGCGGACGCCGACCGCCGCCGAGGGGGGTCCCCCCGCTCGAGCGAAGCCGGGAGCGGGGGAGGCTGGTACTGGACCGGCGACCTCTTCTACCGCGACGCCGACGGCTTCCTCTACTTCGCCGGGCGGGCGGACGACCGGCTGCGCGTCGACAGCGAGAACCTCGCCGCCGCGATGATCGAGAACATCCTCGCCCGTCACGAGGACGCCGCCGCCGTGGCGGTGTACGCGGTCCCCGACCCGGTGGCGGGGGACCAGGTGATGGCGGCGATCGCGCCGCGCGAGGGGGCGGGCTTCGATCCGTCGGCCTTCGCGGAGTTCCTCCTCGCCCAGCCCGACCTGGGGACCAAGATGGCACCCCGTTTCGTCCGGATCGTGACGCGGATGCCGGTCACCGCCACCAACAAGATCCACCGGGTGGGGCTGCGCCGCGAGGGCTTCCGCTGTGCCGACCCGGTGTGGTGGCGGCCACCGGGGGAGTCGGCGTACCGCAGACTGCGCGCGCCGGACATCGAGGGGCTGCTGGCCGAGTACCGGGCGCGCGGACGCGAGAAGTTGCTGCCGACCGGGTAGGTTCCGGGCGCACTTCCCGCGCGGGCGCTCGCCGGCCGGAACTTTCGGCGCTCCGGCGGACGTCCCGTCTCAGGGAGTCCCGGGCCGGAGGAATCCTCTCCGCCCCACAGGGGGAGGATGCCCCCGGACACCTCTGTCGCCCGCGCCGAGGAAAGAGGGAACATGCGTCACCTGATCCGGGTCGTGAACACCGCCGATGCCGCACCGCCATGCGGCGGACGGAGGCGGGCGGCGGTCCGGGGACGGCGCGTGGCGCGGCACCGGTGACGGCCGAAGGGCGCTACCGCGTCCTGGTCGCCGGCTACTCCGTCTCCTCGTACGGCACCTTTCTGAACATGGTGGCGCTCAACCTGTTCGTCTACGCCACCACCCACAGCGCGCTCGCCATCGGACTGTTCATGGCGGTACGGCTGGGCGCGGGGTTCCTGGCGGGGACGGTCGCGGGGCGCGTGCAGGCGCGGTTCGGGGTCAAGCCGGTCATGCTGTGGGCCAATATCGCCCAAGCCTTTGTCATGTTCCTGTTGGTCGTGACGCCGGACGGGGGACTGCGGACCGGCGTGCTGTTCACGGTGTCCGCGGCCGTCGGGGCGTGCAGCACCGTGTTCATGGTCGCGCTGCGCAGCTCCATCCCCGACCTGGTCGGCGCGGACCGGCGCGCCTGGGCCAACTCGCTGATGGTGGGCGGCCGTTCGCTGGCGATGGTCGCCGGGTTCGCCTCGTCTGGTGTGGTGGTGCCCTGGCTCGGCTTCACCGCCGCGTTCCTGGTGGACGCGGCGAGCTTCCTGGTGTGCGCGGCGGCGGTCGCGTGGCTGCCGGGCATCGAACGCGCCCCCGAGCCCCCGCGGGCGCCCGACGAGCCCCGCGAGAAGCACGGCGTGTGGGCCGCGATGACGGCGCTGGCCACCGTGCCCGCCCTCGGCCTCATGATGTGTCTGCGCACCGTCGACGCCCTCGGCTCCTCCTCGCACAACGCGGCCCTGCCCGTCTACTCCAGCACGCTCCACCCGGACGACCCGGCCGCGTTCGTCAGCCGCTTCTGGCTGTTCTGGGCGCTGGGCAACGTCCTGGCGCAACAGGTCATCCAACGCTGGGCCAAACGCTCCGGACGGGCCGTCGGCGCGCTCGGCTTCGGTCTGGGCACCCTCGTCATGTCCTCCGCGTTCATCCTCGGCTTCGCCGGGTTCCCGATGGCGGCGACCGTGCTGATCGCCCTCGTCGCGGGCGCCGCGGACGGGCTCACCGAGGTGTCGTACACCTCGCATCTGCAGACCCTGCCGGAGACCCTGCGCGGCCACGCCTTCGGGCTCACGGCGACGGTCGAGAACCTCGGCTTCGGGATCGGCATGATCGGTGTGTCGGCGGCCCTCGAATCGTTCTCCGCGTTCACCGTCGTGGCCTGGTCGCACGGCCTCGCCCTCGTGGTCGCGGGGATCTACCTGCTCCGGTTGTACGCGGTCCACGGCGCCGGCAAGGAGGGGACGAGCGGTGCGTACGGCAGTCGTCGGGATGGCGCTGAGGTTTCCGGGAGCTGACACCCCCGACGCGTACTGGCGGGACATCCGGGCGGGTGTGACGCACGTACGGCGGTTCACCGACGCCGAGCTGGCGGCGGCCGGGTTCGCCCCCGAGGAGTACGGCGCGCCCGACTTCGTGGCCGCGAGCGCCCCGCTGCCCGGCATCGACGGCTTCGACGCGGCCTTCTTCGGGATGAGCGCCCGCGAGGCCACGGTCACCGATCCGCAGCAACGGCTCCTCCTGGAGTGCGCCCACCACGCCCTGGAGGACGCGGGGTACGCACAGCCGCGCGCCGGGGTGCGGATCGGGGTGTGCGGGAGCACCGGCTACCGGCTCTACTCGCTGCACAGCTATCTCGCCAACAACCTGCGGGAGGAGGCGGGTTCGGGGGACTGGCAGCGGCAGAAGCAGGCGCAGGTCGGCACCTACCCCGATTTCGCGGCCCCTCGGGCGGCCCACCGGCTCGGACTGACGGGCCCGGCCCTGAACGTGGCCACGGCCTGCTCGTCGTCCCTGGTGTCCGTCCATCTCGCCTGCCAGGCCCTGCACTTCGGCGACGCGGACCTCATGGTCGTCGCCTCGGCCGCCCTGCACGTCCCCCAGGTCACCGGGCACCGGCACGTACGCGGCTCGACGATCTCGCGCTCCGGGACCGTGCGCGCCTTCGACGCCGACGCGGACGGCACCGTCGGCGGCAACGGCGTCGCCGCCGTCGTCCTCAAACCGCTGGAGAAGGCGCTCGCCGACGGCGACACCGTGTACGCGGTGATCGCCGGGTCCGCCGTCACCAACGACGGCGCCGACCGGCCCGGGTTCGCCGCGCCGGGCTCCACCGGCCAGCGCGACGCCGTGCTCGGCGCGCTGCGCGCGGCCGGGGTGCCCGCCGACTCCCTCGGCTACCTGGAGGCGCACGGCACCGGCACGCTCAAGGGCGACCCGATCGAGTTCGCCGCCCTCACCGAGGCGTTCCGGCTGCACACCGACCGCACCGGGTTCTGCGCGCTGGGCTCCACGAAGCCGGCGATCGGCCACCTGGACAGCGCGGCCGGGCTGGCCGGGCTGATCAAGGCGGTGCTGGTGCTGCGCCACGGGGAGATACCGCCGCTGGTCCATCACACCCGCCCCAACCCGGCCCTGGACGTGACCGGGAGCCCCTTCGTCCTGCCGACCCGCGCGCTGCCCTGGCCCGCCGGGGAGGGCCGTCCGCGCCGGGCCGGGGTGCACTCCATCGGGATGGGCGGGACGAACGCCCACGTGATCCTGGAGGAAGCGCCGACCCCGGCCCCCCGCCCGCCGGACCGCGGGCAGGCCCCCGCACTGCTGCCGCTGTCCGGCCACACCCCCGAGGCGCTCCTCGCCTGCGCACGGGCCTTCCGCGACCACCTCACCGAACACCCCGGGACCGACCCCGCCGACCTGCTCCTCACCACCGCGCTCGGGCGACGGCACCTCGAACACCGGCTCGTGGTGACCGGCGCGGCCGGCCACACGGCGACGGCGCTGGACGCCTTCGTACGGGGCGAGGCGGGGGCGTACGCGAACGGCGTCGCCGGGGCGCAGGCGAGCAGGGGACCGGTGTTCCTCTTCACCGGCCAGGGCAGCGGGTACGACGGGATGGGCGCGGCGCTCGCCGAGCGGTTCCCGGTGGTGGCCCGCACCTTGGAGGAGTGCGCGGGGATCCACCGGGACGAGACGGGGGAGGAGGGGTTCCTCGACCGGTTGCTGGGCGGCGCCGCCGGTGGTCCTGCGGAGCCGGCGCGGGCCCGGGGCCCGGAAGGAGCGCGGGTCTGGGACACCGCCTTCGCACAGCCCGCGCTCTTCGCCCTGCAAGTCGCGCAGGCACGGCTGTGGCGGCGGTTCGGCGTCGAACCGGTCGCGGTGGCCGGGCACAGCGCCGGGGAGTACGCGGCCCTGTGCGTGGCCGGAGCGCTGACGCTGGAGGACGGACTGCGGCTGGTCTGCAGGCGGGGGCGGCTGATGCGCGACGGCACCCCGGCCGGGGCCATGCTCGCGGTGTCCGCCGCCGAGGACGTCGTAAGGGGGCTGGTCACCGAGATCGACGGCCTCGAACTCGCCGTCGTCAACGGGCCCGGGCAGTACGTCGTGGGCGGACCGCCCGAGGCGGTGGCCGCCGCCCGCGCCCGGCTCGCGGAACGCGGTACGCCCGCGGAGCCCCTGCCGGTGGACCGCGCGTTCCACACCGCCCTGCTCGACCCCGTCCTGGCCGACTTCCGGGACGCCTGCGGAAAGGTACGACTGCGGCCCACCAGGACCGAGTTCGTGAGCGGTCCGGACGGGGTCCGACACCCGGTGGGCTGGCTGCCGGACGCCGAGCACCTCGTACGGGGGACCCGACGGCCGGTGGACTTCGCCGCCGTACTGCGCACGCTGGAGCGGACACCCGGGCGGCCGGTCCATCTGGAGATCGGCCCCGACGCGCCCCTCACCGGGCTCGTCCGGCGCGCCCGGCCGGACACCGCCGCCGTCCCCACCCAGCGCCGCGGCGACCGTGGCCTCGGCACCCTCTGGGCGGCCGTGGCCCGGCTGCACTGCGCGGGCCACCGGCTTGACTGGGCGGCCCTGCTCGACGGCAGCGGCGCCCGCCGGATCCCGCTGCCGCCGTATCCCTTCCAGCACCGGCCGTACTGGACAGGACCGCCGCCCACCCCCTTGGCCGACGACCGCAGGACGGAGGACGGCATGACCGAACAGGCCGTACTGGCCCGGGTGCTGGCGCTCAGCGCCCGTCATCTCGGATACGCGCCGGAGGAGGTCACCGCGGAGCGGACGTTCGTCGGGCTCGGCGCGGACTCGCTCCAACTCATAGGAATGGTGCGACAGCTGGAGGCCGAGTTCGGGGTGGAGATCGGAATGCGGGAGATTCTGGAGGAGGCGGGGACTCCACGGCTCGCGGCCCGGTTGATAGCGGAGCGGACGGGGCGGACCGGCCGGGGGACGGTCTCGGCCGTTGCGGGCGTCGCCCCGGACGACGAGCCCGTGCACGTCACTTCCGACGAGGAACCCGTCTACGCCACCCGTGCCGAGGTCGAGGAACTCGCCCGGCAGATACGCCAACTCGCCGAGACCCAGACCAGGATGCTCGGTCAGCTCTCCGAGGCCGTGGCGCTGCTCGCCGAGGGCCGCAAGGAGGCCGGGGGATGACCACGGCAGGGACCAGCCCCGAATCGCAGGCGAGCGCCGAGGCCGTCGCCCGAACCGTCGCCGTCTCCGGACGGCTCGACGAACTTCTGACGGCGGCCCGCCACCGCACCGAGCCGCCCGCCGAGCCGCCCGCCGGGCAACCCACCGGGCAACCCGCCGAGCCACCCCTCCACCACGGCCCCCACGTCACCCTCCCCCCTGACTCCGGCATGTCCGGCACCGGCGCGAGTGAGGCCCAGCGGGCCCATGCCGACGACCTGGTCCGCCGCTTCACCGAGCGGACCCGCACGTCGAAGGAGCTGGCCCAGCGGCACCGGACGGTGCTGGCGGACAGCCGGGCCGTGGTCGGCTTCCGGCGGGCGACGAAGGAGATGCAGTACCCGATCGCGGCCCGCTCGGCGCACGGGGCCCGGCTGACGGACATCGACGGCAACGACTACACCGACATCACCATGGGCTTCGGCGCGCTGCTGCTCGGCCACGAGCCCGCCCCGGTGACGGAGGCCGTCCGCCGCCACCTCGCCGGCGGACTGCGCCTCGGTCCGCGCGCCGAGGACACGGGCGTGGCCGCCGAACTGCTCGCGGAACTCACCGGCATGGAGCGGGTGGCGTTCGCGAACTCCGGCACCGAGGCCAACTCCGCCGCCCTGCGGCTCGCCCGCGCGGCCACCGGACGCGACCGCGTGGTCATGTTCCGCGGCTCCTACCACGGCCACATCGACTCGGTCCTCGGCCGCCCGGGCCCCGACGGCCGCCACGCCGTCCCCGTCGCGCGCGGCATCCCCGCGAGCGCGGTGTCCGAACTCCTCGTCCTCGAATACGGCAGCCAGGAGAGCCTGGAGGTCATCGACGAACTCGGCGACACGATCGCCGCGGTCCTTGTCGAACCGGTCCAGTGCCGCAACCCCGCCCTGCGTCCCGTCGCCTTCCTGCGCGCGCTGCGGGAGCTGACCGCCCGGCGCGGAATCGTCCTCCTCTTCGACGAGATGCTCACCGGCCTGCGTCCCCACCCCCGCGGCGCCCAGCACCACTACGGCGTCGTCCCCGACCTCGCCACCTACGGCAAGGCCCTCGGCAGCGGTCACCCCATCGGCGCGATCGCGGGCCGCGCCGACCTCATGGACGGCATCGACGGCGGCTTCTGGCGGTACGGGGACGACAGCCGCCCGACGCGCGACACGACCTTCTTCGGCGGTACGTACATCCAGCACCCCCTGTCGATGGCCGCCGCCCGCGCGGTCCTCACCCACCTCAAGGAGCGGGGCCCGGAGCTCCAGCGGACGCTGAACGCCCGCACCGACGCGCTCGCCGCCGACCTCGACGACTTCTTCCACGCCGAGGAATTCCCCCTGCGAACAGCCCACTTCGGGTCCATGTTCCGCTTCACCCACCGCGCCGACATGGAACTGCTCTACCACCACCTCCTCCTGCGCGGGATCTACGTCTGGGAGTGGCGCTCCTTCTACCTCTCCACCGCGCACACCGACACCGACGTCGAACGGATCACGGACGCGGTGAAGGACTCACTGCGGGAGCTACGCGCGGGCGGCTACTTCCCGGCCACGGCCCGCCACAGCCGACGGCACAGTCACGGCGACGCCTCCGAGCGGCCCGCCCCCGACTTCGGCGTCTACTTCTTCGGCGACCACCCCGACAGCGAGGACAGCGCGGGGGCCTACGAACGGCTGATCGAGACCGCACGCTTCGCCGACACCCACAACTTCAGCACGCTCTGGCTCCCCGAACGCCACTTCCACTCCTTCGGCGGCCTCTTCCCCAACCCGTCCGTCCTGGCCGCCGCGCTCGCCCGCGAGACCCGCCGCATCCGTCTGCACGCGGGCTCGGTCGTCCTCCCGCTGCACGACCCCGTGCGGATCGCCGAGGAGTGGGCGGTGGCCGACAACCTCTCCGGCGGCCGGGTCGGCATCGGCTGTGCGAGCGGCTGGCACGCGAGCGACTTCGCCCTGCACCCCGACCGCTTCACCGACCGCACCGAGATCGCCTTCCAGTACCTGGAGGACGTACGGCGGTTGTGGCGCGGCGAGAGCGTCGCGCGCCGTACCGGCGAAGGGCACCCCATCGACGTACGCCTGCATCCGCGACCCGTGCAGAAGCTGCCGCCGATGTATCTGGCGACATCCGGGCGGCGTGCCTCGTACGAGGAGGCGGCCCGCCGCGACCTCGGGGTCGTCACCAACCTCATGAACCAGACGGTCGAGCAGCTCGCGGCGCACATCCGCCACTACCGCCGGCTGCGCGCCGAGACCGGCCTCGACCCCGACGCGGGCCGCGTCACCGTCCTGCTCCACACCCACCTCGCCGAGGACCACACCGCCGCCCGGGCCGCCGCGCGCGAGCCGATGAGCCGCTATCTGCGCTCCTCCCTCCAGATGCGTTCCGCCGCGAGCGCCCTCGGCGGCCGCCCCGAGGACCTGGCCGACGCGAGCGAGGCCGACCTCGCCTACCTCTTCGACCGCGCCTACGACCGCTACTGCGACCAACGGGCCCTCATCGGCTCGCCGGACACCTGCGCGGCCACCGTCGACGCGCTGCGGGCCGCGGGGATCGACGAGATCGCCGCCCTGGTCGACTTCGGGCTGCCGCCCGAGGAGATGAGGGCGGGCCTGGAGCAGCTGGACGTCCTGCGCCGTCGCTACCACGAGCCCCCGACGGAGCCGAAGACGCCGAATCGGCCGAAGACGCCGAAGACGCCCGAAGAACGGCGGGCTCCCGCGACCCCGGCTCAGCGCCGCCTCTGGCTCGCCGCCACGCTGCTCGCCAACCCGGCCGCGTACAACGAGATCCAGGGCGTACGGCTGCGGGGTCCGCTGGACGCCGGGGCCCTGCGGACCGCCGTGGACGGCCTCGTCCGCCGCCACGACGGGCTGCGGACCGCGTTCGTTGCCGGGGGAGACGGGGTCTTCCAGGTCGTACGGGAGGACCGGGACCGGCCATGTCCGGCCTTGATCGTCGACGACGTCCGGGGCCGGGACGCCGACGAGGCGATCCGCGCCGCCCTGCGGGAGGAGAGCACCCGCGCCTACGACCTCGCGTCGGGGGCGCTGTTCACGCCCCGGCTGCTGCGGCTCGCCGACGACGACCACGCGCTGATCCTCGGCATGCACCACCTCGTCACTGACGGCCACTCCGCGGCGCTGGTCGCCGCCGACCTCGGGGAGTTCTACCGGGCGGCGCTGGAAGGACGCGCGCCCCGATTCGAGCGGGCCGCCGGCAGCACACTCGACACGATCGCGGTGACCGGGGAAGCGGACGACCTGGACTGGTGGCGCGCCCACCTCGGGGACGGGCCGGGCGCGCCCGCACTGCCCACGGACCGGCCGCGCACCCGCACCGTCGCCGGACGCGGCGGGGCCGTGGGGCTGCGGCTCGGCCCGGAGCGGGCGGGGCGGCTGCGGGAGTGGAGCGGGCGGCAAGGGGTCACCCTGTTCGCGACGCTGCTCACCGCCTGGCGGATCGTGCTGCGCCAGTACGCCGGACAGGACGACTTCGTCATCGGGTCCACCTTCGGCCGCCGCACCCCCGAGACGCGGGACACCGTCGGCTTCCACGTGTCCCTGCTGCCGCTGCGCGGGACCCTGACCGACGGCACGGCACTCACCGACGCCGTACGCGTCACCCGGGACACGCTCTTCGCCGCCGACGCCCGCCAGCACGTCGACCTGGACGCCCTGTCGGCGGCCCGCCACCCCGACCCGGGCAACCCGCGCCCCCTCGTCACGGTCTCCGCCGACCTCGACACCGCGCCCCTGACCGCCCTCGCCCTGCCGGGCCTGCGCGCCACCCCCCTCGACGGCGGCACCGAGTCCGCGCCCCTCGAACTCGCCCTCATGGCGACCCGGCTCCCCGACGAGGACCTCGGCCTGCGCCTCCGCTACGACGCCGACCTGTTCGACGAGGCGACGGCACGGGGGTGCCTGGACCGTCTGGAGCGCGTGCTGGCCGGCATGACGGCGGGCGCCGCGGAGACGGTCGGCGACCTGACACCGGGCTCCGTCACCCCGGGCATCCCCGACGGCGCCCACCGGCTCCGTACCCTCTGGCAGCACACCCTCGGCCCGGTCGGTGATCTCACCCCGGACGCCAACTTCTTCGAACTCGGGGGGAATTCGATCGGCGCGATCAGACTGGTGAACCGGGTCCGGGACAGCTTCGGCGTGGAATACCCCTTGGCGGACTTCTTCGCCGACGCCACGCTGGGGGCGATGACCGCCCGGCTCGCGCCACCCCGGGGCGTGACCGTGGTGGACACGGCGCCCGTCAGCGACCAGCAGGCCCGCATGATCGCGGGCGTCCTGAGCATGCCCCGCCCCGAGGTGTGGAACATCCCGACCCGGATCCGTTTCACCGGCCCCCTGGACGTGGCCGCGCTGCGCACCGCGGTGGCCGGGCTGCTCGACCGGCACCACGGACTGCGGTGCCGCTTCGCACCCGGAGACGGGCAGCCGGTCCCGTCGTACGGAAAGGACGACGGGACCGGCTGGCGGCAGGAGGTTCTCGACGTGCCGCCCCCGGCGCTTCCCGTCGAGGACCTCACCGGCATCCCCGCCGAGTCCGAACGGCTCGCGCGCGCCGAGGAGTTGTGCCGGGCAGCCGCCGCGACGCCCATCACGCTGACCGACCCCGCGCTGCCCGTGCTGCGGCTGCTGCGCGTCGCGCCCGACCGGTGGACGCTGATGTTCGTCGTGCACCACATCTGCGTCGACGGCTGGTCCCTCTCCCTCCTCCTGAGCGAGTTCGCCGCGCTCTACACGGCCGCCGCCGCGGGCCGCCCGCACGGTCTGCCCGAACCGGTCGCGCAGTGCACGGACTACGCCCGCTGGCAGCGCGAGCACGCCGACCCCGCCGAGGAGGCCCGCAGGAAGGCGTACTGGACCCGGTATCTGAAGGGGATCCCGGCCGCGGTCGAGATCCCCGGCGACCGGGCCCGGCCCGCCGTACCGAGCGGACACGGCGACACCTTGCGCGGCACCGCCTCCGGTGAACTGCGCAAGGCCGTCGAGGAGTTGGCCGCGGCCCGGCACACCACGCCCTTCGGGGTCGCGGCCACGGCGCTCGGCGTGCTGGTCGCCCGCCGGTCCGGGGTGCGGGACATCGCGATGGGCACGCCGTACGCCCACCGCGAGCGCAGCGCGTTCGAGTCGATGGTCGCGCTGACGTCCACCGGCGTGGTCGTCCGGGTGACGCCCGACCCGGACGAGACGCGCGGCGCCCTCGTGGAGCGCACCGGCGCCGGCGCCCTGGAGGCGACGGCCCACGTCCTGCCGACCGCGCGGATCGTGCGCGCCCTGCGCGAGAGCGGCGCCCGCGCGGTGCCCGAGCGCTTCCCGCTGACCATCGCCTTCCAGAACTCCCTCGACACGGACATCGAGATCCCCGGACTCGACGTCGAGGTCGACGACCTCGCCCCGCCCGTGTCCCGCGGTGACCTCTCCTTCGGTCTCGCCCCGCGCCGCGACCCGGCCAACGGCTACCGCACCTTCCTGGAGTACTCCGCCGATCTGTGGGACCCCGCCACGGCTCAGGAGCTGCTCGACGACTGGCAGGCCGTCCTCGCCGAACTGTGCACTCGGCCGGACGCGCCCGTCGCTTCACTCCTCAACCCTCTTCAGCCCCTCCGAAAGGCGTGAGCGCCCATGTCCCCCACACATGACCGCAGTCACAGCGACGATCTGCTCTCCTTCGTCCGCTCCAGCCCCTCGCCCTACCACGTGGTCGCGAACGCGGCCCAGCGCCTGGAGAAGGCGGGCTTCCAGGAGCTGCGCGAGACGGACGACTGGACGGCAGGTGCCGAGGGCGGCCGGTACGTCGTCCGCGCCGGAGCGCTGCTCGCCTGGTACGTCCCCGCGGGCGCCCCGGCCCGCACCCCGTTCCGGATCGTCGGAGCCCACACCGACTCCCCGAACCTGCGGATCAAGCCCGAGCCCGACACCGGCTCCGCGGGCTGGCGGCAGATCGCCGTGGAGATCTACGGCGGCGTTCCCCACAACACCTGGCTCGACCGCGACCTCGGCATCTCGGGCCGGCTGACGCTGCGCGACGGATCCAGCCGCCTCGTCTGCGTCGACCGGCCGCTGCTGCGCGTGCCCCAGCTCGCCATCCACCTCGACCGCACCGTCAACGAAGGTGTCGTGCTTGACCCGCAGCAGCACATGACCCCGCTGTGGGGCCTCGGCCCCGCCCGGCCCGGCGCCCTGCTCGCCCGGGTCGCCGCCGAGGCGGACACCGATGTCGCCGAGGTCCTCGGCTGGGACCTGATGCTGCACGACCTCCAGCCGCCCGGCTACCTCGGTGCCGACGAGGAGTTCCTCGTCTCACCGCGTCTGGACAACCAGATCTCCGTGCACGCGGGCGTCACCGCGCTGGTCGCCGCCGCCACCGCCGTCCGGCCGCCCGCCCACATCCCCGTGCTCGCCGCCTTCGACCACGAGGAGGTCGGCAGCGGCTCCCAGTCGGGCGCCCAGGGCCCCCTGCTGGAGCGGGTGCTCGGCCGGTCCGTCGCCGCGCGCGGCGGCAGCGCCGAGGACTTCAACCGGGCCCTCGCCGGCGCCTTCTGCGTCTCCGCCGACATGTCGCACGCCGTGCACCCCAACTACGCCGAACGCCACGACCCCGACCACCACCCCCTCCCCAACGGCGGCCCCGTCGTCAAGGTCAACGCCAACCAGCGGTACGCCACCGACGGCACCGGAGTCGCCGCCTTCGCCGCGGCCTGCGAGCGCGCCGAGGTGCCCTGGCAGCCGTTCGTCTCCCACAACGCCATGCCGTGCGGCACCTCGATCGGCCCGATCACCGCGGCCCGACTGGGAGTCGCCACCGTCGACGTGGGCGTACCGGGGCTGTCGATGCACTCCGCGCGGGAGCTGTGCGGGGCGCAGGACCCCGGTCTGCTGGCCCGGGTCCTCACCGAGTTCGTCACCACGGGCTGAGCCCGGGCCCCTTTGCATCCGGAACCGAGACTCGGGAGCGATGTCAGCAGTGGAAGAGACCCACCTCATCTGTCTGCCCTTCGCCGGGGCGGGCGCGTCCTTCTTCAAGCCGTGGCAGGACCGGGCGCCGGCGGGCCTGCGCGTCCTGCCGGTGCAACTCCCCGGCCGCGAGGAGCGGTTCGTGGAGGAACCCCACACGGACGCGGTACGGGCCGCCGCCGAGGCGCACACCCAGGTGACCCGGCAGCTCCCGGAGGGCGCACGGGTGGCGGTGTTCGGGCACAGCCTCGGCGCGGTGCTCGGCTTCGAGCTGGCGCACCGGCTGGAGGCCGAGCCCGGCGTCCGCCTGGATGCCCTCGTCGTCAGCGGTGCGCCGGGCCCGTGGACCGGCCGCACGGACCGGGCGAGCGGTCTGCCCGACACGGAGTTCCTGGCCCGGGTGCGCACCTTCGCGGGGTACGCGCATCCGGCCCTGGAGCACCCGGAGATGCGCGAGCTGCTGCTCCCGCTGCTGCGGGCCGACGTACGGATGCACGAGACGTACCGGCCCGCCTGCGACCGCCCGCTCGCCGCCCCGGTCCTCGCCCTGCGTGGCCGCGACGACGAGCTGGTGAGCGCGGCCGAGGCCGCCGAGTGGTCCCGCGCCACCACCGGGAAGCTCACCACGGCGGAACTGGACGGCGGCCACATGTACCTGACGGAGAACCCGGGCGCGCTCCTGCGTCTGATCGGAGCCGAACTCCGCGCCGGACGCACGCGGTGAGCCCGGGCGGTCCGAGGCTCTCGGGCAAGGTCGCCCTCGTCACCGGGGCGGCCCGCGGCATCGGCCGGGCGATCGCCGTCGCGTTCGCCCGCGAGGGCGCCGATCTGATGCTCGTGGACATCGCGGCGGACCTCCCGGGTGTGCCGTATCCGCTGGGCTCCGAGAGCCAGTTGGCGCACACGGCGGAGCTCTGCCGGGAGACGGGCGTCGCCGTCCGGACGGCCCGGGTCGACGTCCGGGACCTGGCCGCGGTTCAGACGGCGGTGAAGGAGACGACGGCCCGCTTCGGACGGCTCGACGTCCTCGTCAACAACGCCGGGATCGCCGCGCCCTCCGGCCGGGCCGCCCACGAGATCGAGGAGCACGAGTGGCAGCTGATGCTGGACGTGGACCTCTCCGGGGCCTGGCGCACGATCCGCGCGGCGGGCGCCCTGATGACCGCGCGGGGCGCCGGCTCGATCATCAACATCGCCTCCACGGCCGGTCTGGTCGGCTACCGCCACTTCGCCGGGTACGTCGCCGCCAAGCACGGCCTGATCGGACTGACCAAGGCGGTCGCCCTCGACTACGCGCCCCGCCGGGTTCGCGTCAACGCCATCTGCCCCGGATCGGTCCGCGACGACCCCCGTGTGGAGGGCCGGATGCTCGCCGAGATCGCCCGCGCCCTGGACGTGCCGGTCGCCGAGCACGAGCAGACCTTCGTCCAGGCCCAGCCCATGAATGCCCTCGTCGAACCGGACGACGTCGCCACCGCCGCCCTCTGGCTCGCCTCCGACGAGTCCCGCCAGGTGACCGGCACCGTCCTCACGGTCGACGGAGGCTTCTCGGCCCGCTAGGTCCTGTCGGGCCAGGCCCTGTCCTCACGGTTGGAGTTCGTGAACGATCCGCGAAGGGGACACCGGCGACGTACGCCGGCGGGCCGTGCGGCTGCTGCCCGACCACATGCTGCCGACGACCGTCACCGCCGTCCCGGCGCTGCCGCAGACCCCGAACGGCAAGCTGGACCGCGACCGTCTCCCGGCGCCGCGGAAGCCCGTACCGGTGCCCGCGCCCACCGGAGACCTGGTGACGGCTGCCCGCGCTTTCCCTGCGGCTGCTCTCCACGCATCCGACGGTCCACGCCCTGTCGCTGGCCGTGGCAGACGAATGAAGGCCCCTCACCGTGGTGAAGGGCCTTCTCATGTGCGCCGCCAGGGACTCGAACCCCGGACCCGCTGATTAAGAGTCAGCTGCTCTAACCAACTGAGCTAGCGGCGCATGACTCTCGCCTCCCGCTCTCGCGGTCGGCGACAAAAGAAATACTACCTGGTCCGGACGGGTGCTTCCGACCACCCAGGGCCTGATCCAAAGGAGCGGGTCCTAGATGGCCAGGGAGAGCAGGACGGGGGTGGCGCCGCGGTTGAGCGTGTCCGCGGCGCGGCGCAGGCGATGGGCGTGTTCGACCGGGAGGGAGAGGGCGAGGCAGCCGACCGAGGAGCCCGCGGTGATGGGGACGGCCGCGCAGACCGTGCCGATCGCGTACTCCTGGAGGTCGAGCACCGGCACCGTGGCCGGCTGGGCGTCGAGCCGGGACAGCAGCAGCCGCTCGTTGGTGATGGTCCGCGAGGTGAGGCGGGCCATCTTGTGGCGGGAGAGGTGGTCGCGCCGGGCGTTCAGGTCGAGCTGGCCGAGAAGGCTCTTGCCGACCGCGCTGGCGTGGGCCGAGGAGCGGAAGTCCACCCATTCGTTGACCGCGGGGGTCGCGGGACCCTCGGCGCACTGGGTGACGTGCACCTCGCCGTCGATGTAGCGGCTGATGTAGATCGCGGCGCCGACGGAGTCGCGCAGCCGGTCGATGGTCTGCTGGAGTTTCTCGCGCAGTGCCTGGTCGCGGCCGTGGGCGGAGCCCAGCCGGCCGAGGGCGGCACCGGCGACGTACGCGCCGTCGACGACCTGCTCGACGTACCCCTCCCGGCGCAGCATCCGCAGCAGTGCGGTCAGGCGCTCCGTGCCGAGGCCCGTCTGGCGGGCCAGCTCGACGTCGGTGACACCGCCGGAGTGCCGGGCCACCGTCTCCAGGACGCGCAGGGCGTCCTGGGCCGAGTGGTACGGCGCGGTCGGCTCGTTCATCAGCGCCACGGTTTCCCCCTGCGCTTTTTGGGCCATCGATCCGGACAGCTGAGCTCCTCCACGATAACTGTCAAACGCTTGGTGGGGAGGGGCTGTTGGCGAGAAAGTCGGTGCGCTCCGGTTCGCTCAGCAGGAGTGCGACACCCTGGCATATGCCGAGGTCATGGCTCGGCGGGCATGCCACATGGTCCGGACCTCGCACCTTGTCGCGTTCACTATGTGTGGTCACAGGATCGCGCTGAGGAATTCCCGGGTCCTTTCGTGTTCCGGATCGGTGAAGATCCGGTCGGGCGAACCGGACTCGATGACATGGCCGGAATCGAACATCAGCACCTGGTCCGAGATGTCGCGGGCGAAATTCATCTCATGGGTCACACAGAGCATCGTGATGTCGGTGGTGCGGGCGATGTCTCGGAGGACGTCGAGGACGCCCGTGACCAGCTCGGGGTCGAGCGCGGACGTCACCTCGTCCAGAAGCAGCACCTGGGGCCGCATCGCCAGCGCCCGCGCGATCGCCACCCGCTGCTGCTGTCCGCCGGACAACTGACTCGGGTAGGCGTCGCACTTGTCCGCGAGGCCCACCATCTCCAGCAGCTCCCGGGCCCGCGCCTCGGCCTCGTCCCCGGACAGCCCGAGGACGGTGACCGGCGCCTCGGTGATGTTGCGGAGCACCTTCATGTTCGGGAAGAGGTTGAACTGCTGGAAGACCATCCCGATCTTCTTGCGGACCTCCCGGATCTGCTTCTCGGGGGCCGGGTGGAGCCGCTCACCGGCGACCGTGATCGTGCCCTCGTCGGGCTTGGCCAGGGTCATCAGCAGCCGAAGGATCGTCGTCTTGCCGGAGCCGGACGGGCCGATCAGTGTGACGTGCTTGCCGGAGTCGACGCGGAAGTCGAGGCCGTCGAGGACGGTGTTGTCCCCGAAGCGCTTGGTGACCTTGTCGAAACGGATCAGCTCGCCGCCGTCCACCGGCGGATTGGCCGTGTGGTCGGCCTTTTCCGCAGGGGTCGTACCTGCGGCGGTCTTGGACGTGTCGAGGGGAGTGTCAGCGGACAAGACGTCGCTCCAGGGCTCGCAGAAGGAGGGAAGCGGGATAGGAAACGAGGATGAAGGCCACGCCGATGACCGTGAGCGGTTCGGTGAACTGGAAGTGCTCCTGCGAGTACAGCCGCGCCTCACCGAGCATCTCCAGCACGGTGATCGCCATCAGCATCGGGGTGTCCTTGAGCATCGAGATGACGTAGTTGCCGAGCGCGGGTACCACCCGGCGGATCGCCTGCGGCAGGATCACCGCGGTCCAGGTGTGCCGCAGCGGCAGGTTGAGCGCCGTGGCCGCTTCCCACTGGCCGGCCGGCACGCCCTCGATACCGGCCCGGTAGACCTGCATCGTGTACGTCGAGTAGTGCAGCCCGATCGCGACGACACCGGTGGTCAGCGCGGAGAACGTGATGTTCCACTCGGGCAGCACGTAGAAGAGGAAGAACAGCTGCACCAGCAGCGGGGTGTTGCGGATGAACTCCGTGACGACCCCGACCGGCCAGCGCACCCAGCGGGTCGGCGTGCGCATCAGCAGCGCCCACACCAGACCCAGGGCGAAGGAGATCACCGAGCCGAGCGCCAGCGCCTGCAGGGTGACCAGCAGTCCGTCCCAGAAGTGCGGCATGAAGTCGCGCACCGCGCCCCAGTCCCAGTTCATGCGGCACCTCCCGTCGCGCCGACGCCGGTGGCTTCCGCGCGTCGCGGTGTGGTCCTGGCGGGCTGGGGCGCCTTGCCGATCCCGGCCTTCAGCCGCCGCTCCAGCGCCCGCATCAGCCGGGTGATCACGAAGGCGATCGCGAAGTAGATCAGCAGGACGTACGCGTAGATCTCCGCGCTCTCCTGGAGCGCGAGCCGCACGAGGTTGCCGCTGAACGTCAGATCGCCCATGCCCATGATCGACACCAGGGCCGTGCCCTTGAGCAGTTCGACCAGCAGGTTGCAGAAGGAGGGGATCATCTCGGGCACCGCCTGCGGCAGCAGGATCAGCCGCATCCGCTGCCAGGGCGTGAAGCTGAGCGCGATGCCGCCCTCGCGCTGGGCGGGGTCGACGGCGTTCAGGGCGCC
Organism: Streptomyces sp. NPDC096311; assembly: GCF_044763085.1. NCBI lineage: Bacteria > Bacillati > Actinomycetota > Actinomycetes > Kitasatosporales > Streptomycetaceae > Streptomyces > Streptomyces sp. NPDC096311. The sequence goes on from NZ_JBIWFN010000012.1 coordinate 257,830, forward strand.
GCGCACGATCTCACTGCCGTACGCCCCGTAGGTCAGCCCCAGCGCCAGCGTGCCCGCCCACATCGGGACGAGCTGCCAGCCGAAGGCGAGCGGCAGCACGAAGTACACCCAGAAGATCATGATCAGGGCGGAGGTGCCGCGGAACACCTCGGTGTAGAGGCCCGCGAGGAAGCGGACGATCCACCGCCGCGAGGTGCGCGCGACACCGACGGCGAACGAGACGGCCCCGGCCACCAGCGAGCTGAGGAACAGCAACTGGACGGTGACCCAGACACCTTTGAGTACGAGTTCCCAGAGTCCCGAGGTCATCCGCGGCAGAGCTCCTTCGCGGTCATGTCGGTCATCTCGGCCCGGGTGAACCCGAAGGGCCGCAGAATGCGGAACAACTCCCCGTCGGCCTTCAGCTTCTTCAGCTCCACGTTGAAGGCGTCGCGCAGCCGCGTCTCGGCGGAACGGAACGCGAAGCCGCCGCCGTCGACGTGCGGCTTGCCCTGCACCAGGGGCGTGAAGGGCTTCGTGCTCTCGGCCTTGCGGGACTTTCTGGCCACCTCGCGCATGGTCAGCGCGGTCCCGGCGAAGACGTCGACACGGCCTGCCTCGACCGCGTTCAGCCCGGCGACCTGATCGGGCACGATCAGGATGTCGCTCTCCTTGTACCCGGCCTCGACGGCGTACTGGATCTCGGCGTACCCGGTGCCGGTCGCGAACCTGGCCTTCTTCGCCACGACGTCCTTGTAGTCGTGCAGGCCCTTCGGATTGCCCTTGCGCACGATGAAGGCGTCCAGCATCTGGTAGTCCGGGTCGGCGAAGACGACCTGCTGACAGCGTTCCGGGTTGATGTACATCCCCGCGGACACGACATCGAACTGCTGCGAGTTGAGCCCGGGAATGAGCGAGCCGAACTCGGTCGGCACGGGTTGCACCCGGTCGACGCCCAGCCGCTTGAAGATCACCTTGGCGAGTTCGGGTGCCTCGCCGGTCAGTTCACCGTTCTTGTCGATGTAGCCGAACGGGATCTCACCGGCTATGCCCAGCCGTACGACGCCCTGCGCCTTGAGCCGGTCGAGGAGATCACCGCCGTTGTCGGACGCGGTGGCGACCCGGGTGCAGCCGGCGGCGCCCAGCGCGCCGACGGCACCGAGCGCGGAGACACCCGCGAGCAGCGACCGCCGACTCGGACTTCGTTTCTCCGGGTCGGTCCCGTCATTCCCGTCATTACTGAGTGGTGGAGCCATGGCCGCGCGGCTACCCGAGAGCATGCGAAGTATTCGGATCGATTTCGGCCCCGTACGACGTCGAGTGATGTCGAGGCGCCCTTGACTCCGGGGAGACCATGGAATGCATGGCTGATCGATTCATCGAGGTCTCGCTGGTCAAGCGCGGAATCCACTGCACCGCGAAACTGCTCGACGACCGGGCGCCGGTCACCTGCGCGGCGGTGTGGGACGCGCTACCCCTGGGCGGCGACGTCTACCACGCGAAGTACGCACGCAATGAGATCTACGCCCTTTTCCCGCCTTTCGCGAAATCGGAGCCACCGCTGGAAAATCCGACAGTTACCCCCATTCCCGGAGACCTCTGTTATTTCGCCTTCGCGGGCACGGAACTGGGTACGAAGGCCTACGGCTACGACACCGACGTACGCCCCGGCACCACGGTCGTCGACCTCGCCCTCTTCTACGAACGCAACAACCTGCTGCTCAACGGCGACGTGGGCTGGGTCCCGGGCATCGTCTGGGGCCAGGTGACCGAGGGCCTGGAGGCGATGGCCGAGGCCTGCAACGACCTCTGGCGCTCGGGCGCCCTGGGGGAGACGCTCAGCTTCCGTAGGGCTCCGGGCCCTGCCTAGGGCCTGTCCGGCGGATCATGCCGCGGACGCGGGGTCTGGCACGCCCTCCCCCAAGCTCTTCGAGCAGGGGGTGCCCCCAGCGGCGTTGTCGTCGGTCGCCATGGCTGCGCCATGACTCCCTCCTCCGCCTTGCAGCTGCCCGCACCAGACCGCTCACCTGTGCCTGTGAGGCGCCGTTACTTCCCTCCGGCCTGATCCGCCGGACAGACCCTAGAACCCCGGCGGCGGAGCCACCCCCGCGGTGCCCGTCTCGTAGAGGGCGTGTGCCGTGCGCAGGACGAGGTCGTCGCGGTGGCGGGCGGCGACGATCTGCAGGCCGACCGGGAGGCCGTCGCCGTCCGTGCCGACCGGGACGCTCGCGGCGGGCTGCTGGGTCATGTTGAAGGGGTACGTGAACGGGGTCCACCCCGTCCAGCGGCGGTGGCCGGAGCCCGGCGGCACCTCCACCCCCGCCGCGAACGCCGTCAGCGGCAGGGTCGGCGTCACCAGCACGTCGTACGACTCGTGGAAGCGCCCCATCCGCCGCCCGAGCTCCATCCGGACGTCCACCGCGGCCAGGTAGTCCAGCGCGCTGAACCGGGCGCCCCGCGCGCAGATCTCCCGCAGCCCCGCGTCCAGCAACTCCCGCTGCCGCGGCCCGAGCCGCTGGGCCACCCGGGCCGCACCGCCGAACCACAGGACGTGGAAGGCCTCCACCGGGTCGGTGAGATCAGGGTCCGTCTCGGTGACGTACGCGCCGAGCCCCGCGAGCCGCTCCACCGCCCGCCGCACCGCCGCCGCGACGGCCGGCTGGACCGCGACCTGCCCGCCGAGGGACGGCGAGTACGCGACCCGCAGCCCGCGCACCCCACCCCCAAGGGCCTCGACGAAGGACCCGTCCACCGGCCCGAGCGCCGACCAGTCACGGGCGTCCGGCCCGCTGATCACGTCCATCATCAGCGCCGCGTCGGCCGCGTCCCGTGTCATCGGCCCCACGTGCGAGAGCGTCCCGAACGCGCTCGCGGGGTACAGCGGCACCCTCCCGTACGTCGGCTTCAGACCGAAGATCCCGCAGAACGCGGCCGGGATGCGCACACTGCCGCCCCCGTCCGTGCCCAGCGCCAGCGGCCCCGCCCCGAGCGCGACGGCCGCCGCGCTGCCGCCGCTCGAGCCGCCCGCCGTGCGCGTGACGTCGTACGGATTGCGGGTGATCCCCGACAGCGGCGAATCCGTGACGCCCTTCCAGCCGAACTCGGGTGTCGTCGTCCTCCCGAGGAACACCGCTCCGTGCTCGCGCAGCCGGGCGACGGACGGTGCGTCCTCGTCCCAACGTCCCTGTGGATCAACGGTCTTGGAGCCGCGCAGGGTCGGTCCGCCGCGCATCAGCAGGATGTCCTTGACGCAGACCGGTACCCCGTCCAGCAGCCCGGCGGGCTCACCCCGCCGCCAGCGGTCCGCGGACCGGGCCGCCTGCGCGAGGGCCGCGTCCGCGTCGAGACGTACGAACGCGTTCACGGCCCGCTGGATCTCCACGGCCCTGCGCAACGCCGCCCGCGTGGCGTCCACGGGGCTGAACTCGCCCTTGCGGTAGCCGTCGAGGAGTTGTACCGCGGTCAGCTCGACGAGTTCCGACATCGGCCCCTCCAGAGGAAGTCTCAGTGCCCCGGTACGTATCCGCGCTTCTTGTCGACCACGTTCGGCAGCGGTCTGCCCGCCTCCCAGCGCTCGTACATCTCCACGAACTGCGCCCCGAGTTCGTCCCGCCACCCGATCGTGTCCCCGCTCATGTGCGGCGACACGATCAGTCCGGGGACACCCCACAGCGGGCTGTCCGGGCCGAGCGGCTCGTCCAGGAAGACATCGAGGGCCGCGCCCGCGATCCACCGCTTCGACAGCGCCTCGGCGAGCGCGTCCTCGACGACCAACTGCCCACGGCCGATGTTGATGAAGCGCGCCGAGGGCTGCATCATCCCGAAGCGCCGCGCGTCGAACATGCCGTACGTGGCCTCGGTGAGCGGCGCCGCCGACACCACCCAGTCGGCGCGCGCCATCAGCCGGTCGAGCTCCTCGGGCCCGTGGATCCCGGTGCGCGCGGTACGCCCCACCAGGGCCGTCGTCACCTCGAGCGCCTTGAGCGTCTTGACGATCGTCCGCCCGATCGGCCCGGAACCGACCACACACGCGCGCGTGCCCGCCACCCGCTGCGACTCCCGGTGCCGCCACTCCCGCTGCCGTTGAAGGTCCCACGTCCTCGGCAGGTCCTTGGCCATCGCGAGGACCAGCGCGGCGACGTACTCGGCGATCGGCCGGTCGAAGATCCCGCGCGCGTTGGTCACCACCGTGTCGGACGCGGCGAGTTCGGGGCACATGAGATGGTCGACGCCCGCGCTCGCCGTGTGCACCCAGCGCGGCCGGGGACCCTCGCCGGGCCAGGCGCGGCGCACCGCGTGCGAGGTGAAGTCCCAGACCAGCAGTACGTCCGCGCGCGGCAGTCGCTCGGCCAGCGTCGACTCGTCGGCGTGCTCGATCCGCACCCGGCCGGTGAGTCTGCCGAGGCGAGGGAGCGGCTCGGCGTCCAGGACGAGGAGGGTGGTGCGGGACCCGGCGCCGGACCCGGTGGCCGGGGCCGACGCGGATACGGGGCGGGGCGGGCGAGGGAAACCGTTTCGCAATGCGTCCGCTTTCCTGAGTTCCTGAGGGGACGAACGTGCGGGGTGGGCGGGGGCGGCCGGAGCCGTCTGAGATGCGCGGATTGACCACGCTCGCACCCGAACCTACCTTCGTCAACACGGACGTACACACGGTCCGTTGCCCCTTCGTCTCCCTTCGTGAGGCCGGTGCTGCCATGGACGTCTCCTTTCTCGGCGGCCCCCGCCCCCAGCGCGGGATCGGCGTCGTCGCCCCCTTCGACTTCGCCCTGGACCGCGAGCTGTGGCGCTGGGTCCCCGACGACGTCTCCCTGCATCTGACCCGCACCCCGTTCGTGCCGGTCGAGGTGAGCCTGGACCTGGCCCGCCTGGTCTCCGAGCACGAGACGCTCGGCGACGCGGTCCGTGCGCTGAACGCGGTCGCGCCCGAGGTCGTGGCGTACGCGTGCACCTCCGGCAGTTTCGTGGGCGGGGTCGCGGGCGAGCGGGCGATGTGCGAGGCGATGACGCGGGCGGGGGAGGTCCGCTCGCTGACCACCTCCGGCGCGCTGCTGGAGGCGCTCACCGAGCTGGCCGCCCACCGGATCGCTCTCGTCACGCCCTACACGGTCTCGGTGACCCAGTCCCTGGAGGCGTACCTCGCTGAGGCGGGCGTCCATGTCACCGGGCGCGCCTTCATGGGTCTGACCAGGCACATCTGGAAAGTCCCGTACCGTGATGTGGTCGACATGGCCCGCCGCGCGGTGCGGGGCGAAGGGGCCGACGCCCTCTTCGTCAGCTGCACCAACCTGCCGACGTACGACGTCATCCCCCAGCTGGAGGCGGAACTGCGCATACCGGTGATCTCGGCCAACCAGGTGACGATGTGGGCGGCACTGCGTCACCTGGGTACCCGGGCGGTGGGCCCCTATCAGCGGCTGATCGATCAGTCCGCCCGCGGGGGACCCGTACTGCCGGAAGAACAGGAAGGTTGGGCATGACCGCACTCGGATTCCTCTACCCGGGCCACTCGGCCGAGGACGACTACCCGCGCATCGAACAGCTCCTGGGCAGCGACGTCCGCCTCCAGCTCGTCCACACGGACATCGGGGAGGACGCCCACCGGGTCGACGCGCTGCGCGAGATGGGCTCGGCGGTCCGGCTCTCGGCGGGCGTCGAGGAGCTGCGGCTGTCCGGCGCGGAGGCCGTGGTCTGGGCGTGCACCAGCGCCAGCTTTGTGTACGGCTGGGAGGGCGCCCACGAGCAGGTACGCGCCCTGGCCCGGGCGGCCGGGCTGCCCGCCTCCTCCACGTCCTTCGCGTTCGCGCACGCCGTCCGGGAAGTCGGGGCCCGGCGGGTCGCGATCGCGGCGACGTATCCGCAGGACGTGACGGACCTCTTCGCCGCGTTCCTTCGGGAGGCGGGAGTGGAGGTCGTGTCGATCAGGGCCGCCGGGATCACCACGGCGGCGGAGGTCGGGACCTGGGGTGAGGCGGAGGTCCTCGAGCTCGCCCGGGCCGGCGACCATCCCGACGCGGACGCCGTCCTCCTGCCCGACACGGCCCTCCATACGGCGGCGCACCTTTCGGCCCTGGAGAAGGACCTCTCCAAGCCGGTCCTCACCGCCAACCAGGTCTCGGTCTGGGAGGCCCTACGCCTCGCCGACCGCAAGGTGAACGCCCCCGCCCTCGGCACCCTCTTCACAAAGGAGCCCATCATCCAGGCGTAACGCCTCCCGGGGTGCGCACGTCGTCTGCGGCGGGGTGGGGGCCGTTCGCGCAGTTCCCCGCGCCCCTGAAAGCCCCCGGCCCGCGTCTTCAGCCCGTCCGGCGTTTGAGGACGAGGCCGTTCAGGCCGATGCGGGGGTCCAGGGAGCGCAGCGCCCCTGGTGGGGGCTGGGGCGGAGCCCCAGAAGGATGGGACGGGTAGGGGCGGCGGGGGCGAGAGACCGTTCCGGCGTGCCGGGGCGCGGTGGCGGGAATAAACGGGGACTGTCTCCTGTTGGCGCCGTGAGGACAGCAACACGTACGCAACAGGAGGCACCCCGGTGGACGACACGGACGAGATCCGAGGCACCGCGCAAGGCACCGCGCCCGTACCCCTCTCCGTACTGGACCTGGTCACCGTAGGCGCCGGCCGCACCGCGACCGACGCCCTGCGCACCAGCGTCGCCATCTCCCGCCTCGCAGAGTCCCGCGGCTTCCACCGCTACTGGGTCGCCGAACACCACTCCATGCCGGGCGTGGCCTCCTCCTCGCCCGCGGTGATCCTCGCCCACCTCGCCGCCCACACGACCCGCATCCGCCTGGGCTCGGGCGGCGTCATGCTCCCGAACCACGCCCCCCTGGTGATCGCGGAGCAGTTCGGCACGCTGGAAGCCATGGCCCCGGGCCGAGTGGACCTGGGCCTGGGCCGAGCCCCCGGCACGGACGGCGCCACCGCCGCCGCCCTCCGCCGCACCGAGCGCCTCCACGAGGGCGCCGACGACTTCCCCGAGCAGCTCGCGGAGCTGACCCGCTTCCTGGACGACGACTTCCCGGCCGGTCACCCCTACGCCCGCATCCACGCGGTCCCGGGCCCCGTCCAGTCGACCTCCCCGGGCGGCGTACAGTCCCCGCACCGCCCCCCGGTCTGGCTCCTCGGCTCCTCCGGTTTCAGCGCCCGCCTGGCCGGCGTGCTCGGCCTCCCCTTCGCCTTCGCGCACCACTTCTCGGCCCAGAACACGATCCCGGCGCTGGACCTCTACCGCGAGTCCTTCCGGCCGAGCGCCGTGCTGGACGCCCCTTACGCCCTGATCGGCGTCTCCGCCCTCGCGACGGACGACGAGAAGGAGGCCCGCCGTCAGGTCAGGGCCGCGGCCCTGAACATGGTCCGTCTGCGCACCGGCCGTCCGGGTCTCGTCCCGACCCCCGAGGAGGCGGAGGCGTACGACTTCAGCCCGATGGAACGTGAGTTCGTCGACTCCTGGAACGCCAACGTCATCCACGGCACCGCGGACGAGGTCCGCGCCGGCCTCGACGACCTCCACAAGCGCACCGGCGCCGACGAGCTGATGCTCACGGGCAACGCCCACGGCGGCGACGTACGCCTGCGCTCGTACGAACTGATCGCGGACGCGTACGGGCTGCCGCACGCGGACTAGGACCCGTTCGCCGTCAGGAACTCGCCGTCAGGAACTCGCGGTCAGGAGGGCGGAGATACGATCCGGCGCCACCGGGCGGGAGTACAGCCAGCCCTGCCCGGTGTCGCAGCCGATCCCGCGCAGCCGGGTGGCCTGGGAGGCGGTCTCCACGCACTCGGCGGTGACCGTCAGGCCGAGCCGGTGGGCGAGTTGGATGAGGGCCTCGACGATGACCTCGTCGGCGGGGTTGGGGTGGGCGCCGCCGGCACCGCCGTCGGGCCCCTCGTACTGGAAGCCGCGCACGAAGGAGCCGTCCAGCTTCAGGACGGAGACCGGCAGGCGGCTGAGGTAGGCGAGGTTGGAGTACCCGGTGCCGAAGTCGTCGATGGCGATGCGCACGCCCATGTCGCTGAGGGCCTGAAGGGCCTGGAGGGGCCGCCCGGCCGAGCCCATCACCGCCGACTCCGTCAGCTCCAACTGGAGCAGATGCGGGGCCAGACCCGTCTCCGCGAGGATCTCCGCCACGTCCGCGACCAGGTCGGAGTCCCACACCTGCCGTACGGCGACGTTGACGCTGACGAAGATCGGCACCGCGTCGGGATGGTCCAGCTGCCAACGACGGGCCTGGCGGCAGGCCGTGGCCAGTACCCAACGGCCGAGCTGCACGATCGAACCGTCTTCCTCGGCCAATCCGATGAACCGATTCGGCGTCAGCGTGCCGAACTGCGGATGGTTCCAGCGGACCAGCGCCTCGACCCCGTGCACCCCGCCGTCCTCCATGCCCACCAAGGGCTGGTACTCCAGGGCGAATTCGTTCCGGTCGATCGCCGCCCGGAGGGTGGAGGAGAGCGCCTGACGGGTCATCCGGTGGGCGTTGCGCTCCGGGTCGAACAGCGTCCAGCGGCCCTTGCCGTCCGCCTTCGCCCAGTACAGCGTGGTGTCCGCGGCCTGCATCAGATGGGTCGCGCTCGTCCCGGCGGCGCGCCGCTCGACGACCCCGATCGACGCGGAGACCGACAGCCGCTGCCCGGAGAGGTCGAAGGGCGCCTGCAGTGACTTCAGGACGGACTCGGCGAGGTCGGCCAACTGGTCCGTCCCGGTCGAGTCCTCGACCAGCAGCGCGAACTCGTCGCCGCCCAGCCGGGCGACCAGGGGAGTGGCCCCCCGGGCGTAACCCGCCTCGTCGGCACAGCGCGTCAGCCGTTCGGCGACGGCCGCGAGCAGCCGGTCGCCGACCCGGTGGCCGAGTGTGTCGTTGACCGCCTTGAACCCGTCCAGATCCAGATAGCAGAGCCCGATCCGGCCGGTGCCGCCCTCCTCGTACGCCTCCGACTCCAGGGCGGACGAGAGCCGCTCGAAGAACAGCGTGCGGTTGGGCAGCCGGGTCACCGGGTCGTGCATCTGCAAGTGCCGCAGCCGCGCCTGGAGTTCACGGCGGGCGCTGATGTCCGCGATGGACAGCAGTACCGCCTCCTCCCGCGCGGGCAGCGGAGCGACCGTCACCTGCACCCAGAGCGAGTGCCCGTCGGGGTGCTTGAGGCGGCGGGTGCAGCGCAGCCGGGCCTGCCGGCCACGCAGCACCTCGCGGTACGCGTGCCAGGTGCGGGCGTCGGAGGCCAGATCCACCAGATCGGCCGCGATCCGTCCCTCGAGCGCGCCCGATCCGGTCCCGAGCAGCGCGCCGAGCGACTCGTTGGCGGTGACGACCAGGCCCTCGCGGTCGACCACGGCCATCGGAAGGGGCGCGGCGCCGAAGGCGGCACGGAAGGCGCCGGGAGATGCCGAGGTCCCGGCGGGCGGGATGAGCGCCGCATCGGGGACGGACTCGGAAACGCCAGGCATGGACTCGGGCGGGCCGGAGATGGGCCCGGGCGTGTCGAGGGGGGACTCAGGCGTGTCGACGACGTCGAGGAGTGTTTCCGCCGGGGCGTACGTGCCGGGAGAGGCCTCGGCGCATGGGGATGCGCCGGGGGGTGAAACGGCGGAGACGGGTGCGCCGGGAGGTACCCCGGCATACGTACGAGGAGACGTACGCGGAGGTGTGTCGATGTGACGCTCTGTGACGGCCGACCGGATGAGATCTGCCGTGGGCGTCGGCCCTTCGGACGTTCCGCTCACCGCTCGCTCCCGCAGTGCACTCGTTCTTCGTATGGGTCTCTCGGGTGGTCGGCCGGTGCTGGACGGCCGAACAAGCCGTGTCCGTGCAGGAAAGTGTGCCGATCATAGAGGCTGGTTCCGGAGCCTTCCAGCCACAGTCCAGTGTCCCGGAACAACCACCGGTTCTGACAGATCGTTTCTGCCTGCATCTGGACCGGTTCCTGTGCCTGGCGATCGCATGTGACGTTCCGTGAGTGTTCGGGGTGTCGTCCGGGGTTTCGGCCACTCATGGTCCCTCACCCGTCTGGTGCAGGCAAACAGGGCAAAGTGTCACGAACTCACCCAGGCTGGGTGCGGTGTCCCGAAAACCGCATCCGGAGGTCGACGTGCCGCGTCAGCGCCCCCTGAGGGATCTCGCCCGAGAGGCCCGGCGGCGTCGAACCCGTGACGTGTCGCGGGTTCCTGACGTCCTGACGGTTCTCGGCGTGCCGCGCGTCCCCGCTCGTCCGGGCGCGCTGTGGGCCGTCGCTCGTCCGGGCGCGCTGCGGGCCTCCCTTCGGCAGGGTGCGCCGCGCTGGCGCAGCACCGCGGCCGTGTTCACCTCCATGACGGCGCTGGCGGCGACCTCCCTGATCACGGGCCCCGCACTCGCCGAACCCCTCTTCTCCCCCTGTGCCCTGAGGCGGACCGAGGCCCACCACTCGGAGGGCCTGGACACCTGGAACGCCGACTATCCGCGCCCCACCCGCTCCCTCGACGCGGTGCTCGTCTATCTGTCCTTCCCGGACTCCCGGCCCCGCACCACCCCCGCCGAACTGGCCGCCGACTACTTCCCGGCCACCAGCCAGTTCTTCGAGCGCGCCTCGTACGGCAGGTTCACGCTGCGCCCGCATCCGCAGCGTGACTGGATCCGGATGCCGCACGCCTCCACCTCGTACGCCATAAAGCGTGACTGGAACGCCGCGCGGCGCGGCGCCTATCTGCGGGACGCGGTCGCCGCGGCCGACCGGCAGGTCGACTTCTCCCGCTACGACATCGTCTATTTCGTGGCCGACCCGGACGCGCCGGGCGTCGACTCGGACGCGACGAAGGTCGTCAACCTCGACACCCCCATCGAAGCCGACGGCAAGGACATCCGCCGTGTCGTCACGGTCTTCGAGAAGCACCCGCCGGACCGCCTCGTCCTCGCCCACGAGACGGGGCACGCCTTCGACCTGCCCGACCTCTACCATCGCCCCACCGACGGCAAGGGCGACTGGGACACCTACGTCGGCGACTGGGACCTCATGGGCAGCCAGTTCGGCCTTGCCCCCGACCTGTTCGGCTGGCACAAGTGGAAACTGGGCTGGCTGGAAACTCGCCAGGTGGCCTGTCTGCGGGAGCACGGGACCACGAGGCTGACGTTGGAGCCGCTGGGGTCGGGTCCGGTGACGGGCGGGGCGGGGACGGCGGCATCGGGAGCGCCGGTCTCCGTCGCGAGCGCCGCTGCCCAGGCCGGTCCGGCACCGGCTCTGGGTTCCGCGGGGTCGACCTCGGACTCGGAGGGCTCCGCCTCGGGGTCCGGGGGGTCGATTCCCGGTCCCGGGATGCCCCGCTCAGGCTCCGTCTCCGGGGGAGCCGCCTCGGGCTCCGGGGCGCGGACCTCGGCCCTGTCAGCCCCGGCTCTGTCTGCCTCGGCCCTGCCGGCCTCGGGGGCGGTTCTGCCCACCTCGGCCCCAGGGGCGCGCATCTTCGGTTCCGGTCGCGGTACGAAGTTGGCGGTGGTCCGTACGGGGCCCGACAGTGCGCTGGCCTTCGAGGCGCGCACCTCGACGGGCAACGACGGCGCCACCTGCACCCAGGGCGTCCTGATCTACCGCATCCGCAGCGAGGCCGACTCCGGCGGCGGCCCGGTCGAGGTCATCGACGCCCACCCGCACTCCGAGTCCTGCTGGGGCGAATCGGTCTACCCGCCCCTGGCGGACGCGCCGGTCGGACTCGGGGAGAGTTTCACGGTCCCCGGCGAGAAGGTGCGTGTCGAGGTCGAGGGCCGGACGGCGTCCGGGGCGTGGACAGTGAAGATCACGACAGGCTGAGCCCCTCGCCCGCGCTGAGCCGGACACGCAGGAAGCCCCTCGCTTTCGCGAGGGGCTTCCTACCGTCTGTGCGCCGCCAGGGACTCGAACCCCGGACCCGCTGATTAAGAGTCAGCTGCTCTAACCAACTGAGCTAGCGGCGCCTGCTGACGTCGTAGACCTTAGCATCCTGATCGGCGGGAGGAAAAATCGATATCCGCACCGCGGCGGAGGCGGCCGTGCGGGCCGCCCGGACGGCCGCCCACACCAGGATCTCGGGCCCCGGAAGCCACGGATGCCGGGTGTCGGGGGCCACCAGCCAGCGGGATGTGAGGTGGGCGACGGGGCTCAGGGCGGGCACGGTCACGGCGTCGCCGACCCCATGGCAGAGCAACGGAGGAATGGCGTCGACGCGCCCGGATCCTGCCGACTCGCCCGCCCCCCACTCCTCCCACTCCAGGAGCGACGGCAGGCGCTGTGCGGTGCCCGGCGCGCTGAACAGCAGCGTCCGCCCGCGGTGCACGGCCACAGGGCCCGAGCCCGGCCCCTCGTCCCACAGCTGGTCGAGCATCCGCCGGCCGAAGATCGCGGGCACGTTGACGATGTCGAAGGCGGTGCCGCAGGGCAGGACGACCGGGGAGGTCGGGCGTTCCTCCCAGAGGGTGAGGGTGCTGCGCGGATACGTTCCTGCCGAGGCGAGCCAGGCGGCTCCGTCCGGGGTGACGCCACAGACGTCGAACCGGTCGGGCAACGGGGCGGCGGAGCTTGCCGGATTCCGTGTGCTGCTCATGGCTATGAGATCTACCGTCGGTAAGCACCCGCCCCCCGAGAGTTGCGAAAACCCGGGACAGGACGCAGGGGGAGGAGTACCTTGCCCCGCGGCATATGCCAGACCTTTGAGGCCTTCAGGGGTGCGGGGAACTGCGCGACCAGCCCAGGCTGCGGGAGACCCCCCGACTACACCGAAACGACCGGCTCACGCATGGTCGCCCACCCCATGCCCGAGCCCCCGCCCATCACCCTCGGCTCCCCGCAGCAGATCCCGCCCGAACTCGATCATCTTCTTCGCATAGTCCTCGGTCCACTCGGCCCGCTCGGCGATCGAAGCCGGCGTAAGCCGGTCGAACCGCCGGGGATCGGCCAGCTGCGCGGCGGCGAGCGCCTGGAACTCGAGCGCCCGATCGGCTGCGGCGCGAAACGCGAGCGTCAGCTCCGTGGCCCGTGCCAGCAGCGCCCGAGGATCGTCGATCGACTCGAGATCGAAGAAGTGCTCCGGATCACCGGCCGCCTCCGCGGGCTCGAAGAGCAGGGGCGCGGGGCGTAGCCGCGGTTCGTTCCGACGCGGCGTGGGCTCCGCCATGTCTTCTCCTCCTCGTACGGTTCAGGGGCCCGCTTCGTGGGTGGGCCACCGTCCATTCTCCCCCGTCCGCGCAAGTAGGCCCGCGTGGGCGGACCCGTACAACCGTGCCATCCGGACCCCCGGCCGCCCCCTGTGGATCCGCTGTGGATCCATGGGTGGATCTACGGTCGCCACAGCCCCCGATGCTCCGCCACATGCGACAGCACCGCGTGATGGGCCTCCCAGCCGTCGGGGCTGTTTCCCATGGCCGCCTCCGGCGGCGTGCCGGACTCCGTCCGGCGGACTGGGCGGCGCCGCGCTGATCGCCTGCCGGGCAGGTGCCGGGGTGCTGGTCAGGGACGCCAGACCACCCGGTGTTCAGACCAGTGATCCCATGTGGACATCATTGCCTCCCAGCCGTCCGGAAACTTCACCGTGACCCCCAGCTGCACCGGCTCCGTCGACGGATGGTCGTCCAGCAGTTCCGTCACCCCCGCCCGGCACACCACGATGCACGCGTGCCGATGCCGCGAGGCGAGGACGCACAGCCGCCCCGTCTCCAGGTGGAACGCGGTCGCGTCGGGCCGCCCGGACAGCGGATGCAGCACCACGGTGACGTCGAACTCCCGCCCCTGAAGCCGGTTCGCCGTGTCGACGGTGACGTCCGCGACCCCGAGGTCGGCGAGCGCCGCCCGTACGGCCGCCGCCTGGTCCCGGTGCGCCGTGCCGACGGCGATCCGGTCGGCGGTCAGCGGCACCGGCTCGTCCGCCCGCTCCGAGGTGGCCGCACCGCCCCGGTCCAGCAGCCGTCGTACGACCTGGGCCACGGCCCGCACCGCCTCCGGGTCCGTACGCGGCGTGTGCCGGGCGGGCAGCTCCAGCAGCCCCCAACCCGCCTCCGCCGATTCGTCGATGACCCGGTCGGGACCCGAACCGTCCGACGCCACGGCGAACTTCAGCCGCCGGTCACCATGTCCGGTGCCGCTGCGGAACGGCGTGTACGGGTAGAACGCGTCCGAGACGAGCGGCGCCGCGGAGGCCGGCAGCCGCCAGGACACCGGGAGGCGGTGCTGCGGCAGTTCGGGGTTGTGGGCCAGCAGTGTCGTCACCGCGGACGCCGACGGGTCGTACGACAGCCCCGCCCACTGCTCCGAGCCGACGATCGCGAACGGGTCCAACTGCCCGGGGTCGCCCACGAACAGCGCCCGCTCGAAGAGCCCCGCCACGGCCAGCAGCGCGTCCGACCGCATCTGGTAGGCCTCGTCGACGATCGCGTGCCGCCACGGCTCGACCCCCTTGACGTGGGCCCACTTGGCGGCGGTCGAGATGACCACGTCCAGGCCGGCCAGATCGCCGGCCTTGGTGGACTTGCGTACGTTCGGCAGGTCGTCCAGCGCCTTGTCGTAGGGGTCGGGATCGCTGCTGTGCAAGCGCCCCACCGGCAGCTCCCCGTTCTTCTCGGCGAGCCGCAGCACCAGGTCGTCGACCTGGGCGTTGGTCTGCGCGATGACCATCAACGGGCGCCCCGCGGAGGCGAGTTCGAGCGCCGCGCGGACGACGAGGGTGGATTTCCCGGCACCCGGGGGCGAGTCGACCACGACGCCGCGGTGCGTGCCGTGCAGGGTGTCGTCCAGGATCGCGTCGGTGGCGCGGCCGGCCGCGGCCGCGGGATCGAAGACCGTCGTCACAGGATGTCCTCCTCCGTCACCGGGTCCGGCCGCGATACCGCGTCGGGCTCGCCCGGCGGTCCGCCGTGCGTCCACGGGGTCTCCTCCGGGTCGGGCAGCTTCGCGCCGCCCCGCTGCTCGTGCTCGAAGAGCGTGAAGCAGAGGAGGTCCCCCTTCTCCGGCACGGACCCGGTCTCGGGTTCCTTGCCGCGCCCCATCTTGTCGACGATCCGCAGGACCAACAGCCCGTCGCCCTCCGACGACTCCTCGTACCCGACGAACTCGGCCGCCTGCGGCTTCCCGCCCAGCGACCGGTACACCTTCGTCCGCTCCCCGAGGTGCGGCCGGTCGTCCGTGCGCACGGTCACCAGGGGGCGGGGGCTCGGCCGCTTGCTCTCGCTGTACGCCATGACGACGTCCGTGACCTCACCCGCGAAGGCCTCCCCGACCAGCCGCCGCCCGGCCATGACCAGCGGATCGTCGAGGGCTTCCTGCGCGTCCAGGCGGGCCTGTTCGCGCTCGCGCGTGGCCAGCTTGTTCGCCGCGGTGACCGCGTCGTCACGGCGTGGCTGCGGGGGCTCGCCCGCGGTGATCCGGTCGCGGTGGCCGGTGAACGACCAGCGGTCACGGGTCCACCGGTCGGCCGCGTGGGTGCCCTCGGGGAGCGTCCGCAGCAGGTCGAGGCCGCGCCACACCGCGTCCCAGGTGGGCCGGGTGACCTGCTCGACGAGAGCGCGGATCTCCCGCTCGGCGGCGGTGAGTTCACCGAGCCGGTCGTCCGCCTCCAAGCCGTCCTCGGCGGCGGCCAGAGCGGTCCGCGCGCGGTCGTAGCGCTCGATGGCGGGAGCGAGCAGTTCGTTGTCGAAGGCGGGATCGGTGGCCGGGCCCGCGGGCGGGCACACGAGCTGTCCCCGGGCATCCCGCCGCAACTCGGCCCGCAGCGCGTCCGCCGCGCCCGACGCACCCTCCGGGGGGTCGATCCAGGCGAGCAGCGCCCCCAGGTGCTGGTCCTCCAGGCTGCTCTGGCCGGTCGCCCAGTGCCGGGACAGTACGTCGGTGAGGGCGAGCAGCAGGGCGGAGCCGGGCACCCGGGCCCGCTCCCCGAAGTGCGTCAGCCACCGCCCGAGCAACGGCACCCGGGGCGGCGCCGGATGGGGTGCCTCCGGCTCCTGCTCCGCGGTGCGCCGAAACCGCGTGGAGCGGCCGAGGAGCCGTACGAACTCCACGCCCGCGCGGCTCGGGACGATCAGCTGCGGGGCGTCCGCGCACAGTTCGACCTCGACCTTGACGCGCTTGCCGGTCTCGGGATCGGTCTCGCTGCGCTCGGCCGCCTCCACGACGTCCGCGTACGTGTCCACGTACGGCAGTACGACATCGGCCAGCTCCGCGAGGAACGCGAACCGCAGGTCGCGGTCCCGGGGCTGCGGCACGACCAGCAGGCGGGGCGCGTCCCGGGCCGTGCCCACCAGCGCCCCGAGCGGGGCCCCGGCCTCACCCGCGGTGGTCAGCGGTACGAACACCAGGGGCCGCTCGGTGAGATGCCGGTGCCGCACGGTGGCGAGGGGCTGGGCCCGCCCGCTCTCGACGGCCTCCAGCCGGGCGAGGGTGGCGATCAGCGACAAGGGGCCACCTCCGGCAGGACTTCGCCGGCCGGCTCCGGCCGGCCGGTGGGAGGCGTCGCGCGCTCCCGCAGGGCCTCCGCCCGCAGCGTCGCGGCCCTGCGCAAGGCCACGACCGCCGGGTCGTCGGGGTCCCCGGCCGCGCCGTGGGCCGCCGCCAGGACCTCACCGATCGTCGTCAGCCCGCCCAGTTCGGAGCGGAGTGACCGCCCCAGGGCCGTCACCACGCCTTCGGCGCGGGAGCGGTCGCGGCAGTGGAAGGCGAGCTCGCAGGCGGCCAGGCACTCGGGGGCGTAGGGCGCGGGGACGGACTCGACGGCGCTCGTCAGGTCGGCGGCCGGGAGGCCGGGGGCGAAGCAGGTGCCCTCGGGGAGGGTGTCCGCGATGTCCTCGACGCGAGTGAGGCGGTCCAGCTGGCGGCGGGTGACCGCGCGCTGCTTGCGGATGTCGACGGCCGACGCGGTGGGCAGGTTGGAGAAGTCCTTGGGGCAGACCAGCAGGACCCGGTGGCGAACGTCGGGGACGGCGCCGCCGTCCCGGGCGCCACGCCCCTGTGGCCCCGCACCGAGGCGCGCGGCCACCTCCTCCAGGGCGAGCACGTAGACCGCGGACTGGCGGGCGGCGGCGCCCACCTTCGCCGGGTCCGCGGAGCCGTCCAGCATCGGGAAGGACTTGATCTCGACGACCGTCCAGCTTCCGTCGGGATGCACGACGACGGCGTCCGGCTCCAGGAAGGCGGGGGAGCCCGCGACGTCGAGGGCGAGCATGGGGTGGTCGAGCAGGGTCCAGGCGGCGGCCGTGGTGGCCTCGCGCAGGGCGAGCGCCGTACGCGCCGCGCGCCCCTCGGGGCCGACCGCGCTCAGGTCGGGGACGACACCGGCCGCGGGCGGCTCGGCGCCCGGGTCAAGCTTCTCGTGCACCAGCCGCAGCAGCTCCGCGCCGCCGTCGGCCTTGACCCGCGCCTCGAACGCGTTCCCCCGCATGAAGGCGAACTGGGACTGGCCGAAGGCGGACGGCGAGCCCAGCGCGTCCGCCAGCTTCGCCTTGTCGACGCCCGCGCCGTCCAGCAAAGCGCGCCGATCGCACCCTGGGTTCGCGGCGAGCGCCGCGAGGGCCCGCGCGTCCAGCGCCTTGGGCGGTACGGCGGAACCGCGCAGCTCAGCGAGCCGCTGCCGCAGCACCTTCCCCGGCATCCTTGGGGGAGGCACCCGGCTCGGCTTCGGGCCCGGTTCGGGACTCGCGCTGTCGGGGAATTCGCTCACCCGCGGAAGTCTGGCATCCGCCACTGACAATTGAGGAACGTGCGCCGCGCGAGGCGCCCGCGACCCACGGGATGCGGGCACTGAGCAGCCCCCGCACGCGGTCCGCGAGCCGCAGCACGTACGGGGTCAGCAGCAGCCCGATCCCCATCACCGTGGCGCCCGCCGCCGCGTCGAGGAAGTAGTGGTTGGCGGTGCCCATCACGACGATCGTGGTCAGCAGCGGGTAGGCGATGCCCGCGAGCCGGACGACGGGTGTGCGGCCGTAGCGCCACAGCATCACTCCGCACCACAGCGACCAGCCCACGTGCAGGCTGGGCATCGCCGCGTACTGGTTGGTCATGCCGCCGAGGCCGCGCGGCGCGCTCGCCTCGCCGCCCCACCAGCCGTACGAGCTGTACTGGGCCATCGTGTCGACGAAGCCGTGGCCCGCGGAGAGCAGCCGGGGCGGGCAGGTCGGCATCAGCGTGAAGCCGATCAGCCCGATCAGCGTGGATGTCATCAGCCAGGTGCGGGCGGCGCGGTAGCGCACGGCCCGGGAGCGGAAGAGCCAGATCAGGATCGCGGGCGTCACCAGGTAGTGCAGCGACGCGTACCAGAAGTCGGCGGGGACGCCGAGCCAGGCCTCGCGGGTGAACAGCCGGTTCAGCGGGTGCTCGGCGTTGAGGTGGAGGGCCTTCTCGATGCGCAGGATCTCCAGGCCGTGACCGACGGCGTCGTCGGTGCCGCCCCGGGCGAGCAGCCGGCCCGCCGAGTACGACGCGTACACCATCACGAGCAGCGGCAGCTCGGTCCACCAGCGCAGCCGGGTGTGCGATGCGGCGGTGCGCAGTTCGGTCCACCGGCGGAGCCGGGCGCGCGGTGCCGCCTCGGTTCGCCGTGCATCGGTCTGCGGCATCCGATCGCCCTCCCCCATCTGCTTGCGTGACCTGTGGTTGTTGCCTACGTGACCAGCCGATTGCGCTCCGATGACGCGGCCATCCGATTTTACGGTGTATGTGAACGGCTTAAGGAGGCGCCCCCTGGTCGTCAAAGACGCAGAGATCGCCCGCCGGGTTGCCCGAGGCGGGGGTGGGACATGATGGGATGACCCATCTCCCAGGTCCGCGTCTCCTCCTCGTCCCGCACGTCCTGCACGCGCACCGGAAAGGCTTCTCTTCATGGCACCGCGCATCCTGCTGGCCCGGCACGGCCAGACGGAGTGGTCACTGTCCGGCAAGCACACCGGCAGGACCGACATCCCGCTCCTGGAAGAGGGCCGACGCGGCGCCAAGGTGCTGGGGGAGCGGCTGCACCGGGCGCCCTTCGACGAGCTCTCGGGGGTCGAGGTGCGCACCAGTCCGCTGGCACGCGCGCGTGAGACGTGCGAACTGGCCGGCTTCGGCGAGCGTGCCACCACCTGGGACACGCTCATGGAGTGGGACTACGGCGCGTACGAGGGCATGACCCCGGCCGAGATCCAGGCGGTGCGCCCGGGCTGGTTCATCTGGCGCGACGGTGTTCCCGAGGGGGAGAGCCTGGAGCAGGTCACCGCGCGCGCGGACGAGGTCGTCGCCTGGGCCCGTGCGGAGGACCGGGATGTGCTGGTCTTCGCGCACGGGCACATCCTGCGCTCGATCGGCGCCCGCTGGCTCGGCCTCCCGCTCGACTTCGCGGCCCGTATCCGCCTCAACCCGACCTCGCTGTCGGTGCTCGGCTGGGCCTACGCAGAGCCCGCGATCGAGGCGTGGAACGACTGCGGGCACCTGACCGCGTAAGCACCGGCCGGCGGCCGGGATCACGCGATGCGCGGCAGACTCGCGTGGCGCTCGAGGAACGCCGACACACCCGACGCCCGGCGGTGCGGCAGCAGTACGCGCGCGGTGCCCGCCAACATGGTCTGGATGCGCGACGACTGGACCTCGCCCAGCAGGTCGATGACGCGCAGACCCGCGAGGGCGGCCTCGTCGGGGCGGCCGCCGCGCGCGAGGTCGTCGGCGAGCTCGGCCGTGTAGAGGGCGATGTTGCGGGTGAAGTGCGGGTCCTGGAGGTGCGCGGCGCGCCGGGCGTGGCGGGCCGCGCGGGTCCAGTCGCCCAGCGTCGACCAGCACTGCGCCTCCAGACCCTCCAGTTCGGCCTCTCCGTAGAAGGTCATCCACTCGGGATCGGTCTCCGAGGGGCCGCGTTCGAAGAGCGTCTGCGCGCGGACGAGCGCCTGCTCGCACCCCGGGCGGTCGGCGAGTCCGGCCCAGCCGCCCGCCTCGCGCAGCGCGAGCAGCGAGAGCAGCCGCGGGGAGCCGAGCGGGCGTGCCGCGCGCTGCGCCGCCTGCGCCGCGCGCACCGCCTCGCGCGGGCGCCCCGCGTCGCGTGCAAGGAACGCCGTGTTGCAGAAGGCGTGCGCCTCGAGGGCCGCGTCGCCGGACATCCTGGCGGTCGCCAGCGCCTCGGCGTAGTGCGAGCGCGCGTCCTCGAAGCGCCCGGAGTCGTGTGCCAACCAGCCCACCGAGATCGCCAGTTCGCCCGCCCCCGCGTACAGCCGGTCGGCGGTGGTCTGCCGGGTGGTGCCCGCGTCGAGCAGCTCGTAGGCCGTGCGCAGCGGCGCCGCGGCCCGCCGGTAGAGGCCGTCGGCCCCGTGCCGGTCGTCGAGCAGCCGGATCCGGCGGACGGCCTCTTCGAGGGCGCCCGCCTCGGACGTCCCCACCCGGTGAACCCGACGGTCCGCGGCCGCGGCCGGAGCGCCGAAGGCGACCCCGAAGGGGCCCAGTGAGGCCGCCGCCACGGTGGCGGTGCCTCCAGTCATGAATGCGCGACGTTGCACGTCGCTCTCCTCGTGGTTCTCGTGCGTGTCATACGGGTCCTGCGTGTCATACGTCTCGTGCGTCTCCTCCGTCTCACCGGTGGCGTACGTCGGGCTCGTGGTGTGGGGAGGGGGCGCCTCGTCCGTGTCGCGCGCCCCTCGGCCGCGTACGGACGAGCGGGGCGAGAAGCCCAGGTCGGTCAGCGTGCGGCCGGGGAACATGTGCAGGAACACCCGTTCGTACGCGTAGTTGGGGCAGCGGATCTCGCCTGCCTCGACCCGCCCGATGTAGCGCGCGTCACAGCTGACCCGCTCCCCGATCTCGCGCGCGGCCCTCCGTACCGCCGCGGCGAACTCGCCCGGCGAGCGCTGTCCGCGCAGCCGCCGGAAGGCGAGATTCGGCCGTGGTGGCCGGGGGGACTGGGACGAGGTCACCGCTGACGACGCCATGGCCGGGCCCTCTCTTGCGAACCGTCGAACCATGCCGGACTCAAGGCGAGTTGTCCGTGTTGCGGCGTGTGTCGCCTTGTCCCGGCGGAGCAAGAACGTACCTGCTGTGACGGCGTCGCCACGCTGGGTTTGGCTACAAAACGGATATCTCATCCACGATCTGCCATGAACTGCCATCCTTTGCGGCTGTGTTGTGCCGTAGCCGTTGACGTTCTGACGCGTTGAACCCGGTGGACCGGGAGCGCACCCGAACTCCCGACCCACTCGTGCAGGAGGAGGGGTTCCGTGTTGGAGGCCGGGATGGAGAGCACCGAGTTTCGTACGCCGCTGCCGACCGACGGGCACCGGCCGTCCCCCGAGTGCGACGCCCCACCGGAGCCGGTCGCCGACTGCGACCTCGTGACCGTTCCGGCGCGCCAGGGGCTGGAGGCGGTCGACATCCTGCGCCGCGGCTCCTGCGCCTTGGTCGGGCCCGTCCTGCTCGACGACGGCTGCGACACCCTCGGCTTCCTGGTGCCGCCCGGCACCGCGGACGCCTGGGACATGCCGGGCAGCACCTGCACCCAGACCAACGGTCGCGGTCTCAGCCTGGTGGCACCCGAGCCCCCCGTCGAGGGCTCGGACTGGCTGCTGCCGCCCGGCGACGCGGACCTCGCGACCGACCCGGCCGTGCTGCGGGCGGCGCTGGGCGAGGCGGCCCGGCTGATCGAGGCCGCGGACAACTGCCGCTGACACCGGAGACACCGGGCGGCGCCCCCACGGGTTGCCGCTGCGCCGACCTCCCTGTACGCCCTGATAATGGCAGGATGGGAAGGTCGAGGAACAAGCGGTCCGACGACGCACAGGGCGCGGCGCGTGACGCGTCGCGCGGTTCGCGCCGCGGGCAGGCGTCGGCCGACGCCGTCGTCGAGACGGTCGAGGGCGGCCTCGCCGAGCTGATACCCGACCGGGACCGCCCGCGCGCCTGGACCCTCCTCATCGACGGCGCCCCCCAGTCCCACGTCGACCTCGACGACCCCGCCCATCTGAGCTTCGAGTACCAGCGCCGCCTCGGCCATGTCATCGACCTCGTGGCCCCGCCCGGCAAGCCCGTGCACGCCGTCCACCTCGGCGGCGGCGCACTCACCCTCGCCCGCTACACCGCCGCGACCCGCCCCCGCTCCACCCAGCAGGTCGTCGAACGCGACGGGGCCCTCGTCCAACTGGTCCGTCGCGAGCTCCCCCTGGACCCGAACGCCCGTATCCGCGTGCGCTCCCTGGACGCCCGCGAAGGCCTCGCCAAGGTCCCCGACGGCTGGGCGGACCTGGTGATAGCGGACGTGTTCAGCGGCGCCCGCACCCCCGCGCACCTCACCTCGGTCGAGTTCCTCACCGACGTCCGCAGAACCGTCAAACCCAGTGGCCTGTACGCCGCCAACCTCGCCGACGGCCCCCCGCTGGCCCACCTGCGCGGCCAGATCGCCACCGCCGCGACCGTCTTCCCCGAACTCGCCCTCATCGCCGACCCCACGGTCCTGCGCGGCAAACGCTTCGGCAACGCCGTCCTCGTGGCCTCCGGCCACCCCCTGCCCCTGGCCGAACTCACCCGCCGCGCCGCCTCGGACCCGCACCCGGCGAGACTCGAACACGGCAGACAGCTCACCGACTTCACCGGGGGAGCGCTGCCGGTGCTGGACGCGGCGGCGGTGGCATCCCCGGCCCCGCCGGCTTCCGTGTTCCGGTGAGTGTGACGCGCCCCAAAGGGGCGCGGGGCTGTTTCACCATGCGGCTCCGCCGCGTGGGCGCGCCCAGCCGCGAATCACCCGCACTCAACCCGCAAAGCCCGCGCAGCTAATACGTGCCGATCTCCACCCGCGGCGGCCCGTCGTGCCACGTACAGAACACCGACACCCGATCCGCCCCCGAAGTGAACTCCACCCGAATCCACGACTCCGTCTTCCACACCTGCATCGACCACCCCGAACCGGGCGTCGCCGAGACGAGCGTCGCGGAGGTCGTGCCGAGATCGAAGACGGCCCGCCCTCCGCCGGTGTCGTAACTCTTGACCCGCCCCGCCGGTCCTGAGGCGCTCGGACCCGGGTCGGTGGAGGGCGATGCCGAGGCGACCGGCGTCGCGCTCGGCCGCGGGCTCGCCGTCGGCTTCGAGGCGGCGGGGCTCGGACTCGCCGGGGGCCGACTCGTCGACGAGGCAAGCGCCTTGGCCTCCTGCGTCGTCGCCCCGCCCGCCATGACGGGCAGCGCGCGCGGCGGATCGTAGGCCGTCCCCGTCATGACCGCGTGGACACCCCACCACGACAGCGTGACCGCCGCGCCCGTGGCGAGCGACCAAGCCAGTACGTGTACGAATCCTCGGAGCATCGCCAGCCATACTGCCTCACGCGCCCCATGGGTGTCTCCCGTCTCTCGGGACAGGACGGCGGCCCGAGTTGTCCACAGGCACCGGACCGGCATCGCACAGATGGCGTACGGTGCGGCGCATGGCAAGTGTGCTCGTGGTCGAGGACGACCAGTTCGTACGCAGCGCTCTCATCCGGCATCTCACCGAAGCCGCGCACACGGTGCGCAGTGTCGGCACCGCCCTTGAGGCGCTGCGCGAGGTTGCCCATTTCTCTTTCGACGTCGTCATCCTGGACCTCGGACTGCCCGATCTGGACGGGGCAGAGGCGCTGAAGATGCTGCGCGGTATCACCGACGTCCCGGTGATCATCGCCACCGCGCGGGACGACGAGACGGAGATCGTCCGCCTGCTGAACGACGGGGCGGACGACTATCTGACCAAGCCGTTCTCGGTCGAGCACCTGTCCGCGCGGATGGCCGCCGTCCTGCGCCGCTCGCGGGCGACGGGGGACACGCCCGCGTCGCCGGTCATCCGGGTCGGCGGCCTGTCCATCGACCCGCTGCGCCGCCAGGCCGAGCTGGACGGCGCCCGACTGGACCTCACCCGGCGCGAGTTCGACCTGCTCGCGTTTCTCGCCGGGCGGCCCGGTGTCGTCGTCGCGCGCAAGGAGCTGCTCGCCGAGGTGTGGCAGCAGTCGTACGGGGACGACCAGACCATCGACGTCCATCTGTCGTGGCTGCGCCGGAAACTGGGCGAGACGGCGGCGCGTCCGCGCTATCTGCACACGCTCCGCGGGGTCGGCGTGAAGCTGGAACCACCGGGCTTGGAGCCGCCGCGATGAGGTGGGCACTGGTCAAGGTGTGCGTGGCGGTGACCACGATGGTCGTGGTGGCCTTCGCGGTCCCCCTGGGGCTCGTCATCAAGGAGATGGCCAGGGACCGCGCCTTCTCGAACGCCGAGCGGCAGGCCGCGGCCATCGCGCCCGCGCTGTCCATCACCACCGACCGGGACCAGCTGGAGCGGGTCGTCGCCTCCGCCGGCTCGGACGACGGGATGGCCGTGCACATACCGGCGAGCGACGGCGCCAAGGCGGTCGACATCGGACGGCAGCGCGCCGCCGCCAAGGACATCGCGACCACACGCGGCATCGGCCGGGCCTCCACCACCGAGGTCCCCGGCGGCTCCACCCTGCTCCAGCCCACCGCGCTGAGCTCCGGCGAGATCGCGGTCGTCGAGGTGTACGTCCCCGAGTCCGAGGTCAGCAACGGGGTCGGCACCGCCTGGGCGGTGCTCGCCGCGGTCGGGGTCGCGCTCATCATCGGCTCGGTCGCGGTCGCCGACCGGCTGGGGGTACGGATGGTGCAGCCGGCCCAGCGGCTGGTCGAGGGCGCGCACGAGCTGGGGGAGGGGAAGCTCGGCGCGAGGGTGCCCGAGGAGGGGCCGAACGAACTGCGGCTGGCCGCGGTGGCGTTCAACTCCATGGCGGATCAGGTCGTACAACTCCTGGCGAACGAGCGGGAGCTGGCCGCTGATCTCTCGCACCGCCTGCGCACCCCGCTGACCGTGCTGCGGCTCAACACGGCCTCGCTCGGTGACGGGCCGGCCGCCGAGCAGACGCGGGCGGCGGTGGCGCAGTTGGAGCGGGAGGTCGACACGATCATCAGGACGGCCCGGGAGGCCAAGCCGCAGACGGCGGCGACAGTCATCGGCGCCGGGTGCGACGCGTCCGAGGTCGTCCGCGAGCGGATGGACTTCTGGTCGGCGCTCGCCGAGGACGAGGGACGCAAGGTGCGGGTCGCGGGAGTGGACCGTCTCGTACGGATACCCGTCGCCCGGGCCGACCTCGTCGCCGCCCTCGACGCACTCCTCGGGAACGTGTTCCGGCACACCCCCGAGGGCACGGCCTTCGCGGTCGACGTGCACAACGGCGAGGACGCGGTGATCGTGCTGGTGTCGGACGCGGGACCGGGCATCGTGGACCCGGAGGCGGCGATGGCGCGCGGGAAGGGTTCCGGGAGCGACGGTTCGACCGGCCTGGGTCTGGACATCGTGCGCCGGCTCGCGGAGTCGACGGGCGGGGACGTGCGGATCGGTTCCTCGGTGCTGGGCGGCACCGAGGTGCGCCTATGGATCCAGCTGGACGGGCGGGCTCCGGTGCGGCGCGGGCACAGGGGATCCGTGCGGCGTCGTAGGCGAGGCGCGGGCGTGAGCTGACGCAGGTCGGCGCGAATCGGGCGCGAGCCGGGCGCGGGCCGGGCATGTGGCCAAATTGGTCTCTACCTTTAACCGTCCCCGATGCCTTCCTTAAGCGCACCATAAGATCGCCAACGGGCGTCCCGATCAGGCGTTTTGCCCGATCTCGGATCGCTAGCGTGCTGCCGCACCCCACCCCCCCGTGAACGGCGAAGGCAGGCACACGCGATGAGCACTACGCACCGGCGCAAGGTCAGTGGCAGGAACAAGGCGATAGGCGGGATCGTCGCCGCGGCCGTGGTCGGTGGTGGCGCCTTCCTGTTCTCCGGGACCGCGCTGGCGGCCGGCGTCGGTGCCGCGTACACCAAGACCAGTGACTGGTCGACGGGTTACACCGCGCAGTACGTCATCACCAACGACACCGGCCAGGCGAAGGGGGACTGGACGCTGGAGTTCGACCTGCCGTCGGGTGCCGGGCTCAGCTCGCTGTGGAACGGAACGTCGACGGTGAGCGGGCAGCACGTCACCGTCAAGCCGCCGTCCTGGGACAAGGACGGGCTGGCGGCCGGCGAGTCGGTCACCGTCGGCTTCGTCGTGAACGGCACCGCGGACCCGAAGGGCTGTGTCATCGACGGCGCCAAGTGCTCCGTGGACGACGGCGCGACGCCGGAGCCGAGCGGCCGCCCGACCCAGTCGCCTACCCCGACCCCGACCCCGACACCCACCGCCACTCGGCCGCCCACATCGACCCCGACCTCCACGTCCACCCCCACTCCCACCCCCACTCCCTCCGCCTCGCAGACCACCGGCAGTGGCACGACGACCGGCGCGGGCTTCGCGCCGTACGTCGACACCTCCCTCTACCCGGCCTTCGACCTGGTCGGCAGCGCCACGGCCACCGGTGTGAAGGACTACAACCTGGCCTTCATCACCGACGGCGGCGGCTGTACGCCGAAGTGGGGCGGGGTGACCGACCTCGCCAGTGACGGCGTGGCGTCGCAGATCGGCGCGCTGCGGGCGAAGGGCGGCGACGTCCGGGTGTCCTTCGGCGGCGCCTCGGGCTCGGAGCTGGCGACGACCTGCTCGTCGTCGGACGCGCTGGCGGCGGCGTACGGGAAGGCCGTGGACGCGTACAACCTGACCAAGGTCGACTTCGACGTCGAGGGCGGCGCGCTGCCGAACACGACCGCGAACACGAACCGGGCGAAGGCGATCGCGAAGCTCCAGCAGCAACACCCGGACCTGGACGTGTCCTTCACCCTCCCGGTCATGCCCGAGGGCCTGACCCAGGACGGCGTGAGCCTGCTCTCCGACGCCAAGTCGAACGGCGTGAAGATCTCCGCGGTCAACATCATGGCGATGGACTACGGCCCCGCGTACAACGGTGACATGGGCACCTACGCCGAGCAGGCCGCCACCGCCACCCAGGCCCAGGTGAAGAGTGTCCTCGGGCTGTCGGACAGCGCGGCGTGGAAGTCCGTCGCCATCACCCCGATGATCGGGGTCAACGACGTCGCCGCCGAGACCTTCAAGGTCGACGACGCGACCCAACTGGTCGACTTCGCCAAGTCGAAGGGCCTCGGCTGGCTCTCCATGTGGTCCGCCGCCCGCGACAAGCAGTGCCCGGGCGGTGCGAAGAACTCCGCCGACGCGACCTGCAGCTCGATCGTGCAGGACGCGGGCGCGTTCTCGAAGGCGTTCGGCGCGTACAAGTAGCCGACCCCGCCAGGGGGTCACCCGTCGCGGCGGAACAGAGCCGTCCAGAGAAAGGGCTCGCCGAAGAGCCCGGACTCGGGCGGCTCGTCGCGCATGCGGCGCAGTTCGACCTCGGTCAGGTCGGAGAAGACCCAGCGCAGGGACTCCGGTGTGTAGGCGAGTCCGCCGTGCAGTGCGGACTGCCGGTAGAAGGCCTCGTCGGGGAGTTCGCACCCCATCGCGCCGGCGGCGAAGCAGGTGAGGGCGAGGTGGCCGCCCGGGGCGAGGACGCGGTCGAGCAGGGCGAGGTAGCTGATGCGGCGGTGCGGCGGCAGATGGTGGAAGCAGCCCGAGTCGTGGACGAGGTCGTACGGGCCGCCCCAGTCGGGGTCGGTGAGCGCGAACGCGTCACCGCAGTGGAAGCGGATCTCGGCCCCGGCCTC
The DNA here is from genome assembly GCF_044763085.1 of Streptomyces sp. NPDC096311. Lineage (NCBI taxonomy): Bacteria > Bacillati > Actinomycetota > Actinomycetes > Kitasatosporales > Streptomycetaceae > Streptomyces > Streptomyces sp. NPDC096311. The sequence continues at coordinate 285,336 of NZ_JBIWFN010000012.1, forward strand.
GCGCGCACGGTCCTGCGCCCAGGCGATGGCCGTCGGGGAGAGGTCGACCGCGTCCACCCGGAAGCCCGCAGCGGCCAGATGAAGGGCGTTGCGTCCCGGCCCGCAGCCCAGGTCGAGGGCGCGGCCCGGGGCGATCAGGTTCTTGTCGAGGTATCCGGCCAGGTTCTCGTCCGGCTTCGCGACGAAGAACGGTACGGGCTTGGAGCGGTCGGCGTAGAAGCCGTCCCACCAGGCGGCGCCACCCGCCGTCCACCGATCGGCCCCCGGCGCGAACAGGCCGTCCAGCAGCTTCAGCACATCGTCGACGGTGCGTATGTTCCGGTCCATACGGTCCCCTTCCAGGATGGGGGAACAGTAAGACCGAAGGCCACGAAAGGCCAGGTCAGGGCGGTTTCCCGGAGGGGCGGGAAGGAGCTTTGCAGGACCCGGGACGGGAGGCCGCGCCCACCCCGCCGGAGGTGCGCCGCACGGCCGCCCAGCCCCCCTTCGACCGGCGCGCCGGGGGACTTCCCGACGGCGCCGAGACCACTTTCTGCAGGGCCTACCGGTGGAGCCGGGGACGACGGGGTGTCCCGCACGGGCGGCATCGGCCCCTTCTGTTCGACCGCGTCGGGGGCGCGGCACCCCCCCAGGTGCCGCGCCCCCTCCCCCGCTTCCCCCGGACCATGGACTCTGTGGCCTACGCGGCGCCGGCCGGCGCCGCCGGCGGCAGGGAACCCGTCCGCGCCACCTGCGCGTACCAGTGCGCGCTGGACTTGGGCGTACGGGCCAGGGTCGCGTAGTCGACGTACACCGCCCCGAACCGCTTGTCGTAGCCGTACGCCCACTCGAAGTTGTCCATCAGGGACCAGAGGTAGTAGCCCCGCACGTCCGCGCCGTCGGCGATCGCGCCGCGCACCGCCGCCAGATGGCCGTGCAGGTACGCGATGCGCTCGGGGTCGTGGACGCGGCCCTCCGGGTCCGGCTTGTCGTCGTAGGCCGCGCCGTTCTCCGTGATGTACAGCGGCAGACCCGGGGCCTCCCGCGAGTAGCGCATGATCAGGTCGTGCAGGCCGGTCGGGTCGATCGTCCAGCCCATCTCCGTACGCTCGCCGGGGGTCTGGTGGAACGCGACATCGTCCGCACCCGGCCACGGCGAGTACGCGCTCGCCCCGTGCCCGTCCGCGCGCGGGCCGTCCGCCGACTTCTCCGCCGCCGACACCAGCGCCGGGGTGTAGTAGTTCAGACCGAGCGCGTCCAGCGGCTGCTTGATCACCGCGAGGTCGCCGTCCAGGACGTACGACCAGTCCGTGATCGAGGAGGTCTCCGCGAACAGGCCCTCCGGGTAGGCGCCGTGCAGCATGGGGCCGTGGAAGACGCCGTTGGCCAGGTTGTCGATGCGCCGGACCGCCGCCAGGTCCGCCGGGGACGGGGAAAGGGGCCTGACCACCGACGAGTTCAGGCTGACCGCGACCGTGTTGCGGGCCGGCATCGCGGACCTCAGCGCGGTGGTGCCCAGGCCGTGCGCCAGGTTCAGGTGGTGGGCGGCCTTGAGCGAGGCCGCCGCGTCCGTACGGCCCGGCGCGTGCACGCCCGAGCCGTAGCCCAGGAACGCGCTGCACCACGGCTCGTTCAGGGTGATCCACTGCTCCACACGGTCGCCCAGCGCCTCACCCACGATCTGCGCGTACTCGGCGAAACGAAACGCCGTGTCGCGCTCCGGCCAGCCGCCCGCGTCCTCCAGCTCCTGCGGGAGGTCCCAGTGGTAGAGGGTGACGGCCGGCTTGATGCCGTGCGAGAGCAGCTCGTCGACGAGGTTGCGGTAGAAGTCCAGGCCGCGCTGGACCGCGGGACCACGGCCCGTCGGCTGCACCCGGGACCAGGAGACCGAGAAGCGGTACGCGGACAGGCCCAGCTCCGCCATCAGCGCCACGTCGTCCCGGTAGCGGTGGTAGTGGTCGACAGCGATGTCACCGGTCTCACCACCGGCCGTCTTGCCGGGCGTGTGGCTGAAGGTGTCCCAGATGGAGGGCGTACGGCCGTCCTCCCGTACCGCACCCTCGATCTGGTACGCGGAGGTCGCCGCGCCCCAGAGGAAGGCGGGGGGAAAGGTCACGGGCGATGCGGACTCAGGCATGGAAGCGCTCCCATAGGAGGTCGTGGAGACCGGCAGTAAGAAGAAGAGGAGGAGGGGCGAGGGGGAGAGAAGAGGGGAGGAGGGGCCGGGGCGGCGGTGGCCCGGCTCCCCTTCTCCCGCCGGCGAACGAGGTCAGCCCTTGACGGCTCCCTGCATGATGCCGCCGACGATCTGCTTGCCGAACAGGGCGAAGACGAAGAGCAGCGGCAGCGTGCCGAGCAGCGCGCCCGCCATGATCAGGGACTGGTCGGGGGTGAAACCGCGGCCGAGTCCCGCGACCGCGACCTGCACGGTCGGGTTGCCGGTCTGGGTGAGCACCAGGAACGGCCACAGGAAGTCGTTCCACGTCTGCACGAACACCAGCATGCCGAGCACCGCCATGGCGGGCCGGGCGGCCGGGAACACCACGTGCCAGATCACCCGCCAGCTGCTCGCGCCGTCGACACGGGCCGCCTCGATCAGCTCGTCCGGCAGCGCCTGGATCAGGTACTGCCGCATGAAGAACACCCCGAACGCGCTCACCAGCGACGGGAAGATCACCGCCTGGAGCTGGTCCGTCCAGTCGAGCTTGGCGACCATCATGTAGAGCGGGATCACGCTGAGCTGCGGCGGCACCATCATCGTGCCGACGACGATCAGCATGAGGGCGCCCCGGCCCTTGAAGCGCAGCTTGGCGAAGGCGAACCCGGCGAGCGTCGACAGGAAGACGACGGTCACCGCGGAAACACCCGCCACGAACGTGGTGTTGACGAAGGCCTTGCCCAGGTTGGCCTCCGTCCAGGCGACATCGAGATTGTGGAAGAGGTTCGAGCCGAACCAGAACGGTGGCGGGGACTGCGCCAGCCGGTTGGTGTCGCGGGAGGCGGCGATCGCGGTCCACACCAGCGGGCCCAGCGAGCCGATCGTGAACAGCGCGAGGATGACGTACGCGAGGGGTCCCGCGTGCATCTGCCCGCCCGCGCGCGCCGACTTGGGGCGCCGCAGACGCTTCGGCGGTTCGGGTACCGCGTCCGCCGGGGGTTTCGTCAGGGTCGTCGTCACGGCCGGTTCTCCTTAACTACTGGCGCGCAGCCGGCGCGAGATGACGTAATTGACGATCCCGATGACGATGAGGATCAGGAACATCGTCCAGGCGATCGCGGAGGCGCGGCCCAGGTGCTGGTTCACCCAGCCCTGCTCGTAGAGGTACAGGCCGAGTGTCTGGAACTGGTGCTCGGCGCCGCCGGACGCGCCCTTGTTGGCGTCGAACAGCAGCGGCTCGCCGAAGACCTGGCTCGCTCCGATGGTCGAGACGACGACGGTGAACAGGATCGTCGGCCGCAGCGACGGCAGGGTCACGTGGAAGAACTGCTGCCAGCGGTTGGCCCCGTCGAGGGCCGCCGACTCGTACAGGTCCTGCGGGATCGCCTGCATCGCCGCCAGGTAGATCAGCGCGTTGTAGCCGGTCCAGCGCCAGATGACGATCGTCGAGACGGCGATCTGCGAGGGCCACTTGTCGTTCTGCCAGTCGATCTTGTCGAAACCGATGGCGTGCAGCGCCCAGTTGATCATGCCGTAGTCGCGGCCGAACAGCAGCACGAACACGAGCGAGGCGGAGGCGATCGACGTCGCGTACGGCGCGAGCATCATGACCCGGTAGAAGATCGAGCCGCGCAGCTTGTAGTTGAGGATGTGGGCGAGGCCCATCGCCATCAGCAGCTGCGGGACGGTCGAGATGATCCCGATGGTCAGGGTGTTCTTCGCCGCGTTCCAGAAGAAGTCGTCGTCGAAGATGCGGGTGTAGTTGCGCAGGCCCGCCCACTGCATGTCGGTGGGCGCCGTCAGCTCCACCGTGTGCAGCGAGGCCCAGCCCGTGTAGATCAGCGGGAACAGGCCGAACGCGAGGAACAGCAGGAAGAACGGCGAGACGAACGCGTACGGGCTCCACCGTATGTCCCGCTGCCAGCGGCGGGAGAGCCGGTTGCGGCGCCGCTGCTCCTTCTCGTCGGGTACGGCGGCGGGCGGACGGCCCGGGGCCGCGCCCCCCTCCTCGGTGGGGGGCGCGGCGGTGTCGTGCCGGGTGGACATACCGGTCACTTCTCCAGGTTGTTGTCGATGGTCTTGGTGGCCGTCTTCCAGGCCTCCGCGGCCGACTTGCCCTTCGTGACGAGGATGACGCCGTTGTCGGTCAGACCCTGCTGGATGATCTGGTCCTTCGCGCCGATCACCTGCGTCGGGATGGCCTTGGCGGCCTCGGCGAAGACCGTGCCGATCGGTGTGTCACCGGTCATCGCGTTCTTCGCGCCGGTCACCAGGGGCAGGTTGTAGGCACCGGGTGCGCTCGGGAAGCTGCCCTGCACGCTGAACAGCTTGGCCTGCTGGGCGGGCGCGGTCAGCCAGGTGACCAGCTTCTCGGCCTCCGTGACGTGCTTGCCGCTCTTGGGCACGGCCAGGAAGGTGCCGCCCCAGTTGCCGGACTTGGGCGCGGCGGCCACGTCCCACTTACCGGCAGCCTCCGGCTTCGACTTGCCCTTGAGGTAGCCGAGCATCCACGGCGGGCAGGCCACCGCGGCGAACTTGCTGTTGGCGATCGTCGTGTCCCAGGCCGGCTGGAACTGCGTCTGCGCGCCGACCAGTCCCTCCGAGGCGGCCTTCGCGGTCAGGTCGAAGGCGGACTTGATGGCCGGGTTCGTCTTGTAGACGACCTTGCCGGAGGAGTCGTAGAACTTCTCCTGATTGCTGCTGATGATCGCGTTGAGCAGACCACCGGGGGAGTCCATGAAGGTGGTGCCGCTGGGCGCCTTCTTCTTGTACGTCTCACCGGCGGCGACGAGCTTGTTCCAGTCGCCCGCCCACAGCTGCCCGACCTTGTCGCGGTCGGTGGGCAGGCCGGCCTGCTGGAAGAGGTCCTTGCGGTAGCAGATCGCCATCGGGCCGATGTCGGTGCCGAGTCCGATCGTCTGGTCGTCCTTGGTCGTGGCCTGCTGCCACTTCCAGTCCAGCCAGTTGCTCTTGCTCACACCCGAGACCTTGGACAGGTCCACGAGCTTGCTCGCCTGGGTCTGCACGACCTCGGCGATGTTGCCGACTTCGACGGCCTGGACGTCCTGCAGCCCGCTGTTGGTGGTGAGGTGGTTGACGAGCGCCGGGTAGTAGTTCTCGTTGCGCTCGACGACGTTCTCGGCGATCTTGATGTTCGGGTTGAGCTTCTCGTACTCGGCGTAGAGACCGGCCTCCTTGAATCCCTGCGTGCCGAAGAGACCCAAGGTGATCGTGGTCTTGCCCTTGCCTCCGCCCGTGTCGCTGCTGCTCCCATCGCTGCTGCCACCACTGTCGTCGGCACAGCCGGCCAGCAGCCCTGTGGTCAGCGCGGCGACGGCCGCGAGGGCCCCCAGACTGCGGGACCGACGGGTGATCGTGCGCATTGCGTCCTCCTGTTGCCTGACGTGCCGACCCCCCGGCCAACTGCACTGTTGGGCCCGTTGTTTCTCGCTGCGGCTCGGGCGGGGAACGTGCGGGATGTGTATGTGTCAGGTACCGTGGGAGCGCTCCCACAGGTGATGTGTTGAAGAGTCGTCGGTTCGCGCGGGGGTGTCAAGGGAGCCGACGCGGAGAGATGCGTTCAGTTATCGGCCTGTTAGCTAACTCCGGGGGAGGAGCGGGAGAGGAGCGGGAGAGGCGTCGCGGATGGTTGAAGTGGCTCGTGTCAGTGGGGTATTGGCCCCGGCGGGACGGTCGGTCGAGGGTCCCTGGCAGGGATGGGCGGGACCTCGTCCACGTACGGGTCGCCGAGGTCCGGATGATGAACGGGACTGTTAGATTCCAGGCCAGTCGCGGAGCGCGCGACGTCGACGGGAGGCGGACCATGGCAAGCCACGGAGCGCGGGGCCGGGGAGGCGGCCGGCCGACCTTGGAAGAGGTCGCGGCACGCGCAGGCGTGGGCCGCGGCACGGTGTCCCGGGTGATCAACGGCTCCCCGAGGGTCAGCGACGCGACCCGCGCGGCCGTCGAGGCGGCGGTCGCCGAACTCGGCTACGTCCCGAACACGGCGGCACGCGCCCTCGCCGCCAACCGCACGGACGCGATCGCCCTCGTCGTTCCCGAGCCCGAGACCCGCTTCTTCGCGGAACCGTACTTCTCGGACATGCTGCGCGGCGTCGGCGCGGAGATCTCCGACACCGAGATGCAGCTGCTGCTGATCTTCGCGGGCAGCGACCGGGAGCGGCAGCGCCTCGCCCAGTACCTGGCCGCGCACCGCGTCGACGGCGTACTCCTCGTCTCCGTCCACGCCGACGACCCGCTGCCCGACCTCCTCTCCCAGCTGGAGATCCCGGCCGTGATCAGCGGTCGCCGCTCGGCGGACGAGACACTGCCGTCCGTGGACTCCGACAACTACGGCGGCGGCCGCATGGCCGTCGAGCACCTGATCGCCGGGGGGCGTCGGAGGATCGTCCACCTGGCCGGGCGCCTCGACGTCTTCGGCGCCCAGCGCCGTGTCGACGGCTACCGCGAGGGGTTGCGCGCGGCCGGACACGACGTGGACGACCGGCTGATCGTCCCGGGCGACTTCACCGAGGAGGGCGGTCGGCGCGCGATGACCGAGCTGCTGGCCCGCTGCCCGGACCTGGACGCGGTGTTCGCGGGCTCGGACGTGATGGCGGCGGGCGCCCGCCAGGTCCTGCGCGAGCTGGGCCGCCGCATACCTGACGACGTCGCCCTCGTCGGCTACGACGACTCCGCCATCGCCCGCCACATGGACCCGCCCCTGACGAGCGTGCGCCAGCCGATCGAGGAGATGGGCCGCGCCATGATCGATCTGCTGCTCGGGGAAATCGCCGACCGTCGCCCCGCGGTTTCGCGCGGACTGGAGAAGCGGCAGGTCGTGCTGCCGTCCGAACTGGTGGTGCGGGCCTCGTCCTGACGCGCGGAAAGGCTTCGATAGTGCAATCTGATCGGTATGGTCCTCCATCCGTTGCTCGGAGTCGATGAAGTGCCCGCCATGGAGCCCTACCTGGGCAGGGTGGGGGAGGTGTTCCAAGCGTTCCCGGAGCAGGACTCGGGGTGCGTGTCGTACGGCGTCCGTCTGCTTGACGGCGCGCGCTGGTTCGTCAAGGAGGCGGCGACCGACCGCGGTCGGCACTCGCTCGAACGGGCCTGGGCCTTCCACCGGGCCGTACGGCACCGGGCGATCGTCCCGCAGGTCCACCGCATCGCCGTGGGCCGCGGCGGCGCGGCGGTGGTGATGCCCTGGCGGGAGGGCGAGGTGCTGTACCCGGCCATGGTGGGCGGGTACCGCGACCGTAGGGGCCCTGGCAGCCCCATGGCCCGCTTCCGCGCCCTGCCGATCTCCCGCGTCCTCGCCGCCTTCGAACGCGTCCTCGACGCCCATCTCGCGGTGGAGGTCGCCGGGCATGTCGCGGTCGACTTCTACGACGGCGCGCTGCTCTACGACTTCGGGGGCGACGTCGTCCATCTGGTCGACCTCGACGAGTACCGGCCGGGCCCGTTCGTGGTCGAGGAGGAACGCCTGCCGGGTTCGCGCCGGTTCATGGCCCCCGAGGAGTTCGTGTGCGGGGCCGTGATCGACACCCGTACGACGGTCTTCACCCTGGGCCGCACCGCGCGGCTCCTGCTGGACGCGGGCGACGAGGAACGTGCCTGGCGGGGCACCCCGGCCCAGCAGGCGGTGATCGTCCGGGCGACCCGGTCCGACCCCGAGGAACGCTTCGAGGACGTCCACCGGTTCGCCGACGCGTGGCGGGCCGCCAATCGCCCGCACGGGGGCTGAGGTCACCGCCGCAGCGGCAGCTCCCACCGGACTTCGCCGTCCTGGTACCGGTCGGTCGGGCCCAGGCCGGCGGCCGCGGCGACGGCCGCGGAGGCCCGGTGGTCGGGGTGGACATGCGCGACGACCGTACGGACGCCGGGCTCCTCGCCCAACCGGCCGACCAGCTCCCGCGCCGCCTCCCCGGCGAACCCCCGCCCCTGCCAGGGCGTGCCCACCACCCAGGCGATCTCCGCGACCTCCCCGGTGACCGTCGCCTGGACCGTACCGACGAGACACCCCTCCTCGCGCAGCCGCAGTACCCAGTTGCACCAGACGACGGCCGGGTCGGGGGAGCCCGCGACGAGGCGTTCATAGCGTGAACGCAAGGCTTCTGGAGTGGCGGGTGCGCCGCCGATGAACGTGTGCAGCGCCGGGTCGGACAGCACCTCGGCCATGTCCCCGGCGTGTTCGACACGCAGGGGAAGGAGATCGAGACGGGCGGTGCGCAGGGTGTGGGCGGGGAGGTGGGGTGGAGGCACTGGGTGAGCCTAGAGGGCGCGCCGGACGCGCACGGACCCGACCGCACGGCTCCACGGTAGGACCGCACGACTGAGGCCCGGTCCGCTTGTGCGGACCGGGCCTCAGTCGATCAGGGTGAGTGACGGGACTTGAACCCGCGACATCCTGGACCACAACCAGGTGCTCTACCAGCTGAGCTACACCCACCACGACCGGTCTTGGTTTCCCTGACCGGCCGAGAAAAAGTGTACAGGGTCCGAAGGGGTGCTCGCGCCAGGCTTTCTCCGGGGTCCCTCGGGGCCCCGGACAGGCGTCATTCGGCGGGCAGCACGTGCTTCGCCGCGATGGTGCGCGCGGTGTCCGAGTCGGGGCCGGGCTGCGGGACGAAGATCGCCTCGCGGTAGTAGCGGAGCTCCGCGATGGATTCGCGGATGTCGGCGAGGGCGCGGTGGTTGCCGTTCTTCTCCGGGCTGTTGAAGTAGGCCCGGGGATACCAGCGGCGGGCCAGCTCCTTCACCGAGGAGACGTCCACGATGCGGTAGTGGAGGTAGTCCTCGAGGGCCGGCATGTCGCGCGACAGGAAACCACGGTCCGTGCCGACCGAGTTTCCGCACAGCGGGGCCTTGCCCGGCTCCTTGACGTGCTCACGTACGTAGGCGAGGACCTGTGCCTCGGCGTCGGCCAGGGTCGTGCCCTCGGCCAGTTCGTCGAGGAGACCGGAAGCCGTGTGCATCTGGCGCACCACGTCCGGCATCGTCTCCAGCGCCCGCTCCGGCGGGCGGATCACGATGTCCACCCCTTCGCCGAGCACGTTCAGTTCCGAGTCGGTGACCAGCGCGGCCACCTCGATGAGTGCGTCCTCCGACAGCGAGAGCCCGGTCATCTCGCAATCGATCCACACCATGCGATCGTTCATGGCCCTAACCCTACGGCGCGCTCCGGCGCACGGGCAGATCCGGGACGGCGGTGACCTGCGTGGTGGCCTGGGACGGGGGCGGCCCGGAACCCTCGTCGGGTCCCGGGCCGCCCCGTCTCGCGTCATCGCCTCAGGGCGCGCTGCGCTGCCCCGGCAGGCGCCCGGCCGCGTACAGCTCGGTGCCCGTCCTGCCCGGCTCCGTCGACAGGGACGTCGACGGGCCCAGGGCGCTGGCGGCCGCCGTGCGGCGGGTCTGCAGCGGCACCGGGCTCTCCTGGTTCAGGACGGGCGACGGCCCGGCCTGGCCCGCGGAGCCGTCCACGTCCGACGGCCGTTCCGACTGCGGCCTGCGCGCGCGGTACGCCGCCCGGTACGCGGCCGGGGACGAGCCGAGCTGGCGCCGGAAGTGACCCCGCAGCGCGACCGGCGAACGGAAGCCGCAGCGTCCGGCGACCTCGTCGACCGAGTAGTCGGAGGTCTCCAGCAGCCGCTGCGCCTGCAGTACGCGCTGAGTGATCAGCCACTGCAGGGGAGCGCTCCCCGTGAGCGAGCGGAACCGGCGGTCGAAGGTGCGGCGGCTCATGTACGCGCGTGCCGCCAGCGTCTCGACGTCGAACTGCTCGTGGAGGTGCTCCAGCGCCCAGGCGACGACCTCCGCGAGGGGGTCGGCGCCGATCTCCTCCGGTAAAGATCGATCGAGATAGCGCTCCTGACCGCCGCTCCGGCGCGGGGGCACGACAAGACGGCGGGCCAGCGCGCCGGCCGCCTCGTTGCCGTGGTCCGTCCGCACGATGTGGAGACAGAGATCGATCCCGGCCGCCGTACCCGCGGAGGTCAGTACGTCTCCGTCGTCCACGAAGAGTTCTCGCGGGTCGACGTGGACCGACGGGTAGCGCTTGGCCAGCGTCGGTGCGTACATCCAGTGGGTCGTCGCCGGTCGGCCGTCCAGCAGTCCGGCGGCGGCCAGCACGAACGCGCCGGTGCACAGTCCGACTATGCGGGCTCCCTCCTCGTGCGCCCGGCGCAGCGCGTCGAGCGCCTCCTCCGGTGGCGGCGAGGTGATCGAACGCCAGGCCGGCACCACGACGGTGCCCGCCCGCGAGATCGCCTCCAGGCCATGCGGCGCGGTGAGTTCCAGGCCTCCTGTGGTCCGCAGCGGGCCTTCTTCGCCGCCGCACACCAGAAGTCGGTAGCGCGGCACGCCGGCGTCCTGGCGGTCAATCCCGAACACCGACAGCGGTATGGAACTCTCGAAGATGGGGCCGCCGCTGAACAGCAGCACCGCGACGATCTCCTTGCGGCGTCGCCCGGAAAGTTTCCGGGCCGCGGCTTCCGGCGCGGCAGTGGAGTCGTGGCTCATACTGCTAAGCCCCCCTCGGTGGTCGCGGCTCCTCGGTTGTGTCGCTCCTGCACGTTTCCCCTCGGTCCTGCACGAGTCCCCCGCCGTAAGACAGTCAAGATCGAATCTACTGTGTCCCGTGGCGCCAAGGTGACCAGTTCGGCAGTCGGCAGAATGTCGACATGGCAACTTGGCGTGAAGCATTCGATCACGAAGCGTTGCACTCGTGAGCCTTGCAGGGAAGTGCGCCTCGTGTCAGTGGCCAATCCCCATAGGGTGCGCGCGCCCCCCAGAGGGCTTTCGGTGCAGGTGGAACGCGGGTTGGGGGGTCGTTCGAGCAAGGGATGCGCGGGTGACCGAAGTTGGCTGAAAAGAAGCGGGGGCGTGCGCGGAAACCGGTCAGTCAACCGGCTTCTTCCCTCCGCCATGACGCCCGCCCCTGTGCGCCCCCGAGCCACTACTGCCCCGCAAGCCGTTCATGATGTGCGAGTCGGCCAAATCCTGCGCGCCACGGTGCCGTGCGGGGCGCTCGAGCGGGACGCCACCGCGAGGGGCGTCGCGCTGAATGTCCTGGTCGCCCGTGTCCCGGCCCCGGCCCTGGACGCGGGTGTCCGGATCCTGTGCGTCCCGGTTCCAGCCGCCCGGGTCCCACGTGATCAGGTTCTGCGGGGCACGGTCCCAGGTGATCAGGTTCTCCGGGTGCCCGTCTCGTTCGGCCAGGTTTCCCGGGGTCCGCTCCCATACGGTCGGGTTCGCGGTGTCGTGGGCCTGTGCGCCGGGATCGCGTCCGCCCGCATCCCGGCCGTCCGGATTCTGTGTGTCCCGGTCCTGTGTGTCCCGGTCCCGGCCGTCCGGATTCTGCGTGTTCCGGTCCCGTGTGTCCCAGTTCCGTGCGTCCCGGTTCCGTGTACCCCGGTCCTGTCCGTTCCGGTCCCCCACGTTCCTGCCCCCCGCGTTCCGGTCCCCCGCGTTCCGGTCCCGCGCGGCGCGGTTCTGGTCGCTGCGGGCCCCGGCGCCGGGGCTCCGTGCGCCGGGGGTGGTCCCCTCGGCGTGGGCCGTCTCGCTGTGGGCCCCGCCACCGCCGTCCCGGGGGCCGCCTCCCCTCTCCGCGCCGCCCGCTCCTCGGTGGCCCCCGTGGCGCCTGTCGCCCCCGTCGCCGCGATCCCGCGTGCCGGGGTCCGCCTCCCCGCGAGGCGCCTCGGTGCGACCCCGGCGCCCACGCCCGGGGCGGCCGTGGTGGTGGTGCGGGGCGCCTCCGTGCAGGCCGGTCCTGCTGTGCCGGGCCCGGGGCGAGGCCGGCTCATCCGCACGGAGGCGGGCCGCGACGCGCTCGGACTGGCGCAGCAGGACCAGGCAGGCACCGGTCACGGCCGCCAGGCCCAGCGCCGTGCCGGCCGCGCCGGCGAGGGAGGTGCCGAACCCGACGAGGACGACGGGGACCAGGACGCAGCTGAAGGCCGCCCACCGCACCACCTCGCTCGCCGTGTCCGGCCCGGGCGACGCGGCGGGCGCCGGGGAGGAGCGGTGGGACGCGGTCTCTGGTCCTGGCACGGTCTGCTCCCTGGTTCCCTGGTACTCCAGTGCTCTCCATGGCGGTGGCTCATCGGTTCAACGCGTGTTCGACCCGCCGGTCACCTACGAAAGGGCTTGAGCCCGGGTGAACCCTGTGCAAACCGCCTGTACGGGGCAGCAACCATTGCGTTAAGGGCGCCTCTCATGCATGCTCCGGGGAACACCGCGCAGTGCGCGCGAGATCTGGGCAGAGGAGGCGTGCCGCCGTACCCTTGGGGGTATGGGGTCGGGAAGATGATTCCCGGACACAGCTCTGCCGCACGTTGTCGTCCCCACCACGAGGATCTAAACGCCGAGATACCCATGGCCGGTCACGAATTCTTCGATCCCGCGGACCGCAAGCGCCCGCTCGCCGATCCCACGGCGGCCGAGCCCCTGGCGGCGGAAGAACCCCGCCAGTCCTGCGATCCTGCCTTCAAGCACGGCGTCGTCGTCGGTTTCGACGGCTCGACGTCCAGCGAGCGCGCCCTCGCCTACGCGATCGGCATGGCCCACCGCTCCGGCTCGGGCCTGATCATCGTGCATGTCGCGAACCGGCTGCCCACCACGGTGTGGGCGGGCTGTGAACCACCGGTCTTCGTCGACGTGCCCGATCACCGCACCGAGGTGCTCGGCCTCGAACTCGCATGTGCCGAATATCTGGCCGAGGTGCCCTGGATCCTCGTCGAGCGCGGCGGTGACATCTGTCACGAACTCGAAGAGGTCGGACGGGAGTACGAGGCGGACGCGATCGTCGTCGGCTCCACGCACGGCATCGTCGGGCGCATCTTCGGCTCGGTGGCCGGACGGCTCGCGAAGCGTGCGCAGCGCCCGGTGATCGTCATCCCCTGACACATCCTCCGACGCGCCCCTGACCCACCGTCAACTCCCTTTGGCGGCTGTCTGGAACGGCATGAATCTACTCGCGCGTAGAGGTGGTTTGTGCCCTTGTGAAGGGTACATACCGGTCACCGGACCAATCGCACGGCCGGTACCACGCAGCACAACTGCACATGCATGAAGGGAGCCCGCCGTGGACAAAGACGTCTCCGCGGGAAGCATCACCTCGACCCTCGGCCACCTCGCGCTCGGCCTCACCCTGTTGCTCTTCGGCCTCGGTAACACCCAAGTGATCGACGGCGTGACAGCGGCCGACTCCGTCTCCCTCGCCACCTATGTCGGTGGCATCGCGCTCTTCGTAGCCGGGCTGTTCGCCTTCCGCGACCACGACGCCTTCACCGGTACGGCCTTCACGGCGCTCGGCGCGTTCTGGTTCACCTGGGGCGTCACGGCCGGCACGCAGATGTCCGCCAACGCGACCGGTCTCTTCCTGCTCCTGTTCGCGCTCGTCGCGCTCAGTCTGACCGCCGGCGCGAGCGGCGCCCCCCTTCTCACCCGGGGAACGTACGCACTGCTCTTCGTCGCCCTTCTCCTGCTGGCCGTCGGGCAGTTCGGCGACAGCGGAGGGCTGGGGAAGGTCGGCGGCTGGTTCGCCGTCGCGGGCGGCGCGCTCGCCTGGTACGGGGCCACGGCGGCGATGGCCCACTGGCCCACCGCACTGCCCGGACGCGCCGCCGGCCGGGGGGTGACGGCCACCGGCTGATGTCGGCGCGGGCCGGGGCATGGGCGGCCCCGGCCCCCTGAAGGAACGGGTCCCTGTGCGCTGGTGGCGTGGCACAGGGACCCGTTCTCTTGGGCGTTTGGCTGCGGGTGGTGGGGGTTGCTCGCGCCCACGCGGCCCAGCCGCGTGATGTCAGCGCCCCGCGCCCTTTACGGGGCGCTCTACTCCACCGTCACCGACTTGGCCAGGTTGCGCGGCTTGTCGATGTCGCGGCCCAGGGCCAACGCCGTGTGGTAGGCGAGGAGTTGGAGCGGGATGCCCATGAGGATCGGGTCCAGCTCGTCCTCGTTCTTCGGGACGACGATCGTCTGGTCGGCCTTCTCCTGCTCCTGGTGCGCCACCGCGAGGATCCGGCCGCTGCGGGCCTTGATCTCCTCCAGGGCGGCGCGGTTCTTCTCCAGGAGGTCGTCGTCGGGGACGATCGCGACCGTGGGCAGCGCGGGCTCGATGAGCGCCAGCGGGCCGTGCTTGAGCTCGGAGGCCGGGTAGGCCTCGGCGTGGATGTACGAGACCTCCTTGAGCTTCAGGGAGGCCTCACGGGCCACCGGGTAGCCCCGGACGCGGCCGATGAACAGCATCGAGCGGGCCTCGGCGTACTCCTCGGCCAGCTTCTTGATCTCGTCCTCCTGCTCCAGGATCTCGGAGATCTGCGCGGGCAGCCTGCGCAGGCCCTCGATGATCCGCTTGCCGTCGCGGACCGACAGGTCGCGGGTGCGGCCGAGGTGCAGGGCGAGCAGCGCGAAGGCGACGGTCGTGTTGGTGAAGCACTTCGTCGAGACGACGCAGACCTCGGGGCCCGCGTGGACGTACATGCCGCCGTCCGCCTCGCGGGCGATCGCCGAGCCGACGACGTTGACCACACCGAGCACTCGCGCGCCCTTGCGCTTCAACTCCTGCACGGCGGCCAGCACGTCGTACGTCTCACCGGACTGGGACACGGCCACGTACAGGGTGTCGGGGTCGACGACCGCGTTGCGGTAGCGGAACTCGGAGGCCGGCTCGGCGTCCGCGGGGATGCGGGCGAGCTCCTCGATCATCTGGGCGCCGATCATGCCCGCGTGGTACGAGGTGCCGCAGCCGAGGATCTTCACGCGGCGGATCTGGCGCGCCTCACGGGCGTCCAGGTTCAGGCCACCGAGGTGCACGGTGGAGAACCGGTCGTCGATGCGGCCGCGCAGCACCCGGTCCACGGCCTCGGCCTGCTCGTGGATCTCCTTGTGCATGTACGTGTCGTGGCCGCCCATGTCGTACGAGGCCGCCTCCCACTCCACGGTGGTCGGCTCGGCCGTCGTACGGGTGCCCTCGGTGGTGTACGTGCGGAAGTCGTCGGCCTTCAGGGTGGCCATCTCGCCGTCGTCCAGAGTCACTATCTGGCGGGTGTGGGTGACCAGGGCGGCGATGTCCGAGGCGACGAACATCTCCTTCTCGCCGATGCCGAGGACGACCGGGGAGCCGTTGCGGGCCACCACGATGCGGTCGGGGAAGTCGGCGTGCAGGACCGCGATGCCGTACGTGCCCTCGATCACCCGGAGTGCGTCGCGGACCTTGTCCTCGAGCTTCTCGGCCTGGGAGCGGGCGATCAGGTGGGTGAGGACCTCGGTGTCGGTCTCCGAGAGGAACTCGACACCGTCCGCCTCGAGCTTCTTGCGCAGGTCGGAGGCGTTGTCGATGATGCCGTTGTGGACGACGGCGACCTTGCTGTCGGCGGACATGTGGGGGTGCGCGTTCACGTCGGAGGGGGCGCCGTGGGTGGCCCAGCGGGTGTGGGCGATGCCGGTCGTGCCCTTGAAGCGTGCGGGGACCTTGGCCTCCAGGTCACGGACCCGGCCCTTGGCCTTGACCATCTTCAGACCGGCCGACTTCGGCGTCGTGACGACGATGCCCGCCGAGTCGTAGCCGCGGTACTCCAGGCGCTGGAGGCCTTCGAGCAGCAGCGGTGCCACGTCACGCCTGCCGATGTATCCGACGATTCCGCACATATATACGTATTCCCTAAGTTTCGATTCAGCCGTAGACGATACGGCGCAGCTGCCTGAGCGTGAGCTCGGGCGGCGCGACCGCGCGGTACTTCAGGTCCGCCTCGATCCGTTCGAAGATCGTTGCGTTGACCAGGCCCTGGGCCTGGAGCTCGCGGTGGCGGCGACGGACGTAGTCCTCGGTCGTCTCGTCGAAGTAGGCGAGCACGTCCTGGATCACCCGCAGTGCCTCGCCCCGGTTCAGGGGGGTGGAGCGCGTCAGATGATCAACAAGTTCGTCGTGCACCCGTTGATCCTGAGGTACCGGGAGCCGATTCGCAAGAATCCTGCCCGATATCGGGCAAGTGGCTGTTGAAGGTCTTATGGGGGGCTGTTAGCAAGCTGTCCATCCTGCGTCTTGTGCCACGTCGACTGCCGGGAGCAACTTCTGTGGCCATGGACATTCCACGCATGGGCGTACCGGAGAAGCTCGCCGAGCGCATGACCATGGCAGAGCAGCATGAGTATCTCCGCGCCAAGTTCTCCCGGCGCAACATGATCAGAGGCGGGGCCGTGACCCTGGGCGCCGTCGCGGGCGGTGCCTTCGTCCCGGGAGCCGTCGCACAGGCCGCGGTGCCGACGCAGCGGACCGAGGCTTCGACGTCGACGCAGAAGGTCGACGGCGCGCTCGTCGCCCCCTTCGGCCGCCACCTCGCCTACGGCGCCGATCCGCGCACCGAGATGACCGTCTCCTGGCAGGTCCCGACGGCGGTCAACAAGCCGTTCATCCGCATCGGCGCCCACCCCTGGGACCTCTCCCGCAAGATCGAGGCCGAGGTCCGCAGCCTCTACACCCCGGCCGGCGTCGGCGCGAGCGGCGACCACACGCAGTACTACGTGCACGCCCAGCTCACCCACCTGCGCCCCGGCAAGACGTACTACTACGGTGTCGGCCACGCGGGCTTCGACCCGGCCGAGCCCCACCTGCTGGGCACCCTCGGCACCTTCACCACCGCTCCCTCGCACGCCAAGCCGTTCACCTTCACGGCCTTCGGCGACCAGGGCGTCAGCTACCACGCCCTGGCCAACGACAGCCTGATCCTCGGCCAGAACCCGGCCTTCCACCTGCACGCCGGCGACATCGCCTACGGCGACCCGGCCGGCCAGGGCAAGACCTCCGACACCGTGTTCGACTCGCGCACCTGGGACCAGTTCCTCGCCCAGACCGAGTCCGTCTCCAAGTCCGTGCCGTGGATGGTGTCGTACGGCAACCACGACATGGAGGCCTGGTACTCGCCCAACGGCTACGGCGGCGAGGAAGCCCGCTGGACGCTCCCCGACAACGGTCCGGACAAGAAGAACCTCCCGGGCGTCTACTCCTTCGTCTACGGCAACACGGCGATCATCTCCCTGGACCCCAACGACGTCTCCTTCGAGATCCCGGCCAACCTCGGCATCTCCGGCGGCACCCAGACGAAGTGGTTCGAGGGCCAGCTGAAGAAGTTCCGTGCCGCGAAGGACATCGACTTCATCATCGTGTTCTTCCACCACTGCGCGTACTGCACCTCCACGGCGCACGCCTCGGAGGGGGGCGTGCGACAGGAGTGGGTGCCGCTGTTCGACAAGTACACGGTGGACCTGGTCATCAACGGCCACAACCACCAGTACGAGCGCACGGACGTCATCAAGGGCAACGAGATCACCAAGAAGCTGCCGATCGGCGACACGGCGTACTCCGAGACCGAGGGCGTGGTGTACGTCACGGCGGGTGCGGCGGGCCGCAGCCTGTACGCCTTCAGTGCCCCGGACTCGTACGAGGGGCACGAGAACGAGGTCGACTCCGTGGCCTCCTTCATCAACCTCAAGGACGGCAAGCAGAACGAGACCGTCGCCTGGTCGCGCGTTCGCTACCTGAACTACTCCTTCCTGCGCGTGGACGTCACCCCCGCGCCGAAGGGCCACTACACCACCCTGAAGGTCCAGGGCATCGCCGAGACCGGCGACCGGATCGACCACTTCACGGTGGCGCGCAGGGCGAAGTAGCTCCCACCGCGCGCCCGGAAGGCGGGGCGCACGGCATCCGGGCAGGCGGTCCGCACCGGCGCTGTTCCTAGATGCGCCTGAGGACCGCCTGCTTGGCCAGCGTGAACTCCTCGTCCGTCAGGACGCCGGACCTGTGGAGGTCGCCCAGTTCGCGCAGGCGGCGGAGCAGGGCGTCGTGGTCGTCCTCCGGGGCGGTCGCGGTCGGCCGCTCCGTCGCCCGCGCGGCTTCCGGGGAGGCCGTGGGATGCGGGAGCCGGGCCTGCACAGCCGCCGCGACCAGCGCCATCAGCGGGTCCTTCTTGAAGCCCCACAGTTCGACGGAGTTGGGGTCGTACTTCGGCGGGGCCTTGGTCTCCGCGCCGCGGACGGTGAAGCGCAGGTAGCCGTTCTCCAGGCCGACCGCGGGGTGCCACTCGACGGTGGTGAGGTCGGTGAGGACGAGCGTGCGGGCTCCGGCGGCGGACTTGGAGTCCTCGGTCTTCCAGTTCCACTCCAGGCGCACGTGCTCGCCGTCGAAGCTCGCGGTGCCGTCGCCGGCGGAGACGGACAGCGGCACGCAGGGGCCCGGGAGCAGATAGCTGTCGACCGGCTCGGCCGGCACCCGGTCCAGGAGCAGCGCGTCCCGGACCTCGTCCACGACGTACTCGGCGACGCCGTAGCGGTCGGACTCCACGGCGAGCTGGTAGGGGTCGTTCGGCTCGGCGAGCTTGCCGCCGGTCGCCTGGAGCAGCGGGTCGGCGCCGTCGCGCAGCCGGAGCCGCAACCGGCCGCTCTTCCTGCCCTGTTCGAAGGAAATCCCCGCCAACGCTCCCAGTGGGACCGTCAGTTCACCCAAGGTTCTGCGGAGCAGGCTCACGTTCTTGTCGCGCCCCGGAGTCAGCCGCAGCGCGTCGCCGTCGAAGGTCCACGTCCCGTCCTTCTGGATGATTTCCGCCATGAGGGGGATTGTTTCACCGGGTCTGCGGAAGAGTGGTCTATACCCATTCGCAATTCATTTGCAGGGCCCTTCGAAGGGAGCGCATGTGAGACAGCACAGAACGCCCCGTCTACTCGGTACGCTGCTGCTCGTGGCGGCCGCCGGTGTCTCCGTCGCCGGTGCCGCACACTCCGAGTCGGGCCGCACCGCGACCCCGCTCGGGCAGGTGGTGCCGGCCCCCGCCTCGGTCCACGCGGGCGGATCCCCGTACCGCATCACCGACGGCACCCGTATCCGGGTCGAGGACTCGCCTCAGGCCCGCCGGGTCGGCGCGTATCTGGCCGACGTCCTGCGTCCCTCCACCGGGTACCGACTGCCCGTCACCACGCACGGCGCGGGCGGTATCCGGCTGCGGATCGCGGCGGGGCCGACGGGCGCCGAGGGCTATCGCCTGGACAGCGGGCGGGACGGTGTCACCATCACGGCCGCCGCGCCCGCCGGGCTCTTCCACGGCGTCCAGACGCTGCGCCAACTGCTGCCCGCCGCCGTCGAGAAGAACTCCGTGCAGCCCGGCCCCTGGCTCGTCGCGGGCGGCACCATCAAGGACAGCCCGCGCTACGGCTACCGCGGCGCGATGCTCGACGTCTCCCGGCACTTCTTCGGTGTCGCGCAAGTCAAGCGGTACATCGACGAGTTGGCCCTCTACAAGGTCAACAAACTGCATCTGCACCTGAGCGACGACCAGGGCTGGCGCATCGCGATCGACTCCTGGCCGCGGCTCGCCACGTACGGAGGGTCCACACAGGTCGGTGGCGGGCACGGGGGTTACTACACCAAGGCCGACTACAAGGAGATCGTGCGGTACGCGGCCTCCCGCTATCTGGAGGTCGTCCCGGAGATCGACATGCCGGGCCACACCAACGCCGCGCTCGCCTCGTACGCCCAGCTGAACTGCGACGGGACCGCGCCCCCGCTCTACACCGGCACCGACGTCGGGTTCAGCTCGCTGTGCGTGGCGAAGCCGGTGACCTACGACTTCGTGGACGACGTCGTGCGGGAGCTGGCGGCGCTCACGCCGGGCAAGTACCTCCACATCGGCGGGGACGAGGCCCACTCCACCAGCCACGCCGACTACGTCACCTTCATGGACAAGGTGCAGCCGGTCGTCGCCAAGTACGGGAAGACGGTGGTCGGCTGGCACCAGCTGACCGGGGCGCACCCGGTGAAGGGCGCGATCGCGCAGTACTGGGGGCTCGACGACACCAGTGCCACGGAGAAGGCGCAGGTCGCCGAGGCCGCGCGGAACGGCACGGGGCTCGTGCTGTCGCCCGCCGACCGGGTCTACCTCGACATGAAGTACACCGCCGACACCCCGCTCGGGCAGGACTGGGCGGGCCTGGTGGAGGTGAAACGGTCGTACGACTGGGATCCGGGCGCCTACCTTCCGGGAGCGCCGGCTTCCGCGATCCGGGGCGTCGAGGCGCCGCTGTGGACGGAGACCATCGTCACGGGCGCCGACATCGACTACATGACCTTCCCGCGGTTGCCCGGCGCGGCCGAGCTCGGCTGGTCGCCCGCGTCGACGCACGACTGGAACACCTACAAGGTGCGGCTCGCGGCGCAGGGGCCGCGCTGGGAGGCCCTGGGGATCGGCTACTACCGCTCGCCCCAAGTGCCCTGGCCCACGGTGTAAACGGTGTAACGGGAAAGATGGGGCTCAGGAGGACCGTACTCCTGAGCCCCACCGGTTTCACAAGCCCGCGATCGGGTTCTTCAGGCTGCCGACCAGCTGGAGTGCGCCGGACGGATCGGCCAGGTCCACCATCTGCTTGTTGTTGCGCAGCTGGAGCCGGTTCAGGCAGGACAGCGCGAACTCGGGCGCGAACATGTCGTACTGCCGGAACCTGTCGGCGAGTTCGGGCGCCGACTCCTGGTACTCGCGGGTGACCTCCGCGACCGTACGCCAGAAGTCGTCCTCCTCCAGGATCCCCTCGGCGGCGAGGTCGGCCGCGAGGAAGCGGAAGAAGCAGTCGAAGACGTCCGTGAAGATCGACAGCAGTTTCTTGTCCTCGGGGACCTCGACGCGGATCCGCCGGACCTCGGGCGGCAGCACCGCGTCCGGGTCCATGACCGCGATCTCCTCGGCGATGTCCTTGTAGATCGCGCGCCGGACCACGCCGTCCTTCAGTACGAGGATCGTGTTCTCGCCGTGCGGCATGAAGACGAGGTCGTAGGCGTAGAAGCTGTGCAGGAGGGGCGTGTAGTACGCCCGCAGGTAGTGGCGGAGCCACTCCGTGGGCGCCAGACCGGACCGCTCGATCAGCGCGCCGGCGAAGGACGCGCCCTCGTGGTCCACATGGACCAGGGAGGCCATGGTGGCGAGCGACTCGCCCTCCTGGAGGTCGGGGACGGGGCTCTCGCGCCACAGCGCGGCCAGCATCTTGCGGTACGGCGAGTACCGGTCGGTGGCCGCCTCGTACTCCAGATGCCGGTAGCCGACGGCCGCCCGCTCCCGGATGATCGACAGCCCGGTCGACTTCAGCACCGGGTCGTTGTCGATCAGCTGGGCCAGCCAGTCGTTGATCGCCGGGGTCGCCTCCATGTAGGCGGCGGAAAGCCCCCGCATGAAGCCCATGTTGAGGACGGACAGGGCTGTCTTCACATAGTGCTTCTCGGGGCTGGTGGTGTTGAAGAACGTCCGGATGGACTGCTGGGCCAGGTACTCGTCGTCGCCCTCGCCGAGGCAGACCAGGTGGCGCTGGGCGACCTCGGCCGCGAAGGTCACCGAGAGCTTGTTCCACCACTGCCAGGGGTGGACGGGGATGAGCAGGTAGTCCTCGGGGTCGAGGCCCTGTTCGGTGAGGGTGGCGGTGAACCGCTCGACCGTCCCGGCACCCAGCTCCTCGCGCACGAAGGACTCGTACGCGATGCCCACACCCGCGGTGAAGGAGGCCCGGGAGCGGTGCGCGGCCAGCCACACCAGCCGGATCGGGCTCGCGGTCTCGGGGGCGTACGAGAGGTAGTCGTGCACGCCGAAGCCGAGCCGCCCGTTGTTGGCGACGAAGCAGGGGTGTCCCTCGGTCATGCCGGTCTCGATCTCCTGGAAGGAGGACTTCACGAGTTCGGCGGAGGGGATCTGCGGCTTGGTGAGTTTGAAACAGGTGCCCGAGAGGGTGGAGGAGATCTCCTCCAGATAGACCGGCAGCACCTCGTCGCTCAGGCCCAGCGACGTCTTCAGCTCGATGAAGAAGTCGAGTGCGGCCGACGGGAGTTCGGCCCCGTCGCGGTGGCGGGTGATCGACTCGGGGTCGACCTGCCAGTGGTCGAGGGAGCGGAGGATGGCGGTGAAGCGGTAGTGGGTCAGGCCGTCGTCGCTGCGGACGACGTACCTGCCGTCGCCCTCGGGCTCCGGAGTGATGAGGCGCTCGTGCGCGAACTCGGCGAGGGCCTTGCGGACGAGAAGGCGGTTGGCGCGCTCCCAGCGCTCGGGGGAGAGGTGGGCCACGGCGTCGGCGAGGCTCATACGGTCACCCCCGCCGTCCGCTCGAACCGCTCCCGGGTGCAGAAGCTCAGCAACGCCCTTTTCTCCGGCTTCTGTATCTCGCGCTCGGGCACGAACCCGACGGCTTCGTTCAGTGCGTGCACGGCCGTGTTGCGCACGTCGGGCTCGACGACGACCCGCGCGGTCGTCGGGTCGGCGAACAGGTGCTCCATCACCGCGGTGATCACTGCACGGGTGAACCCGTGCACCGGCGTCTGCGTCGGCGCGACCAGGAAGTGCATGCCGACGTCTCCGGGCGCGGGCTCGTACAGACCGACCAGCTCCACGTGCGCCGGGTCGTACCGCTCCATCAGGAACACGGGTTCGCCGTCCAGCGACCCCAGGAACGCGTCGTGGTACTCGCTGGCCGCGATGGCCATGTACTCGCGCTCCACGTCGTGCAGTTTCGCCTCCTGCATCATCCAGAAGGCGGCCTTGGGATGCGTCACCCAGCCGTGCAGCAACTCGGCGTCCTGGAGGGCGTCGAGAGGGCGGATGGTGAAGGTGCCCACGTCGGTGGTCGTGCCTGTCCGGCTCGTGGTGCTCATACGGCGAACTCCTGGAACGCGATCGTCTTCTCGACCGGGTAGTACTCGGTGCCGAGCAGCTCACGGATGATGGAGGCGTTGCGGTACGGGCCCATGCCCAGGTCGGGGCTGGTGATGCTGTGGGTGTGGACGCCCGCGTTCTGCAGGAAGACGCCGCTGCCCGTGGTGTCGATGGAGTAATTGCGGGCCACGTCGAAGTTGCCGCGGGTGTCGTAGCGCAGCCGCTCGCGGACCGGCTTCAGGAACTCCGGCTCGGCGTACTTGTAGCCGGTGGCCAGGATCAGGCCCTCGGAGCTCAGCTCGTAGTCCTTGCCCTGCTCTTCCTGGCGCAGGCCCAGGGTGTACGTGCCGTTCTCGTGAACGGCCGTGTTCAGGGAGGAGTTGGTGAGCAGCCGCGTCGGGACGGGGCCGCCGAGGTTCTTCTGGTAGAGCAGATCGAAGATCGCGTCGATCAGCTCGCCGTCGATGCCCTTGAACAGGCCCTTCTGCTCCGTCTGGAGGCGGTAGCGGGTCGGCTCGGGCAGCGCGTGGAAGTAGTCGATGTACTCCGGGGAGGTCATCTCCAGCGTGAGTTTGGTGTACTCGAGCGGGAAGAAGCGCGGAGAGCGCGTGACCCAGTTCAGCCGGTAGCCGTGGACGTCGATCTCGCTGAGCAGGTCGTAGTAGATCTCGGCGGCGGACTGGCCGCTGCCGACGAGCGTGATCGACTTCTTCGCCTGGAGCTCCCGCTTGTGCTGGAGGTAGCGGGAGTTGTGGATGAAGTCGCCGCCGAGGTCCGCGCAGGCCTCGGGGATGTGTGGGGGTGTCCCGGTGCCGAGGACCAGGTGGCGGGCGCGGAACACCTCGCCGGCCGCCGTCCGTACGTGGTACAGATCGCCCTCGTACGTGACTTCCTCGACCGTCGTGCTGAAGCGGACGCTGCTCAGTTTCGAGGCGGCCCAGCGGCAGTAGTCGTCGTACTCGACCCGGAGCGGGTAGAAGTTCTCGCGGATGTAGAAGGAGTACAGCCGCCCGGACTCCTTGAGGTAGTTGAGGAAGGAGTACGGGGAGGTCGGGTCGGCGAGGGTCACCAGGTCCGACATGAACGGGGTCTGGAGGTGCGCCCCCTCCAGGAACATCCCGGAGTGCCACGCGAAGTCCGGCTTGGACTCGAGGAAGACGCCGTCCAGTTCGGCGATCGGCTCGGTGAGGCAGGCGAGGCCGAGGTTGAAGGGCCCGAGCCCGATCCCCACGAAGTCGTAGGTCTTTCCAGTGGCTTCGACGGATTCAGGAAGCGCGGTCAAGGGACTCTCCCAGGTACTGCTCGGCGTGGCCGGCGATCAGATCGAGCACGGCGGCGATGTCGTCGGCCGTGGTCTCGGGGTTGAGCAGGGTGAACTTCAGGTAGTGGCGGCCGCCGACCTTGGTGCCCGCGACGACGGCGTCACCGGAGGCGAACAGGGCCCTCCGGGCGTAGAGGTTGGCGCGGTCGATCTCGGCCGGGTCGGTGACGGCGGCCGGGATGAAGCGGAAGACGAGGGTGGACAGGGACGGCTCGACCACCACGTCGAAGCGGGGGTCGGCGACGAGCAGCTTCCAGCCCTCCTGGGCCAGGTCGCAGACCTCGTCGAAGAGTTCGCCGATGCCGTCGGCGCCCATCACCCGCAGCGTCATCCACAGCTTGAGGGCGTCGAAGCGGCGGGTGGTCTGCAGCGACTTGTCGACCTGGTTGGGGATGCGCTCCTGGACCATGCGGCGCGGGTTCAGGTACTCCGCGTGGTAGGTGGCGTGGCGCAGGGTGGCGGCGTCGCGGACCAGCACGGCGGACGAACTCACCGGCTGGAAGAAGGACTTGTGGTAGTCGACGGTGACGGAGTCGGCGCGCTCGATGCCGTCGAGGCGGTCCCGGTTCTTGAGGGAGGTGAGCAGTCCGCAGCCGTAGGCCGCGTCCACGTGCATCCACGCGCCGAACTGGGCGCACAGCTCCGCGATCTCGGGCAGCGGGTCGATGGAACCGAAGTCGGTGGTGCCGGCGGTGGCGACGACGGCCATCGGGACCAGGCCGTCGCGCTCGCAGCGCTCCAGCTCGTGGGCGAGGGCGAGCGTCTGCATGCGCTTGTCGTGGTCGACGGGGATCGAGACGACCGCGTCCGCGCCGAGGCCCAGGAGTTTGGCCGACTTCTTGACGCTGAAGTGGCTGACCTCGGAGGCGAAGACACGGAGTCTGGCGGCGTGGTCACCGGGTTCACTCCCCGCCTTGGCCTCCTCGCGGGCCAGCAGCAGGGCCTGGAGGTTGGACTGGCTGCCGCCGCTGGTGAACACGCCGTCGGCGGCCGGGCCGAGGCCGATGCGCTCGTTGGTCCAGTCGATGAGCCGGCGCTCGATGAGGGTGCCGCCGGCCGACTGGTCCCAGGTGTCCAGGGAGGAGTTGACGGCGGACAGGACGGCCTCGCCGAGCACGGCGGGTATGACCACCGGGCAGTTGAGGTGCGCGAGGTAGCGCGGGTGGTGGAAGTAGATCGCGTCCCGGAGGTAGACCTCTTCGAGCTCGTCGAGGACGGCGCTGGTGTCGTGCAGCGGGCGGTCCAGGTCGATCCGCGCGATACGGGGAGCGAGGGCGTCGACCGTGACACCCGTGAACGGTCGGTCGGTGGTGGCGAGTTTGGCCGCCACCCGCTCGATTCCTTCGGTCACGGAGCGGCGGTACCGCTCCGCGGTCGTGTCATTGAGCAGGTGCGAGCGCATGTGGGGGTCCTCCGTGCGGGAGAGTCCGAGCGGGACGGGTGGGGCGAGGGCTGGGCCGGGACGAAAAGCGGGGCGGGGTCCCGGCGTTCGACTTAGGTTAGCCTAACCTAAGTCGAACGGCGACCCCGCCCCACCTGTGACTTTTCGTGAACGGTCACTCCTGCTCGCGCAGTTGCTCCTCGGTCAGCCCGCGCCGCCAGTAGCCGACGAAGGTGACCCGCCTGCGGTCGATGCCGCGCTCGCGCACGAGATGACGGCGCATCTCCTTCACGCACCCGGACTCGCCCGCGATCCAGGCGTACGGACTCCCGGTGGCCGGAAGCCGGGCGGCGCGTACCGCGTCGACGGCCATGGGGGCCCCGTCGTCGCGTACGAGCCAGGTGATCTCCGCCTCGGCGGTGATCAGCAGGTCCTGGACGTCCTCGGCGTGCTGGACCTCCAGCCAGGCGCGGACGCGGGTGCCGGCGGGCAGGGACTCGAGGATCGCGGAGGCGGCGGGCAGCGCGGTCTCGTCCGCCCACAGGACGACCAGGTCGGTGTCGGCGGGCGGGCGGAAGCGGATCGCCCGGTTGTCCTCGACCGCCGGGCCGAGCAGTACGACGCGGTCACCGGCCGACGCGCGGGAGGCCCACTGGGACGCCGGCCCCGCGGGGACCTCGGCATCCGGCTCCACGCCGTGCAGGACGAAGTCGATGTCGATCTCGCTCGTATGGCCCCGGGCGTCCCGGCGCAGCGCCCGCAGCGTGTACGAGCGCATCACCGCCCTTATGTCGTCGGGGAGTTCGCGCCAGCCCTGCCACCAGCCGTCGCCCAGTTCGTAGGGCACGGCGGGGTGGGTCTGGCCGGGGTGCGGCAGGAAGAGGGAGAGGCTCTGGTCCCGGCCGTGCGAGGCGAAGGTCACCAGGTCGTCGCCGGCGAAGGTGATCCGGACCAGCGACGGGCCGAGCCGCCTCGTCCGTGCGACCTGGAGGGAGAAGAAGCGGAACGGGGCGGCTGTGGCCGTCGTCATGGGTGCTCCTGAGTCATCGTCAGGTGATCACGGCAGGGGTTGGGAACTGCTGTCGGTGTACTGAGGCGTAGT
Organism: Streptomyces sp. NPDC096311; assembly: GCF_044763085.1. Taxonomy (NCBI): domain Bacteria; kingdom Bacillati; phylum Actinomycetota; class Actinomycetes; order Kitasatosporales; family Streptomycetaceae; genus Streptomyces; species Streptomyces sp. NPDC096311. Next base: position 311,952 of record NZ_JBIWFN010000012.1, read on the forward strand.
GAGTTCTGGTGTGCGGGAGTGAGGCTCGGGTCGTCCTGTCCGTGATGCGCGCCCGGGACCCTTGCCGGAGGGGAACGGAGGTTCTTGCGCCGAACGGGTGACCTTCGCGGGTGGCGCTCGTTGGGTGCAGTGGCTGGATCTTCAGGGCGGGATGGGGGTGGCAGGTGGACAGGCTGAGGGAGCTGGCAGCGTCCTACGTGGTGCCGGGTCCGGCCGGGGTGGCCATCCGGGACCGGCTGCGGGTGTCGCAGGCGGATGCGGCCGTGTTGCGTGAGGTCGGTTTGCTTCTCGGCTCGCTGGCCGCCGGTGATCTCGCGGTCCGGTCCAGGGAGGGGCTGGCGCATGATGCGGCCGCGTGGGCAGCGCGCAAGCGGGGGCTGACCGGGCGCTCGTCGGCGCGCTGGGCGGGGAGTATCACCAGGGCCACACAGGACCAGTGGGCCCTGGCCCGGCGCGGCCAGGCCGCCCACATCGGCTGGCTGCGGGGACAGGTCGGGCAGATCGAGGCACGACTGGCCCGGCCGCTGGGTGCCAAGGCCGACAAGCCCGAAGGGCTGGTGCGCGGGTACGCCTCGCGGGTCGAGTGGCATGCCAAGTCCCGCCGCCTGCAGTCCTTGAACCAGCGGCTGGCGGCGGTTGAGGCCGACTGGGCGGCGGGCCGGGTGCGCGTGGTGCGCGGTGGCAGGCGCCTGGCTACTACCCGTCACCACCTGGACGAGGCCGGGCTGAGCGGGCAGGCGTGGCGGGAGCGGTGGCAGGCGGCGCGGATGTTCCTGGCCGCTGACGGGGAGTCCGGCAAGCGATTCGGCAACGAGACCATTCGCATCACCGACACCGGACACATCTCGATCAAGCTCCCGGCCCCGCTGGCGCAGTTGGCCAACGTGCCGCACGGCCGGTACGTGCTGGATGCGACGGTGCAGTTCAAGCACCGGGGTCAGGAGTGGCTCGACCGGATCGCGGTCAACCGGGCGGTGGCCTACCGCATCCATCACGACGCGGGGCGGGGCCGCTGGTATGTGACCGCCTCCTGGCAGCGCGCCGCAGCGCCGGTGCTGCCGCTTGAGGCGGCGCTGGCCCGGGGGGTGGTCGGGGTAGACATGAACGACGATCACCTGGCGGCCTGGCGTCTGGATGTGCACGGCAACCCGGTCGGCGAACCGCAGCGCTTCTTCTACGACCTCACCGATACTGCCGGGCACCGGGACGCGCAGATCCGGCACGCGCTGACCCAGCTGCTGCACTTCGCCCGCCGCCGTGGCGTCGCTGCGATCGCCGTCGAGGATCTCGACTTCACCGACGGCAGGAGCCGGGAGAAGCATGGCCGCAACAAGCGCTTCCGCCGACTGATTTCCCGCTTCCCCACCGCGAAGCTCAAGGCCCGGCTCCTCTCGATGGCCGCCGAGCAGGATGTGGCGATCGTCGCGGTCGACCCGGCCTACACCAGCCGGTGGGGCGCCCAGTACTGGCAGAAATCGCTGACCACTCCACGACGTGAGACCACCCGGCACGATGCGGCGAGCATCGCCGTCGGGCGACGCGCCCTCGGACACCCGATCCGGCGACGGACGGCACCGCCCCCTGCACACCGGAGCGATGTGCAGGGGCATCGGACCGTCCAGGCTGGAGCGGAGATTCGAGGGCGCGAGGGAACCCGCCCCCACCTTCCCGGACCACGCACACGATGCGTGCTGCCCGGCGGCGGAGCGAAAGCGGGGGACCAGTGTGCCCAACACCGTTCGGGGCACGCGGCTGAGCATGCGTTCTGGCAACAGGACTCACTCCCGCTCAGTCTTTAGGAACGGTGTCAGGCGACCTTCTTGGCCTTCTCGATCGCCTCGGCGAGGTTGTCGAGAAGCGGGGTGCACTTGTCGTACGACACGATCGGCTCGGGGGAGCGGGCGATGACCTGGCCGGCCTTGACGGCGGGCAGCTTCTTCCAAGTGGCCTCGGTGATGTCGGCCGGCTGGATGGTCGCGCTGCGGTCGTCCATGATGATGACGTCCGCCGGGTACTTGTCGACGTTCTCCCAGCTCAGGTTCTCGAACCAGCCGCCGCTGGCCTTCAGGGCCTTGGCGGAGGGCTCGACGATGTTCACGCCGAGCGCCTTGAAGTACTCCAGGTCGATGGAGAGGTTCGAGCCGGAGACGTAGAAGATGTCCTGGCTCGCGGAACCGGCGAGCACCTTGATCTCGGGGCGGGCCTTGGCCGCGGTGCGCAGCCGCTCGGCGGCCGTCTCGAACTTCTTCTTCGCCTCGGCGATCTTGGCGGACTTCTCGTCGGCGCCCAGTGACACGGCGAGCGCGAGCATGCGCTGCAACGACATGGGCATCTGGCGGTCGTAGACGGAGATGCCGACGCTCGGGGCGAGCTTGAGGATCTTCGCCTTGGACTCCTCGGGGACATACCAGAGGGTGCCCGCGGAGTCGAACATGGTGGAGATCAGCACGTCGGGCGCGAGGGTCGCGTACTTCTCGATGTTGAACTGGCCCCACTCGTTGCCGAGGACGGTCAGCTTGCTGACGTCCATGTCGCCCGCCTGGACGTCGGCCTTGCCGTCGTTGGTCGTGGTCGGGCCGAAGACGCCCTTGACCTCGATGCCGTAGTCGTGGAGGGCGGCGGCGACGCCGGTGAAGGCAACGATGTTCGCCGGGATCTTGTCCAGCTTCACCGTCGTGCCGCGGTCGTCCTTGAAGGTCCAGGGGCCGGACTTGGCGGCGGCGGCCTTCGTCGACTCCGAGCCACCGCTTTTGCCGTCGTCGTCGCCACAGGCGGTGAGGACGGCACCGAGACCGAGGGCGCCGCCGGCGGCGAGGATGCCGCGTCGGGTGAGGTGGGTGGCACGGGCGTTGGACATGTGTGTGGCTGCTTTCGGCACGGGGCGGTGGCGCCCGCCGGACAAGTTCGAAGGTAGGTTAGCCTAACCTCACTGCTTGTCCAGAGGGCGGGCGCCGTCCGCCGGAACCTGTGGGCCGCCCGTGTGCCGGTCGGGCGGTCAGGCCTTGCCCTTGGACACCACCCACTTGCCGTGGACCCTGTTGCCGACCGTTGCGGTGGTGTTCCCGCCGCTGTCCATGGACATGGTCGTCAGACTGCTCGGTGCCTCGCCCTTGGTCACCCAGTCGGTCACCGCGCTCAGCGCGTCGAAAGTGTCCGGGCCCCGGCCGCCGCCGCAGTGCGCGACGCCGGGGAGCAGGAACGGCCGGGCGAAGCCTTCCGTGGCCGCGCTGCCACCCATGACTTTTTCAACCGCCTGGCAGTACGTCATGGTTCAGACCGCCGGGATGTGCTGGTCGCCCAGGTCGTGCCGGGGGCGGGCCGTCAGCCCGCGCCCGGCACGGACTTGTCGTCGCCGGCCTTGCCGCAGCGGCGGAACGCGAAGGTCTCCACCGTCCAGGCGCCGAACGGCACCGAGTCCCGGTAAATGTACGGGTCCTTGCCGCGGTAGCGGTCGCCGCTCGGACCGGAAAGTCCTTGGCGTGGGTGAGCGCGGAGAAGGAGCCTTCGGGACCCGCGCGGCTGTGCCTCCGCGCCCGCTCAGCCCACCAGCCCCAACTCCCGTGCGATCAGCATCCGCTGCACCTCGCTCGTGCCCTCGCCGATCTCCAGGATCTTGGAGTCGCGCCACATGCGGGCCACCGGGTACTCGTTCATGAAGCCGTAGCCGCCGTGGATCTGAGTGGCGTCGCGGGCGTTGTCGACGGCGATGGTGGAGGAGTAGAGCTTGGCGACGGCCGCCTCCTTCTTGAAGGGTTCGCCGGAGACCAGGCGGGACGCGGCGTCACGCCAGCCGACGCGGGCCATGTGGGCCTTCATCTCCATGTCGGCGATCTTGAACTGGATGGCCTGGTTCGCACCGATCGGGCGTCCGAACGCGTGCCGCTCCTTGGCGTACTTCACCGACTCGTCGACGCAGCCCTGCGCGAGGCCGGTCGCCAGGGCCGCGATGGCGATACGGCCCTCGTCCAGGATGCGCAGGAACTGGGCGTAGCCGCGGCCCTCCTCGCCGAGCAGGTTCGCGGCCGGGACGCGGACGTCGGCGAAGGACAGCTCACGGGTGTCGGAGGCGTTCCAGCCGACCTTCGAGTACGGGGCGGCGACCGTGAAGCCGGGGGTGCCGGACGGGACGATGATCGCGGAGATGAGTGGTTTGCCGTCGGGCTTGCGGCCGGTGACCGCGGTGACCGTGACCAGGCCCGTGATGTCCGTACCGGAGTTGGTGATGAAGCACTTGCTGCCGTTGATCACCCACTCGTTCGTCGACTCGTCAAGGCGGGCCGTCGTGCGGGTCGCGCCCGCGTCCGAGCCGCCGTCCGGCTCCGTCAGGCCGAAGGCGCCGAGGATCTCGCCGGAGCACAGACGGGGGAGCCACTCCCGCTTCTGGGCCTCCGTGCCGAAGAGGTGGACCGGCATCGCGCCGAGCGAGACGCCCGCCTCCAGGGTGATGGCGACGGAGGAGTCCACCCGGGCGAGTTCCTCCAGGGCGATCCCGAGGGCGAGGTAGTCGCCGCCCATGCCGCCGTACTCCTCGGGGAAGGGCAGTCCGAACAGGCCCATGCGGCCCATCTCCCGCACGATCTCGTACGGGAACTCGTGCCGCTCGTAGAAGTCGCCGATCTTCGGCGCCACGACGTCGTGGGCGAACTCCTCGACCGTACGGCGGAGTTCTTCGAGTTCGGGGGAGAGACGGTGGTCCAGGGACATGGGGATCATTCCTTGTGGGAGAGGGCTTTGACCGTGCGGGACGGGCTGGGTCGGCCCAGTCGCTCGGCCATCCACACGCTGGTGGCGGTGAGGCGGGCGAGGTCGACACCGGTCTCGATGCCGAGGCCCTGGAGCATCCATACGAGGTCTTCGGTGGCGAGGTTGCCGGTGGCGGACTTGGCGTAGGGGCAGCCGCCGAGGCCGCCCGCGGAGGCGTCGACGGTGGTGACGCCGTGCTGGAGGGCGGCCAGGGTGTTGGCGAGCGCCTGGCCGTAGGTGTCGTGGAAGTGCACACCGAGCGCGCTGGTCGGCACGCCCTCCTCGTTCAGCTCGTCGAGGAGGGTCTGCACATGACCCGGCGTCGCCACGCCGATCGTGTCGCCGAGGCTCAGCTCGTCGCAGCCCATGTCCATCAAGGCCTTGCAGACGCGTACGACGTGGTGGATGGGTACGGGCCCCTCCCACGGGTCGCCGAAACACATCGAGATATAGCCGCGGACGTGGACCTTGTCCGCCTTGGCCCGGGACACCACCGGCTCGAACATGGCCAGGGACTCGTCGACGGTCCGGTTCAGGTTCGCCTTCGCGAAGGATTCCGTCGCGCTGGCGAACAGGGCGACATGGCGGGCGCCGAGGGCCAGCGCCCGGTCCAGACCCCGTTCGTTGGGCACGAGGACCGGGAGGTGCACCCCCGAGGACCCGCCCAGGTCGCTCACGAGCGGGAACAGCTGCTCCGCGTCCGCCAGCTGGGGCACCCACTTGGGGTGGACGAAGCTGGTGGCCTCGATGGTGGTCAGGCCCGAGTCGGCGAGACGCCGGACGAACTCGGCCTTCACCTCCGTCGGCACGGTCGCCTTCTCGTTCTGCAGCCCGTCGCGCGCGCCGACCTCGTAGATCCTCACTCGCGCGGGCAGGTCCGGGGCCGGTACGGCCATGGGGAGGCCGAGTTCGGGGGTGCTCATGTCGTCTCCTCGTACGGTGTCGCTTCCTCGTACGGTGTCGTCTCCTCGTACGGCGTGATCACGGCCAGCACCTGGTCCATGGCGACCGTGGTGCCCGGTGTGACGTCCAGCTCGCTGACGGTCCCGGCGTGCGGGGCGGAGATGACGTGCTCCATCTTCATCGCCTCGACCACCAACAGGCTCTGGCCCGCGGCCACTTCGTCGCCCACGGCCACCTTCACGACGGTCACGGTGCCGGGCATGGGCGCGGTGAGCGAGTCCATCCCGGCGTGCGCCGCGCCGGTGAGGGAGGCGGCCACGGGGTCGTGGTCGCGCACGTGCCAGGCGTCGCCTTCGCGGCCGAGCCAGTCGCCGGCGCGGTGGAAGGTGTGGCGTACGCCGTCCAGCACCACCGACACCTGGCCGGCGGTGACGGTGCTCGCGCCTCGCGGGTGGTGAGCGACGGGTTCGAGTCCCGGCACGCGCAGGTGGAACACCACGGGTGCGGGCTCGCCGCCCAGGCGCCAACCACTCGGCACCGAGAAGGGGTCGGTCCAGCCGCCCCCCTCCGGGGCCAGTGACGACAGCCGTACCGCGGCAGCGGCGTCGTACACCTCCTCCGGGACCTCACCGGAGCCGGAGAGCAGTTCGTCCGCCTCCCGTTCCACCAACCCCGTGTCCAGGTCCCCCGCCACCACCGCCGGATGGGCCAGCAGCCGTCGCAGGAACCCGGCGTTGGTCTGCACGCCGAGCGTGACCGTCTGCGCGAGGGCGGCGCGCAGCTTGCGCAGCGCGGTCGCGCGGTCGGGCCCGTAGGCGATCACCTTGGACAGCATCGGGTCGTAGAGCGAACCGACCTCCGTGCCCTCGCTCAGCCCCGAGTCCGTGCGCACGCCGTCGCCCTGGGGTTCGTGCAGGGCGAGGACCGTGCCGCCCGAGGGCAGGAAGCCGCGTGCGGGGTCCTCGGCGCAGATGCGTGCCTCCACCGCGTGCCCGGTGAGGCTGATGTCCTCCTGCCCGTAAGGCAGTCGCTCGCCCGCGGCGACCCGGAGCTGCCACTCCACCAGGTCGAGTCCCGTGACCAGCTCGGTGACCGGGTGCTCCACCTGGAGGCGGGTGTTCATCTCCATGAAGTAGTACGACGACGGGTCGGAGCCGGGGACGATGAACTCGACCGTGCCCGCGCCCTCGTACCCGCAGGAGCGGGCCGCCTGGACCGCCGCCTCGCCCATCGCGGCGCGGGTGCCGGCGTCGAGGAACACGCTCGGCGCCTCCTCGATGATCTTCTGGTGGCGGCGCTGGAGGGAGCACTCGCGCTCGCCCAGGTGGACGACGTTGCCGTGGCCGTCGGCCAGGACCTGGATCTCGATGTGCCGGGGGCGGTCGACCCAGCGCTCGACGAGGAGGGTGTCGTCGCCGAAGGAGGCGCGGGCCTCGCGGCGGGCCGCGGCGATCTCCTCGCCCAGCGCCGACGCGTCCCGCACCAGCCGCATGCCCTTGCCGCCGCCGCCCGCCGACGGCTTGAGCAGCACGGGCGTGCCGATCTCCCGCGCGGCCTCGGCCAGCTGAGCGTCCGTGAGGCCGCTGCCGGACGAGCCGGGGACGACCGGGACACCGGCCGCCTTCACCGTCTCCTTGGCGCGGATCTTGTCGCCCATGAGCGCGATCGCGTCCGCGGGCGGGCCGATGAAGACCAGCCCGGCGTCGGCGCACGCGCGCGCGAACGAGGCGTTCTCGGCGAGGAAGCCGTACCCGGGGTGCACCGCCTGGGCCCCGGTGCGGGCGGCGGCGTCGAGGAGCCGCTCCACCGACAGATAGCTCTCGGCGGCCGGCGCCGGACCGATCCGTACCGCCGTGTCCGCCTCGCGCACGTGCCGGGCGTCGGCGTCCGCGTCGGAGAAGACGGCGACCGAGCGGACGCCGAGCGCGCGCAGGGTGCGGATGACGCGTACGGCGATCTCGCCCCGGTTGGCCACAAGGACTGTGTCGAACATCTCGGGCACCCTCATCACATCCGGAAGACGCCGAACTGGGGGTCACCCAGTGGCGCGTTGGCGCAGGCGGTCAGTGCGAGCCCCAGCACCTGCCGGGTCTCCAGCGGGTCGATCACGCCGTCGTCCCAGAGGCGGGCCGTCGCGTAGTAGGCGCTGCCCTGCCGCTCGTACTGGGCGCGGATCGGGGCCTTGAAGGCGTCCTCGTCCTCGGCGGGCCAGGAGTCCCCGCGCGCCTCCAGCTGGTCGCGCTTGACGGTCGCGAGGACGGAAGCGGCCTGCTCGCCGCCCATCACGGAGATCTTGGCGCCGGGCCACATCCACAGGAAGCGCGGCGAGTACGCCCGGCCGCACATCGAGTAGTTGCCCGCTCCGTACGAGCCGCCGATCACCACGGTCAGCTTGGGCACGCGGGTGCAGGCGACGGCCGTGACCATCTTGGCGCCGTGCTTGGCGATGCCACCGGCCTCGTACTGACGCCCCACCATGAAGCCCGAGATGTTCTGCAGGAACACCAGGGGGATGCCGCGCTGGTCGCACAGCTCGATGAAGTGGGCGCCCTTCTGGGCGGACTCGGAGAACAGGATGCCGTTGTTGGCGACGATCCCGACCGGGTGTCCGTGGATGCGCGCGAAGCCCGTGACCAGGGTCTGCCCGAACTCCGCCTTGAACTCGGCGAAGCGCGAACCGTCCACCACGCGCGCGATGACCTCGCGTACGTCGTAGGGGGTGCGGGAGTCGACGGGCACCGCGCCGTAGATCCCGTACGGATCCACCTTGGGCTCGACGGACTGCTCGACCGCCCAGGGGAGGGGCCCGCGCGCGGGGAGCGTGGCCGCGATGTTCCGTACGATCCGCAGCGCGTGCGCGTCGTCCTCCGCGAGGTGGTCGGTGACGCCCGACACACGCGCGTGGACCTCGCCGCCGCCCAGCTCCTCGGCGGTGACGACCTCGCCGGTGGCGGCCTTCACCAAGGGGGGCCCGCCGAGGAAGATCGTGCCCTGATTGCGCACGATCACGGCCTCGTCGCTCATCGCCGGGACATACGCGCCGCCGGCCGTGCACGAGCCGAGGACGGCGGCGATCTGCGGGATCCCCGCCCCCGACATCCGCGCCTGGTTGTAGAAGATCCGTCCGAAGTGCTCGCGGTCCGGGAAGACCTCGTCCTGCATGGGCAGGAAGGCGCCTCCGGAGTCGACGAGATAGACACAGGGGAGGCGGTTCTCGAGCGCCACCTCCTGTGCCCGCAGGTGCTTCTTCACGGTCATCGGGTAGTACGTGCCGCCCTTGACGGTGGCGTCATTGGCGACGATCACGCACTCACGGCCGCTGACCCTGCCGATCCCGGCGATCACGCCCGCGGCCGGTGCCTGCCCGTCGTACATCCCGTGGGCGGCCAGCGGGGCCAGCTCCAGGAAGGGCGAGCCCGGGTCGAGGAGTGTGTCCACGCGCTCGCGCGGGAGCAGCTTCCCGCGCGCGGTGTGGCGCTCCCGGGCCCGCTCACCGCCCCCGAGGCGTGCCTCGGCGAGCTTGGCGCGCAGCTCCTCGCCGAGGGCGCGATGGGCCGTCTCGTTGGTCCGCCAGGCCTCCGACGCGGGATCTGCCGCGCTCGTCAGCTCCGGTGCTTCGTGCATGTCCCGCGGTCCCCTCACCAGTGGTCCACCAGTTAATGAGCGTTAACGCTGTCGTCCAGGTTAACGACCGCTAACCTCCCTGTCTAGAATTGCTTCCATGGCCACGAGAACCGACGCCCCCACCCGACGCGAGCAGATCCTCCGGGAGGCTGCCCGGCTCTTCGCCGAGCGCGGCTTCCACGGCGTCGGGGTGGATGAGATAGGAGCGGCGGTCGGCATCAGCGGCCCCGGTCTGTACCGGCACTTCGCGGGCAAGGACGCGATGCTCGCCGAACTGCTGGTGGGGATCAGCGGGCAGCTGCTCACCGGCGGCAAGCGCCGGGTGGCGGAGGCCGACGGGGGTGCGGAGGCGGTCCTCGACTCGCTCGTCGAGGGTCACATCGACTTCGCGCTCGACGACCGCCCTCTGATCACCCTGCACGACCGCGAGCTGGACCGCCTGCGGGACAGCGACCGCAAGCTCGTACGGCAGTTGCAGCGGCAGTACGTCGAGCTGTGGGTGGAGGTCGTGCGCGAGGTGTATCCGGCCCTCGCCGAACCCACCGCCCGCTCGGCGGTGCACTCGGTCTTCGGCCTCCTGAACTCGACACCCCACCTCGGGCGGCCCGGGGCGCTGCCGGGGCGCGGCGTGACGGCGGCCCTGCTGCACCGGATGGCGCGGGGCGCCTTCGCGGCGGCGGCGGGGGATGCCGTTCTTTGATGGGGCGCTTCCGGTTCTCGGTGTCGATGAGGTCGGACTCCGGGGACCGCTGGACCCCGTTCCGGCTGACCGCCGCGGAACTCCCCCAGCGCGTTCTCGCCCGGCCGGCGGAGCTGGAGCGAGCGTGACGAGCGTCATGGGGGAGGGCGGCCGATGACCCTGGACGGTCGTCGTGACCGACGGGTAACCTGACATCTGAGCAAGCGCTTAGCCAAGGGGCCGCAGTCATCCGTTGAGCAACCCCGACGGCGAGCAACCACATCCGCGAGAGCGGCGCCGGTTCAGGCGCAGAGAGGGGCCGGCGGTGCGCCGTACGGTGTTCAACGAGGACCACGAGGCGTTCCGGGAGACCCTGCGGGCCTTCATAGAGGCCGAGGTCGTTCCCGTCTACGACGAGTGGTTCGCCGCGGGCCAGGCGCCGCGCGACTTCTACTACAAGCTCGCCGAGCTCGGCGTCTTCGGCATCCGCGTGGACGAGGAGTTCGGCGGCGCCGGCATCGACTCGTACAAGTTCGAGGCGGTGATGTACGAGGAGACCGCGCGCGCGGGTGTGCAGTTCGGCGGCTCCGGTGTGCACGTGCTGCTCGGCCTGCCGTACATCAAGATGCTCGCCACCGACGAGCAGAAGAAGCGGTTCCTGCCGAAGTTCGTCTCCGCCGAGGAGATGTGGGCCCTCGCGATGACCGAGCCGGGCACCGGCTCCGACCTCGCGGGCATGAAGACCACCGCCAAGCTCTCCGAGGACGGCACGCACTACGTCCTCAACGGCTCCAAGACCTTCATCACCGGTGGCGTGCACGCCGACCGCGTGATCGTCTGCGCCCGCACCTCCGCGCCCACGGCCGAGGACCGCCGCCATGGCATCTCCCTCTTCGCCGTCGACACCAAGTCCGAGGGCTACTCCATCGGCCGCAAGCTCGACAAGCTGGGCCTGAAGACCTCCGACACCGCCGAGCTGGCGTTCGTCGACGTCAAGGTCCCGGTCGAGGACCTCCTCGGCGAGGAGAACAAGGGCTTCTACTACCTCGGCCACAACCTCGCCTCCGAGCGCTGGGGCATCGCCTTCGGCGCCTACGCGCAGGCCAAGGCCGCCGTCCGGTTCGCCAAGGAGTACGTGCAGGAGCGCACCGTCTTCGGCAAGCCGGTCGCGCACTTCCAGAACACCAAGTTCGAGCTGGCCGCCTGCCAGGCCGAGGTGGACGCCGCCGAGGCCGTCGCCGACCGCGCCCTGGAGGCCCTGGACGCGGGCGAGCTGACCCCGGCCGAGGCCGCGTCGGCCAAGCTGTTCTGCACCGAGGTCGCGCACCGTGTCATCGACCGCTGCCTCCAGCTGCACGGCGGCTACGGCTTCATGAACGAGTACCCGATCGCCCGCCTGTACGCGGACAACCGCGTCAACCGTATCTACGGCGGCACCAGCGAGATCATGAAGTCGATCATCGCCAAGGACATGGGCCTGTAAGGCCCGCGGAAGATCACCGGAAACAACCGCACGATACAACTGACGCATGAGTCAGGCACTTGAGTCCCTGCTCGATCTGCTCGACCTTGAGCGGATCGAGCGGGACATCTTCCGCGGCCAGTCCCGCTCCGCCGTCGTCCCGCGCGTCTTCGGCGGGCAGGTGGCGGCGCAGGCACTGGTGGCCGCCGGGCGCACGGTCCCCGAGGACCGGCACGCGCACTCCCTGCACGCGTACTTCCTGCGTCCGGGGGACCCCGGCGCGCCCATCGTGTACACGGTGGACCGCATCCGTGACGGGCGCTCCTTCACCACCCGCCGCGTCGTCGCCATCCAGCACGGACAGCCGATCTTCCACCTCTCCGCGTCCTTCCAGACGTACGAGGAGGGCATGGAGCACCAGGCCCCGATGCCGCCCGCGCCCGACCCGGAGTCGCTGCCCACGGCCGCCGAACTGCTGCCGCTGTACGCCGATGTCATCAAGGACCCGTTCGTCGTCGAACGGCTCCTCGAAGCGCGCGAGTCCGTCGACCTGCGCTACGTCGACGCGCCTCCGTACGGCACGGTCGGCGAGATCCGCGAACCGCACTCCCAGGTGTGGTTCCGCACCAACGGCAAGCTGGCCGACGATCCCCTCCTCCACGTCGTCCTCGCCACCTACGTCTCGGACATGACGCTCCTCGACTCGATCCTGCTCGCGCACGGGCGCGGCGGCTGGGTGACCGGGGACGTCGTCGGGGCCTCGCTGGACCACGCGATGTGGTTCCACCGCCCCTTCCGCGCCGACGAATGGCTGCTGTACGACCAGGAGTCGCCGTCCGCCTCCGGCGGCCGCGGCCTCGGCCAGGCCCGCATCTACACCCAGGACGGACGGCTCGCCATCTCGGTGATCCAGGAGGGCGTCGTCCGCATCCCCCGGTAGGACCGGGCCTGCCCGGTGAGACTGACGGGGGCCTGCCCGGTAAGACTGGGGCATGGCCATGACTGGAGCGGGAGCCGGACAGCAGGACGACGACGGCGGCGGCGAGAGCACCTTCACGGTGATCGTCGCCGCTGTCGCCAATCTCGGGATCGCGGTGGCCAAGGCGGTCGCGGGCGTCATCAGCGGATCGAGCGCGATGCTGTCCGAGGCCGCGCACTCGGTGGCCGACACGGTCACCGAGCTGCTGCTGCTCACCGCGCTGAAGCGCAGTGAGAAACCGGCCGACGAGGACCACCCGCTCGGCTACGGACCCGAGCGCTACATCTGGGCGATGCTCGCCGCCGTCGCCACCTTCGTCGGCGGCGCGGTGTTCTCCCTTTACGACGGCATCCACACCCTCGTCGCGGGCGAGGAGCCGGGCGACCCCCTCGTCTCGTACATCGTCCTCGCGGTCGCCTTCCTGCTGGAGGGCTACTCCCTGCGCACCGGCCTACGCCAGGCGCGCGGGGAGGCGGAGCGTATGGGGGCGCCCTTCAAGCGCTACCTCCGGTACACCCCGGACACCGCCGTGAAGGCCGTGGTCCTGGAGGACTCGGCCGCCCTGATCGGCCTCGTCCTCGCGGCGGGCGGCCTGCTCGGCGGACAGCTCACCGGCTCCGGCGTCTGGGACGGCATCGCGTCTCTCTGCATCGGTCTTCTCCTGCTGTACGTCGCCTGGGTCCTCGGCCGCTCCAACGCCGAGCTGCTGATCGGCCGCCCCCTCCCCAAGCCGGTGCGCGAGCGGATCCGGGCCGAACTGCTCGCCGTGGAGCACGTCGAGGCCGTACTGGAGCTCACGACCCTCGTACAGGGGCCGCGCGAGGCGCTGGTCGCGGCCAAGGTCGACTTCAGGGACGTCTCGACCGCCGCCCAGATCGAATGGGCCTGCGAACAGGCGGAGGCCCGACTACGAGAGGCGTTCCCCGTGGTGAGCCGGGTCTACCTCGACCCGACACCGGGCTACGCCCAACGCCGCCACGAGGGCCTGAACCCTTGGCCGTGAGGGTGCCCCGGAGCGCTCGGTCGCGGCGGATCAACTCCGGGTTCACGCGGCGGCCGATCAGCGGGAGCGTGCCGAGCGCGGCCACCACCACCGCGCCCACGGCGACGAGAGCGAGCGGCGCGAGGCCGGCACCGTCCCAGCACACCGCACCGCCGCCGCTCCAGTTGACGTAGTCGAGCGGGACGGACTTCTTCTGGGTGCCGTTGTAGCGGTTCCCGTCGTAGCCCTCGACGCGCACCTGCGTGTAGACGTCGTGTCCGTCGCCGTTGTCGGCAGGTGTGGGTGGGGAGTTGGTGTTCTGTCAGCTCTGTGACGTTCTGAGGCGCGGGGCATTTGTGATGGTCTTGCCGTCGCGTGGTGGTCGTCTGCCGACTTATTGCCGCCTATTTGACCTGGGCATGATCTCCGGTGGCTCGGAACGACTCAGATCAGACCGGCGGAAGCCAGCAGATACGCCGTCAGCGGGTCGTAGAACCGCGGGCTTGTGACGTGGTCGTCGAGGGGGACCGTCACCTGGACCGTGCCCTCGGACTCGGCGAGGAAGAGGGCCGGGTCGTTGCAGTCGGCGTAGCCGACGGAGTCGATGCCGAGCTGGCCCGCGCAGCCGGCCCAGCCGTGGTCCGCGACGACCAGGTCGGGCAGGGGTTGGCCCGCGCCCTCCAGGCCCTTGAGGATCGCGCGCATCGGCTCGCCCGAGTGGGTGTGCCACAGCGTGGCCCCGTGCTCCAGCACCGCCACGTCCGCGAACTGCATGACGTACCCCTCGTCCGTCTGGAGCCCGTCCGGAATGACGACGATCTCGCAGCCGACGCCGCGCAGCGCGGCGGCGGTGGCACGGTGCACGTCGAGCAGGCCGCCGGGGTGGCCGGTCGCGAACAGCACCCGCTGCTCACCGTCGGCAGCCTTGCGCAGCCGCGCCGCCATCCGGTCCAGGGCGTCGACGGTCAGCTCGGGGTCGATGGTGTCCTGGCCGTAGCGGTACTCCGGGTCGTCGTTCACACCGCACCGCTCCGCCATCACGGCGAGCACGTCCTGCTCATCGGTCCAGCGGTCGCCGAGTTCCAGGCCGAGCCAGAAGTTGCGGTCGCCGTTGGCGAGCTTGCGGTAGTGGGAAAGGTTGTTCTCGCGGGGCGTGGCGACGTCGCCCGCGATACGGGTCTTCACGAGGTGATCGACGAGCTCGGCGCGGCTGGGGGTCCCGGATATCGGCATGCCACCCATTGTGCCGGGGCGCTCCGCTGGGAGGGTGGTTGTCCTGAACCGTGGGATGTGGGTCACTCGGCGTGAGGAGACCGTTGTTGTCGTCCCGCCCACCCACGCGTCCGGGCACGTTGAGAGGCGAGCGTCGAGGGGTGTGTTTCCCGGGTTCTTCCCGGGTTCTCAGGTTTCCCTCAGTGCGAACCACAACTCCATCCGTACGTCCGCGTCGTCGAGGTCCGCCTCCAGCAACGCCGCACACCGTGCGATGCGTTGGCGGACGGTGTTGCGGTGGACGGAGAGGGCGACGGCCGTGCGGTCCCAACTGCCGTGCAGGGAGAGCCAGGTGCGGAGGGTCTCGGTGAGGGCGGGAGTGGCGGCGATGGGGGCGAGGAGGGCGCGCGCGTGGGCCGCGGCGTCGGCCGGGGGCACGAGGTCCGCCAGGGCGGGGCGCTCGCCGTGGCGGACGAGGGGCGTGCGGGTCGCCCGGGCGCGGGCCAGGGCGCGGGCCGCCTGCCCGTCGGCGGACGCCCACTCGTGCGGGCCGACCGCCGCACTCACCCCGCAGATCCAGCCCTTCTGCGCGGTCGGCTCGCGGTCGCCGGGGACGAGGACGCGTACGACACTCCCACCGGTGTCGATGAGCGCGGATCCCAGTGCCGTCCCCAGCGCGGACGCGGCGACGGCGTCCGGCGCCGGGCTGTCCGCCGCGGGGCGGGCGTGCACGACGGTCCACCGGTCCCCGCCGAGCAGCGGGGCCACCTCCTCGGGCGCGGCGCCCAGCAGGAGCCGTACGAGCGCCGCCGAACGCGCCGAGCCGCTCCCGCTCTGCTGTTCCCCGGTGAGGAGGGAGAGGAGGACGGCCGCGACGGAGGCGATGGTGTGGTCACCCGGGTCCCGGCGCGGCGCCGCGACCCCGAGGACGAAACCCCGCCCGCCGCCGAGGGCGTACGCGGCCAGGTGGGTGCCGCCCACGGTGTCGGTGGCGGAGGAGGGGGTGGGAGTGGAGGCGGGAGCCGGGGCGGGGGGTGGAGTGGGGCCCTGGGGGACCGCGGGCCGGTGTGGCCCGGGGCGTACGACGGCGGCCAGGGCGCCGAGTGCGGCCACGGGGCCGTCCTGCGGTGTTCTTCCCGCGCGTGCCAGCTCCGCGCCCTCCGGTCCGTACAGCACCGCCCAGCCGCCCACCCGCTGGGCCAGCTGCCGCAGCACCGCCGCCACCGGGTCCGGGCGCGCGGCGGCCGCCGCCAGACTCTGCTGGGCCTCCGTGACCCGCCGCAGCTCCGCCAGCCGGGCCTGCGCCATCAGCTGCCACACCGCGCGGGCCACGCCCGAGAAGGTGGTCTGGGGCGGGACCTCCAGCAGGGGCAGGCCGTAGGTGTCGCAGGCCGCGACCAGCGCGCGCGGGACCGTGTCGTGCACCGGCGCCAGGCCGAAGCCGAGCGCCGCGCCGCCCGCCGCCACGATCCGGGAGACGTAGTCGTCGAAGTAGGTGCCCGAGCCCGCCGCCTGCGGGATGTGCACCCCGGCGGTCAGCAGCAGCTCACCGCCCAGCAGATACGGGTACGGGTCCGCCATCTCCGACGTGTGCGCCCAGTGGATCACCGTGTCCGGGCCGACGGGGCCCGCGATGTGGCGCAGGCCGAGGTCCTCCCGGGCCAGGAGGGCGGACAGCGGGACCGGTGGGGTGGGTGGGACAGGTGGGACCGGTGTGGCGGATGTGGCGGATGTGTCCGGCACGGTGGACGTTCCCTCCATCCGGATCGGCTGCAATGGATGAAACGTACACTTCAGAGTCATCTTCCGGCCACCTAAGGTCAGTGCCGTCGGCAGCCGCGGGTACGGGCGTATGTCCCCGCGATCAGCTGCCGGACTCCCGGCCGGGTATCGCTCGCCCGGCCCGCGTCCCCACGTCCATCTGCACGACACGCCACCGATGAGTGCGCGAAGGAGGCCCCCCTATGGCCGTCGACTACACAGTGATCGTCATCTATCTGGCCGGCATGCTGGCCATGGGCTGGTGGGGCATGCGCCGCGCCAAGTCGAAGAGTGAGTTCCTGGTGGCCGGACGGCGTCTGGGCCCCGCGATGTACTCCGGGACCATGGCCGCGATCGTCCTCGGCGGCGCGTCCACCATCGGCGGCGTCGGGCTCGGATACAAGTACGGGCTCTCCGGCGCCTGGATGGTGTTCACCATCGGCCTCGGACTCCTCGCCCTCTCGGTGTTCTTCTCCGCCCGCATCGCCCGACTGAAGGTCTACACCGTCTCCGAGATGCTCGACCTCCGCTACGGCGGCCGGGCCGGTGTCATCTCCGGTGTCGTCATGTGGGCGTACACCCTGATGCTCGCGGTCACCTCGACCATCGCGTACGCCACCATCTTCGACGTCCTCTTCGACATGAACCGGACGCTCGCGATCATCATCGGCGGCTCCATCGTCGTCGCGTACTCCACGCTCGGCGGCATGTGGTCGATCACCCTCACCGACATGGTGCAGTTCGTCGTGAAGACGGTCGGCGTGCTGCTCCTCCTGCTCCCCATCGCGGTGATCAAGGCCGGTGGGTTCAGCGAGATGAAGGCCAAGCTGCCCACGGAGTACTTCGACCCGCTGGGCATCGGCGGCGAGACGATCTTCACCTACGTGCTGATCTACACCTTCGGCATGCTCATCGGCCAGGACATCTGGCAGCGCGTGTTCACCGCCCGCAGCGACACGACCGCCAAGTGGGGCGGCACCGTCGCCGGCACCTACTGCCTGGTGTACGCCGTCGCCGGCGCCGTCATCGGCACGGCGGCCAAGGTGCTCTACCCGACACTGCCCAGCGCCGACACCGCCTTCGCGACCATCGTCAAGGACGAGCTTCCGGTCGGCGTACGGGGCCTGGTGCTCGCCGCCGCCCTCGCCGCCGTGATGTCCACGTCCTCCGGCGCCCTCATCGCCTGCGCCACCGTCGCCAACAACGACATCTGGGCCAAGCTGCGCGGGGCCGTACGGCCCCGGGGGGACGACCACGACGAGGTCAAGGGGAACCGGGTCTTCATCCTCGTCATGGGCATCGCCGTGATCTGTACCGCCATCGCCCTCAACAACGTCGTCGAGGCGCTGACCGTCGCGTACAACCTGCTCGTCGGCGGTCTGCTCGTCCCGATCCTCGGCGGACTGCTGTGGAAGCGCGGGACCGTGCACGGCGCGCTCGCCTCCGTCGTCGTCGGCGGGCTCGCGGTCGTCGGACTGATGGCGACGTACGGCATCCTTGCGAACGAGCCCGTCTACTACGGGCTGCTTTCCTCGCTGGTCGCGTACGTGATCGTCTCCCTGGCCACACCCGCGACCGACCCGGCGGTCCTGGCCGCCTGGCGCGAGCGGCTGGCAGGGCGCGGCGCGGATGCCGAGGCCGAGTCCGAGCCGGCGGCCGTGGTCGCCTAGCCACCGTCACCCCAGCCCCCGAAGAGCTTCGGCCCGGCCGCCGCACGGCGACCGGGCCGGGCGGCCCCCGGTCAGCGGGGTCCGCGACACTGGAAAAGCATCACGTGTACGACGCATCACCTGTACGACGCATCACGTGTACGACGCATCACGTGTACGACGCATCACGTGTACGACGCATCACGTGTACGACGCATCACCCGTACCACGCATCACCCGTACCACCTGGAGGAGTCCGACGATGAGCAGCACCGAGTTCCCGGCAGCAGGCGACAGTCAGCCACGCGGCCCCGTCGACTCGTCCCGCGTCCCGCGGTACGCGGGCCCCGCGACCTTCGCCCGGCTGCCGCGCCTCGACGAGGTCGGCCGCGCCGACGTCGCCGTGGTCGGCGTGCCCTTCGACTCCGGGGTCTCCTACCGGCCCGGCGCCCGCTTCGGCGGCAACGCCATCCGCGAGGCCTCCCGCCTGCTGCGCCCGTACAACCCGGCGCAGGACGCCTCCCCCTTCGCCCTCGCCCAGGTCGCCGACGCCGGTGACATCGCGGCGAACCCGTTCCACATCAACGAGGCCGTGGAGACGGTCGAGGCCGCGGCCGACGAGCTGCTCGGCACGGGCGCCCGCCTGATGACGCTGGGCGGCGACCACACCATCGCCCTCCCGCTCCTGCGCTCCGTCGCCAAGAAGCACGGCCCGGTGGCCCTGCTCCACTTCGACGCGCACCTCGACACCTGGGACACCTACTTCGGCGCCGAGTACACGCACGGCACCCCGTTCCGCCGGGCGGTGGAGGAGGGGATCCTGGACACGGAGGCCCTCTCCCACGTCGGCACCCGCGGCCCGCTGTACGGCAAGCAGGACCTCACCGACGACGAGAAGATGGGCTTCGGCATCGTCACCTCGGCGGACATCTACCGCCGCGGCGCCGACGAGGTCGCCGACCAGCTGCGCCAGCGCATCGGCAACCGCCCGCTCTACATCTCCATCGACATCGACTGCCTCGACCCGGCGCACGCCCCCGGCACGGGCACGCCGGAGGCCGGTGGCATGACCTCCCGCGAGCTGCTGGAGATCCTGCGCGGACTGTCCTCCTGCAACCTGGTCTCCGCGGACGTGGTCGAGGTCGCGCCCGCGTACGACCACGCCGAGATCACGGCGGTGGCCGCGTCCCACACGGCGTACGAACTGACGACGATCATGTCCCGCCAGATCGCGGCGGCCAGGGCTCAGGAGGCCGGGAACAAGTGACTCACGACCACGACCTGGTGCTCCGTCCCTCGGCGGCGCAGACGGAGGCCGCGCTGAATCCGCCCCCCGGCCGCAACGGCGGAGACCTGGTCGTGGAGACCCTCTCCGGTCTCGGCGCCACGACCGTCTTCGGCCTGCCCGGCCAGCACGCGCTCGGCATGTTCGACGCCCTGCGCCGGTCCTCGTTGCAGTACATCGGGCTGCGGGTGGAGAACAACGCGGGGTTCGCGGCCGACGCGTACGGCCGCATCACGGGTGAGGCCGCGCCCCTGCTGCTCTCCACCGGCCCGGGAGCGCTGACCTCCCTGGCCGCGCTCCAGGAGGCCGCCGCGGCCTCCGCCCCCGTCCTCGCCATCAGCAGCCAGATCCCCACCGCGGGACTGGGCGGCGGACGCCACGGCTATCTGCACGAACTCCCCGACCAGCAGGCCTCGTTCAGGGGTGTCGTCAAGTCCGTCCACACGGTCCGTACGCAGTCGCAGATCCCCTCCGCGATCGCGGCGGCCTGGGAGTCGGCGCTGACCGCCCCGCACGGCCCGGTCTGGGTGGAGATCCCGCAGGACGTCCTGCTCGCCGAGACCCACCTGCCGCAGGTCACGGCGATGGACGCGACCCCGGAGGACGTCGTCCCGCGCCCCGAACTGACGGCGCTGGCCGCCCACTTGCTGTCCTCGGCGGCCCGCCCCGCGATCATCGCGGGCGGCGGGGTCGTACGGTCGGACGCGTCCGGCAAGCTGAGGTCCCTGGCGGAGAAGCTGAACGCGCCGGTCGTCACCACCTTCGGCGGCAAGGGCGCCTTCCCCTGGACCCACCCGCTCTCGCTCCAGTCCTGGCTGGAGGACCGGCACACCACGGACTTCCTGGAGGACGCGGACGTCCTGCTGGTCGTCGGCTCCGGCCTCGGCGAACTGTCCTCGAACTACCACACGTTCAAGCCCCGCGGCCGGGTCATCCAGATCGAGGCAGATCTCGGCAAGCTGGAGTCCAACCACCCGGCGATCGGCATCCACGCGGACGCCAGGCTCGCGCTCTCCGCGCTCCTGGAGACCGTCGAGGACCGCCCCGACCCGACGGCGGCGGACCGCGTCCGGGCGCTGCTCGACCGGGTGGGGGAGCGCATCGCCGCACAGGAACTCACTCTGGAACAGGAGGTGCTGGCGTCCGTCCGCCGGGCCCTGCCGTCCACCTCCCCGTCCTTCTGGGACATGACCATCCTGGCGTACTGGGCGTGGTCCGCGTTCGACCCGCGCGGAAAGAACACCATGCACTCCGCCCAGGGCGCGGGCGGCCTCGGCTACGGCTTCCCGGCGGCCCTCGGCGCGGCGGCGGCCGATCCCACCCGCCCGGTCCTCGCGGTCTCCGGCGACGGCGGCGCGTTGTATTCGATCGCTGAACTCGCCACGGCGAGGCAGTACGACCTGAACGTCACCTGGCTGATCGTCGACGACGGCGGCTACGGCATCCTGCGCGAGTACATGACCGACGCCTTCGGCCAGGCCACGGCGACGGAGCTGACCCGCCCCGACTACGTGGCACTGGCCGAGTCCTTCGGCGTCCCGGGGGTCCGTACGAGCCCCGAGACACTGGAGGAGGACCTGGCGAAGGCCTTCGCGAGCCCCGGCCCGTCCGTGGTGCTGCTCCCGGCGGTGCTGCGGATGTTCGCGGCGACACACCTCGGGAGCTGACGGCCCGGTCGGCCGGCTACGACCGTCTACCAGATCGCGTCGACCCACTCCGGGTGGTCGATGAACGGGTTGCGGTTGTGCTGGTAGGTGTCGTAGATGACCTGGTTGCGCTTCTCCTCGAAGGCGCTCGGCGGGTCCTCGTCGCTCCACGCCTTGAGCACGGAGAGCTTGCCGATGTAGGGGTTGCTTCCGTTGTTCACCTTCTCGTTGGGCTCGAGGTCGGCGAAGCCGTCGCCGCCGTCGTAGCGCACCGCCATGTAGAGGATCATGCGGGCCACGTCGCCCTTGTCGGCGTCGCGCGGCTCGAACGAGTCGGAGTCGGTGAGGCTGCCGCCCCCGCCGCTGACCGTGCTGCCGCCGTTGTCGAAGTCCTTGTTGCCACGGATGCTGTTGACCTGGACGTCCGCGGGACGCAGGTGGTGCAGGTCCGTGCCGGGACCGGTCACCTCGCCGAAGTCGCCGTGGGACTTGGCCCACACGTGCTCGCGGTTCCAGTCGCCGACGTCTCCGCCGTTGAGCGACTTGGCGCGCGAGGTGCCGCTGTACAGCAGGATCACGTTGTTGCTGTTGTTCGGGTCCTGGTCGGTGACCATGAGCGCGTTCCAGACCGCGGAGTACGAGATCTTGGTCTGGCTGCTGATGATCGTGTGCAGCGAGGACTTCAGGCTGCTGCCGGTCTTGCCGATCGCGTTCTTGTAGTACGTGCTGTCGTACGCGGTCGTCGTGGCGCTCGCGGGAGTGGCGGTCATCGTCGGCAGGGTGAGGCCTACCAGGACGGCCGAGGTGGTCAGCGCCAGCGTCTTCCAGCGGCGTATGTGCGTGGCGGGCATGGTGGGGGCGTCCGTTCTACGCGGGTTGATTGAGCGGGCAACCGGAGCGTGACATGGACATGCGTTTCAGGGAATGAACGGAGCGTGTCGGTTGGGTGACGGAAACCGGCAAGTCGCTTGTTGTGGGCGCGAGATGGCATGGCGAAGGGCCCCTGGCCGGAGGCGGGCGGATCAGGGGCCCTTCGTTGTGAGGGGGAGTCAGTTCACGTCGGACGGGTCCAGGCGGTAGAGCGTCGAGGCCGACTGGGCCGACTGGTCGTTCTCCGACTCGGAGCTCGTGGTCGCACTCGACTTGGATGAACTCGACTCGGACGACGAGGTCTTGCTGTAGGCGCTCTCCTTCACCGCCGTGGCGTTCTTCTGCACCCAGGCGGTGACGGCGGAGCTGACGCTGTTGTTGCCGCCCATGCCGCCGCCCATGCCCGAGCCGCCGACCTGGATGTAGTGCAGCTCGCCCTTCTTCACCAGCTCCTTGAGCTTGGCGACCGTCATGCCCTTGTCGGTGCCGGTGAAGCCGTACATGGAGATGACGGGCTTGTGGGTGCTCAGGATCAGCTGCCCGGCGCTCTGCGAATTGGACACCGCGAGCAGCCACTTGGCGCCGTCCTGGTGCTTCTCCAGGTACGAGATCAGCTCGCTGCTGGTCTCGCCGCCCATGCCGCCACCGCCGCCGAAGCCGCCGCGCTGACCGCCCGTGCCGCCCGGGGCGCTGCCGTTCTCGCCACCGGCCTGGCCGCCCGTGCCGCCGCCCGGGAACTCGCCGTTCTGGCCGCCCGTGCCGCCGCCCGTGCCGCCGCCCGTACCACCGCCGGGGAGGCCGCCGTTCTCGCCGCCCTGCGGGGCGCCGCCGGGCAGTTCGCCGGTTCCACCGCCGCCGGGCGTCATCTGGCCGCCCTCCTGGCCGCACTCCTGGCCGGCCGCCTGGCCGCCCTGCTGGGTGCCGCCGGGCATCTCGCCGCCCGGACCGCCCGCGTTGCCGCCCGGACCGCCCCGTCCGCCGCCGCCGAAGCCGCCACCGCCGGTGGACGGTCCCGCGGTCGGATTGGTGCCGCCCATGCCGCCGCCCGCGCCGCCCGCACCGGCCGGCACGGCGAACGAGTACGCCGCCGGGCCCGCGAGAGCCGCGACGACCGCCGCCGCCAGGGACGCGGCCAGCAGCCGTACGCGGTGGCCGGAGCGGAAGACGTACAGGCCGACGACGCCCAGCGCCATGACCACCGCGATGGCCGGCCACAGCCAGGTGTTCCAGTCGGTGGCCCGGCGCAACAGCACGACCGCCCAGATGCCGGTGACCGCGAGAGCGGCGGGCAGCACCCAGGACCAGCGGACGTCGCCGCCGCGCAGGGCGCGCAGCAGCATGACGCCGCCGCCACCGCACAGGGCCGCGATACCGGGGGCGACCGCGGTCGTGTAGTACGGGTGCATGGTGCCCTCGGCCGTGGCGAACGTCAGGTAGTGCAGCAGCAGCCAGCCGCCCCACAGCACCAGCGCCGCACGGGTCGGGTCGATGCGCGGGGCGCGCCCGCACAGCACCAGGCCGCCGACGAGGGCGATGCCCGCGAAGGGGATCAGCCAGGAGATCTGGCCGCCCAGGATGTCGTTGAACAGCCGGCCGAGGCCCGCGGACCCGGAGAAGCCGCCGCCACCACCTCCGCCGCCACCGCCGTTGCCCTCACCGCCGAGGACGCGGCCCAGGCCGTTGTAACCGAAGATCAGGTTCCAGGCGGTGCCGTCCGTCGAACCGCCGATGTAGGGACGGTCGTCGGCGGGCACCATCGAGACGGCCGTCGCCCACCAGAAGCTGGACACGGCCAGAGCCACGGCGGCCAGCAGCAGGTTGCGGATCCGCTTCGCCCAGCCGAGGTGCGACGCGTACAGGTAGACCGCGAAGACGGCGGGCAGCGCGATGTAGCCCTGGAGCATCTTCGTGTTGAAGGCGAGCCCGAAGCAGACCGCCGAGCCGAGCAGCGGCAGCAGCCTGCCGTCGCGGGTCGCGCGCAGTCCGAGGGCCGCGCCCGACACCATCAGGAGGAGGAGCAGGGTGTCGGGGTTGTTGTCGCGGTTGATGGCGACGGTGATCGGGGTGAGCGCGAGCACGAGCGCGGCGATCGCGGCGGCGGCGTGGCCGAACACCCGCTTCACGGAGGAGTGCAGGATCCAGATCGTGCCGAGGGCGGCCACGATCATCGGCAGCATCATCTGCCAGGTGCCGAAGCCGAAGATCCGGCACGACAGGCCCATGACCATGAGGGCGAGCGGCGGCTTGTCGACGGTCAGGAAGTTGCCCGCGTCGAGCGAGCCGAAGAACCACGCCTTCCAGCTCTGGGTTCCGCTGTAGATCGCGGAACTGTAGAAGCTGTTGAGGCCGGAGCCGGACAGGTTCCAGGAGTACAGCACCGCGGCCAGCGCCATGATCGCGATCAGGGCGGGGAGGGACCAGCGGGGCGCGGCGGAGGTGGGGGACGGCTCCTGGGGCGGCGCGGCGGCCGGTGCGCCGGGGGCCACGGAGCGGCCGGGGGCCGGGGGCAGTGGGTCGGTGGCAGATGTCACCAGTGCACCATGCATACCGCCGATGGGTGCGGGCTGTGCTCTGTCTGGGGGCGAGCTGTGGATGGATGAGATCCCGGTAAGAGAGCAGCCGGAAAAACCGGAAAGGGGAAAACCGGCCCCGGTCGCCCGAACCCCCGTCCTTTGAACACCCGTACAACTTTCGGTCACCCACGCGAGTCATGAGAGGCGAGTGCGCCACAGGCGCGCTCGTACGTTCAAGGGGATGGGGAACCTCCATGACTCACCGGATATCCCGGCGTGCCCGTGTGCTCGCGGCGAGCCTCGGCGCCGGGGTGATCGTGCCGTTCGCGGCCGCCGCCGCACCGGCCGCCGCCGCGGCACCGCAGGTCAGCTGTACGTCGAGCAAGGCGGGCCTGGCCACCAAGCTGCAGAAGGACATCACCACGGCGCTCAGAGGCCGCGCCGGCACCGTCGCCGTCGGTCTCTACGACCGTACGGCGAAGACCACCTGCTCCCTGCGGAGCAGCTCGGCGTACGACTCCGCCAGCGTCGTCAAGGCCACCGTGCTGGCCACGCTGCTGTGGGACGCCAAGAAGCACAACCGGTATCTGACCACCCGTGAGCAGAGCCTCGCCACGGCCATGATCACCAAGTCGGACAACAACGCCACCAGCACGCTGTGGAAGCAGCTCGGTGTGACCAAGGTGAAAGGTTTCCTCGCCGCTGCCGGGATGACCCAGACCAAGCCGGGTGCCAACAACTACTGGGGTCTCACCCAGATCACCGTCCGGGACGAGCAGAAGCTGCTCGCGCTGCTCACCGCCAAGAACTCCGTGCTGAGCGACAACTCCCGCGCCTACGAGCTGAAGTTGATGGGCAAGGTCATCTCCTCGCAGCGCTGGGGCACCCCGGCCGGAGCACCCTCCTCGGTCGCCGTGCACGTCAAGAACGGCTGGCTGTCGCGTGCCACGCACGGCTGGCGCGTGCACAGCATCGGCACCTTCAACGGCGCGGGCCACGACTACATGATCACCGTGCTGACGCAGGACAACAGCACCATGCAGTACGGCGTCAACACCATCCAGGCCGTCGCCAAGGCCATCCACAAGGACCTGGTGCCGACCGCCTCCACGACCAGCGCGAGCGTGCTGCGCTACGTGCCCACGGCCAACCCGCAGGAAGCGATCCCGGCGGTGCCGTCCGCGGGCTGACGCTTCACGAGGCGGTCTCCCGCGCGTCACCCGGCCGTCCTACCGTGACCGGCATGCGTATGAGATCCGTACTCGCCACCGTCACCGCCGGCCTGGCGGCGGCCACCTGTGTGACCGCCGCCGCTCCGGCCGACGCCCACAGCGGCAGCGCCCCGGGCGTCCACGCCTGCTCGCCCGCCGTCTCGATCACGAGCTACTCCGACGCGCTCGACAAGACGACCTACGACGGCACCTTCGTCGGCAACCTCTCCGCGCTCGCCGTCGACCGCGGCGGCCGGATCGCCGCGCTCTCCGACCGGTCCTCGCTCTTCACCCTGGACCGCGAGACGCTGAAGCCGACGAGCGTCGTGAACCTCGTCGACGAGAAGGGCGCCGCGCTCGACTCCGAGGGCCTGGCCGTGGACCGCGACGGCACCCGTCTCGTCACCTCCGAGACCGAGCCCTCCGTACGCCGCTACGAGCGCGACGGCACCCTCGTCGGGAGCCTCCCCGTACCGGACGCGCTCAAGGTCGCTCCCGCGGGCCGCGCCACCTCCAACCTGACCTTCGAAGGGCTCACGCTCCTCCCCGGCGGCCACACCCTGCTCGCCGCCATGGAGGGGTCACTGAGCGGTGACACCGCCGGCATCGTGCGCTTCCAGACCTGGGACCGCGCGACCCGGCAGGGCGACTTCCGGCTCTCCGCCCGGTACGGCTACCGCGCCGACTCCGGCCTCGGCGTCTCCGAGGCGCAGGCCACCCCCGACGGCCGCCTCCTCGTTCTGGAGCGCGGCTTCACCGCGGGCGTCGGCAACACCGTCCGCCTCTACCTCGCCGACCTCCGCCACGCCACGGACACCCGCCGTGTCGACACCCTGACCGGCCAGGACGGCGTGCGGCTCGCCCGCAAGACCCTTCTCGCCGACCTCGTGAACTGTCCTTCACTGGGCGCCCAGGCCAAGCAGCCCCAGCCCAACCCCCTCCTCGACAACATCGAGGGCCTGACGATCACCGGCCGCACCCCGGACGGCCGTCTCAAGCTTCTCCTGGTCAGCGACGACAACCAGAACGCCGTCCAGACCACCCGCCTGTACTCCCTGAGCGCCCGCCTGCCGCACATGGGGAACGGCTGATTATTGCGGAGGGATGAAATCCGCTTGTTTCAGCGTTGGTGCCTTCCGGTGGAGTGAGATCTACGGAAGGCACCGGCGTGGCATTTGAGCAAGGGGACAAGGGCGGCTGGGCACAGCGGCTCGCGGGGTACGCATGGCGGTACCCGAAGTACGTCCTGCTCGCGCTCGGCTCCTCGCTCGGCGGCATGGCGGTCCTGGCGGTCGTCCCGCTGATCACCAAGGTGATCATCGACGACGTCATCGGGAACCACAGCAAGCCCATGGCGCCCTGGGCGGGCGCCCTCATAGGCGCCGCCGTCCTCGTCTACGTCCTCACCTACATCCGCCGCTACTACGGCGGCCGCCTCGCCCTGGACGTCCAGCACGACCTGCGGACCGAGATGTACGGGACGATCACCCGGCTCGACGGACGACGCCAGGACGAGCTGTCCACCGGCCAGGTCGTCGGCCGCGCCACCAGCGACCTCCAGCTGATCCAGGGCCTGCTCTTCATGCTTCCGATGACCATCGGGAACGTGCTGCTCTTCCTGATCTCCCTCGGGATCATGGCCTCGCTCTCCTGGCCCCTCACCCTGGTCGCGCTCGCCGTCGCCCCCGCCCTCTGGGTCGTCGCCAAGCGCAGCCGCTCCAAGCTGCACCCCGCCACCTGGTACGCGCAGGCGCAGGCCGCCGCCGTGGCAGGCGTGGTCGACGGCGCCGTCAGCGGCGTACGCGTGGTGAAGGGCTTCGGGCAGGAGGAGCAGGAGACCGGGAAGCTCCGGGACGTCGGGCGGCGGCTCTTCGCGGGGCGGCTGCGGACCATCCGGCTCAACGCCAGGTACACCCCGGCCCTCCAGGCCGTGCCCGCCCTCGGCCAGGTAGCGATGCTCGCGCTGGGCGGCTGGCTCGCCGTACGGGGACAGATCACGCTCGGCACCTTCGTCGCGTTCTCCTCGTACCTCTCCCAGCTCGTGGGACCCGTACGGATGCTCGCCGTGGTCCTCACCGTCGGGCAGCAGGCCCGCGCGGGCGCCGAGCGCGTCCTCGAGCTCATCGACACCGAGCCGTCGATCAAGGACGGCACCAAGACCCTCCCGGCCGACGCGCCCGCGACCGTCGAGTTCGACGACGTGTCCTTCGCCTACCAGGGCACCCCGAAAAATCAGCCGGTGCTCGACGGGCTGAGCTTCGAGATCCGCCCCGGCGAGACCCTCGCCGTGGTCGGCTCCTCCGGCTCCGGCAAGTCGACGGTCTCGCTCCTGATACCCCGCTTCTACGACGTGACGCACGGCGCCGTCCTCATCGGCGGGCACGACGTCCGCGAGCTGACGCAGGAGTCGCTGCGCGCCGCGATCGGCCTGGTGCCCGAGGACTCCTTCCTCTTCTCCGACACCGTGCGCGCCAACATCGCCTACGGCCGCGCGGACGCCACCCAGGAGGAGATCGAGACCGCGGCCCGCGCCGCCCAGGCGGACCGTTTCATCGCCGAGCTGCCCGAGGGCTACGACACCAAGGTGGGCGAGCACGGCCTCACCCTCTCCGGCGGCCAGCGCCAGCGCGTCGCCCTCGCCCGCGCCATCCTCACCGACCCCCGCCTGCTCGTCCTGGACGACGCCACCTCCGCCGTGGACGCCCGCGTCGAGCACGAGATCCACGAGGCCCTCAAGGGGGTCATGGAGGGGCGCACCACCCTCCTCATCGCCCACCGCCGCTCCACCCTCAACCTCGCCGACCGCATCGCCGTCCTCGACGGCGGCCGCCTCGCCGAGATCGGCACCCACGAGGAACTCCAGCAGCGCTCCCCGCTGTACCGTCGGCTCCTGACCGACCCGGACGAGCTGGGCGGCGTCTCGCCCGGCCACGCCCTGCCCGCCGTGCCCCAGGAGGACACCTCCGTACGGGACGAGCTGGACGCCGAGTTCGACGCCGAGCGCGGGGTCACCCCCCATCTGTGGACCGGCGACCGGGAGCCCAAGGACAACGCCCTGTCCGGCATGCCCGCCACGCCCGAACTCCTCACCCTGGTCGAGGCGCTGCCCCCGGCCACCGACACCCCCGGCATCGACGAGGCGCGTGCGGTCAGGCCCGAGGAGTCGTACGGGCTGCGCAGGCTGCTGCGCGGCTTCGGCCTCCCGCTGCTCGTCAGCCTGGGTCTCGTGGCCGTGGACGCGGGCATGAGCCTGCTGCTGCCGGTGCTGATCCGGCACGGCATCGACCAGGGCGTCACCCGGATGGCGATCGGCGCGGTGTGGGCCGCCGCCGCGCTGGCGCTGGTCACCGTGCTCGTCCAGTGGGCCGGGCAGATCGGCGAGACCCGGATGACGGGCCGGACCGGCGAGCGGGTCCTCTACTCCCTGCGCCTGAAGATCTTCGCGCAGCTCCAGCGCCTCGGGCTCGACTACTACGAGCGGGAGCTGACCGGCCGGATCATGACCCGGATGACGACGGACGTCGACGCGCTGTCGACGTTCCTCCAGACGGGCCTGGTCACCGCCTTCGTCTCGGTCGTCACCTTCTTCGGCATCATGGGTGCGCTGCTGGTGATCGACGTACAGCTCGCGCTGGTCGTCTTCGTCACCCTTCCGCCGCTGGTCATCGGCACGTTCTTCTTCCGCCGGGCGAGCGTGAAGGCGTACGAACTCGCCCGCGAGCGGGTGTCGGCGGTCAACGCCGACCTCCAGGAGTCGGTCTCCGGACTGCTGATCCTCCAGGCGTTCCGCCGCGAGCGCGTGGGCAGGCAGCGGTTCGCGGAGGGCAGCGACAGCTACCGCACGGCGCGCATCCGCGGCCAGTGGCTGATATCGATCTACTTCCCCTTCGTCCAGCTGCTGTCGTCGGTCGCGTCGGCAGCCGTGCTGATCGTGGGCGCGCACCGGGTGGACGCCGGCACCCTCACGACGGGCGCGCTGGTCGCCTACCTCCTCTACATCGACCTGTTCTTCGCGCCCGTGCAGCAGCTCTCGCAGGTCTTCGACGGCTACCAGCAGGCCACGGTCTCGCTGGGCCGCATCCAGGAACTGCTCCAGGAGCCGACCTCGACGAAGGCCGCCGACGAACCGCTGGAGGTCCTCTCCCTGCGGGGCGACATCGCTTTCGAGGACGTCGACTTCGCGTACGGGTCCGCCGCCGAGGCAGACGCAGAGGAGGCGCTCAGCGCCGTCTCGCTGAGCATCCCGGCCGGACAGACCGTCGCCTTCGTCGGCGAGACCGGCGCGGGCAAGTCCACGCTGGTGAAGCTGGTCGCCCGGTTCTACGACCCGACGGGCGGGCGGGTGACGGTCGACGGCACGGATCTGCGCTCGCTCGACCTGACCTCGTACCGGCACCGGCTCGGCGTCGTCCCCCAGGAGGCGTACCTCTTCCAGGGGACCGTCCGGGACGCCATCGCCTACGGGCGTCCCGACGCGACCGATGCCGAGGTGGAGGCCGCGGCCCGCGCGGTCGGCGCCCACGACATGATCGCCACGTTCGACGGCGGCTACCTCCACGAGGTCGCCGAGCGCGGTCGCAACCTCTCCGCCGGCCAGCGCCAGCTGATCGCGCTGGCCCGCGCCGAACTCGTGGACCCGGACGTGCTGCTCCTCGACGAGGCGACGGCGGCGCTGGACCTGGCGACGGAGGCCCTGGTCAACCAGGCCACCGACCGCATCGCCGGCCGCCGTACGACCCTCGTCGTCGCCCACCGTCTGACGACGGCCGCGCGCGCCGACCGGGTCGTGGTCATGGACCACGGCCGCGTCGCCGAGGACGGCACCCACGACGAACTCCTCCAACTGGGTGGCCACTACGCGGAGTTGTGGAGGACGTTCGTCGGGGCCCCGGAGGAGGAAGAGCCGGTTCCCTCATCGGCCTGAGAGGGAGCGTGCCGCGGACCTGTCAGCTCTTCGCCTTGATGTCGGAGATCTTCTTCGTGGCCAGGTCCGACTGCACGGTCAGATAGGTGTACGTGGGGTGCTGGGCGGAGCCCCAGGTGAGGCGCACCGTCGACCAGGTGTGGCCCGCGCCGCTGTCTCCCGCCGTCACCTTCCACGCCCGCGGCACGTCCTGTGCGCGCAGCACCCCGTCGGCGTGCTCGCGGCTCTCCCACTTCGCCAGGCGGGTGCGGAGATCCTTGGTCAGGTAGAACGTGCGCAGCTGGGAGCCGAGGTGACCGCTTCCCTCGTCGGTGACCGCGTCGACGTAGGCGCCGTAGAAGTCGGCCACCCGGTCGTAGGCGGGACCGTTGGCGCCGCTGCGGGCGGGCGGGGGAGCGCTGGAGCCGGCGAACGCGGGCACGGAGGCACCCGCCGTGGCGAGGAGCGCCGCGGCGACGAGCGCGCCGACGGCCGTACGTGAACGTGACGTGCGGGACATGGATGAGTACCTTTCGTTCGGTTTTCTGACCAGTTGGACACCGAACAAAGGGGTGTGGTTGTCCCAAACGCGGAAGAAAACCTCTCTCGGGTGAAGGCAACCATCCGATGTACGTCCTGCGTCCGTACACCAGTACGCTGAATGGCCGGGGGAGGACGACAGTGGACCGTGGTGGTGCGATACGCCGGCGCCTGGCGCTGGGTCTTGCGGTGTTGGCCGCGGCCGGGCTGATGGCGTTGATGAGTCCGGGCAGCGCGCAGGCCGCCGACTCGTATTGCTCGGGTCGCAAGGTCAGAACGCTCAGCTTCTCGACCGGCTCCGTGCAGATCTTCAAGCGCGACGGCTACGTCTGCGCGATGACCGTCCCGAAGGATCAGCAGTCCCGCAAACGGACGATGTCCGTCAGCGTGCAGGCGCGCGGCAGCCGACCCGTGGTCGACCGGGGCAGCTTCTCGCACCATGCGGGCCCGGTGACCGTCCACGCGGGCCACCGCTGCGTCCGCGTCAAGGGCTCGGTCGGCTCGGGTTCGGTGAGCTCGAACTGGATCCTCTGCTGAGCCGGCCGGGTGCTTGACCGGCCGAGTGCTGATTCGGCCGAGATGCCGCCGTCCCTCAGGGTTTTCCCCATCTCCCCTGGTGCGCCTGTGAGTTGCTCCGATAGCTTCCAGCGCACATCCGTTTCACAGGGGAGTGTGCATGCGCAAGGCGCTCAGATGGCTGCTGGCGCTCACGGTGCTCATAGGCACGTTGAGCACGGCCGGGGCGGCCACCGCCGCCCAGCCGGAGGCGGCACCAGGCACCACAAGCACGGACACCGACATCAAGGACCAGCTGCTCGCGATACCGGGCATGAGTCTGATCGAGGAGAAGCCGTACACCGGTTACCGCTTCTTCGTTCTGAACTACACCCAGCCGATCGACCACCGGCACCCGTCCAAGGGCACGTTCCAGCAGCGGATCACCGTGCTGCACAAGGACGTCTCGCGCCCGACGGTCTTCTACACCGGCGGCTACAACGTCTCCACGAACCCGGGCCGCCGTGAGCCCACCCAGATCGTGGACGGCAACCAGGTCTCGATGGAGTACCGCTTCTTCACCCCCTCCCGGCCTGATCCGGCCGACTGGTCGAAGCTCGACATCTGGCAGGCGGCGAGCGACCAGCACCGCATCTTCGAGGCCCTCAAGCCGATCTACCGCCAGAAGTGGCTCTCCACGGGCGGCTCGAAGGGCGGCATGACCGCCACGTACTACGAGCGCTTCTACCCGCGCGACATGGACGGCGTCGTCGCCTACGTCGCCCCCAACGACGTGGTGAACGACGAGGACTCGGCGTACGACCGCTTCTTCAGGAACGTCGGCACCAAGGAGTGCCGCGACAAGCTGAACGCCGTGCAGCGCGAGGCGCTGGTGCGGCGCGCACCACTGGAGAAGAAGTACGAGGCGTACGCCGCCGACAACGGCTACACCTTCACCACCATCGGAAGCCTCGACAAGGCGTACGAGGCGGTCGTGCTCGACTATGTGTGGGGCTTCTGGCAGTACAGCCTGCTCTCGGACTGCGCCTCGATCCCGGCCGACGCCGCCCACGCCACCGATGACGCGATCTGGGACTCCGTCGACACCATCTCCGGCTTCTCGGCCTACACCGACCAGGGCCTGGACACGTACACGCCGTACTACTACCAGGCGGGTACGCAGCTCGGCGCGCCCACGATCCACTTCCCGGCCATCGAGAAGAAGTACATCCGCTACGGCTACCAGCCGCCGCGGAACTTCGTGCCGCGCTCGATCCCGATGAGGTTCCAGCCGTGGGCCATGGCGGACGTGGACTCCTGGGTCCGCCACCACGCCGATCACATGCTCTTCGTCTACGGTCAGAACGACCCCTGGGGCGCGGAGCGCTTCCGGCTCGGCAAGGGCGCGCGTGACTCGTACGTCTTCACCGCCCCCGGTCTGAACCACGGTGCCAACGTCGCCGGGCTCGTCCCTGACGAGAAGGCCCTCGCGACGGCCCGCATCCTGGAGTGGGCGGGTGTCGCCTCGGCGACGGTCCAGGAGAACCCGTCGGCGGCCAGGCCGCTCGCGAAGTTCGACGCGAAGCTGGACCAGCGGGACATCGAGCGCGAGCCCGCGCTGCGACCGTAACCCGGTTCCTCCGCTGCGACCCGGTTCACCGGCTGCGTCCGCCCCTCGGCTACACGGGGCGGGCGCAGCCCACCGGTCTGCTGCCGCCCAGTTGGACGTAGAGGGCCGTGGACGACGGGCATTCGGCGCGGTCGAGGACCGCCGACGTCACCTTGTAGTCCGGGGGCTTCTTGCCCTTGCCGTCGCACGCGGTCTCCCGCACCTGCCCGTCACCGGAGCTGTAGACACAGTCGCCGACGATGGTGCGGGGCCCGCCGCCCCCGCCCGGATCGCCGGGGTGCGGGGCCTCCAGTTTGCGCATGCAGGCGTACCCCTGGGGCACGACCCCGTCGCCGTTCTCGTCGGAGGCGGGCCGGGTCTCGCTGATGTGCAGCACGAAGTCCGTGGTCGCGGGGCACAGCGGCCCGTCGGCCACCTTGCCGTCGTAACGGGCGATCACCCGCGCGGCGGCCCGTTCGCTGCTGCAGGGCACCTCGGTGAAGCTGGTCGTCCCGAAGGAACTGCACTCGTCGACGGCGAGGAACACCGCCCCATAGCCCGAGGGCTGCGTCGACGTCGTCCCCGCGCCGGGCTCGGCGCTCCCCGAGTCCGACCAGCGGTCGCACCCCGCGAGCGCGGCGACGATCAGCAGCAGCGCGCACACCACCCCAACGCAACGCCGACCCGACGAGCTGGCTCGCATGGCTTCCCCCCGATACCCCCGCCCAGCGTGACCCGTCGCGACGGGCACACGCCAGACATCCGGGGTGCTTTGCGTCCTTTGGGGGGAGTGCGCCGGGTGTGCGGCGTAGGGCCTGTACGTCAATCCCCGCCCGGGGCGGTACGTCGGCCCATACCGGACCTAGTACGTCAATCCATACCCGATCGGATACAGCGCCT
Organism: Streptomyces sp. NPDC096311; assembly: GCF_044763085.1. Taxonomy (NCBI): domain Bacteria; kingdom Bacillati; phylum Actinomycetota; class Actinomycetes; order Kitasatosporales; family Streptomycetaceae; genus Streptomyces; species Streptomyces sp. NPDC096311. The sequence goes on from NZ_JBIWFN010000012.1 coordinate 345,918, forward strand.
TCGTCGGGTCGTCCGCCCGCTGCACCTCCACCGGCAGCCTCCCGCGGGGCCTCGCGCTGCCCGCGATCACCCGTGCGGCGGCGCGCAGTTCGACGTCCGTCCAGGAGTAGGTCGCCAAGTAAGCGTGCACGTCAGGGAGTTGCGCCACGTCGTACGGGTTGCGGATCGCGATCGCGACCACCGGGACGCCGGTGGCGACGAGCCGCTCGACGAGGGTCTTCTGCGACCCGGTCGCCGTCACGTTGTACGTGCCGACGACGACCGCGTCCACACCCCCGGCCGCCGCCACCGCGTTGTCGATGCTCGCCGCGGAGGGTGCCGTTCCGGTGGACAGTGCCGTCGCCGTGAAACCCAGCTCGGTGAGGGCGGTCGCGAGGACGGTCGTGGGCGGTCCGTCGGTACCGGACGGCGAGGCGGGATCGGCGCCGACGACGAGGACGCGCGGGGTGCTCCGGCGTGAGAGCGGGAGCAGGCGCTCCTGGTTGACCAGCAGTGTCGTCGTGCGCTCGGCGATCCGGTCGGCCGCCCTGCGGTGCGCGGCGGTGCCGACCGTGTGGTCGACGCCGGAGTCGCTGACGTACGGATTCTCCAGCAGGCCCAGCTTGGCCTTGAGACGCAGGACGCGCAGGACGGACTCGTCGAGGCGGGCCTCGGTGAGCTCGCCGCCGTGCACGGCGTTCAGGACCGCGTTCCAGGCCACGTGGATGGACGGCGGGTTGAGGAGCTGGTCGACACCGGCCTTGAGCGCCAGTACGGGGACGCGGTCGTCGCCGTACTTCGTCCGGACGCCCTCCATGCCGAGCGAATCGGTCACCACGAGCCCGTCGTAGCCGAGTTCCTCACGCAGGATGCCGGTGAGGATCTGGTGGGAGAGCGTCGCGGGGTCCCCGGACGGGTCGAGCGCCGGGACCATGATGTGGGCGGTCATGACCGAGTCGATGCCGGCGCGGACGGCGGCCCGGAAGGGCACGGCGTCGAGGGACGACCACAGCTCGCGGCTGTGCGTGATGACGGGGAAGCCGAAGTGGCTGTCGACGGCGGTGTCCCCGTGCCCCGGGAAGTGCTTCGCCGTGGCCGCGACCCCAGCGCTCTGATAGCCCTTCACCTCGGCCGTCACCAGCCCGGCCACGGCGTCCGGATCGGCGCCGAAGGAGCGTACGCCGATGACCGGGTTGGCCGGGTTGACGTTCACGTCGGCGACCGGGGAGTAGTCCTGTCGGATGCCGAGGGCGCGCAGTTCGGCGCCGCCGAGGCGCCCGACCGTACGAGCGTCCTCCCGCGAGCCGCCCGCGCCCAGCGCCATCGCGCCCGGGAACAGCGTCGCGGGCTTGCCCACCCGGGCCACCGCTCCGTACTCCTGGTCGGTGGAGATGAGGACGGGCAGCCCGCGCGGCTGGTCGAGGGACACCTTCTGGATGCCGTTCGAGAGGGCCGCGATCTGGTGCGGGTCACGGGTGTTGTGCGCCCAGGTGAAGTAGATGATCCCGCCGACGCGGTACCTGGCGATCAGCTCGGCGGCCGTCCTGACGCCCAGTTCCTCGAGGTTGGTGTCGATGTCGGCCTGGTCGGGCGCGGTGGCCGAGTGCCCGTACACCCGCATCACGAAGAGCTGGCCGACCTTCTCCTCCAGCGTCATCCGGGAGACGAGCGCTCGGAGTGACGATTCGTCAGGTCTCTCCTCGGCCGCCCGGACGGAGGTGGTGCTCAGGGTCAGGGCCGCGGTGGTTCCGGCGGTGGCGGCGAGAACGGTACGTCTGGACGGTCTGGAAGAACTCGATGGCCGCACGTGCGCTCCTCCCTCATGAAGGAAACTTCCGAGGAGTCACGAATATCCGGGAAGTTTCTTCCAGTCAAGGGTGTGCACGGTATCCCGGGGAGGGGCCGTCACCGGCGCAGTTGGAGGGGGGCGCGCCGGTGACGGCGTGCTGCCGGCCGCAGGCGGCGGAGAGGGTGGTCAGCGTTCGCAGCCAGCAGCGAGGCCGACACCGCTCTGCGGAGACTCATCCGGCAGTATGCGGATTGGACGAAGCGGTGCGGGTCGGGGTTCCCCGGTTTCCGCCGGTTCGGGGAATTGGTGCGGGTGGGGCGAATGGGTGGGACGGTTCGACGCCGGGCTCGCGCAGACAGGTCCATTTGGCGGACGTTCCCACGCCGGAGCGGGTCGGGGAGCCAGCATGAGGACATGGCCGTCGTCGACATCCCCGGTTCCAAGTCCATCACCGCGCGTGCGCTCTTCCTGGCGGCGGCGGCCGACGGGGTCACGACCCTCGTACGGCCGCTCCGGTCGGACGACACGGAGGGTTTCACGGAGGGCCTGAGCCGGCTCGGCTACCGCGTCGGACGCACCCCGCACGCCTGGCAGATCGACGGCCGTCCCCAGGGCCCGGCGGCCACCGACGCCGACGTGTACTGCCGCGACGGCGCGACCACCGCCCGCTTCCTGCCGACCCTCGCCGCCGCCGGGCACGGCACCTACCGCTTCGACGCCTCCCCGCAGATGCGCCGCCGCCCACTGCTCCCGCTCACCCGCGCCCTGCGCGACCTCGGTGTCGACCTGCGGCACGACGAGGCGGAGGGCCACCATCCGCTGCGGATCGCCGCGGCCGGCGTGGAGGGCGGTGACGTGACGCTCGACGCGGGCCAGTCCTCCCAGTACCTGACCGCCCTCCTGCTGCTCGGCCCGCTGACCCGCAAGGGCCTGCGCATCACCGTCACGGACCTGGTCTCGGCGCCGTACGTCGAGATCACGCTCGCGATGATGCGGACGTTCGGCGCGTCCGTGCGCCGGGAGGGCGAGGTGTTCGTGGTCTCGCCCGGCGGCTACCGCGCTACCACCTACGCCGTCGAGCCCGACGCCTCCACCGCGAGCTACTTCTTCGCCGCGGCCGCCCTGACCGGCCGCGAGGTGACGGTCCCCGGCCTGGGCACCGGAGCGCTCCAGGGCGATCTGGGCTTCGTCGACGTACTGCGGCGGATGGGAGCGCGGGTGGAGGTCGGCTCCGGCGGGACGACGGTCGCGGGCACCGGCGAACTGCGCGGCCTCACGGTCACCATGCGGGACATCTCCGACACCATGCCGACGCTGGCCGCGATCGCGCCCTTCGCCTCGGGCCCGGTCCGCATCGAGGACGTCGCCAACACACGCGTGAAGGAGTGCGACCGCCTGGACGCCTGCGCGGAGAACCTCCGGCGGCTGGGCGTACGGGTGGAGACCGGGGCCGACTGGATCGAGATCCACCCCGGTGCGGAACCCGTGCCGGGCGCGGAGATCAAGACGTACGGTGACCACCGCATCGTCATGTCCTTCGCGGTGACCGGCCTCCGCGCGCCGGGCGGCGTCTCGTTCGACGACCCCGGCTGTGTACGGAAGACGTTCCCCGCCTTCCACGAGGCCTTCGCCGCCTGGGCCGGCCCGCTCGGGTGATCAGTGCGGGATGTCGTCGATCAGTTCGCGGGCGCCCTGGCGCAACAGGGCGACGGCGACCGACGTGCCGAGTGTCGCGGCGTCGAGGCGGCCCGCCCACTCGTGGGCGTTCAGTACGGTCTTGCCGTCCGGGGTGAACACGCAGGCACGCAGGGACAGTTCGCCACTGCGGTGGGCCTTCGCGTAACCGGCGATCGGTGAGTTGCAGTGGCCCTGGAGGACGTGCAGGAACATCCGCTCCGCCGTGGCCTCGCGGTGCGTGTTCGGGTCACCGAGGTCGCTGATCGTCTCGATCACGTCGGTGTCGCCCTCACGGCACTGGAGGGCGAGGATGCCCGCCCCGATCGGCGGCATCATCGTCTCGGGCGACAGGATCTCCGTGATCACGTCCGCCCGGCCGATCCGCTCCAGCCCCGACACCGCCAGCATCAGCGCGTCCGCCTCACCCGCCGCCAGCTTCTCCAGCCGCCGGTTGGCGTTCCCCCGGAACGGCACGCACTCCACGTGCGGGTGCGAGGCGGCCAGCTGAGCGCCCCGCCGTACGGACGAGGTGCCGATCCGTGTCCCCTGCGGCAGCTCGTCCAGCGTGAGCCCGCCCGGGTGCACGAGGGCGTCCCGGATGTCGTCCCGTGCCAGGAACGCGGCGAACATCGTCCCCGCCGGGAGGGGACGGTCCGCGGGGATGTCCTTCACGCAGTGCACCGCGAGATCGGCCTCACCGGCCAGCAGCGCCGCGTCGACCTCCTTGGTGAACGCGCCCTTCCCCTCGACCTTGGCCAGGTCGCCCATCCACTTGTCACCGGTCGTCCTCACGGGCACGACCTCGGTACGGATGTGCGGATGGAGTGCGCCCAACTCGGCACGGACACGCTCCACTTGGGCCAGGGCCATGGGCGAGTCGCGGGAGACGATACGGATCAGTTCCGGTGCCGACATGCGCTCCACGATAGCCCGTCGGCGAGGAGCGGCGAGCCGCGGGACGCCCGCCCGGGCGTGTGCGCGCGTCGCCCCGACCGGTCCTAGGCGGAGTCGTTCAGCAGGCGCCCGAGGTGCTCCCGGCCCGGTCCCAGCAGCTCAGGCAGCGGCGCGGCCCCCTCGTGCCACCGCTTCTCGTACTCCCAGCACAGCCAGCCGTCCCAGCCCTCCCGGGAGAGGAGTTCCACACAGTCGGCGAGGGGCAGGACGCCCGCGCCGAGGGGGAGCGGCGTGGTGTCCTCGGCGGAGGCGATGTCCTTGACCTGGAGGTAGCCGAGGTAGGTGCACAGGGCCGCGTAGGTCTCCGGCGGCTCCTCGCCGCCGAGCCAGGTGTGCATGATGTCCCACAGCGAGCCCACGTGGTGATGGCCGACCAGGCCCAGGATCCTGATCGCGTCCGCGCCCGTGCGGTGCGAGTCATGGGTCTCCAGCAGGATCCGTACGCCCAGGTCGGCGGCGTACTCCGCGGCCGTGCCGAGCCGCCGAGCCGCCGTCGCGTCCGCCTCCTCGACGCTCTGCTCGGAACTCGCGCCCGGGAAGACGCGTACGAACGGGGCGCCGAGGTCGTGGGCGAGGTCGAGGAGCTCCTTGATCTCGGCGACGACGATGCCGTCGTCGCCCGGCGCCGCCACCCGCGCGTAGCCCGCCACGCCCAGGATCTCGATGCCGCCCGCCTTGAACGCGGCGACCACCTCGGCCCGCTCGGCCGCCCCGATCCCGGGGTGCACCGGCTCCTCGGGATGCGCGCGCAGCTCCACCCCGTGGTAGCCGTGCGCGGCGGCGAGTCGTACGACGTCGGGGATCGGAAGCCCGGGCACGCCGAGCGTGGAGAAGGCCAGCTTCATGGGCATGGACCCTACCTTTTCCACCAGCACTGCCACGTGCCCTTTGTGTCGCCAAGATGCCGAAATCGCTGGCGTGCGAGCGGTGGTGGGAGGCGTCGACTTCGACGGGGCGATGGGAAAGGTCCGCTTCGACGCGAACGGCGATGGCGTGTCCCCGGTGGTGACCGTCCACCGGATGAGCGGCGGCACCTGGAATCCCGTGTGAGCCCGACCGGTCACTCCTGTGGGGGATGCAGATCCAACCGCCAGTCCTGGCCGGTCAGGTCCGCTCCGAACGAGCGGTGCGGTTTCTCGGCGACGAGGACGAAACCGTGGCGCTGGTAGATGCGGCGGGCGGCGGAGAGCACGTCGTTGGTCCACAGGACCAGGTCCCGGTAGCCGCCGTCCCGCGCGAAGTCGATGACGGCCTCGACCAGCCGGTCGCCGATGCGCAGCCCGCGCGCGTCGGGCTCGACGAGGAGGAGGCGGAGGCGGGCGGTCCCGGGCGCGTCGTCGCGTACGCACATCACGCAGCCCACCGGCCGGCCGTCCAGCTCGGCGATCCACACCCGCTCCAGGTGCGGATCGTGGTCCTCGGCGAAGTCCGCCACGATCCGGGCGACCAGGCCTTCGTAGTCGGCGTTCCAGCCGTACTCGGCGGCGTACAGCGCGGCGTTGCGCTGCACGATCCAGCCGAGGTCGCCGGGTCCGGGGTCGCGCAGGACGACGTCCTCGCGGCGGGGTGGGCGCCCGGAGGAGAGCAGCGTGCGCACGGTCCGCATCGCCTCGGCGAGCCGGGGGCGGTCGTCGGCCGGCACGGTCGCCAGCAGCGCCCCCACCGATTCCCGTGAGCGCTCGTCCAGCAGGGACGCCGTCTCCCTGCCCTGTGCCGTGAGCGTGATGCGGCGCCGCCGCGGGTCCCGCTCCGAGGGCGTCCGCTCGATCAGGCCATCCTGCTCGAACTTGTTCAGGATGCGGCTCAGGTAACCCGCGTCCAGGGACAGTTCGCCGCGGAGGTCGGCGGCGTCGGTGCGGGGGGAGTGGGCGAGCTCGTACAGCACACGGGACTCGGTGAGGGTGTAGGGGGCGTAGAGGTGGCGGCCGTAGTCGAGGGCCCCGATGACGTTCGTGTAGAAGCGGTTGAAGGAGCGGATGTCCTGGACGGTCATGATCACTCAACCCCGGATGGTCGGCGCTGGTTGTTCCGGTCTGGCTCAGCGGCCTTGGTTGCTCGGACCTGATAGTTGACTCAGTCAGAGGTATGTGCCGAGCCTACGGCTTCGGCCAAGCGCGGGCAACGGTCGGGCAACTCCCTGGCAATCCCGGTCATGACGTGGCCAACCCCTTGCCGCGCGTTGGCCACGAGTTCATCGCAGGCCTCTGCCAACCCTCGGTCGTCCCTAGGAGAGTGAAGCGGCGGGCCCGCTCCCGTGCGGGCCGCCGTTCGACTCCGGAGAGCTGACGAAGTCTCAAGAAGGGGCAGCAATGGCCGAGTTGACACGTCGTAGACTCCTGGGTTCGGCCGCGGGCGCGCTGGGCGGCGCCGCGGCACTCTCCCTCCTCCCGCCGAGCGTCCAGAAGGCCGTCGCGGCCGGGCCGCCGAAGCACGGCTCGCTCCGCGACATCGAGCACGTCGTCCTGCTGATGCAGGAGAACCGGTCCTTCGACCATTACTTCGGCACCCTGTCCGGCGTTCGCGGCTTCGCCGACCCGCACGCGCTGAAGCTCGACACCGGGCGGTCGGTGTTCTACCAGCCCGACGCCGTGAACCCGAAGGGGTATCTGCTCCCCTTCCACCTCGACACCCACACGTCCAGCGCCCAGGCGATCCCGTCCACGAGCCACGCGTGGGCGGTGCAGCACGAGGCGTGGAACGGCGGGAAGATGGACCGCTGGCTGCCGGCGCACCGCAAGGCGGACGGGATCAACGGGCCGTACGTGATGGGCTACTACACGCGTGAGGACATCCCCTTCCAGTTCGCGCTGGCGGAGACCTTCACCGTCTGCGACCACTACTTCTGCTCGGTGTTCGGGCCGACCTGGCCCAACCGGCTGTACTGGATGACCGGCACGATCGACCCCGGCGGCACGCAGGGCGGACCGGTCCTCGTCAACAAGGCGCCGACGCCGTACCGGTGGACGACGTACGCGGAGCGGCTGCAGGCGGCCGGGGTCAGCTGGAAGGTGTACCAGCAGGACGACGACTACGGCTGCAACATGCTGGAGCAGTTCGCGAGCTTCCGCGCGGCGGCGCCGGGGTCCGACCTGTACGAGCGCGGTGTACGTCCGCAGCCGGAGGGCACGTTCGAGGACGACGCGCGGAACGACCGGCTGCCGGCCGTCTCCTGGATCATGCCGACGAGCTTCCAGTCCGAGCACCCGGACTACCTGCCCGCCGCGGGCGCCGATTTCGTCGCGTCGAAGATCGAGGCGATCGCCTCGAATCCGAAGGTGTGGCGGAAGACCGCGTTCATCCTGAACTACGACGAGAACGACGGCCTGTTCGACCATGTGCCGCCGCCGACGCCCGCGGCCGGTACGCCGGACGAGTTCGTCCAGGGGCTGCCCATCGGGGGCGGATTCCGGGTCCCCGCGATCATCGTCTCGCCCTGGACGGTGGGGGGTTGGGTGGCCTCGGAGGCGTTCGACCACACCTCGACGCTGCAGTTCCTCGAGCGCTTCACGGGGGTCGAGGAGCCCAACGTCAGTGACTGGCGCCGGTCGACGTTCGGCGACTTCACGTCGGCGTTCCGCTTCTCGGACGGGCGTCCGCGTCCGCCGCGGCTGCCGGACGACACGGCGGAGCAGCTGGAGAAGGCGAAGGAGGAGGTCGCGACCCTTCCGAAGCCGACGCTTCCCGGTGCCGACCAGTCGTTCCCCCGTCAGGAGAAGGGGCACCGCCCGCACGTGTGATCGCGGGCCCGTGTGGGTGGGTCGGGGCCGTGGCGGTACGTCGAGCCCGTCGCCGCCGGATCAGACGTGGGCCGGGCAAGCGATCCGCTGCTCGATCCGAACGTAAGCGACGCGCTTGCGACGCACCGCCACGGCCCCTTCCGTGTGTCCCCCGGCTGCGGGTGAGTGGGGGCGTAGCCCCCCCAGGGGCGCAGGGAACTGCGAGCCCGGCCCCCACCGGCCCGCAGGTGACAAACCCACCCGGGGGTCTGGGGGCGGAGCCCCCAGGGACGGGAGGGTCGGGTAGGGGCGGCGGGGGCGAAAACCCCACGTTCAGACTCGCGGTACCCCCGTGGACCCCCGCACCATCAACTCCCCCCGCACCGTCGCGATCCCGCCCGGCGGCGGCTCCTCGCGGCCCATCGCGATACGCCCGGCCCTGGCCCCCGCCTCCGAGAGGGGCAACCGCACCGTCGTGAGCGCGGGGACGGCGTCGATACTGAAGGGGAGGTCGTCGAAACCGGCGACGGACACGTCGTCGGGGATACGCAGGCCCGACTCACGCAGCGCGGCACACGCGCCGAGCGCGACGGTGTCGTTGGCGGCGACGACAGCCGTCAACGACGGGTCACGGCGCAGGAGTTCGAGGGTCGCCTCGTAGCCGGCGCGACGGTCGTAGCGTCCGTGCACCGTGCGGCGCGGATCGTCCTCGATGTCGTGCGCGGCGAGCGCGACGCGGTGCCCCTCGAGGCGGTGCCGGGTCGTCGTCCGCTCCTCCGGGCCCGCGATGTAGCCGAGCCTGCGGTGGCCGAGCCCGATCAGATGCTCGGTGAGCTGCTGTCCGCCGCCCCTGTTGTCGAAGGTGAGCGCGATCGCCTCGGGGGCGTCGGGCGCGGGCGGCCGTCCGCACAGGACCACCTGGGTCCCCGCGTCCCCGAGCTTGCGCAGCTTCGCCGCGACCGCCGCCGCGTGCGGCGCGTCCTCGACGGCGCCGCCCGTCAGGACGACCGCGGCGGCGCGCTGGCGCTGAAGGAGGGTGAGGTAGGTCAGCTCACGCTCCGGGGAGCCGCCGGTGTTGCACACGACCCCGAGCCGTTCGCCGCCCGCACGTCCCCCGGGCCCGCCGATCTCCGACTGGATCGCGGCCGCCATGATTCCGAAGAAGGGGTCGGCGATGTCGTTCACCAGGATGCCGACCAGGTCGGAGGTGGCGGCGGCCAGCGAACTCGCGGGTCCGTTCAGTACGTAGTCCAGGTCGTCCACCGCGCGCAGCACCCGCTCGCGCGTGGACGCCGCGACGGGATAGTTCCCGTTCAGCACCCGGGACACGGTCGCGGGCGAGACCTGCGCACGCGCCGCCACGTCCGCCAGGGTCACGGTCATCTCGTCGTCCTCCGGTCACGCATCTCGTAGCACCTCATCGTGCTTCTCGTGCTCGCTGTGCTCTTTGGCCTGCCGTACCCGTCGTACCCGTCGTACCTGTCGTGCACGTACTGCTCGTAGTGCTCCATCCGACCGTGCCACGCCCCCTACGTCCAGCCGTCCGGACGGTCGAACATCTCGTCGTCCGTATGGTCTTGTCCAATCGGCTCGACAGAGGCTAACTTCTTCTTGTGTAGAAAGCGCTTGCTGTCACGTTCACCAGTGGGGCGTACGCGGCGCGGAACCCGCGTACGAAGGGAATCACGTGACACGCAAGACGGTGCGAATCGCCATGAACGGCGTGACGGGGCGCATGGGCTACCGCCAGCACCTCGTCCGCTCGATTCTCGCCCTGCGCGACCAGGGCGGCCTCGACCTCGGCGACGGCACGGTGCTGTGGCCCGAGCCGGTCCTCCTCGGCCGCCGCGAGCACGCGCTGAAGGCGCTCGCCGAGCAGCACGGCCTGGAGCACTGGTCGACGGACGTGGACGAGGTCCTCGCCGACCCGACCGTGGAGATCTACTTCGACGCCCAGGTGACCTCCGCCCGGGAGGAGGCCATCAAGAAGGCCATCGCGGCGGGTAAGCACATCTACACCGAGAAGCCCACCGCCACCGGCCTCGACGGCGCCCTGGAGCTGGCCCGCCTCGCCCACGAGAAGGGCATCAAGCACGGGGTCGTGCAGGACAAGCTCTTCCTCCCGGGGCTGCTGAAACTCAAGCGGCTCATCGACGGGGGCTTCTTCGGGCGGATCCTGTCCATCCGCGGGGAGTTCGGGTACTGGGTCTTCGAGGGCGACTGGCAGAGCGCCCAGCGCCCCTCCTGGAACTATCGCGCGGAGGACGGCGGCGGCATCGTCGTCGACATGTTCCCGCACTGGGAGTACGTGCTCCACGAGCTGTTCGGCCGGGTCACCTCCGTCCAGGCGCTCACCGCCACCCACATCCCGCAGCGCTGGGACGAGCAGGACAAGCCGTACGACGCCACGGCCGACGACGCCGCGTACGGCGTCTTCGAGCTGGAGGGCGGCGCCATCGCCCAGATCAACTCCTCCTGGGCGGTGCGCGTCAACCGCGACGAGCTGGTCGAGTTCCAGGTCGACGGAACGGAGGGGTCGGCCGTCGCGGGGCTGCGCAACTGCCGCGTCCAGCACCGCTCGGCGACCCCCAAGCCGGTCTGGAACCCGGACATCCCGGCCACCTACTCCTTCCGCGACCAGTGGCAGGAGATCCCCGACAACGCCGAGTTCGACAACGGCTTCAAGGCACAGTGGGAGCTGTTCCTGCGGCATGTGTACGCCGACGCCCCCTACCACTGGGACCTCCTCGCCGGCGCCCGCGGCGTCCAGCTCGCCGAACTGGGGCTGAGGTCCTCGGCCGAGGGCCGCCGTCTCGACGTGCCGGAGATCTCGCTGTGACCATCCAACTGCCCTCCGCCAGTGGGCGGTTGAAGGCCTATGAGCCGCGTGCCGTCCCACTCGCCGTCACCACCGGCGCGCCCTTCGCCTCCCGTACGGTCTTCTCGGCCGCGCACGTCGTCGCCGACCCGTTCGCGGACGTCTCGCCCGACTCGGCCGCCGCCGTCGACTGGGACGCCACCCTCGCCTTCCGCCGCCACCTGTGGTCCCACGGGCTCGGCGTCGCCGAGGCGATGGACACCGCGCAGCGCGGGATGGGCCTGGACTGGGCGGGCGCGGCGGAACTCATCCGCCGGTCCGCCGCGGAGGCGAAGGCGGTCGGGGGCCGTATCGCGTGCGGTGTCGGCACCGATCAGCTCACCGGTCCGGCCTCGTTGGACGAGGTGCGGACGGCCTACGAGGAGCAGCTCGCCCTCGTCGAGGAGTCGGGGGCGCAGGCCATCCTCATGGCCTCCCGGGCGCTGGCGGCGACCGCGAAGGGGCCCGAGGACTACCTGAAGGTCTATGGGCATCTGCTCCGCCAGGCGGCCGAGCCCGTGGTCCTGCACTGGCTCGGCCCCATGTTCGACCCCGCCCTTGAGGGCTACTGGGGGTCGGGCGACCTGGACGCGGCCACGGACGTGTTCCTGGAGGTCATCGCCGCCCACCCGGACAAGGTCGACGGCATCAAGGTCTCCCTCCTCGACGCCCAGCGCGAGGTAGACCTGCGCCGCCGCCTGCCGCAGGGCGTCCGCTGCTACACGGGTGACGACTTCAACTACCCCGAACTGATCGCGGGCGACGAGCAGGGCTTCAGCCACGCCCTGCTCGGCATCTTCGATCCGCTGGGTCCGCTCGCGGCCGAGGCGGTACGGGTGCTCGACACCGGTGACGTGAAGGGCTTCCGTGAGCTTCTCGACCCCACCGTCGAGCTCTCCCGCCATCTCTTCGAGGCGCCGACCCGGTTCTACAAGACGGGCGTCGTCCTGCTGGCGTGGCTGGCCGGGCACCAGGAACACTTCACCATGGTCGGCGGGCTCCAGTCGGCCCGCTCGCTGCCGCACTTCGCGCGGGCGTACGAGCTGGCGGACACCCTGGGCCTGTTCCCGAACCCGGAGCTCGCCGAGGCCCGGATGAAGACCCTGCTGGCCCTGTACGGAGTGACCTCATGAGCAGCCTCGCCCGTTTCTCCATCAACCAGATGACGGTCAAGCAGCTGTCGATGCCCGAACTGGTCGAGTCCTGCCTCGAGCTGGGGATCCCGGGTGTCGGACTCTGGCGTGAACCCGTCCAGTCGTACGGCCTGGACGCCACCGCCAAACTCGTCCGCGACGCCGGTCTGGCCGTCACCACGCTCTGCCGTGGCGGCTTCTTCACGGCGATCGACCCGCAGGAGCGGGCCCGCGCCCTGGACGACAACCGTGCGGCCGTCGACGAGGCCGCGACCCTCGGCACCGACACCCTGGTGCTGGTCTCCGGGGGGCTGCCGGCCGGCTCGAAGGACCTGCACGGCGCGCGGGAGCGGATCGCCGACGCGCTGGGGGAGCTGGGCCCGTACGCCGCCGAGCGGGGCGTGCGGCTGGCCATCGAGCCCCTCCACCCCATGTACGCCGCGGACCGTTGTGTGGTGTCCACCCTCGCCCAGGCCCTGGACCTCGCGGAACGCTTCCCGGCGGACCAGGTGGGCGTCACCGTCGACACCTACCACATCTGGTGGGACGACACGGCTCCCGCTCAGATCGCCCGCGCGGGCGCCGGCGGCCGTATCCACACCTTCCAGCTCGCCGACTGGACGACTCCGCTGCCCGAGGGTGTCCTCAACGGCCGCGGTCAGATCGGCGACGGTTCGATCGACATGCGGGAGTGGCGGGGGTACGTCGAGGCGGCCGGATATTCCGGGCCGATCGAGGTCGAGCTGTTCAACGACGGGCTGTGGGCGCGCGACGGGCGGGAGGTCTTGGCGGAGACGGCGGCGCGGTTCGTGGAGCACGCCGGGTAGCCCCGTCGGCGGCCGCTGTCATTTCCTGGTCACTTCTTGCGTGCCGCCCGCTTGCTGAGGACCGCCAGTACGACCGGGACGAGCATCTCGATGACGCGGGTGACCGTGGCCACCGGGATGCCCGTCTTCTTGGCGACGGCGTTCGCGACCGGCTTGCTCACCCTGGCCAGCACCCCGGCCATCAGACCGCCGGTGGCGAACCCGCCCAGGGTGGACACGCCCTTGAGCGGGGCCTCCTCCTCGGGCGCCGCCGCGGCCTCCTCCTGTACGGGGCCGGCGAGTGCCGAGACCGTGGTCCCGACCACCTCCTGGGCGCCCGCCGTGTCGGTCCCCAGCAGCCCCGCGATCTCCTGGAGCTTGTCGTCGCCCAGTTCACCGAGCACGTCGTCCTCGAAGGAGGAAGCGGATTCACTCATGCCGGAAAGCATCCCGAAAAAATCTCGGAAGGCCGTGCAACCCTTCCCGCAGCCCGCGTGTCGTACTTGGCATCAGGACTTCTGGAGGGGGATCTGGGGGGATCGCGGGGGTTCTGATGTCGGAGGGGAAAACCGAGGGGCCTGGTCGACGGACCGGGCCCCTCGAAGCATGTCGGGCACCGGGCTGAACGTGTGGTGCACCGTGCCGAACCTGTCGCACACCGGGCTAGAAGAACACCCCGCACCGCAGCAGCACGTTCGCGTACGGCCGTGCCTCTCCCGTGCGGACGATCAGCTTCGCGCCCGCCGACAGCGACTTCAGTTCCTCGTGGGAGACCGTCGACAGCGTGGGGAAACGGGCGTCCAGCAGGGCCGTCGCCTCCGGGTTGGCCCCGCGGACCTCGTGCGCGGCCGTGGCGCCCTCCACCACGAGTTCCTCCAGCAGCCCGTCGAGCACCTCGGCGAAGGACGGCACCCCGGCCCGGAAGGCCAGGTCCACGACGCGCGGACCGGCGGGGATGGGCATCCCGGCATCGCAGACGAGGACCCCGTCCCCATGGCCCAGCTCGGCCAGCGCGCCCGACAGATGGCGGTTCAGGATTCCGGCCTTCTTCAAAGGGACGCGACCTCCTCGGCCGTAGGGAAGGACTGCTGTGCGCCGGCGCGGGTGACCGCCGCCGCACCGACCCGGGCGGCGTACGCGGCGGCCTCGGCGAGCGGCTCGTCGAGCCCGAGCCGCCACGCCAGTGCCGCCGTGAACGCGTCCCCCGCGCCCGTCGTGTCCACCGTCTCCACCTTCACCGACGGCACCCGCGCGGCGCCCTCGGCGGAGGCCACCAGCGCGCCCCGCGCACCCAGCGTGATCACCACCGAGCGCGGGCCGAGGGCGAGCAGGGCGGACGCCCAGTCCTCCGGTGAGTCCCCGAGATCCGTGCCGACGATCACCCGTGCCTCGTGCTCGTTCACGATCAGCGGATCGCAGGCCGCGAGCACCTCGGCGGGCAGCGCGCGCGGCGGCGACGGGTTCAGTACGAAACGGCTGCCGGGAGCGAGATTCCGTACGACCTCCACGACCGTCTCCAACGGGATCTCCAGCTGTGCCGAGACCACGCGGGAGGCCGCCAGGAGGTTTCCGGCGGACCGCACGTCCTCGGGTGTGAGGCGGCCGTTGGCACCGGGCGAGACCACGATGCTGTTGTCCCCGGAAGGGTCCACCGTGATGAGCGCGACCCCGGTCGGGGCCCCGCCGACGAGCACGCCCGCCGTGTCGACCCCGGCCGCCCGCTGCGAGTCGAGCAGCAGCCGCCCGTGCGCGTCGTCGCCGACCCGGGCCAGCAGCGCCGTACGGGCTCCGAGGCGGCCGGCGGCGACCGCCTGGTTGGCGCCCTTGCCGCCCGGGTGGACGACGAGGTCGGAGCCGAGCACCGTCTCGCCGGCCGCGGGCCGCCGCTCGACACCGATCACCAGGTCGGCGTTGGCCGATCCCACGACCAGCAGGTCGTAGTCGTACATGAACTTTCTCCCTATGAAGGTGAGTCGAAGCAACGGGGCGAGCCGCCCGGCGGCGCGCGGAGGTCGTCCGCGTCGCGCTGCCCGGGCGGCCCGCTCAGGTCATCCGCCGAAGCCGGCCACATTCTCCTTCGTGACCACCTTCACCGGCACCATCACCGTCTTCTCGACCTTCTTGCCCTCGGCGGCGTTCAGCGCGTTCTCCACCGCGATCCGGCCGAGCTCCTTCGGCTGCTGGGCCACGGACGCGTACATCGTGCCGTCCTTGACCGCCTTCAGGCCGTCCGGTTCGCCGTCGAAGCCGATGACCGAGACCGACGTGCCGGCCTTGGAGCCGAGCGCCTTGACCGCGCCGAGCGCCATCTCGTCGTTCTCGGCGAAGACGCCCTGGATGTCGGGGTGCGCCTGAAGCAGGTTCGTCATCACGTCGAGGCCCTTGGTGCGGTCGAAGTCCGCAGGCTGCCGGGCGACGACCTGGATGCCCGGGTAGGCCTTCAGGCCCTCGGCGAAGCCCGCGCCGCGCTCACGGCTCGCGGACGTTCCGGCCAGGCCCTGCAGGATCACGATCTTGCCCTTGCCGCCCAGCTTCTCGGCCATCGCCTTGGCGCCGAGCTTGCCGCCCGCGATGTTGTCGGAGGCGACCAGCGCGGCCGTGTCGGCCTTGTTCACGCCCCGGTCCACGCCGACGACGGGGATGCCGGCCTTGTTCGCGGAGCGGACCGCCGGGCCCGCCGCGTCCGAGTCCACCGGATTGACGATGATCGAACCGAGACCCGAACTGGTGAAGTTCTGGAGCTGGTTGGCCTGCTGCGAGGCGTCGTTCTGCGCGTCCGTGACCGTCAGGTCCACGCCGAGCCTCTTCGCCTCCTGCTGGGCACCCGACTTGATCTGCACGAAGAACGGGTTGTTCAGGGTGGAGAGGGACAGGCCCACCTTCTTCGTCGCCGACGAGGAGGAGCCGTTGTGCAGGAAGGACATCGCACCGACGACGGCCGCCGCGACCACGGCCGCGATGATGTACGTCGCCGCCTGCTTGCCCCTGCCGCCCGGCGCACCCGTCCCGGCGGCCACCGGCGTCGTCCCGGCCTTGCGCCGCAACGTGTCCAGCAGCACCGCCAGCGCGATCACGACACCGATGACGACCTGCTGCCAGAAGGCGGAGACGGAGAGCAGGTTCAGACCGTTGCGGAGCACCGCGAGTATGAGGGCGCCGATCAGCGTGCCGGACGCCTTGCCGGTGCCGCCCGCCAGGGAGGCGCCGCCGATGACGACCGCGGCGATCGCGTCCAGCTCGTAGCCCTGCGCGGCCTGCGGCTGCGCGGAGGAGAGCCGGGAGGCGAGCACGATGCCCGCGGCGGCCGCGAAGAGACCCGACAGGGCGTAGATCGCGAGCTTCTGCTTCTTCACCCGCAGACCCGAGAGGCGCGCGGCCTCCTCGTTGCCGCCGATCGCGTACATGGAGCGGCCGATGTAGGTACGGCCCAGGATCAGGGCGGTGATCAGGCCCATGACGACCATCACCAGGACCGGGACCGGCAGCCAGCCGCCGAGGGTGTCACCGAGGTGCGAGACCGAGTCGGGGAAGGCGATCGGCGAGCCCTGCGAGATCACCAGGGACAGGCCTCGGCCCACCGACAGCATCGCGAGCGTCGCGATGAACGGCGGCAGCTTCCCGTAGGAGATCAGGACGCCGTTGACCAGGCCGCACGCTATGCCGGTCGCGACCGCGAGGATCACCGCGATCCAGACCGGGACGCCCTCCGATGTCGCCATCCAGGCGAGGACGGTGGCGGACAGCGCGGCGACCGAGCCGACCGACAGGTCGATGCCCGCCGAGACGATCACGAAGGTCACACCGAAGGCGAGGATGGCGGTCACGGCCGCCTGGACGCCGATGTTGAGCAGGTTGTCCGTCGTCAGGAAGTCGCCGGACAGCGCCGACATCGCGATGACGAGGGCGATGAGCGCGGTGAGCGCCCCGTTGTCGAGCAGAAGGCGGCGGACCGCCGAGGCGCCACTCGCGCCCGTAGTGCTCTTGAGCGTGTCAGTGGCCACGGGAGCCCTCCACAGCGGTAACAGTGTTGGTGGTCGGTGTGCTGACGGCGAGTGCCATCACGGAGTCCTGGGTCGCCTCGTCGGCGGACAGTTCGCCCGCGATCCGGCCCTGGGCCATCACCAGCACCCGGTCGCTCATGCCGAGCACCTCGGGCAGATCGCTGGAGATCATCAGGACGGCCGCGCCGGCGGCCGTCAGTTCGTTGACGAGCTGGTAGATCTCGACCTTGGCGCCGACGTCGATGCCACGGGTCGGCTCGTCGAGGATCAGCACCTTGGTGTCGGCCAGCAGCCACTTGCCGATGACGACCTTCTGCTGGTTGCCACCGGAGAGTGTGCGCACGTGCTGGCCGAGACCGGCCATCCGGACGCCGAGCTGCTCGGCGATCCGCGCGGCGGCCACCCGCTGGCCCTTGAGGTCGACGAGCCCGCCATGGGTCGCCGCCCGCATCGTGACCAGGCCGAGGTTCTCCTCGACGGAGGCGTCCAGGAGCAGCCCCTGGCCCTTGCGGTCCTCGGGGATGAGCCCGATCCCGGCCGCCATCGCCGCGTTCACGTCGTGCCGCCGCAGCGCGGAACCGGCGACCTTGACGGCCCCCTTGTCGTACGGATCGGCCCCGAAGACCGCTCGTACGACCTCCGTACGCCCGGCCCCCACGAGCCCCGCGATACCGACGACCTCACCGGCCCGCACCTCGAAGCTCACGTCGTGGAAGACCCCGTCGCGGGTCAGCCCCTCGACGGTCAGCAGGGCGGCCCCGGAGCCGCCGTCACCCGTGGCCCGCACGCGTGGATACTGCTGCTCGATCGACCGCCCCACCATGAGCCGTACGAGCTCGTCCTCGGTGGTGGAGGCCGGGACCTGCCCGACGCTCTTGCCGTCCCGGATGACGGTGACCCGGTCCCCCAGGGCGGCGATCTCCTCCAGGTGGTGCGTGATGAAGACGATGCCGACACCGTCCTCGCGCAGCCGACGCACGATGGAGAAGAGTTTTTCGACCTCTTCGGAGGTGAGCACCGCGGTCGGCTCGTCCATGATCAGCACGCGGGCGTTCAGGCTCAGCGCCTTCGCGATCTCGACCATCTGGAGACGTGCGATGCCGAGTTCACGCACCCGCGCGCGCGGGGAGACGCTGACACCCACCCGCTCCAGCAGTTCGGCGGCCTCGGCCTCCATCGTCTTCCGGTCGATCAGCCCGTAGCGGCGCGGCTGCCGCCCCAGGAAGATGTTCTCGGCGACCGTCAGATCGGGAACGAGGTTGAACTCCTGGTAGATGGTCGCGATCCCGAGGCGCTCGGAGTCCTGCGCACCGTGGATGCGCACCTCCTCGCCGTCGACGAGGACGCGCCCGGAGTCGGGCTGGTAGGCGCCCGAGAGCATCTTGATGAGCGTGCTCTTGCCGGCACCGTTCTCGCCGAGCAGCACATGCACCTCGCCGCGGCGCAGATCGAAGTCGACGCTGTCGAGCGCGACCACGCCGGGGAAGGTCTTTCGGATGCCCTCGATGCGCAGCAACTCGTCCTGGTTGCTCACGACTTGCTCCTGTTCGTTACGGGGGAGTGCGGGGTGGGGGCCGGTTCGCCGCACGAGCGGCGGACGACGAGACGGGCGGCGAGGGTGACCGACTGCGGGGGGCGCCCCTCGATCCGGTCGACGAGCGCGCGTACGGCGGCCCGCCCCAGCTCGCCGGTCGGCTGGGCCACCGCGGTGATCGGCGGATCGGTGTGCACGAACCACGGGATGTCGTCGAACGCCGCGAGCGCGACGTCCTCGGGAACCCGCAGCCCGCGCGCGCGGACCGCGTCCAGCGCGCCGAGCGCCATCAGGTTGTCGGCGGCGAAGACGACCTCGGGCGGCTCGGGCAGGTCGAGGAAGCCCTCGGTGACCCGCCGTCCGCTCTCGGCCTGGAAGTCGCCCTGGCCTATGTAGGCGTCCGGGAGCGGCAGCCCGTGCTCGGCCATGGCCTCCCGGAAGGCCTCCACGCGCTCGCTGCCGGTGGTGGTCGCCGCGGGCCCCGCGATGATCGCGAGCCGGCGGTGTCCGAGCCCGTGCAGATGCGCCACGAGATCCCGGACCGCCGTCCGGCCGTCCGCCCGTACGACGGGCACGTCCACGCCCGGGATCCAGCGGTCCACGAAGACCATCGGCGTCCCCGCACGCGCGGCGTCCAGCATCCCCGGGGAGCCGCCGTCGGCGGGGGAGACGAGCAGTCCGTCGATCCGCCGGTCCAGCAGGGTCCGTACGTGGTGGTCCTGGAGGTCCGGCCGTTCGTCGGCGTTGCCGATGATCACGCTGTAGCCGAGGGCGCGGGCCTCCTCCTCGACGGAGCGGGCCAGCTCGGTGAAGTACGGGTTGAGTACGTCGCTGATGACCAGGCCGAGGGTGCGGGTCTGGTCGGTGCGCAGGGAGCGGGCGACGGCATTCGGGCGGTAGCCCAGGGTCTGCACGGCGGCCAGCACGCGGGTGCGTGCGTCTTCGCTGACCGACGGATGATCGTTCAGGACGCGCGAGACCGTGGCGACGGATACGCCGGCCTCGGCGGCAACGTCCTTGATGCTCGCCATCGCCGCTCCACCTCCTCGTGGAATCGATTACATGGAGGATTGGAATCGATTACACGAGCATTAATCAAGACCTCAACCACATGCCGAGACCGGATCGTGATGAATCGCGCTCGGATGAGCGGGGTGAGATGGGGGCGGGCAGGGGGTGGAGCATCCCCGGGGTACAGGGGTGGAGCACCCCTGGGGGTACGGGGGTGGAGCACTCCCGGGGGTACGGGGGTGGAGCACTCCCGGGGGTACGGGGGTGGAGCACTCCCGGGGGTACGAGGGTGGAGCACTTCCGGGGGTACGAGGGTGGAGCACTTCGGGGCAGGGCGGTGGAGCACCTGTCCCTTGCGGATCGCGGGTGCTCCTGCGGGGCTACTTCAGCCAGTCGGTGCAGCGCGTGGCGGCGATGCGGGCGCCCGTCTTGGTGGTGAGGACGTGGTCAGGTCGACGACCACGCGGCGCCGGCCGGCGCCGCGTCCACGCCCTGACCGGTGAGGATGCCGACCCCGGTGGACGGCGAGTGCGGCACCGCCTCGTGTCCGGCCGCGTCCAGGTCCCGTACGACCTGTGACCCGATCAGCCGGTCCCGCCGATGACTGCGAACTTCATGAGACGCCCTGCGATCCGTCTCCGTCTCCGTCTCCGTCGTCGGCCCGGCGCCGCCGTCTGCCGCGGCGCCCCGGCTGTCAGTCGTCACAGGTACCTTCGGATCATGTCCAATCAGGCGGGGGACCGGCAGGTGCAACTGGCGGTTGTCGAGGGCGTGCTCGAGCGGATCACGTACGCCAACGAGGAGAACGGGTACACGGTCGCGAGGGTGGACACCGGTCGCGGCGCCGGCGACCTGCTCACCGTCGTGGGTGCGCTCCTCGGCGCCCAGGTGGGCGAGTCGCTCCGGATGGAGGGCCGTTGGGGCTCCCACCCGCAGTACGGCAAGCAGTTCACGGTGGAGAACTACACGACCGTCCTGCCCGCCACCGTCCAGGGCATCCGCCGCTACCTCGGCTCCGGTCTGGTCAAGGGCATCGGCCCGATCTTCGCCGACCGCATCACCCAGCACTTCGGGCTGGACACGCTCCAGATCATCGAGGAGGAGCCGAAGCGCCTCATCGAGGTCCCCGGCCTCGGCCCCAAGCGCACCAAGAAGATCGCCGACGCCTGGGAGGAGCAGAAGGCGATCAAGGAGGTCATGCTCTTCCTTCAGACCGTCGAGGTGTCGACGTCGATCGCGGTGCGCATCTACAAGAAGTACGGCGACGCGTCGATCTCGGTCGTCAAGAACCAGCCCTACCGCCTGGCCGCCGACGTCTGGGGCATCGGCTTCCTCACCGCGGACAAGATCGCCCAGTCCGTCGGCATCCCGCACGACAGCCCCGAGCGCGTCAAGGCGGGCCTCCAGTACGCCTTGTCGCAGTCCGCCGACCAGGGCCACTGCTTCCTCCCCGAGGAGCAGCTGATCGCCGACGCGGTGAAGCTGCTCCAGGTGGACACGGGCCTGGTCATCGAATGCCTGGCGGAACTGGCGGAGCCGACCGAGGACGAGAACGAGCCCGGTGGCGTGCGGGAGCCGGGCGTCGTACGCGAGAAGGTCCCCGGTCCCGACGGCGGCCCGGACACGGTCACGGCCGTCTATCTGGTCCCCTTCCACCGCGCCGAACTCTCCCTCTCGGCCCAGCTGTTGCGTCTCCTGCGCACCACCGAGGACCGGATGCCCGGTTTCCATGACGTGGCCTGGGACAAGGCACTGACCTGGCTGAAGGGGCGTACGGGCGCGGAGCTGGCACCAGGGCAGGAGGAGGCCGTCCGGCTGGCGCTCACCAAGAAGGTCGCGGTGCTCACCGGGGGCCCCGGCTGCGGCAAGTCGTTCACGGTCCGCTCGATCGTGGAGCTGGCGCGCGCCAAGCGGGCGAAGGTGGTGCTCGCGGCGCCGACGGGCCGTGCCGCCAAGCGACTCGCCGAGCTGACCGGAGCGGACGCCTCCACCGTGCACCGGCTCCTGGAGCTCAAGCCGGGCGGGGACGCGGCGTACGACAAGGACCGGCCGCTGGACGCCGACCTGGTGGTCGTGGACGAGGCCTCCATGCTCGACCTCCTGCTCGCCAACAAGCTGGTCAAGGCGGTGCCGCCGGGCGCCCATCTGCTGTTCGTCGGGGACGTCGACCAACTCCCCAGCGTCGGCGCCGGAGAGGTCCTGCGCGACCTGCTCGCCGACCGCAGCCCCATCCCCTCCGTCCGTCTGACCCAGGTCTTCCGCCAGGCCCAGCAGTCCGGAGTGGTGACGAACGCGCACCGGATCAACTCCGGGCAGCACCCCGTCACCGACGGCATGAAGGACTTCTTCCTCTTCGTCGAGGACGAGACCGAGGAGGCGGGGCGGCTCACCGTGGATGTGGCGGCACGGCGGATTCCCGCCAAGTTCGGGCTCGACCCGCGCCGGGACATCCAGGTGCTGGCGCCCATGCATCGGGGCCCGGCGGGCGCGGGCACCCTCAACGGCCTGTTGCAGCAGGCGATCACGCCGGGCCGCCCCGACCTCCCCGAAAAACGCTTCGGTGGCCGGGTCTTCCGGGTCGGCGACAAGGTGACCCAAATCCGCAACAACTACGAAAAAGGGGAGAACGGCGTCTTCAACGGCACCGTGGGCGTGGTCACCTCGCTCGACTCCGAGGAGCAGCGTCTGACGGTGCTGACGGACGAGGACGAGGAAGTTCCCTACGACTTCGACGAACTCGACGAGCTGGCCCACGCGTACGCGGTGACGATCCACCGCTCCCAGGGCAGTGAGTACCCCGCGGTGGTGATTCCGGTCACCACCGGCGCGTGGATGATGCTCCAGCGCAATCTGCTCTACACGGCGGTCACCCGGGCCAAGAAGCTCGTCGTCCTGGTGGGCTCCCGCAAGGCGATCGGCCAGGCGGTCCGCACGGTGTCGGCAGGCCGCCGCCACACATCCCTCGACCACCGCCTCACCACCTGAGGGCCCCGGGTCTTCAGGGGTGCGGGGAACTGCGCGACCAGCCCCCACCGGCCCGCAGCCGAAAGAGACGCACCACGGGGTCCGGGGCGGAGCTCCCGGGGGGAGGGGACACCCACCCCAGGCATCACAAAAAATGATCGATCAAATGAGTCGCAAAGGTCACACAGCACTTCCGGAACCAGGGCGAACGGGGGCAGGATGAGCAGGTTGGCGGCACTGAGTGCCGCCAATAGGCCCAATGGTCGACCCCGAGTGCACTCTCCAGGGCCAAATGGGGGATGGTAGAGACAGTCAGGGCACCTCGAAGAAGAGGCACAACGTCGGTGAGGGATGACGTGAGCGACAACTCTGTAGTACTGCGGTACGGCGATGGCGAGTACACCTACCCGGTGATCGACAGCACCGTCGGCGACAAGGGCTTCGACATCGGGAAGCTCCGCGCCCAGACCGGGCTGGTGACGCTGGACAGCGGGTACGGCAACACCGCCGCGTATAAATCCGCGATCACCTACCTCGACGGTGAGCAGGGCATCCTCCGGTACCGCGGCTACCCGATCGAGCAGCTGGCCGAGCGCTCCACCTTCCTTGAGGTGGCCTCTCTGCTGATCAACGGTGAGCTGCCGAACGTGGACGAGCTCTCCACCTTCAAGAACGAGATCACGCAGCACACCCTGCTGCACGAGGACGTCAAGCGCTTCTTCCAGGGCTTCCCGCGCGACGCTCACCCGATGGCGATGCTGTCGTCGGTGGTCAGTGCCCTGTCGACGTTCTACCAGGACAGCCACAACCCGTTCGACGAGAAGCAGCGTCACCTTTCGACGATCCGCCTTCTCGCCAAGCTTCCGACGATCGCGGCGTACGCCTACAAGAAGTCGATCGGTCACCCCTTCGTCTACCCGCGCAACGACCTCGGGTACGTCGAGAACTTCCTGCGCATGACCTTCTCGGTCCCCGCGCAGGACTACGAGCTCGACCCGGTCGTCGTCGCCGCGCTCGACAAGCTGCTCATCCTGCACGCCGACCACGAGCAGAACTGTTCGACCTCCACCGTGCGTCTGGTGGGCTCGTCGCAGGCGAACATGTTCGCGTCGATCTCCGCCGGCATCAGCGCGCTGTGGGGCCCCCTGCACGGTGGCGCCAACCAGTCCGTGCTGGAGATGCTGGAGGGCATCCAGGCCTCCGGCGGCGACGTCGACTCCTTCATCCGCAAGGTGAAGAACAAGGAGGACGGCGTCCGTCTGATGGGCTTCGGCCACCGCGTCTACAAGAACTTCGACCCCCGGGCGAAGATCATCAAGGCGGCGGCGCACGACGTCCTCTCGGCGCTCGGCAAGTCCGACGAGCTGCTGGACATCGCGCTCAAGCTGGAGGAGCACGCGCTCTCCGACGACTACTTCGTCTCGCGCAGCCTCTACCCGAACGTGGACTTCTACACCGGTCTGATCTACCGCGCCATGGGCTTCCCGACCGAGATGTTCACGGTCCTGTTCGCCCTCGGCCGCCTCCCGGGCTGGATCGCCCAGTGGCACGAGATGATCAAGGAGCCCGGATCCCGCATCGGCCGCCCGCGCCAGATCTACACGGGCGTCGTCGAGCGCGACTTCGTCCCGGTCGAGGCCCGCTAGGCCCGAGGCACTCGCAAGAAAAACGGAAAGCGCCCTGCTACCGGTCCCCCCACGGGCCGGCAGTCAGGGCGCTTTCCTTGTCCCGGTGCGGATTCCCCCCACGGGATCCGGCCGGGCGTCTGTGGACAGCGCCTGAATCGCTGCGAGCGTGCTGACGCGTTGCTCCCGGCCGGCCGGGCTGACCGGACCGGCCGTGAGCAAAACGAGCAAAACTCTCTGTACTACTGCGGTGCTGATGTGCTGCTGGGGTGCGGTCTGCCGGGACCCGTACCGACGGGAGGGCCGCTCAAAGCTCCCCGCTGCACGTGCCCCGGCAACGCAGTTCCGGGAACGTCCCCCAAGACATCCCCAGATGTCAGAGACGCCCCCCAAGACGTCTCCGGCATCGCCAACTTAGACTCACGAACCCCTTCGATGGTTACGTTCGCATCACTGTGATCTGCGTCTCTTGCGTATGTCCTGAAGATACGCAAGAGACTGATATGGCAAATCGAGACCCAAGCGTAAGGAAGATGCGCGAGCCTTGTGAAGAGCTTATGTGAGGCTCCCGTTGGACTCTAGGGGGACTCTTACTCCGTCGTCATGAGAATGTCCTGAGTCGAAGGCTGTTTGTCACCACGAACACCGACGAGAAGGCCATCGCGGCCCCCGCGATCATCGGGTTGAGGAGTCCGGCCGCGGCGAGCGGCAGCGCCGCCACGTTGTATCCGAACGCCCACACCAGGTTGCCCTTGATCGTGGACAGGGTCCTGCGCGACAGCCGGATCGCGTCCGCCGCCACCCGCAGATCCCCCCGGACCAGCGTCAGGTCGCTCGCCTCGATCGCCGCGTCCGTGCCCGTCCCCATCGCGAGGCCGAGGTCGGCGGTGGCGAGGGCCGCCGCGTCGTTCACCCCGTCGCCGACCATCGCCACGGTCCGCCCCTCGCTCTGGAGGCGCTTGACGACGGCGGCCTTGTCCTCGGGCAGCACCTCGGCGATCACATTCCCGGGGTCGATGCCGACGGCATGCGCCACGGACCGGGCGACCGCCCGGTTGTCCCCGGTGAGCAGAACCGGCGTGAGCCCCAGGCCGCGCAGTGCGCGCACCGCCTCGGCGCTGGTCTCCTTGATCGCGTCGGCGACGGTCACGACACCGAGTGCCACCCCGTCCCGGGTGACCACGACGGCCGTCCGTCCGTCCGTCTGTGCCTCGGCCTTGGCGCGGGCCAGCGCCTCCGGGAGCTCGCCTTCGTGGAGCCGTCCCACCTGGATGTCGTGACCCTCCACGCGCCCGCGTACGCCGAGCCCGGGGACGTTCTCGAAGTGCTCCACCGGAGGGAGGGCGCCAGTCCGCTCCTGAGCGCCCGCGGCGATCGCGCGGGCCACCGGATGCTCGGAGGCGTGTTCCAGGGCGCCTGCGAGCCGCAGGAACTCCTTCTCGTCGGTGTCGGCGACGGCGTACACCTCCCGCAGTGTCATCCGTCCCGTCGTCACCGTGCCGGTCTTGTCCAGGACGACCGTGTCGACGCGGCGCGTGGACTCCAGGACCTCGGGGCCCTTGATGAGGATGCCGAGTTGGGCGCCGCGGCCCGTGCCGACCATCAGGGCGGTCGGGGTCGCGAGGCCGAGGGCGCAGGGGCAGGCGATGATCAGCACCGCGACGGCCGCGGTGAAGGCGGCGACCGTGTCGCCGGTGACGCCGAGCCACACCCCGAAGGTGCCGAGCGCGATCACCAGCACCACCGGCACGAAGATCCCGGAGATCCGGTCGGCGAGGCGCTGCACCTCGGCCTTGCCGTTCTGCGCGTCCTCGACAAGTCGGGCCATCCGTGCGAGTTGGGTGTCGGCGCCGACCCGGGTCGCCTCGACGACGAGCCGTCCGCCGGCGTTCACGGTCGCGCCGGTGACGCCGGAACCCACCGTCACGTCCACCGGCACCGACTCGCCCGTCAGCATGGCGGCGTCGACGGCGGAGGAACCCTCCACCACCGTCCCGTCGGTGGCGATCTTCTCGCCGGGCCGTACGACGAAGCGGTCGCCCGTCGCCATCCGCGCGACCGGGATACGGACCTCACGGCCGTCCCGCAGTACCGCGACGTCCTTGGCCCCCAGCTCCATCAGCGCCCGCAGCGCCGCTCCGGCCCGCCGCTTGGAGCGGGCCTCCAGGTAGCGGCCCAGCAGGATGAACGCGACGACACCCGCGGCGACTTCCAGATAGATCGTCGACGACCCCTCCGTACGCGAGACGGTGAGGTCGAACCCGTGCCGCATGCCCGGCATGCCCGCGTGCCCCCAGAACAGCGCCCACAGGGACCAGCCGAACGCGGCGAGCGTGCCGACCGAGACGAGGGTGTCCATGGTGGCCGTGCCGTGCCGCGCGTTGGTGAGCGCGGCCCGGTGGAAGGGCAGCGCGCCCCAGACCACGACGGGCGCGGCCAGGGTCAGCGAGAGCCACTGCCAGTTGTCGAACTGCAGCGCCGGGACCATCGACATCAGGACGACGGGGAGGGCGAGCAGGGCCGACACGACGAGCCGTTCGCGCAGGGAGGCGAGTTCGGGGTCCTCGTCGGCGCCGACGGCATCGGTGGCCCGTTCCGGCGTCTCGAGGCGCGGCGGCGGGGGTTCCTCGGCCGTGTATCCCGTCTTCACGACGGTGGCGATGAGGTCGGCGACCTGTACCCCCACCGGGTATGAGACCTTCGCCTTCTCCGTCGCGAAGTTGACCGTGGCGGTGACGCCGTCCATGCGGTTGAGCTTCTTCTCGACGCGGGCCGCGCAGGAAGCGCAGGTCATTCCGCCGATGGCCAGCTCCACCTCCGACGGCGCGGCTGTCGCGGTGGTCGGGGTGGTCGCGGTGGTCTGCGCCGTCTCGGCTATGGCCGGCTCGGGTGCTGCGGTGGTCATGGTCGGGCTCCAGGGAATGAGCCGGGCCGTACGGAGCCAGTATCAGCTGGTCGGTACGGCCCGGTGTGGAGAGCTGCGTGAAGTGCTGGGTGGTGCGTGGCGAACGGGTGATGCGGGTGATACGGGGAACGGGAAGGCGCGGGGGAGCGACTGCTGAGTGCGGGGCCGGTGACTCACGCCTGGCCGGCGAGCTCGAAGCCCGCCTCGTCGACGGCGGCGCGCACGGCCTCCTCGTCGAGCGGCGCCGCGGAGACCACGGTCACCTCGCCGGTGGCGGCGACGGCCTTGACCGAGGTGACGCCGGGGATCTCGGAGATCTCGCCGGAGACGGAGCCCTCACAGTGCCCGCAGCTCATTCCGCTCACCTGGTAGACGGTCGTGACGGAACCCGGGGTCTCGGTCTGCGTGGTCATGGCGTACTCCTCGTCGAGGCGTGTGAGGTTCGGGTGACTTGCTCAGGCGACCAAGACTATACCCCTAGGGGGTATTTCTCCAAGCAAAGTCGCGGCGTGTCAGCGAACGCACCCAGCCGACCCCCGCGAGCGCCACGATGATCAGGCCACCCACCGAGAACAGCGTGAAGAGATGTTTCTGCTCGTCGGTGGGGCTCTGCAGGTACCCCAGTCCGAACAGCGTCCGGTCGAGCCCCGTCGTGGTCAGCCGCGCGACCAGCCAGAGCGCGATGCCGTGTGTCGAGTCCCACAGGGCGTGCAGCAGCGACACGCCGACGTAGGTGCCCGCCACCGGGCCGGCGTACTGGAAGCGCCCGTGCGGGTGGCGGTACGTGAGCAGCACCGCGCCCGTGATCGCCGTCCACAGGCCGTGCCCGAAGGGGGTGAGCAGCCCGCGCAGGATCTCCGTCTCCAACAGTGCGCGCAGATCCAGTCCCTTGAGGGAGACGGCGGCGTTGAACGCGTACCCCGCGCTCTCCAGCGCCGCGAAGCCGAAGCCGACGCTCGCGCCGAGCACGAGGCCGGCCCGCAGTCCCCGGAGCCGGGGGTGGCGGCGCAGGACGAACGCCAGCGCGGTCAGCTTCGCCGCCTCCTCGACCAGTCCGACGCCGACGCACCTCGACGGCGAGGGGTGGAGCAGGTGGTTCTCCATCACCGACGCGCCCAGCACCCCGAGGGTCCCGCCGGTCAGGAAGCAGCCGAGGATCACCTGGACGCCGAGGTCGCGGCCGTGGCGCTCGTACGCCCAGAGTGTGAAGACGACGGGGGCCAGGAAGCTGCCGAGCAGGATCAGGGTGGGCAGCAGCGTGGTGTTCCTCGTCGTGTAAGTGACGATCGCCGTCAGCGTCCAGAGCGCGAGCCCGCCGCCCAGGCAGCGTCGCCACAGTCCGCTGCGGATCTGGGGGTACGACGGTGGGGGCTGCTGGGGTCCGGGAATGCGGGCCCGGGGCGCGCCGGGCGGCTGATTCTGGGTCACGGCTTGCCCCTTGGGCTCGGTCTGATTTATCCGAACCTTATGGCACATGTCTGCTTTGTCGCAGTATGGGGTACTCCGCCACGGCCGGCGCGCGAGTGGCCGCGCTCGACGGCCGGGTCGCCGTGTGTGGTCAGGGGGTTGGGGCCGTGAACCCCGCGGGGTCGGCGGTGAGGTCCGCCGGGGTGAGTGTTCTGTCGCGGATCATCGGCTCCAGGTAGCGGAGCAGGACGTCCTTCAACTCTCGGATGTACGCCTCGCGCTCGGCTCCCTGGTTCGAGAGGACCAGCTCCAGGCCGGCCTTGTAGATGCCCAGGCACACGTGCGCGATGCGCGTGACCTCGGTGGCGGGTGCGTCGGACATGAGGGAGGAGAGCAGCCCCTCTATCCGCGAGATCAGGGTCGCGTGCAGGGCGTCGTGCTCCTCGGCGATCCGGCCCGGGATGTCGGGGCCGTGCATCAACGCGAAGAACACGGGGTGATCGCAGTTGAAGGCGATGAACCGGTCGACCGCGGCGCCCACGGCCTCCTCCAGCGGGGTCGCGGGGTCGACCGGGGCCAGTGCCTCGCCGTACGTGTCGCGCATCTCGTGCATGAGCCGGTCGCCCAGTTCGATCGCGATGGCCTCTTTGTTCGGGAAGAACTGGTACAGCGTGCCCGGTGAGACGCCCGCCTCGCGGGCGATGGCGTTGGTGCTGGCAGCGGTGTAGCCGGTGGTGCAGAAGACGGAGGCGGCGGCCTCCAGCAGCTGGGCGATCCTGCGCTCGCCGCGGGCCTGCCGTCGGCGGGGCCGCTCGTCGGCGGTCTGTGCGTCGGCGGTCCGTGCGTCGGCGGTCTCTCTGTCGACGGTCTGCGCGTCGGCGGTCCGCTGCGTCTCGGGCTTGTCGGGCACGAGTTATCCCCAGCTCTCCGAACGTGATTGACAAACGCGAGCGGTCGCTCGCATTCTAGTGAAACGCGAGCGATCTCTCGTGTTTGCCATTCTATGGCAATGGTCGACCCCTGCCACCTGCGCACACGACCGGATGGTTGGACGGACGCCGCCAGGCGGACAGGGGGTCACGGTGAAGGGGACACCGCACGATGACCGAAGTCAACAGCGCGGATGACGGCCACGGGAGCGGCGCGGAGCGCGGGAGGGGCGCGAGCGTCGACGCGAGCGCGGGCGACGAGCCGCAGGTGGGCGGAGGTCCGCCGGAGAGCGGAAGTCCGCCGGGGAAGAGCGGTCCGCGGGCGGGTGGCGGCCGACGGGCGGGCGACGGCAGAGGGGTGAGCGACGGTCAACGGGTGGGTGACGGTCAACGGGTGAGTGGTGGCCCGCGAACCGGTCGCGGTGTCCGGGTCGGTGGCTGGACCCGGTTCGTGACCGCGCGCCCCCGGCTCTCCCTGCTCGTCGCGCTGCTGCTCACCGCGCTCGCCGTGGTCGCCGGCAGTGGGGTCGCCGACCGGCTGGGCAGCGGCGGCTGGCAGGACCCGACCGCCGAGTCGACGTACGCGACCAAGGCGCTGGAGCGGGAGTTCCCCGCCTCGCAGCCCAATCTGCTGCTCCTGGTCGACTCGGGGCGTGCCACGGTCGACGCTCCCTCGGTCGCGGCCGAGGCGAAGCGGCTCGCGGCGCGGCTCGCCGACGAGCGGGGCGTCACGGGGGTCGCTTCGTACTGGGCGTCTGGCGCGCCGGCGCTGAAGGCGAAGGACGGACACGAGGCGCTGATCGCCGCGCGGATCACGGGCGACGAGAAGACGGCGAGCGAGACCCTGGACCGCCTGGCGCCCTCCTACCGAGGGACACACGGGCCCGTCGAGGTCAGGGTCGGCGGCCCGGTCGCGGTGCAGCACGAGATGCAGACGACCATCCGCGAGGACCTGACCCGGGCCGAGATGATCGCCCTGCCGGTGACCCTCGTGCTGCTGGTGATGGTCTTCGGCAGCGCGATCGCGGCCCTGCTGCCGCTCGGCGTGGGCATCGTCGCGATCCTGGGCACGAACGCGATACTGCGCGGCCTCACCGAGTTCACCGACGTCTCGGTCTTCGCGATGAACCTCACCACGGCCCTGGGACTCGGCCTCGCCATCGACTACGCCCTGTTCATCGTCCGCAGGTTCCGCGAGGAGCTGGCCAAGGGCGCCGTGCCTTCCCCAAGCTCTCCACCGCGTTCAAGCAGGGAAGACGCCATCAGGGCCATCGCCACGACCCTGCGCACCGCGGGCCGCACGGTCCTCTTCTCCTCCCTCACGGTCGCCGTCTCCCTGGCCGCGATGCTGCTCTTCCCGCAGTACTTCCTGCGCTCCTTCGCCTACGCGGGCATCGCCGTGGTGCTGCTGGCCGCGGCCGCCGCCCTGGTCCTGCTCCCGGCGGCGCTGGTGCTGCTCGGCCACCGGGTGAACTCGCTGGATCTGCGCCGCCTGTTCCGGCGCGGAAGGCCGGCGGCGAGCGCGGACGGGGCCGCCTGGGGACGCATGGCCTCACTCGTCATGCGCAGGGCGCCGGTCTTCGCCGTCGCCACCACCGTCGGGCTGATCGTGCTCGGACTGCCGTTCCTGGGCGTGAAGTTCGGCACCGCGGACGACCGCCAGCTGCCCTCGGGCGCCGAGTCCCACGTCGTCCAGCAGCACATACGGGACGGCTTCCCGGGCAGCCCCGGTGGCGCCCTGGAGGTGCTCGCGGAGGGCCGGGCGACCGAGGCCCAGTACACGGCCTACAAGGACCGGATCGCCGCGCTGCCCGAGGTGCTGCGGGTGGACGGGCCCCTGGCGCAGGGCGACTCGGCCTACTTCACGGTGCTGCCGAAGGGCGAGGCCGTCGGCGACGGAGCCCAGCGGCTGGTGCGCGAACTGCGAGCGACACAGGCCCCGTTCGACACGGCGGTGACCGGCACGGCGGCGGTGCTGGTCGACTCCAAGCACGCGATAGCCGACCGGCTCCCCTGGGCCGCGGCCTTCATAGCGATCGTCACCCTGCTCCTGGTCTTCCTCCTCACCGGCAGCGTGCTGATCCCGATCCAGGCGGTGCTGCTCAACGCGCTCAGCCTGACGGCGATGTTCGGCGCGGTGGTCTGGGTCTTCCAGGACGGCCATCTGTCGGGCCTGCTCGGCTTTATTAGCCCGGGATCGATAGAGACGACGCTTCCCGTCCTCATGTTCTGCGTCGCCTTCGGCCTCTCCATGGACTACGGAGTCTTCCTGCTCTCCCGGATGAAGGAGGAGTACGACCACACGGGCGACCACCGGGAGGCGGTCCGCTTCGGCCTCCAGCGCACCGGCGGACTCATCACCGCGGCCGCGGTCATCCTCGCCGTGGTGATGGTCGCGATCGGCACCTCACGCGTGACCAACACCAAGATGCTCGGCCTGGGCATCGCGCTCGCCGTGCTGATGGACGCGATGGTCGTCCGCAGCCTGCTGGTCCCGGCGGTCATGCGCCTCACGGGCCGCGCGACCTGGTGGGCACCGGGGCCGCTGCGGCGCTTCCACGACCGGTTCGGACTGAGCGAGGGCGAGGCGGAGCCGGACGGCACCCGGCAGGCGGACGACCGGGAGCACGACAGGGAGGACGACCAGGAACACGACCGGCAGCACGACCAGGAGGGCGGCAGGGAGGACGACAGGAAGCGGGACAAGGTCGAGGCGCGCGGATAGCGTTCGCTCCGGAAGGGTGATCTTCGGACGGAGGGGCGAGACGGATGCGGGCAGTGGTGTTCGAGCGGTACGAGGAGCCGGCCGAGGTGCGTGAGGTGGCGGACCCGGTGCCCGCGGAGCACGGGGTGGTGGTGCGGGTCGAGGCCACCGGGCTGTGCCGCAGCGACTGGCACGGCTGGATGGGGCACGACCCGGACATCACCCTGCCGCATGTGCCGGGCCACGAACTCGCGGGGACCGTCGAGGCGGTCGGTGCGCGGGTGACCGGCTGGCGCCCCGGCGACCGGGTCACCGTCCCGTTCGTCTGCGCCTGCGGGACGTGTCCCTCCTGCGCGGCGGGTGACCAGCAGGTGTGCGAGCGGCAGACCCAGCCGGGGTTCACCCACTGGGGTTCCTTCGCCCAGTACGTGGCACTCGACCACGCCGAGGTGAACCTGGTGGCGGTGCCGGACGAGCTGTCCTTCGCGACGGCGGCCTCGCTGGGCTGCCGGTTCGCCACGGCGTTCCGCGCGGTGGTCGCGCAGGGCCGGGTGGCGGCGGGGGAGTGGGTCGCGGTGCACGGCTGCGGAGGCGTGGGACTGTCGGCGGTGATGATCGCGGCGGCGGCCGGGGCGCGGGTCGTGGCCGTGGACCTCTCACCCCAGGCCCTGGACCTGGCGCGGAAGTTCGGCGCGGTGGAGGTCGTGGACGCCTCGCGGGCCGGGGACACGGCGGCGGCGGTCCGGGAACTGACCGGCGGCGGCGCCCATCTCTCCCTCGACGCGCTCGGCTCCCCGGTCACCTGCGCGGCCTCGGTGAACGGTCTGCGCCGCCGGGGGCGCCACGTCCAGGTCGGTCTGCTGCCCGAGGACCCCGCGGTTCCGATGGCCCGGGTGATCGGCCTCGAACTCGAACTCCTGGGCAGCCACGGCATGCAGGCACACGCCTACCCCCGCATGCTCGAACTGGTCCGCGCCGGGGTCCTCCGCCCCGACCTCCTGGTCACCTCCACCATCCCGCTGGACGCGGTCCCCGCGGCCCTGGCGGCGATGGGGACGGTGCCGGGGGCGGGGGTGACGGTCATCGAACCGTGGAGCTGAACCCGGACAGGGGCTGTGCCCCGCACCCGGGCGAGGGGCGGGGCACAGCGCGTGGGCACAGCGCGTGGGCACCGTGAGTGCGTGTGACGAGCGGGGCGGGGCGCGTGGTCAGTCTCTTCGACCGCGGTTTCCGGGGCGGGAGGCGACCCAGGCGCGGACGGTGTCCGCGTACCAGTAGGGCTTCCCGCTCTCCACGTGGTCGGGCGGCGGCAGCAGTCCGTGCTTGCGGTACGACCGCACGGTGTCCGGCTGCACCTTGATGTGCGCCGCGATCTCCTTGTACGACCAGAGCCTACGGTCGGTCATGAGTGGCACCTCCCTGCGCGCGCCGCGGCGGCGGCCGAGGGGTGGCCGTCGGGGGAGCCGGGTGCTGCGCTGGCGATCACAAAGCCTGCGCCCGTTGAACGACACAGAGTGACCGCAGGACAGGGCCTGTTGGCCGGGTGTGACGCAAGACCCGCGTACACGTGACATGTGTGACAGGGCGGTGGTTTTTGTGACACGCGTGACGCATTCGCGCCGAGGGGACCGTCGGGACGTATACGTGTCGGTGGCCGTTGGCGGGCCGGGTGCGTCGTGCGTACGTGAGCGGTGGGCCGGACCTGCTCCAGGTCAGGCCCAGGCCCACCGGCTCCCCGCATCCCCCTCGGAAGCCGTCCGCATCCCCCGTCGGATCAGCCGCCGGAAGTTCAGCCGGCAATCAACGGAGCCCACCGGTCTTGGAAAAGATCGCACCCAGGCCACTTTGATCGCTCCGGTCGGGGGAGAGCACCAGGCTGGTCGCCTCCCCGGCCATCCGATCGGTCCCCGGCGGACCGGGCCCTGGAACCGGCTGCGCTCCGTGGGCTGCCGTGAACTCCCGCGGTGTGCACCCGGTCATCGCCCGGAACTCGCCGCTGAGGTGGGCCTGGTCGTAGAACCCGCAGGCCGCCGCCGTTCTTTGCCTGTGAGCGTCCCGCGGCGAGCAGTCGGCGGGCCCGTTCCAGTCGCAGCACCGGGGCCGCCGCCTTGGGGCCGAGCCCGATCTGCTCCCGGAAACGATTCTCCAACTGCCGTACGCTGCAGCCGACATCCTCGGCGAGCCGGGCCACCGGCAGCGCGCCCCAGGTCCGTTGCAGCTGCGTCCACGCCCGCACGACCCGTGCCGAACCGGGCGTCCCCGCCGAGCGCCGGCGCACGAGGACGTCGTCCAGCAGTTCGAAGCGTTCCGGCCATCCCGGCAAGGCGGCCAGCGCGGCGGAGAGTTCACCGACGCTCCGCAGGCGGCGCCCGCCCGGGCCCGCGTCCCGCGAGCCCAGTCCATGCGGGAACTCGTCGGGATCCAGGGTGCGGTCGGCGAGTTCGTACTGCGGTGTGCCGAAGAGTTTGAATCCTCACCTCCGTGAACGGAGGTGATTCCTGGCTCACGCTGCCTCTCGGACCGGCGGTCCGTCAGGTCTTCCACGATCAACACCAGCCGGGCTGAAGCCGGCCCGGACAGCTCACCTGCTGCAAGGTCACACAACTTCAAGGAGACGCCGCGTGCTCGGCTCTCGCGACACATCGTCTGCGTTTGACGCCACTGGCACGCCGGTCCGCCCCGGGGGCGAACCGGCCGTTCCTGCCGTGTCGCACGGGTGTCCGATTCCTCCCGGGCCTGAAGACCGGGGCGTCCTCTGGGGAACCCCCATGGCGCAACGCGGCACGGCGACGCCGGAAGGCCCGCCGAGCCCCGAGCTCTCGACGGGCCCCACGGCCCCCCCGCGGAGGGTCAGGCTCCGCGGGACGCTGTGAAGCGGTCACATCGAACGGTCAGGCCCCGCAGGACCTCAGGAACGCCCGGGTGCGCTGGGCGATGGGCAGCGGCTTGTCCGGCGGGCACGGGTACATGTCCTGCTCGACGATGGCGAAGAGTTCGACGTCGAGCCTCTGGGCGGCGGCGAGGACGGGTTCGAGGGCCGGTACGCCGGACGGCGGTTCGCACATCACGCCCTTGGCCACCGCGGGCCCGAACGGCACCTCGTTCGCCCGCACCTCGGCCAGGATCAGCGGATCCACCTGCTTGAGGTGGAGGTAGCCGATGCGCTCCCCGTAGGTCTCGATGAGCTTGACGCTGTCGCCGCCGCAGTACGCGTAGTGGCCGGTGTCCAGGCACAGCGACACCAGGGAGGAGTCGGTCGCGTCGAGGAAACGCGTGACGTTCTCCTCGCTGTCGATGTGCGTGTCCGCGTGCGGGTGGACGACGATCTTCAGCCCGTAGCGCTCCCGCACCTCATGGGCGAGCCGCTCGGTCTGAGCGGTCAGATTGCGCCACTGCGTCGGCGTCAGCGCGCTGTCCTCCAGCACCTCGCCCGTCTTGTCGTCCCGCCAGAACGCCGGGATGACGACGAGGTGCTCGGCGCCCATCGCCTGGGTGAGCGCGGCGATGTCCGAGACGTGCGCCCAGGTGGCGTCCCACACCTCGGGACCCCGGTGCAGTCCGGTGAAGACGGTGCCGGCCGACACGGTGAGCCCGCGCCGCGCGGTCTCCTCCTGGAGCACCGCCGGATCCGTGGGCAGATAACCGTAGGGGCCCAGCTCGATCCACTCGTACCCGGACTGGGAGACCTCGTCGAGGAAGCGCTGCCAGGGGACCTGCTGAGGGTCGTCGGGGAACCAGACGCCCCAGGAGTCCGGAGCCGAACCGATCCGGATGCGGGACAGTGAGGACTGAGGTGATGCCTGCGGTGACAACGACGTCATGGGCGTCAGCTTCGGGTGGCACGAGGGAGGTGTCAAGGCCTGGTCCGAATGTCCGGACAAACTGTTGACAGGGCTCCCCGTGCGGCGCTAGACCTTGGGGGAGCCGAAGCGAAGGGAACTCGATGGCGTACGACCTGATCACCATGGGGCGGATCGGTGTGGACCTCTACCCGTTGCAGACGGGGGTCCCGCTGGCGCAGGTGACGTCCTTCGGGAAGTTCCTGGGCGGCTCGGCGACGAACGTCGCGGTGGCCGCGTCCCGGCTCGGACGGCGTACGGCGGTGATCACGCGCACCGGTGACGACCCCTTCGGCGCGTACCTCCACGAGGCGCTGCGCGGCTTCGGCGTGGACGACCGCTGGGTCACCCCGGTCGCCGGGCTGCCCACCCCGGTGACCTTTTGCGAGATCTTCCCGCCCGACGACTTCCCGCTGTACTTCTACCGGCAGCCCAAGGCCCCGGACCTGGAGATCGACGCGCACGACCTCGACCTGGACGCCGTCCGTGAGGCGCGCATCTTCTGGGTGACCGGGACCGGCCTGAGCGAAGAGCCCAGCCGGACGGCGACGCTCGCCGCGCTCGCCCACCGCGCCAAGTCCGCCACGACGGTCTTCGACCTCGACTGGCGGCCCATGTTCTGGAACAACACAGCCCGGAAGAACACAGCCCCGAAGGACCCCGAGGACTCCGCCCGGGCCTTCTATGCCGAGGCCCTGCGCCACACCACCGTCGCCGTCGGCAACCTCGACGAGGTCGAGATCGCCACCGGCGTCCGCGAACCGCACGCGGCCGCCGAGGCCCTCCTCAAGGCGGGCGTCGAACTCGCCGTCGTCAAACAGGGCCCCAAGGGCGTCCTCGCCGTCCACCGCGACGGCACGTCGGCCGAGGTCCCGCCGCTCCCGGTGACGGTCCTCAACGGCCTCGGCGCCGGTGACGCGTTCGGCGGCTCCCTCTGTCACGGCCTGCTCGCCGGCTGGGACCTGGAGCGGATCATGCGGTACGCCAACGCGGCCGGTGCCATCGTCGCCTCCCGGCTGGAGTGTTCCTCCGCGATGCCGACCCCCGAAGAGGTCGAGGACGCGCTCACGGCGGGAGCGGTCCGATGAGGGCGGGACGCGTGGGACACGAGGGCGGAGACCCCGTCCTGCCCCCGGCTCCCCCCGTGCCGCTGAGAACCGTCGACGCGGCGGAGCTCGTCCGGCTCCGCGCCCACCGCCCCGAAGCCATCGCCGAGGCCGCCGCGCGCCGCCCCCGCCGCCCCCTCGTGGGCGACAACGGGCGGCTGATGATCATCGCCGCGGACCATCCGGCCCGCGGAGCGCTCGCCGTCGGCGACCGCAAGCTCGCCATGGCGAACCGAGCGGACCTCCTGGAACGGCTCTGCCTCGCGCTCTCCCGCCCCGGCGTCGACGGCGTCCTCGCGACCGCCGACATCCTCGACGACCTGCTGCTCCTGGGCGCCCTCGACCACAAGGTGGTCCTCGGCTCGATGAACCGCGGCGGCCTCCAGGGCGCCTCCTACGAGCTGGACGACCGTTTCACCGGCCACCGTCCGCAGGACATCGAGCGGCTCGGCTTCGACGCGGGCAAACTGCTGCTGCGCATCGACTACGACGATCCGGGCTCGCTGAACACCCTCGAGTCCACCGCCCGCGCGATCGACGAGATGGCGGAGCGTCATCTCCCGGTCTTCGTCGAGCCGTTCCTCAGCCGCCGCACCCCCGAGGGCAGGCTGGTCAACGACCTGAGTGCCGAGGCCGTCATCAAGTCCATCGCCATCGCCAGTGGCCTGGGCGGCAGTTCGGCGTACACCTGGCTGAAGGTCCCCGTCACCGACAACCCGGACGACATGGCCCGGGTCATGGAGACCTCCACCCTGCCCGCCGTCCTGCTCGGCGGGGATGTCGGCGAGGATCAGGAGAGCGCGTACGAGAAGTGGCGCGGCGCGCTCCAACTGCCCACCGTGCAGGGCCTGGTCGTCGGCCGCTCGCTGCTCTACCCGGCCGACGGGGACGTGACCGCCGCGGTGGACACCGCCGTAGGACTGCTGTGAGGACCCGATGACGGACCCCAGGACGCACTCGACGACGGACGCGCCCCGGAGCGAGCGCCTGTACGTGCCCAAGGGCGCCACCGCAGGCGGGCTGTACGCCGTCGACATCGACCCCAAGTACACCGGCTGGACCCACAGCAGCCTGCGCGTGGTCGACCTCGGACCGGGCGGCACCCACACCTTCACCACCGGCGACAGCGAGTGGATCGTGCTTCCACTGGGTGGCGCCTGTACGGTGCGCACAGAGGACGAAGAGTTCCAAATCCTGGGCAGGGAAAGCGTGTTCGCGGGGGTCTCCGACTTCGTGTACGTGCCCCGTGACGCCCGGGCCCAGATCGCCTCCGGTGCGGGAGGCCGCTTCGCCCTGGCAGGAGCGAAGTGCGAGCGCCGACTCCCCGCCCGCTACGGCCCCGCGCCGGAGGTCCCCGTCGAAGACCGAGGCAGTGGCAACTGCGCACGTCAGGTGCGCAATTTCGCCTCCGCCGACGCCTTCGAGTGCGACAAGCTCATCGCCGTCGAGGTCATCACCCCCGGCGGCAACTGGTCCTCGTATCCGCCGCACAAGCACGACGAGCACCGGCCCGGTGTCGAGTCGGAGCTGGAGGAGATCTACTACTTCGAGATCGACGGCCCGAACGGATTCGGCTATCAGCGCGTATTCCCTTCGCGCGAGGGCGGATCCGATGTCCTCGCCGAGGTCCGCACCGGCGATGCCGTCCTCGTCCCCGACGGATGGCACGGCCCGTCCATCGCCCAGCCCGGCCACACCATGTACTACCTGAACGTGATGGCCGGACCGGGCGAGGAGAGGGAGTGGCGGATCTGCTTCCACCCGGGACATCTAGAGAGCACAGAGGGATACCGATGACCTCAACGACGAGGCTGACGGTCGCACAGGCGCTGGTGCGCTTCCTGGCCGCCCAGTACACGGAGCGGGACGGCGAGCGGCGGCGGCTGATCAGCGCCACCTGGGGCATTTTCGGTCACGGCAACGTCGCCGGACTCGGCCAGGCGCTGATCGAGTACGCCGACGAGATGCCCTACCACCAGGGCCGTAACGAGCAGTCGATGGTGCACGCGGCGGTCGGCTTCGCACGCCAGTCCAACCGGCTGTCGGCGCACGCCGTGACCACCTCCATCGGACCCGGCGCCACCAACCTCGTCACCGGCGCCGCGCTCGCGACGATCAACCACCTCCCGGTGCTCCTGCTGCCCGGCGACATCTTCGCGACCCGCCCCGCCGACCCGGTCCTCCAGCAGCTCGAAGTCCCCTACGCGGGCGATGTGTCGGTCAACGACTGTCTGCGCCCGGTGTCGAAGTACTTCGACCGCGTCACCCGGCCCGAGGCGCTGATCCCCGCCGCCCTGCAGGCCATGCGCGTGCTCACCGACCCGGTCGAGACCGGCGCCGTCACGCTCGCGCTGCCGCAGGACGTGCAGGCGGAGGCGTACGACTGGCCGGAGGAGTTCTTCCAGGAGCGGACCTGGACCGTGCGCCGTCCGGCGGCCGACGCCTGCGAGCTGGCCGCCGCCGTCACGGCGATCCGCGAGGCCCGGCGCCCGCTGATCATCGCGGGCGGCGGGGTCCACCACAGCCGCGCCGAGGACGTGCTCGCCGAACTCGCCGCCACCACCCGCATCCCCGTCGCCTCCACACAGGCGGGCAAGGGATCACTGAAGTGGGACCACCCGCAGGACGTCGGCGGTGTCGGACACACCGGCACGGCGACCGCGAACGAGCTCGCCCGCACCGCCGACCTGGTGATCGGCGTCGGCACCCGCTACACCGACTTCACCACCGCCTCCGGCACCCTCTTCACCGCCTCGAACGTCCGCTTCCTGAACCTCAGCATCGCGCCGTACGACGGTCACAAGCTGTCGGGGATCCCGCTGATCGCGGACGCGCGGGCCGGGCTTGAAGCGCTCACGGAGGCGCTGCTGCTGCACGGGCACCGCGTCGAGCCCGCGTACGCCACCGAGTACACGGACGACAAGGAGCGCTGGGAGTACCGCGTCGACGCGGCGTACGAGGCCGAGGACATCGACATCCGGCCCACCCAGCCGCAGGTCCTCGGCGTCCTCGACGAGCTCGTCACCGAGGACGACATCCTGATCAACGCGGCCGGATCGCTCCCCGGTGACCTGCACAAGCTGTGGCGGGCCCGGTCGCGCGACCAGTACCACGTCGAGTACGGCTACTCGTGCATGGGCTACGAGATCCCGGCCGCGATCGGCGTCCGGATGGCGGCCCCCGACCGGCCCGTGTGGGCGCTGGTCGGCGACGGTACCTACCTGATGATGCCGACCGAGATCGTCACCGCCGTGCAGGAGGGCGTCGCGATCAAGGTCCTCATACTCCAGAACCACGGGTACGCCTCCATCGGCGGCCTCTCCGAGTCCGTGGGCGCCGAGCGGTACGGCACCGCCTACCGCTACCGCTCCGAGGACCGTACGTACACGGGCGCGCCGCTGCCCGTCGATCTCGCCGCCAACGCGGCCAGCCTCGGCATGCGGGTGCTGCGCGCGAAGACCGTCCGTGACCTGCGGGCGGCTCTTGCCGAGGCGCGCGCCGCGGACACTCCCACATGTGTCTACGTGGAGACCGAAACGGCAGACACAGTGTCGGGCGCGCCCCCGGCCCAAGCCTGGTGGGATGTACCTGTGGCCGAGACCGCGACCCGATCGTCGGCGGTCAAGGCACGTGAGGAGTACGACCGGCACGTCGCCGCCCGACGCCGCCATCTGTGAAGGAGTTTTTGGCCATGACGAAGACCGTCAACCACTGGATCGGTGGCAAGACTGTCGAGGGTGCGTCGGGTACGTACGGGCCGGTCACCGACCCGGCGACCGGCGCCGTGACCACGCAGGTCGCCTTCGCGACCGTCGACGAGGTGGACGCCGCGGTCGCCGCGGCCAAGGACGCGTACGCGACCTGGGGCCAGTCCTCGCTGGCCAAGCGGTCCACGATCCTCTTCAAGTTCCGGGCGCTGCTCGACGCGAACAGGGACGCGATCGCCGAGCTGATCACCGCCGAGCACGGCAAGGTGCACTCGGACGCGCTCGGCGAGGTGGCGCGCGGCCTGGAGATCGTCGACCTGGCGTGCGGGATCACCGTGCAGCTGAAGGGCGAGCTGTCGACCGAGGTGGCCTCCAAGGTCGACGTGGCGTCGATCCGGCAGCCGCTGGGCGTCGTCGCGGGCATCACGCCGTTCAACTTCCCGGCCATGGTGCCGATGTGGATGTTCCCGCTCGCCATCGCGTGCGGCAACACCTTCGTGCTGAAGCCGTCCGAGAAGGACCCGTCGGCCGCCATGAAGGTCGCCGAGCTGCTCGCCGAGGCCGGTCTGCCCGACGGTGTCTTCAACGTCGTCCACGGTGACAAGGTGGCCGTCGACCGCCTCCTGGAGCACCCGGACGTCAAGGCGGTGTCCTTCGTCGGCTCGACCCCGATCGCCCGCTACATCCACACCACGGCCTCCGCGAACGGCAAGCGCGTGCAGGCCCTGGGCGGCGCCAAGAACCACATGCTGGTGCTCCCGGACGCCGACCTGGACGCGGCCGCGGACGCCGCCGTGTCGGCAGCCTATGGCTCCGCCGGCGAGCGCTGCATGGCCATCTCCGCCGTCGTCGCGGTCGGCTCGGTCGGCGACGCGCTGGTGGAGAAGATCCGCGAGCGCGCCGAGAAGATCAAGATCGGCCCCGGCAACGACCCGACCTCCGAGATGGGTCCGCTGATCACGGCCGTGCACCGCGACAAGGTGGCGTCCTACGTCACGGGCGCGGCGGCGCAGGGCTCCGAGGTCGTCCTCGACGGCACCGGGTACACGGTCGAGGGGTACGAGGACGGCCACTGGATCGGCCTCTCGCTGCTCGACCGGGTGCCGGTGACCTCGGACGCGTACAAGGACGAGATCTTCGGCCCGGTGCTGTGCGTGCTGCGCGTGGACACCTACGAGGAGGGTGTCGCCCTCATCAACGCGTCGCCCTTCGGCAACGGCACCGCGATCTTCACCCGGGACGGCGGCGCCGCCCGCCGGTTCCAGCTCGAGGTCGAGGCGGGCATGGTCGGTGTGAACGTGCCGATCCCGGTGCCCGTCGGCTACCACTCCTTCGGCGGCTGGAAGGACTCCCTCTTCGGGGACCACCACATCTACGGCAACGACGGCACGCACTTCTACACCCGCGGCAAGGTCGTCACCACCCGCTGGCCCGACCCGGCCGACGCCCCCACGGGCGTGGACCTGGGCTTCCCGCGCAACCACTGAGCGACCCTCTGGTGCCCCGTCCTCCGTCCCGGGGGGCGGGGCACCGCCGTGTTCGCGTCCTCAGCTCCGCTGCTGGGCGGCGGCCCTCAGCTCCTCGGTCATGTCACCGGTCCGCGCGGCGGGCGGAGCCTCGCCCCCGGCCGTGGCGCCGAACTTCGCGAAGTCGTTCACGGGCGAATGCTTCCCCACCCCTGGCTGTGCGGACCAATCCTGGTGAATTTCACGGCCTTGGCTGCGGTTCTCGTCATGAGGTGATGAAACGGATAGCGGAGGTGTTTTGTCGTCACGGCCTTCGAAAGCAAGGTCACACTCCGATGTATCTTGATGATTGCAACATGTAGGCGTCGGTGCCTGGGAAAGCGATGTGACCTGCGTCGCTTCAATGGTGCGGATTCCGTAGGTAAACGGCCATTGACGCAACGGTTTCCGTCAAGGTTCCATCAGCGTCGGGAGCGGACGACGAGATGAACGACGCGAGCCGCCGGAGGCGATAGCGCTCCCGACCAAATCACCTGACGCACGAGTCGTCTTCTGACGCACAAGTCGATCGGAACCGCTTCATGACCGACACGCTCCGCCCTGTCGAGCAGGCCCTGCCGGACGCCGCCCCCACGGCCTCCGGGAGCCCCCAAAAGCTCAAGCGTTCCATCGGCGTCGTCGGCGGCACCCTGCTGACGCTCTCGTGCGTGACGCCCGCCTCCACGCTCTTCGTGGTCGTGCCCGACCTGTTCTCGTCCCTCGGCACGGCGACCGCGCTCACCATCGCGATCGGCTCGCTGCTCTGTATCGCCGTGGCGTTCTGCTACTCGGAGCTGGGCACCCTCATCCCCAGCGCGGGCGGCGAGTACGCCATGGTGTCGACGATGGCCGGACGACTCGCGGGCTGGCTGGTCTTCGTGCTCTCCCTCCTCGTCGTCATGATCGTGCCGCCGGTGATCGCGATGGGCACCGCGGACTACCTGGCGCCGATCGTGCACCTCAACCCGTCGATGGCGGGCGCGGGCGTGATGCTCCTGGCCACCCTCGCGGGCCTGCTCGACCTGCGGGCCAATGCCTGGATCACCGGCGTCTTCCTCGTCCTGGAGGTCATCGCGGCGGCCGTAGTGGCGGTGCTGGGCTTCACGCACAGCCAGCGCGGCATCGGCAGCCTCACCTCGATGCAGGTGGCGGGCTCCGGCGGCCACACGGACACCGTGACGGCCATGCTGGTGGTCTCGGGGCTCGCGATCGCCCTCTTCATCACCCAGGGCTTCTCGACCGCGGTCTACCTCTCCGAGGAACTGGAGAACCCGCGCCGCAACGTCGCCCGTACGGTCCTGGCCACCCTCGCCATCTCGACCGTGATCATCCTGGTCCCGGTCGTTGCGATCACCATGGGCGCCTCGGACCTGTCCACCCTCACCGGCGGCGACATCAGCAGCATGGTCACCGCCTGGTCCAACTCCGCCGTCGGCACCTTCGTCAGCCTCTGCGTCGCCCTCGCGATCATCAACGCGGGCATCGTCATGGTCATCCAGAACTCCCGGGTGCTGTTCGCCTCCGCCCGTGACAAGGCCTGGCCCGAGCCGGTCAACCAGAGCCTCTCCCGCCTCGGCCGCTTCGGCTCCCCGTGGGTCGCCACCCTCCTGGTGGGCGTCCCCGGCGCCCTCCTCTGCTTCGTCAACCTGGACACCCTGTACGGCGTCACAGGCGTCTCGGTGACCGCCATGTACCTGCTCGTCGCGGTCGCCGCCCTGCTCGCCCGGCGCGGCCAGCACCGCCACACCCCGGCCTGGCGCATGCCGCTGTGGCCCGCGATGCCGGTGCTCCTGGTCGCGGTCCTCGCCTACATCCTGAGCCAGCAGGAGATGACATACCTGCTGTGGACCGGCGGCATCACAGCCGTCGCCACCCTCTACTGGGCCTTCTACCTCCGCCCGCGCCGCGAGACCCGCTGGCTGGTGTCGATCCCCGAGGACGTCCAGGCCTGAGCCCTCCGGGGTGCACGCGAAGTCCCATGTCACCACCGCGCCCGTGAAGATGCCCGAGAGGGCTCGTACCACGGGCGCGGTATACGGGAGGGGCCTCGTACGCCCGGAGGAGGGGCGCGGGTTCAGACCGGCGGCTGCCTTCGTTGTCGGTGGCGGCCCGTACCGTTGACGCATGGATCTTCGACTGCCCCGACTGCGCGGGCCCGCACGGCGAGGACGCCGACGGTGGCTCGCCGCCGCGGCCGCCGTCGTCGTGCTCGCCGGCGCCGGCACGTGGACCGCTGTCGCCTCGGACGACGGGCCGGCCGTCCACCGCACCGACCATGTGATGACCACGGGCGCCGGGGTGAACATCGACACGTCGTTCTTCACCGCGGGCTCCGGCCGCCGCCCCGCCGTGCTCCTCGG
This sequence comes from Streptomyces sp. NPDC096311, assembly GCF_044763085.1. NCBI lineage: Bacteria > Bacillati > Actinomycetota > Actinomycetes > Kitasatosporales > Streptomycetaceae > Streptomyces > Streptomyces sp. NPDC096311. The sequence continues at coordinate 390,426 of NZ_JBIWFN010000012.1, forward strand.
GCACGGCTTCGGCGGCAGCAAGGACGACATGCGGCACGAGGCGGAGCAACTCGCCCGCGACGGATACGCCGTGATGACCTGGTCGGCACGCGGCTTCGGGCGTTCCACCGGCAAGATCGGGCTGAACGACCCCAAGGGCGAGGTCGCCGACGTCTCCAAGCTCATCGACTGGCTGGCCAAGCGGCCCGAGGTCCGGCTCGACAAGAGCGGCGACCCGCGCGTGGGAGTAGCCGGAGGCTCGTACGGCGGAGCGATCTCCCTGCTGGCCGCCGGGTATGACAAGAGGGTCGACGCGATCGCCCCCTCGATCACGTACTGGAACCTGGCGGACGCGCTCTTCCCGAACGACGTGTTCAAGAAGCTCTGGGCCGGCATCTTCATCAACTCCGGCGGCGGCTGCGACCACTTCGAGGCGCAGCTGTGCGCGATGTACGACCGGGTGGCGGAGTCGGGGAAGCCGGACGCCCAGGCGCGCGCCCTGCTGGAGCAACGCTCACCGTCCGCCGTCGGCGACCGCATCAAGGTGCCCACGCTCATCCTGCAGGGCCAGACCGACTCGCTCTTCCCGCTCGGCCAGGCCGACGCGATGGCCAAGGCGATCCGGGCCAACGGCGCGCCGGTGGACGTCGACTGGATCGCCGGCGGGCACGACGGCGGTGACCCGGAGACGAGCCGCGTCGAGGCCCGTGTCGGTTCCTGGTTCGACCGCTATCTGAAGGACGACAAGAACGCCGACACCGGTCCCGCCTTCCGTATCACCCGCACCGGCGGCATCGACTCCACCGACGGCGCCGCGCAGCTGCGGGGCGCGAGCGGGGACGTCTACCCGGGCCTGGAGAGCGGCGAGCACGCCATCGCGCTGAGCGACGGCCGACGCGAGCAGACCTTCCAGAACCCCGCGGGTGCGAGTCCGCCCGCGATCTCCGCCCTCCCCGGACTCGGTGGCACCGGCGGCCTGTCGCAGCTGTCCGCGCTCGGGCTCGGGGTGTCCCTCGACTTCCCGGGCCAGTACGCGCAGTTCGACTCCGCGGCGCTCCGCCACGGCCTGCGGATCACCGGGTCGCCGACCGTGACCGTCCACGTCCGGTCGAGCACCGACGACGCGGTCCTCTTCGGGAAGGTGTACGACGTCGGGCCCGGCGCCACCCAGCCGGTACTGCCCTCGCAGCTGGTGGCGCCCGTGCGGGTGACCGGCGCGAAGGCGGGCAAGGACGTCACGATCGTGCTGCCCGCGATCGACCACGAGGTCCAGAAGGGCCACCGGCTGCGCCTGGTCCTCGCCTCGACGGACCTCGGCTACGCCTCGCCGGCGGCCCCGGCGACGTACACGGTCTCCTTGAAGAGCGACCTGCGCGTGCCCACCGCGCCCGGTGTGAAGACCGCCGCCGCCGCGCTGCCCTCCTGGGTGTGGTGGCTGCCCCTGGCCGGCGCGCTCGCCGCCGCCGCACTTCTGCTGACCGGCCGTCGCCGGACGGCTCCGGTCGCGCCCGACCCCGAGCTCGCCGAAGTCGCGCTCCAGATCACCGACCTGAGCAAGCGGTACGCGAAGTCGGCGGACCGGTACGCGGTACGGGACCTGTCGTTCCGCGTGGAGAAGGGCCAGGTCCTGGGCCTGCTGGGGCCGAACGGCGCGGGCAAGACGACCACGCTGCGCATGCTGATGGGCCTCATCAAGCCCGACGGCGGCGAGATCCGCGTCTTCGGGCACGCGATCCGGCCCGGCGCCCCGGTGCTCTCCCGGGTCGGGGCGTTCGTCGAGGGCGCGGGCTTCCTGCCGCACCTCTCGGGCCGCGAGAACCTTGAGCTGTACTGGCAGGCGACGGGCCGTCCGGCCGAGGACGCCCACATGGAGGAGGCGCTGGCGATCGCGGGCCTGGGCGACGCGCTGGCCCGCGCGGTCCGCACCTACTCCCAGGGCATGCGCCAGCGCCTGGCCATCGCCCAGGCGATGCTGGGCCTCCCGGACCTCCTCATCCTCGACGAACCGACCAACGGTCTCGACCCGCCCCAGATCCGCGAGATGCGCGAGGTCATGATCCGCTACGCCGCCGCGGGCCGCACGGTCATCGTCTCCAGCCACCTGCTGGCCGAGGTCGAGCAGTCCTGCACCCACCTGGTGGTCATGGACCGCGGCCGGCTGATCCAGGCCGGCCCGGTGAGCGAGATCGTCGGCTCCGGCGACACCCTCCTCGTCGGTACGGGCGCGCCCGTGGAGGGGCCGGTCGTCGACAAGGTCGGCGCGCTGCCCGGCGTGGCCTCGGCCGTCGCCGCCGAGGGCGGGCTGCTGGTCCGCCTCGACGAGGGCGGCAGCGCCGAACGCCTGCTCGTGGAACTCGTACGACTGGAAGTCCCCGTGCGGTCGGTGGGCCCCCACCGTCGGCTTGAGGACGCGTTCCTCACCCTGATCGGAGGCGCCGCATGAGCACGCTCGTCGAACGGGCCGAGACGGCGGACGGCTACCGGGCGCGGCACACGCTGCCGCTCCGCGTAGAGCTCCTGCGGCAGTTGAAGCGGCGCCGCACGCTCGTCATGGGCGCGATCCTCGCGGTGCTGCCCTTCGTCCTCGTCGTCGCGTTCGCGATCGGCGGTGACCCGGGCTCGCGGGGCGGGCAGGTCACCCTGATGGACACGGCGACCGCCTCGGGCGCCAACTTCGCCGCGGTGAACCTCTTCGTCTCCGCGGGCTTCCTGCTGGTCATCCCCGTCGCGCTGTTCTGCGGGGACACGATCGCCTCCGAGGCGAGCTGGTCCTCGCTGCGCTATCTGCTCGCGGCCCCCGTACCGCGGGCCCGGCTGCTGTGGTCCAAGCTCACCGTCGCCCTCGGCCTCAGCCTCGCCGCGATGGTGCTGCTGCCGATCGTCGCCCTCGCGGTGGGCACGGCGGCGTACGGCTGGGGGCCGCTGGAGATCCCCACCGGCGGCGCGCTCCCCGCGGGCACCGCGGCCCAGCGGCTCCTGGTGGTCATCGCGTACGTCTTCGTGTCCCAACTGGTCACGGCGGGGCTCGCGTTCTGGCTGTCCACCAAGACGGACGCGCCCCTGGGCGCGGTCGGCGGCGCGGTCGGCCTGACGATCGTGGGGAACGTCCTGGACGCGGTCACCGCCCTCGGCCACTGGCGCGACTTCCTGCCCGCACACTGGCAGTTCGCCTGGGCCGACGCCATCCAGCCCAAGCCGGAGTGGGGCGGCATGATCCAGGGCACCGCGATTTCGATAACGTACGCCCTCGTCCTGTTCGCCCTGGCCTTCCGGGGTTTCCGGCGCAAGGACATCGTGTCGTAGATCTCCGGAGCGTCACCTACCGGTCTCGACGACCGCCCTTCGTGGCCGCTTCGAGATCCATCCGCAACGCTCCGTAGCGCACATCCGGGCCCCCTCGGGCGTCACAGTCACAGACGTCGGCCCATGGACGTCGGCGGACAGCCGGCAGACAGGCGACTCACCGAGGGGGCACGGATGACACTGACGGGGAACGACGAACACACAGGGCGACCGCGGCGGCAGCCGAGGATCGGGCGACCGTGGCGACCGGTCGCCGCCCTGATCGGCCTGACGCTCGCGGGCGGCCTGCTCCTCACCGGCTGCGGCGCGAGCGACAGCAACGGCTCCTCGACGGACGGTTCGAACAAGTCCGGCGGACGCGGGTTCCCGCAGCCCGCCCCGAACCGGACCTCCGGGACCTCCCAGGGCGAACAGAAGGACACGCCTACGGGCGGCGCGAGCCGCGAGTTCGCGCCGTCCCCCGACTACCTCTCCACCTTCGCCCTCGACGTCGACACCGCCTCCTACGGCTACGCCCGGCGCGCCCTCGCCGACGGCCGGCTGCCCGACGCGTCGACCGTCCGCCCCGAGGAGTTCGTCAACAGCTTCCGGCAGGACTACCGGCGGCCCGAAGGCAACGGCTTCTCGGTCACCGTCGACGGCGCCCGCACCCAGGAGAAGGACTGGTCGCTGGTCCGCGTCGGCCTCGCCACCCGCACCGCGGCCCAGAGCGGCGAACGCCCGCCCGCCGCCCTCACCTTCGTCATCGACATATCCGGCTCCATGGGCGAGCCCGGCCGGCTCGACCTCGCCCAGGACGCCCTCGGCGTGATGACGGACCGGCTGCGCGACGACGACTCGGTAGCCGTGGTCACCTTCAGCGACGAGGCCAGGACCGTGCTCCCGATGACCCGCCTCGGCCACCACCGCGACCGCGTCCACGACGTGATCAGGGGACTGGAACCGACGGAGTCGACCAATCTCGGCGCGGGCGTGCGCACCGGGTACGCCACGGCCGTCAAGGGCCTGCGCGAGGGCGCCACCAACCGCGTCGTGCTGATCTCCGACGCCCTCGCCAACACCGGCGAGACCGACGCGGACGCCATCCTCGAGAACATCTCCACCGCCCGCCGCGAACACGGCATCACCCTCTTCGGTGTCGGCGTGGGCAGCGAGTACGGCGACGCCCTCATGGAGCGCCTCGCCGACAAGGGCGACGGCCACACGACGTACGTCTCGAACCCCGAGGACGCCCGCAAGGTCTTCTGCGAGCAGCTTCCGCAGAACATCGACCTCACGGCCCGCGACGCCAAGGCACAGGTCGCCTTCGACCCGCAGACCGTCAAGCAGTTCCGGCTGATCGGATACGACGACCGCCAGGTCGCCGACGAGGACTTCCGCAACGACCGGGTGGACGGCGGCGAGGTCGGACCCGGCCACACGGTCACGGCCCTCTACGCGGTCCGCACCAGGCCCGGCGCCTCCGGCCACCTCGCCACCGCGAGCGTCCGCTGGCTCGACCCCGACACCCGCGCCCCGCACGAGGAGTCCGGCCAGCTGGAGACCGGCTCCCTCGACGAGGACCTGTGGACCTCCTCCACCCGCCTCCAGGTCGACGCCGTGGCCGCGTACTTCGCCGACGACCTGCGCACGAGCGACGACAAGGCGGACCCGCTCCCCGGCGCCCTCCCGCTGGGCGAACTCGCCGACCGGGCCCACCGGGTGGCGTCCGCCGCGGAGGACAAGGCGGTGGACGACCTGGCGGACGCGGTGGAGCGGGCGAGTGGACTCATGGGATAGCGGCGGCGTCGGTCCGTCACGGCGCTCACCGGGTCGGCATCGAGTCCGAGTCCGACGGCCGCATTGAACTTCCTTTACGAGTGAGTAAGTTGACTCCCGAGTAAGAACCCTGCGACCTGGTGGAGCCGTGATGGGCGTACGCAAGGATCTGAAACGGGCGAAGCGGCGCACGGACCTCGCGTCCCGCGGTGAGGTCGAGCTGATCAGGGACGGGACCGGCACGGTGCGCGAGGTCCGCACCGCCCCCATGGCCCCGCGCCCCACCACCGGCAGCGTCGCCGACCTGCCCTTCACCAACGCGGCCCAGGCGCCCGACGCCGTGGTCCTGCGCCGCGGGGAGAGCGAAGGCCGGCGCCCGGTCACCGCGGCGGCCTTCGCCCGCGAAGTCACCGACACCGCGAAGGGGTTGATCGCGGCGGGCCTCGAACCGGGCGGCCGGGTCGTGGTGATGTCCCGTACGCGCTACGAGTGGACCGTCCTCGATTTCGCGATCTGGGCGGCCGGTGGCCGGTCCGTCCCCGTCTACCCGACCTCGTCGGCCGAGCAGGTGGAGTGGATCGTCCGGGACTCGGGGGCGCACTTCGCGATCGTCGAGACGGTCCAGAACGCCGACACCGTGACCACCGCCACGGCCCGGCACCCCGCACCCCCGCGCGTCTGGCGACTGGACACGGACGCGCTCGCCGAACTCGCCGCCCTGGGACGGGACATCCCCGACGAGGAGGTCACCAAGCGCCGCGCCGCGCTCACCCCCGACACGGTCGCGACCCTCTGCTACACCTCAGGCACCACCGGACGGCCGAAGGGCTGCGTCCTCACCCACGCCAATCTGCACGCCGAGGCGGCCAACACGGTCGAGTTGCTGCACCCCGTCTTCAAGGAGGTCACCGGCCAGACCGCCTCGACCCTCCTGTTCCTGCCGCTCGCCCACATCCTGGGCCGCACCCTCCAGATCGCCTGCCTGATGGCCCGCATCGAACTGGGCCACTGTCCGAGCGTCAGACCGGACGAACTCCGGCCCGCGCTGCGGGAGTTCCGCCCCACCTTCCTCGTCGGCGTGCCGTACCTCTTCGAGAAGATCCACGACACCGGCCGCGCCACCGCCGAGAAGATCGGCCGCGGTGCCTCCTTCGGCCGCGCCGACCGCGTCGGCGTCCGCTTCGGGCAGGCGTATCTGAACAGGTTCCTCGGGACGGGCAAGGGCCCCGGACCCGGCCTGTACGCCGCCTGGGCGCTGTACGACCTGCTGGTCTACCGCCGTGTCCGCAAGGAACTCGGCGGCCGTATGCGCTACGCCATCAGCGGCGGCTCACCGCTCGACCGCGACCTCAACCTGTTCTTCTACGCCGCCGGAATCATCGTCTACGAGGGGTACGGCCTGACGGAGACCACCGCCGCGGCGACGATCGTGCCGCCCCTGCGGCCCCGCCCCGGCACCGTGGGCCTCCCGGTCCCCGGCACGGCGGTCCGTATCGCCGACGACGGCGAGGTGCTCGTCAAGGGCGGTGTCGTCTTCCGCGCCTACTGGAACAACGCGGAGGCGACGGAAGCGGCGCTGCGCGACGACTGGTTCGCGACCGGCGACCTCGGCGCCCTCGACGAGGACGGGTACCTCACCATCACCGGCCGCAAGAAGGACCTCCTCGTCACCTCAGGCGGCAAGAACGTCTCCCCCGCCGTCCTGGAGGACCGACTGCGCAGCCGCCCGCCGGTCGGCCAGTGCGTCGTCGTCGGCGACAACCGCCCGTTCATCGCCGCGCTGATCACCCTGGACCCCGAGGCCCTCGCCCACTGGCTCACCGTCCGCAAACGGCCCGCCGACACCCCGCTGTCCGAACTCGTGGGGGATCCCGCTCTGCGCGCCGATGTCCAGAAGGCCGTGGACCACGCGAACGAGGCCGTCTCGCGCGCCGAGTCCATCCGCGCGTTCGCCTTGGTGGAAGGCGAGTTCAGCGAGGACAACGGCCTGCTCACCCCGTCCCTGAAGGTCAGGCGGCACGCGGTGACGGCGGCATACGCGGCCGAGATCGAGGCGCTGTACGGGGGCTGAGAGCCGTACACACGGAAAAGCGGGCCGCCGAGGTGCTCGGCGGCCCGCTCTCGCGGTGCTGGGATCAGCGGTTGTTGGTGCCGTTGCCCGAGAGGACCGGGATCTGGTCCAGGATGTGCGACAGCGGCTCGTCGCCCTTGGCCTGGGTCGAGTTCTCGACACACTGCTGGTTCTGCGGGGCCGACAGGATCGGGATGTCCTGCACGGTGACCGGGACGGCGCCCGCGACCCCACCGAGGTTGAGCTTGGCCGGCAGGCCGATGCAGGGCTTGTTCAGCGAACCCTGGACCAGCGACAGCTGCGGGCTCATGTCGCCGAACGTGGCGGAGTTGCCGAACGACTGCTCGGCGCCGTTGCCGCTGACGGACGTGGTACCACCGCCGTCGCCGATCGCCAGCGCCTCGGGGGCGGCCGTGGCCGAGATCCCGGCGATGGAAGCGGCGATAGCAGCGGTTGCCCACAGCTTCTTCATGTTCATTCCCTTCGGAAAGCGGACTCCTGTTGGGGAGCTGCATGATCATTAACTGGATAGACCACGCAAGGGTTGCGGGTTATACCCCATATGGCCCAGCGTGCGGAGGTTTCAACCGTCATGCGTGCGCCGGTGAGCTCCCCGAGTCGCGGTCGGCGGTCATGTGTGCGCGGCGGGAAAGCCGACGGGCCGCCGAGGAATTCGGCGGCCCGTCGACGAGAATCCCAGGAAGGGTACGGAGTACTAGTAGGACTCCGTTAGGTCTTTCTGTCGGCCGTGTTCAGCGGCATGCTGAGTGTGTGGACGCACATGAAGTGAACCGTGCTCGGGCGCAGTTG
>NZ_JBIWFN010000013.1:0-355866 GCF_044763085.1 Streptomyces sp. NPDC096311
GCCGGCTGACCTCCGTCGAATTCGAGACCGTCATGACCACACCGGCCTCCCAGGTCGCGTGACCGAACCTGTCACCCAAACCTGCACCAGACCCAGGCGTGTCGGGACAACCAGGCGTCGATGCGGTGCCAGGACGTCGCGACCGGGGGCACTACAGGGTCTATGCCTCGTCGGGGAGGTCGCATCATCATGCGGAACATCATCCACTGGAGCTCACGCGGTCAGCCACGTCGAGCCACTGACCAGCCTCAAGCGCATCCGCGCGAAGCCAAAGAGACAGAACCTAGGCCGCAGGGATGACGAGCGGTAGATCGGCAATGATGGTGGCGCCCTCAGGGGTGGTGTCGATGGTGAGGGTGCCACCGATCTCTTCGACGCGTTCGTGCATGGACTGGATACCCACACCGGGTGTCCACGGCACGGTGCACTGGCCGCTGTCGGTGACGGTCACGCGCAAAAGCGCGGGGTCCGTGAGCTGCAAGGTGAGGTGAGCGGTGGTGCCGTCAGAGTGCCGGGCGATGTTGGTCACGGCCTCCACCGCCACCCGGTATGCGGCCACTTCGACGGCCGCGGGGAGCGGCGGTAGCCGTGGGGGAGCGCTGATCGTGACCGTCAGAGCTCGGTTGTCCGCGGCGCACAGCGGGGCGATGCGCTGGCGTACGGCGTCGACGAGGCCGAGTTCGTCGAGGGCCCGAGGCCGCAGGCCGTAGACGATCCGGCGGATCTCGGTGATCGCGTCGCCGATGTCGGCGCGCAGCCCGCGCAACGTCTCCACGGCACGCTCCGGGTCGGCGGCGATGAGGTTGACGACCGCGTCGGTGGTGTAGGCGATGCCAGTCAGGGCCGGGCCGAGACCGTCGTGCAGATCCCGGCGCATTCGGCGGCGTTCTTCTTCGAGCGCGGTCACCACCCGGCCTCGGGAGACGCGCAGTTGCTCGCTCAGCCGCGCGGCGTGCAGGGCCTGGGCGAGTGGTACTGCTACGAGTTCGAGCACCGCTGTCGCGGCCTGGGGCAGCCGCAGGTGTCCAGGTGGGAGGCAGACGACAAGGTCGCCCACGTGGTCGGCCCCCGCGCTCAGGGCGATGTGGGTGGTGTGGCCGTCGCCCATCGTGCCCGCCATGCCAACCGTGGTTCCTTCCTGGCGCAGGGCGATGCCGGGCACACCGAGGGTGGAGCGCAGGGTGCGCAGCCACCTCGGGGGTGGGGCGTCCGCGGTGAGATCCGTACCGAGCTGTGTCAGCGTCTCAACTGGGTCTGCCGACCTGCCGAACAGCATCTCGTCCATGCTGGCCTCGACCTGCCGCTTCAGGGGCTGGTACCCGGCGGCTATCGCGGCCGCCAGCAGGGCCGGCACCCCTTTGCCGGGCCGGGCTCCCACCACCAGCTCCCAGACCGCCGCGACCCCCTCGTACACGGCTGCGCTCAGCGCGAGCATCACGATCAGGACGGTCGCCCCGCGGATGACGACGCGTACGTCGGCCCGGCGCGGCGCGATGAGCGCGACGGTGACGGCGAGGGGGAGTAGCAGCGACACCGCGCTCGTGATGACGGCGGAGGGTACGGGGCCCACGGGCAGGGAGTTCTCGGCGGCGAACTGGAGCATGCCGGCCAGCGTCGTCGCGGCGGCACCCAGCACCAGCCACAGAACGCGGCGCCGGTCGTCCCCGGCCGTGAGTTCGAAGAGCACCCATGTTCCCGCGAGCATCACGGTCCCGGCGGCGACGATCGCCGGCACCTGAGCGGTCTTCACATCGGCCGCCGCGGCGACCGCGCATCCGGCGCCGGTGACGACGACGGCCGCGTCGGCGCAGGACAGCAGCGGGGACCGCGGCCGTTCCGGGACGACGCGCAGGGCCGCCAGGGGCAGGCTCACGGCCGCCGCCAGGACGGCGAGGAGCACCGCGAGTACCTGGGCGCCCGCGGCGAGCGCGAGCGGGGCGGCCAGCAGGCCGCCCGCGGAAGCGCCGAGGAACGGAACCGCCGCCGCGCCGGGGAGCCGGGCGATGACCGTCCCGCAGCAGACCGCCAGGAACGTGCCGACGATCACCGCCCAGATCACCCACTGCTCGGAGGCGGGGGAGGGCGGCACAAGGCCGAGGGAGGCCAGGTCCGCGGCCGAGAGGAGCGCGAGAAGGGCACAGGCGCTCAGAGCCCGTACCGTCATGGTCCCGCCTCCGGCACACCGCCGCCCAGCCCGTGCTCCCGGGCCATGATCACCGCCTCGGTCCGTCCGCTCACGCCCAGCTTCAGGAAGATCGCGGACAGACGGTTCGACACGGTCTTCTCGGCCAGCGACAAGTCGGCCGCCACCCGGGCGTTGGTGTATCCCCGGGCCAGGCGGTCGAGCACCTCCCGCTCGCGGTCGGTCAGTTCGGGGAAGGGGACGGCCGGCGCGGGCGCGGGGGAGAGACGGCCGAGGAGGCGTGCCGCGACCCCGGGCGTGATCACGTACTGCCCGGCCGCGACCGCGCGCAGCGTGGTCAGGATCTCCTCCTGCTGGGCGCCCTTGAGGAGATAGCCGTGGGCGCCGGCCCGCATCGCGGACATCACCGTCTCGTCGTCCTCGAACATGGTGACCACGAGCACCGCCACGTCCGGCAGCAGGGCGGTCATCCGCCGGGTCGCCTCGACGCCGTCCAGTGCGGGCATCTGAATGTCCATCACGACCACGTCGGGCCGGCTCAACTGGGCCTCCCGAACAGCCTCTTCGCCGTTCGCCGCCTCCGCCACCACCTCCACGCCGTCCAGCGAGGCCAGCAGCGCGCTCATACCGCGTCGTACGACGGGGTGGTCGTCGGCGATGAGCACCCGGATCGGGCCGGCTGGGGAGGTCATGCCCTGATGATGGCCGACGGGTCTCCCGGCCGGGAGGGTTCACGGTCCCTGCGGGCCGGGAAATCCTCCCGGACGGAAGGGAGTTTCGGACGATGCGCGCCAAGGGGCCTGCCGCGATAGTCGGTTCACCGGGCCGTCGCATTGACGACCCCCAACACCCGTACGGGGGAACCGATATGAGCCGGACACAAGCGGTGCCGCCCATGCTCAGCCGCAAGAACCAGGTGGGCCTTGGGCTCGCCGCCGTACTCGGGCTGCTCGACACGACCAGCGCAGGCGGCTTCCTGGCGCCGGACAGCGGTGAGCCCGGGCCGCCGGCCGGCATCCTCGTCGCCGACGTCGTCCTTGGACTGATCACCGTCGTGGCCGTCGTCTACACCTGGCGTACCGCCAACCGCACCGGCTCCCGTGTCGTCGCGGGGTCCCGGATCCTGTCGGCGGTCACCGCGCTCCCGGCACTGTTCGTCACCGGCGTCGCGGCGTGGGTCGTGGCTGTCGTCGCCGTCCTGATCGTGGTCACCGTCGTCGCGACCGCCTTGGTCCTGTCCCGCACCGTCCCGGAAACGGCGCTCACGTGACTGCGTAGGACAGCGACCAACCCGGGCCGCGTCGCCGCCGCCCGCATCCGGCGTACCGCTAACCGCACCCGGGTACCGCCGACCGCACCACCTCCCGCGTCGTCGCGGGGTCCCGGGCCCTGCGCGGATCCCGCCTGCTCACCGCCGCACCCGCGCTGCTTGTCACCTGGATGCGCGACGAGTCCGGAGCAGCCCAGCCCTGCCGCAACGGCAGCTTCGAGCACTCGCCCCACTCGTCCTACTCGTCCCCGCAGGCACCGGCCGGCTCTGAATCCCTCATCGCGCACGTGCAGAAAGGCAGCCACATGGGCCGCATCATTCGAACCCAACTCGTCGAGGCCGTCGTCGGCTTGATCATTTCCGCGGTTCTGGCGCACTTCGGTGACCTCGCCGCGTTCGCCGGTATCACCGGCACCAGTGTGGTGATGGCGGTGACCGCCCTGGCGGCCAGATCGGCCAAGGTGGTTCTGGCCGTGGTGGCTCTCGCCATCCCCTTCGCCTCGATCACGACGCTGGAGGCATCGCTGGGTAAACCCCTCTCCGCGCTCGCTCACGGGCCCTCCGGCGGGGGCGGAGCAACCACTGTCCGGGCCGTGTACGACAAGTACCGCGAAGACTTGGCCCTCCCGTCCGTCCCCATCTCCGACACCGGTCCAGGGAAGATCGACAAGAACGCGGGCGCCGAGGTGTCCCCGGCCTCGCTCGAACTGTCCTGCCTCGGCAAGGACTGCCGACAGGAAGTGACCATCAGGAGCACGGGTACCGCAGACCTGCGGCTCACCTCGATGGCGTTCGAGGGTGAGGGCGCCGCCGCCTGGCACCGGAGCGACGACTGCGAGCACAAGGTCATCGCGCCGGGACAGGACTGCAGGCTGAGAGTCTGGGCCGTGCAGAGCGACGGGACGGCCCAGCACACCGCGCGACTGGTCATCCACCAGAACACTCCCGGCCCAGCCTCCCAGGTGGACCTGACCGCCCGAACCGATACCGGCACACCGACGCCGGTCGCCCCCTCGAAACAGGCGACCCTCTCCGACGCCGGCTCCACCGGCATCGACCCCGCCGACTGCACTGCCCTCGACGGCTCGGTCACCGTCCTCGCGTCCGACGGCCCGGTCGAGTGGAGCGCGGCCCTCACCGACACCGCGGACGCCCCCGGCTCCGGTTCCCTCTCCGGCGTGAGCGTGGACCCCCCGTCGGGGTCGGTCCCGGCCGGGGAGAGGCAGACCATCGCAGTCCACGGGACCTACACCGGTTCCAACGGAGGATTCCAGCTGTCCATCAGATACGCCGACAAGAGCGTCGACTTCCACGTCGGCTGCTGATCCGCGGCAGAAGGCCTGCAGGCACAAACGCCCGGAGGGACCGTTTCCGGGGTCGAACAGCCCGCAGCCTTCACCGCCCGCGAGCCGGAGAACGCTGGTTGAAGGAATGGGCGGGATGGGTGTCCTTCTGCTGCGGCGGGTGAAGTAGGAGGCATCTGGTTTCGTCGGCCAACTGCCCGGCGCCAGCCCAATCGGTGATCAGTTCCGAAACGAAGGGCTCCCGGGGCGCCGGGTCCACGTCGACACGGGACGCGCGGTGCTGCGGTCCAGGCGCGGCACCGAAATGGCGCCCGCCTTCCCGGAGATCGCAGCCGCCGCTGCACAGCTGCCGGATGCGACCGCCTTGGACGGCGAGCTCATCGTGTGGGAACAGGACAGGCTCGCGTTCGAGCGGCTGCAGGACCGGCTCCAGCGCCGCGGCACCGCAGGCGCCCGGGCCGCAGACGAGTGGCCGGCCCACTTCGTCGCGTTCGATCTGCTGCGGTTGTCCGGCACTGACACGACCGCGTGGCCCTACCGGCGCCGCCGGGCCGCACTCGAGTCGATGTTCAACGCCCGCCGACGGTCCGCGCCCTGGGTGTCGTCTCGCAGCGAAGGTTGAGTGATTCTCACCGGTGTTTGAGTGCTGATCGCTGAGTCTGTGATCGACCTTCGGGCCAGGGTGATCCCGAACGGACCTCCATCGAGTCCGTGCCCGCTGGGCGCGTGCCGGGGGTCGGCGATGTAGGGCCAGGCGGGGGCGGGTGCCTTCAAGGCCGGCCGATCACAGCCCCACTGCGTTGGGGCGTGACCAGGCGGGCATGCACCAGCGCTTCCGGCGAGCCGAGCCCTAGGATTGCGCGGTGAACGTCAACAGTATGCCGACCGCCGAGGTGCAGGTTTCCCCGGAGCTGGTGCGCCAGCTGCTGACCGACCAGCACTTCGATCTTGCCGGACTCGGCATCGAGGTGCTGGCCAACGGGTGGGACAACATGGTCTGCCGGCTTGGCGACGACTACCTGGTGCGCCTCCCCCGGCGCACGGTGTCCGCGGGACTCGTGGTGAACGAACAGCGCTGGCTGCCGGACCTTGCCGGACACCTTCCGCTGCCCGTTCCGGCACCGGTGCGCACCGGCCGGCCGGGCCGCGGGTATCCGTGGGCCTGGAGCGTGGTGCCGTTCCTGCCCGGGGAGATCGCGGCCCGCACGCCGCCGAGCGACCTGGGGGAGGCGTCGCGCGCCCTCGGCGTATTCCTCAAGGCCCTGCATGTGCCGGCACCGGCGGATGCCCCTGCCAACCCTTTACGTGGAATCCCGCTCGCTGGCCGGGCCGCCGGGGTGATGGCGCAACTGCCGTACCTGGACGACCCGGCCGAACGTGCCGCCGCGCTGCGGGTGTGGGAGAGCGCCGCCGCCGCGCCCGAGTGGGACGGCCCGCCGGTGTGGCTGCACGGCGACCTGCACCCGGCGAACGTCCTAGTCGACCGCGGCCGGATCGGGGCCGTGATCGACTTCGGCGACATCACCGCCGGAGACCCCGCCACTGACCTGGCCGCGGCCTGGATGTTCCTGCCCGCGCCGCAGCGCGAGGAGTTTCGGCGGGCGTACGGCCGCGCCGACGACAGCACATGGACCCGGGCACGGGGGTGGGCGCTGGCGCTGGCCCTGGTCTTCCTGACGCACTCCGCCGACAACCCGCTGATGGCCGGGATCGGCCACCGCACCTTGAATGCGGTGCTGGACCAGAGTCCGAAACCGCCGTAAGCGCCTTTCCCCGGACGGCTTGGCCCCGACAGCCCCTCAACCTTCGATGAGATCGCTCAACCTTCGCCGCGACAGGTCACTGGGCTCTGTCTTCGTCGACCACCAACCCGGACACCGTACGCGAATGGCTGACGTGGACATCGGTAGGCGTGGAGGGTGTGGTCTTCAAACGGCTGGGCGATCCCTACCGGCCTGCGGCGAGAGGCTGGTTGAAGTAGGAGGTCCGCAGACGATCGAGGCGATCGTCGGCGCGATCACCGGACCCCTAGCCGCCCCGCGCGCACTGCTGCTCGGCAGGTACGACGACCAGGGGCAGCTGCAGTACATCGGCCGCACCACCACCCTGCCCCGAGCCGCAGGCGCCGCGGTCGCCGGGCTCCTCGCCGTGGCACGGCACGGGCATCCGTGGACGGATGGTCGTTCTCCGCAGGGTGGGGCAGCCGGGAAAACCCAGGACGTCACGCTGACGGAACCCGAACTGGTTGTCGAAGTCGGCGCGGACGTCGCCCGCGACGCCGCCGGCCGGTGGCGGCACCCCGCACGCCGGCACCGCCCTTGCACTGCTCTCTCTCCCGCCGACTTACCGCACACCACGACATCCGCGTGACCGATACGCAAGAAGCCCCGGCCGGGGCTGTCGACCGGACACGGTGCCGGGCTGGATGGGTAAGTCCTGGTACTGCTCCTCGCACGCGCGAGGATGGCCCCAGCGATCCGTAGCGCCCCCGCCGGCTCCCCGGGCACGAGGGGATGATCTCCGGCAACGCACGGTCCGCCGGCCCACCGCCGCCGCTCCTGAGCTTGCCATTTAAGGTCCGGCGTCGAACGTGACTCGAACTTGATCCGCGTTCTCGCAGTTCAGCGGACGTGAAGGCGGCCTTCGTCTGATCCTGTGCTCCGTCACAGAGGCAGAGGAACCAGCGCGAAGGCCGTGGTCGTGAGTTTGGGGCATCAGGGCATCCTGCGGGATGCGTTCGCGGAAGTGTCACGCTTCCGGACGGAGTTGTACGCGAGTCTGACCGCGCGGGGCGACGCGTTGTTCGAGTTGTGCGACGCGCTATTGTGCACGGACGGGCCAGTACGGACGCTGGTCGACCTGGCGCTTGCGCCGGAACACCGCCGAGGCCACGGGGCCCTCTACGGCGGCCTCAACAACGGACGGATCGACGTCGCCCGGCTGCGTCGCGCGCTGGCGGGGATGCCGCTACCGAGAGCGGCGGACGGCTGGATCGTGCTGGCTGCGGACGTCTCGCCCTGGCTGCGGCCAGACGCCAACACCTGCCCTGACCGGTCCTTCTGCCACACCTTCGGCCGGGGCGAGGGCAAGCACCAGATGGTCCCGGGCTGGCCGTACTCGATCGTGGCCGCGCTGGAGACCGGCCGCACGTCCTGGACGGCAGTGCTGGACGCGGTCCGCCTGGAGCCCGGTGCAGACGTTGCCGCGGTGACCACGGTCCAGCTCCGCGAGATTGTCGAGCGGCTCATCGCCGCCGGCCAGTGGAAGCCGGGCGATCCCGGGGTCCTGGTTGTGCTGGATGCCGGATACGACGCACCTCGCATCGCCCACCTGCTCGACGACCTGCCCGTTGAGATCCTCGGTCGCCTGCGCTCCGACTGCGTCATGCGACGGCCGACACCGCCGCGTGTCTACGACCCCAAGGGCGGTCGGCCGCCCAAGCTCGGAGGCGAGTTCGTCTTCGGCGACCCCGCCACGTGGGGTATCGAGCAGGCCGTGACGGTCACCGACACCCGCCTCTATGGGAAGGCGACCGCGCAGGCGTGGGACCGACTGCACCCGCGGCTGACCCGGCGGGCTGCCTGGATCGACCACGATGGACCGCTGCCCGTCATTGAGGGCACAGTCATCCGTCTGACTGTGGAGAAGCTGCCAAGCGGCGGGGTGAACAAGCCGGTCTGGCTGTGGTGGTCGGGCACTTCTGCCACCGCCGAGGGGGTCAACCGGTGCTGGCAGTCCTTCCTCCGCCGCTTCGACCTGGAGCACACGTTTCGCCTGTTCAAGCAGACGCTCGGCTGGGCCAAGCCCCGGCTTCGCAGCCCGGAGGCGGCCGACCGGTGGACGCGGCTGGTGATCGCCGCCTATGCCCAGCTCCGGCTTGCCCGAACGCTGGTCACCGATCTCCGGCGGCCCTGGGAGAAGCCCGCTCCGCCGAACAGGCTCACGCCCGCCCGGGTCCGCAGGGGGTTCAGACACCTGCGTGCGAAGGCCGGATCCCCGGCGGGTGCACCGAAACCTTCCCGCCCAGGTCCCGGCCGACCGCCCGGCTCGAAGAACCAGCGACCAGCACTCCGCCACGAGGTCGGGCGAGTCCTCGCCACCGGCGAGGCATACGCCCGACCAGCCCACCACAAGAAGGGCACCAAGCCCCGACGCACAGAGTGACCTGCGGCCCGGGGCCCAGCCACGGTGTCAGACATGCTCCGTATGCTGCCGCCCATGAGCATGAACGGGGAGTACCTGCGTGTCACACCTGCGGAATTGGACCGGGCCCTCAAGGATCCCGAATGGGCCCTGGAACTCGCCGAGGAGATTCAGGACGCGCAGGAGGAGAGCGAGTCAGCACCGAACGAGGCGCGGCACTTCACCACACACCAGACATGGGATCTGCTCGGCTTCCTCCTGCGACGCTCGGCCTTCCCCGTCGACATCGTCCACGGTGAAGAACCCCTCACTGCCGACGACTGGGGCTACGGACCGCCGCAATACCTGACCCCAGATCGAGTACGGCTGGCCGCTGACGCCCTGCACCAGACGACGTATGACCAGCTCATTCAGGGCGTCGATCCCTCTGAACTTGCCGAGGCCGAGATCTACCCCCAAATCTGGGACTCGCCCACCTCACTGGAGTGGGCCCGCGACCTGTTCACTCCCCTGACAGAGTTCTTCCAAGGTGCCGCATCCACCGATCACGCGATGCTGACCTGGCTCGACTGAGCCACCTCCGGCCGCCGGACGTCAAATGACAAGCATACGTCCAGCAGTCCGGGCATCGTTGCAGCTCAGAAGGGGTGTGAAGGATGTAACCGGACGTCAAGTTCAGGATAGCCAGCCGGTGCAAGTCCGGTCCGGGGAGACGCCAGGGTCCCCGGTAGCTGACTCCCGGCGTCCCTCGAAAGGGTGGCGTCGAAGTGGAGTGACAAGCGTCCTCTGGGGGCGTGCAACCGGCCAGTCCGCAACATGAAGTGAAGCCTGCAGCGTCGTCATTTAACCCCCGCCCGCGGGCGGGCCAAGGAGGAGCCGAGCCTGTGCTTGTTTGGCGAAGGCCACGGAAGGCGATCTTGGACCTGGAGCGGTCGCCGAAGAACCTCCCGGCGTAAGGGGCGTGGAACGGTCGGACGGTTGTCCTGGGAACTGGAGAGAGCCTCCTCGGCCCTGGGTATTGCGGCCCGGGAAGCGTGGCCTGCCTATAACCGGCAGAACCGGGAAATGGCGGGTTGTCGAGAGGCAGTCGGAGGGGGTCGTAGTAGTGCCGATCGGTGGGACAACATAACCCGCTGGGAGCGAAGGGCCCCTGCTTCATCGATGCGATTCGCGAACAGGGAGGGACCCGGATGAGTGCCGTATCGGCTAGGCCGTGTTTTAGAAGTGACCTCCTGGCTCCGCTCTGTGCCGTGATGATCTCGATGTGGGGTGTGGGGATCTTTCGGATGAGCAGTGGTCGGTGCTGGAGCCGTTGTTGCCGGTTGGGGAGCTGGGGCGTCCGGTTCGCAACCGGCGGCGATTGGTCGACGGGGTGCGGTGGCGTGTGCGGACCGGTGTGCCGTGGCGGGATCTGCCGGTCGAGTACGGGCACTGGCAGACCGTGTACGGGCTGTTCAGGCGCTGGCAGCGCGAGGGCGTGTGGGCCGGGATTCTGACTGCGCTACAGGCCCGGGCCGATGCTGCGGGCCTGATCACGTGGGAGGTGAACGTGGACTCCACGGTCTGCCGGGCTCATCAGCATGCCGCCGGTGCCCGCCGGGACGGTGCCGGGCTGAAGGAACCCGCGGGCGGGACGCGGACCGAGCCGGACGATCACGGGCTGGGCCGCTCGCGCGGCGGGTTCTCCACGAAGATCCATCTGGCCTGTGAACAGGGGCAGAAGCCACTGTCGCTGCTTGTCACAGCGGGCCAGCGGGGCGACAGCCCGCAGTTCGAGCCGGTCCTCGAAGCGATCCGGGTGCCCCGCACCACCGTCGGACGCCCCCGGATACGTCCACTGCGGGTGCGGGGCGACAAAGCGTATTCCTCGCGCGCCAACCGCGCCTACCTGCGCCGACGCGGAATCAGATGCACAATCCCCGAACCGGCCGACCAGATCCGCAACCGCAGGCGCCGCAGCGGTGCAGGAGGCCGTCCGCCCGCCTTCGACCGCCAGGACTACAAGGCCCGCCACGCAGTCGAGTGCGGGATCAGCCGCCTCAAACAGCACCGGGCCGTGGCCACCCGATACGGCAAGCTTGCCGTCCGCTTCGAGGCGACGGTCCAGATCGCGGCGATCCAGCAGTGGCTGTGACGCGCCGACAGCCCACCCGGCCGTGCCATGCTGACGCCCGAACCGACAGCCCACCGTGGGGAGAAGTCCAGTGGCCGCCACGTACTACTGCGCGGACAGCGAGAACGGCGACCACATCGACGACCCGTCCGAGGACGCCCTGTTCGACCTGATCAGCGAACTCAACGACACGGACAACACCTTCGTCGTCATCCAGCCCGACCAGGACGACCCTGCCTGGTTCGCGTCCGTCGCCGTCCTCGACGAAGGCGGCTACGAGATCGTCCGCCGCGATGCCACCCGTCGTGAACACCAGGTCGACACCCACACCAGCATCGGCCGGATCGCAGGTGACCTCATCATCTGGCTGGCCGCCCGCGACTTCCCCGGACGGCCAGCCCAGCAGACCAGCACCTTCTAAAACACGGCCTAGGCAGGCCTGTTGTCAC
The DNA here is from genome assembly GCF_044763085.1 of Streptomyces sp. NPDC096311. Classification (NCBI taxonomy): domain Bacteria; kingdom Bacillati; phylum Actinomycetota; class Actinomycetes; order Kitasatosporales; family Streptomycetaceae; genus Streptomyces; species Streptomyces sp. NPDC096311. The sequence goes on from NZ_JBIWFN010000013.1 coordinate 11,423, forward strand.
CGTGGCCGAGTTGGTGGGAGTTGCAGCCAGTTGAGCGCTGACGCGGGTTGAGGCGGCAGGGGACTGTCGGTGGCTGGTGGCAGGATCACCGGCATGGGTTTCGTACGTACTTCTCCGCCGCGGCCTGTGGATGTGACCGCGGTCTTTCCCGAGCTGGCTCCCCTGGCGCGACCTGCGATGCGGCTGCATCCGCGTCCGGGGTCGCCTTCGGTCAGGGACAGCTCGGTCGGTGGGCCGTTGCTGTGGCCGACAGGGGAGCCGTGGCCGCACTGCGAAGACGCGCGCCTGCACGTGGACACTGGGTTCCGCCAGTCACCGACCGAAGTGCGGCTCCAGAGACGCTTGCAGTCCCGGTGGCGCCCCGATGACCGACCTCCCGCGTTCACCCCCGAGGAGGAAGCGCTCAAGGAGCGCAATGCCGCGTGGCTCGCTGAACGGCTCGACGCAGGCCCTCCACGGCCCGCCGAATGCCCGGTCCCGATGTTGCCCGTGGCTCAGCTGTTCCTGCGTGACATACCCCTGTTGCGGCCGCCCGGGCAGGCCGATCTGCTTCAGATTCTCTGGTGCCCGTACGAGCACGAACCGGATTACAAACCGTCGACCGCACCGTTCTGGCGGTCGGCCGCGGAGGTCGGCGACATCCTCGCCACACCACCGGAACCGTACGAGGCGGACTATCCGGGTTACGTGCCAGAACCGTGCGTGCTGGCACCAGAAGCGATCACCGAGTACCCCAACAGCCTGGATCTGAGCCCGGAGCTGCAGCGGATGCTGGAGGACTGGAACAGGTGGCAGGCAGCCGGCGCCGACGTGGACAGCTCCTACGCGGAGTATCCGCGCGACTTCTATTCCATTCATCTGGGCAACGCACCCGGCTGGAAGGTCGGCGGCTGGCCCCCTTGGGGCCGCACCGACCCAAACCCCCGGTACTGCGCTGTGTGCGAGGTGCAGATGGTCCCGCTGCTGACGATCGCTTCCTGGGAGTGGGACGGCGGTGAAGGTCACAGCTGGGCGCCGCAGGAAGACCAGGCCGCCGCCCTCGCTGACTCCTACTACCCGGGCCAGGACCCCTCGCAGCCAACGAGGGTAGAAGTAGGCAGCACGGACAACATGCAGATCTACGTCTGCCCGGGCTCCCCTGAACATCCACACACCGACCTGATCCAATGAACTGTCGGGCCTGTCACATCCTCCCGTAGCCGGTGACAGAAGTGCTGCCGAATCAGGATGTGTGACAAGCCGCTTGCCTCTCTGGTGCCAGCCAGACTGCTTCGGCAAATCCCGCTCACCACGTCATCCGGCTGCGCTGGTGACAACTGCAGAGCCCTGGCACACTGACATGGGACGATCGGTTGGTGACTCGACTCGTGAACCGTGACCGCTCCCTTGAGGAACTTGAGCGCGACCGCTGGTCGGCCCCGTCGGGCGACGAAACCCGGCTGATGGCGACCGTGCGCGAGCTTCGGCGCAAGCCGATCGGCGGCCTGACGGTCGAGGACATGCGGTTGCTGATCAGGCAAGACGTGGGCCTTGCCTATCTCCTGCCCCTGGCGGTGGATGTCCTCCGGGTCGACCCACTGGCGGAAGGCGACATGTACGAGGGCGATCTGCTGGCCGCCGTGCTCACCAGGAGTGCGAAGGTCTGGAGGGAGTCCCCCGAACTCAGGCGGGATGTCCGCCTGATCGTCTCGGAGTTGGCCGACGTCCCGCCTTCCCTGAGACGCGAGGTTGAGGGGTTCTTGGCTTTGTAGCTCGCCGATAGCATCTGCCGGCGTCTAGGGACCGGCAGACTGTCTACGAGGATCGCCGCACGAGCGGTCGTGGGCCGGGGCGCGTCGCAGCACAGCCCCGGGTGAGCCGGCGGACCATGACGCCGATCATGGCCCATCGAATCATCGTCTCGGAGTGAGCCGCCCGGCCTTGAGGCTGGCGAGAGGTACCGGCAGACGCGCGCGGCCTACACGCACTGCTACGCGTCTCGCCACGAGTTGGAACTTCTCGCCCCGCGGCACTGTCGTCGGTCCGGCCGAGGAGTGCAGTCGAGCAGTCCGAATGATGCGCGACGCCGTAAGCGCCGGGACACGCGTCGACAGCGATCAGTTCGAGGAACTGACACGCAGGTACCTGGATCTGCGCATGGAGACCCGGGATGCCATGCGGTCAGACATATGGGCTGGCAACGCCTGACGATGTCGATCACTGGGTCAAGGTGAATGAGAACAAGGCTCAGGGCGGACGCATCACCGCGTGGCGTGGCCAGATGCATGTCATGGATCGCGACCCGTTCTACGTGATCGCCTAAAGCGCGGTGCTCCGTTTCCGTGGCGGACAACCTGATGTGCGCATCGGCCGTTCTGTTGGGCGTCGGTGAAGCGCTGCTCTCTGCCCGGCCATGCCTTCTGCCTGAAAAATGACGCAACGGCACGGGTGCGACCGAACACCCCGGTGTTCGACGGGACTTGGGTTTATTGTTTTCTTTTCTTTGTCTATCCCGTGGGTTTATTGCTCCCTTCGGCGGGACTTGCTTTTGATTCGATGGCCATTCGATGCAGATGCCCGGTGTTTTTCTTTGCTTACTCTATGTGGATCATGACCTGGTTTGGTCAGTTCTGCGCCACTGAGCAGTGATTGACAGCAAGTCACGCTCCGGGATTTGATCACTCGGCTGTAAAGAATCTGTGACCACGGGGTGGGGAATATGGGGTGGGCTGAGGTGCGCCGTGCTGCTGGCGCAAGGCGGCGTGGCGGACGCATACCGACGCGTCATGTCTGGCTGGCGGCATCGGTACTTGTCGTGCAGATGCTGGGCGCCGCCGGTACACAGGCGATTGCCGCCGTCCCGCAAGGCAGTTCATCCGTCGCGTCCGATGGTGATCACTTGTCGCCGGAAGCCGCCGCGTCGCAGAAGGCCACAGAGTCCGGTTCGCCGGTCGACGTGGACGAGGAGACGACCCCCACCCAGTTGGTCACGGCTCAGCCGGACGGCACGTTCAAGGCCGAGTTCGATCCGGAGCCGGTGCGGGCGAAGCAGGCGTCGGGCTGGGTGCCTGTCGATACGACCCTGGAGACGACGTCTTCCGGAGAGCTGGCGCCGAAGGCTGCCGCGGCGGACATCACCTTCTCCGGGGGTGGGACGCGTGCCCCGCTGGCGAGGATCACGCGGGACGGGAAGACGTACAGCGTCAGTTCACCGTGGACGTTGCCTGCGCCCACCCTTTCGGGGTCGACGGCGACCTATCCGGATGTCATGCCCGGGACAGATCTGGTGGTCCAGGCCACGCCCGACGGTTTCAGCGAGAATCTCGTGGTCAAGTCCCGCGAAGCGGCCCAGAGCGCGGAGCTGTCGAGCGTTCGCTTCCCCGTCTCGGTCGACGGGCTCTCCGCACATGACACGCACGCCGGCGGGGCCGCGTTCGTGGACGATCAGGGGCGTCCCGTGTTCACCACGGGCAATGCGCTGATGTACGACTCGTCGGCGGTTGCCGGGCCGGGCGCGGGTGCGGCAACGGTCTCGAAGGCGTCGTACACGGTGACGGCGGCTTCCGCCGAGGCCACGGATAGGGGTGACAGCGCAGTGGATGGCCCCGATCCGGGTGCCAGAACGAAGGTCATGGACGTGACGGTGGCGGACGACGCGCTGACCCTGAAGCCGGACCGGTCGTTCCTCGACGATCCCGACACCACCTACCCCGTGGTGCTGGATCCCCAGACGACCAGCGCGTCGCTGTCGGGCTGGACGACGGTGTGGTCGAGTTCGCCTTCGACATCGTTCTGGAAGACCTCGCACGCGCTGGGCGTCGGCTACGACGCGTGGGTGGACAACAAGAAGGCGCGCTCGTTCTACCAGTTCGATACACACACCCTGGGCCACAAGACGATTCTGGCGGCGACTTTCACCGCGTTGGAAGTGTGGTCGGCGAACTGCACCGGCAAGCCGGTCGAGTTGTGGCGCACCGGGGCGATCTCGTCGTCGACGAAGTGGTCGGCGCCGCCGGCGTGGTCCGCGCACGTGGACACCGTGACGACAGCCAAGGGTTACTCGTCCTCCTGCCCGGGAGGGAACGTGGAATTCGACGCGAGGGGCGCGGTCAGTTACACCGCGGGCCAGTCCTCGTCGACCACGACCCTCGGTTTGCAGGCCAGCGACGAGAATGACGCTGTCGCCTGGAAGCAGTTTGCCTCGCCGTCGGATCACAAGCCCACGCTGTCGGTGACGTTCGTGTCCAAGCCCAGCACTCCGACCGGTGTGAAGATGTCGGACCCGAGCCTGGCGTGCGCTTCGGCCAAGGGCACCGCTGCCGTCATCAGGGATACGACGCCCAGGCTGACAGCCGCGCCGAAGTCGTCTGACGGTTCACAGTCGACGCTGCGGCCGAACTTCGAGGTGTACAAGTACGACCCCGATGTGGCCGATCCTGTGGCCGGCTCGGGAAGCCCGTCGGCGTGGACGGCGTCGGGCACGGCCGGCACGTGGACGACTCCGACGCTGACCAATGGGCAGACGTACTGGTTCCGGGCCCGTAGCCAGTACAAGTATTCCTTCAACGGAGTGACCGGGTACATGTATTCGGACTGGTCGACGGGATGCTGGTTCACGATCGACACCTCGCGTCCCGTCCCGCCGGACGTGGACTCGACGGCCTATCCCGAATGCGCCAGCCCGGAGTCACCCGACGACTGCACGGCCTACGACGGTGTGGGTGCACCTGGCTCGTTCACCCTCAAGGCCAATGGGGCGTCCGACGTCGTGAAGTACACGTACCAGCTGAACGACAACCCGGTGCAGACCAAGACGTTCACAACGCCGACAACCAGCTACACCCGCACCCTCGCACCTGATGTACGGGGAGTGAATACCCTCACGGTCCAGACCTGGGACTCGGCAGGGAACAGTTCGGCCAGTTACACCTACTCCTTCAAGGTCGCAGCCGGTGCCGGACCCGTCGACCAGTGGTCGATGGACGAGGGCACCGGCTCCACTGCGGCCGATTCCGTCGGGGGCAAGAACGCGACCCTGGCCGGTGGGGCGACCTGGACCGACAAGGCCCGACTGGGCAAAGCGATGCAGGGCAACGGGACCTCCGCGTACGCGGTGACGGGCTCGTCGGCGCTGGACACGAGCACCAGTTTCACTGTTTCGGCCTGGGTCCGCCTGAACTCCCTGGCTGCGAACAGCACCTTCATCGCCCAGGAAGGCGCCAACGCCGACGGCTTCCAGCTCTACTACTCCACTGCCTACGGCTGGGTTTTCAATCGGCATGCCTCCGATGTGACATCGCCGACGATCCTGCGGGCCCTCTCGTCCGCCACCCCGGTCACCGGCGTGTGGACCCACCTGCTCGGCGTCTACGACGCTCAGACACAGGAGATCCGGCTCTACGTCAATGGTGTGAACGATGAATCCCTCAACGCCTCGTTCACAACGCCGTGGAAGGCCACAGGCCCGGTCGACATCGGCCGCCGTCTCTACCAGGGCGCCTTCGGGGAATACACGGACGGCAATATCGACGAGGTCACCCTGTGGAACCGGATCCTGTCGCCCGAGGAGGTCGCCGATCTGCAGGCGATGACCGACCCGAACACCGGACAGGCACGGCCAGCTCTTGCCGCCGACTGGGGTATGGAAGAGACCTCGGGGACCAGCGCCTCGGACTCCTCCGGATACGGCCACACGGCCACCGTTGCCGCCGGCGGCACCTGGACCACCGACACCGACGGCGGCAAGGGCAACGTCCTGTCCCTGAACGGAACCGCCACGGCCAACGCCACCGCCTCCGGCCCGATCGTCGACTCCCAGGGCGACTTCACCGTGGCAGCCTGGGCCAAGCTCGACGCGACAGCACTGTCCGACACCACCGTGGCCCATCACATGCGGATCGCCACCCAGTCCGGCGGCGTACGCGACTCATGGGGCCTGTGGTACGACCAGGCCGCAGGCTCCGCCAAGGGCATGTGGGTGTTCGGCCGCACCACCGCCGATGCCACCAGCGGCTCGGTCATCAAGGTTCCCGCCGGCATCGCCTCCGCCCAACTGGTCGATCCGGGCGCCTGGACTCTCCTGACCGGTGTCTACGACGGTGCCCACCACCAGTTGTTCCTCTACGTCAACGGGGTCCGGCAGGGCGCCCAGGGCGACACCGACACCGATGACGACACCGGCGACGGCATCCTCTTCGATGCTCCCTGGCAGGCGAGCGGCACCTTCAACATCGGCCGAGGGCGGATCAGTACGGGCGTGTACAGCGACTACGCCAACAGCCTCGTGGACGACGTGAGGGTGTGGACAGGCGTGATGTCCGACACCGTCATCGACCAGCTGTACCTCAACGATGTGCCCATCCCGCTGTGACGGCGGACGAGTCGCACCAGCGCAGCACGGTTTCGGCGGACTTACACACCAGCGGTTTCACGCAAATGGGGAGTGCAGTCATGGGTGGGCTACGGCGGACACGGCTGTGGGTCGTCGCTGTCACAGCGAGCGCGCTGGTGGCCACGGGGCTGGGCACTGCCCCTGCCGTGTGGGCGACCCAGCGGCACGGACACAACATCGTGCACGTCCCGGCGGCCAAAGACGGCACCGCCGTCGCGTTCAAAGCCAAGAAGGCCACGAAAAGGGACCCGGCCCAAGCGGCTGCGGCCCGTACGGCCAGGGAACTGGCCAAGGCCACGGTCTGGCCCACCGCTTCCGATGTGACCCTGCCGGTGGCGGCCAAGACGGCCCTCGCCAAGACCACCCCTGTCGGCAAGCTGCCGCTCAAGGTGAGTGCCCCGACCACAGGGGCGGCCCCGGCCAAGGTGGCGGTCCGCGTAGCCGCTCACAAGACCGCGACCGACCTGGGCATCCACGGCACCGTGCTCTCCCTCGCCCGCGCCGACGGAAGAAAGGGCACCGGCAAGACCCGCCTGACCCTGGACTACTCCGGCTTCGCCAACGCCTACGGCGGCGACTACGCCTCGCGGCTCTCCCTGGTGCGCCTGCCTGCCTGCGCGCTCACCACCCCGGCCCTGAAGCAATGCCGGACGGCAACGCCGGTCGCGACGAAGAACGACATCGAGCACCACACCCTGACAGCCACGGCCTCGGTCAGCAGCTCAGCCGTGACGGCCCTCGCCGCGACCGCGGACGCCAAGTCCGGCGCCGGCTCCTACCAGGCGACGTCCCTCAACCCGTCCGCCGCCTGGAACGCGGGCGGCTCCGGCGGCGACTTCACCTGGTCGTACCCGCTCGGCGTGCCCCCGTCCAACGGTGGCCCGGCCCCCAACCTGGCCATCACCTATGACGCGCAGAGCGTCGACGGCCGGCTGCCGTCCACCAACAACCAGCCGTCCTGGGTCGGTGACGGCTTCGACCTCTCCACCTCCTACATCGAGCGCTCGTACGACTCCTGCGACGACGACGGCCAGACGGACAAACACGACGAGTGCTGGGCGAACGACAACGCCACCCTGGTCCTCGGCGGCAAGTCCAGCCCCCTGATCAAGAGCAGCACCGGCGACTGGCACCCCAAGACCGACGACGGCGAGCGCGTCGTCCACTCCACCGGCGCCACCAACGGCGACAACGACGGTGAGTTCTGGACCGTCACCACCCAGGACGGTACCCAGTACGTCTTCGGCAAGAACCAGCTCCCCGGCTGGACCACCGGAGCCCCCGTCACCAACTCCACCTACACCGTCCCGGTCTTCGGCGACGACTCCGGCGAGCCGGGCTACGACAAGGGCACCACGTTCTCCGGCCGCTCGCTCACCCAGGCCTGGCGCTGGAACCTGGACTACGTGGTGGACCCGCACGGCAACGCGATGTCGTACTGGTACACCAAGGAGACCAACTCCTACGCGCAGAACGGGACAACCGGCAACGGGACTGTCTACGACCGCGGCGGCTACCTCAAGCGCATCGACTACGGGATCACCGCCTCCACCGTCTTCGGCACCGCACCCGCTCAGGTCAACTTCACCACCGCCGAACGCTGCCTGGTGACCAGCAGTGAGACCTGCTCCTCGCTCACCTCCACCACCGCAGCCCACTGGCCGGACGTTCCCTACGACCAGATCTGCGCCTCCGGCAAGGCGTGCGACGCGAGTGGACCGACGTTCTTCTCCCGCAGACGCCTCACCGGTGTCACCACCAGCATCTGGGACGCGAGCCTGTCCACCCCCGGCTACCGTGACGTGGACTCCTGGGCGCTGGACCAGTCCTTCCTCGACCCCGGCGACGGCACTTCCGCCGGACTGTGGCTGAAGTCCATCACCCGCACCGGCAAGGACGGCTCGACCAAGGCCATGCCGCCGGTCACCTTCGAGGGCGTCCAGCTCTTCAACCGGGTCGACACCACGCACGACAACATCGCCGCACTGGTCAAGTGGCGTGTACGCAAGGTGACTTCGGAGACGGGTTCGGTCCTCACCGTCAACTACTCCGACCCGCAGTGCGTCGCGGGCACCACCATGCCCACCAGCCCGGACTCGGACACTCTGCGCTGCTTCCCGACCTACTGGCAGCCGCCGTACACGACAGACCCGCAACTGGACTGGTTCCACAAGTACGTCGTCACACAGGTCACGGAGTCGGACCCCACTGGCGGCGCGCCGCTGAAAGAGACCGACTACACCTACAACGACTCACCGGCCTGGCGCTACGACAGCGACAACATCACCGCCCCCGCCAAGCGCAAGACCTGGTCCGTGTGGCGCGGCTACGGCAGCGTCACCACGACGACGGGCGACGCGCAGTCCACCCGCACCAAGACGGTGGCCACCTACTTCCGCGGCATGGACGGCGACAAGCAGTCCGACGGCACCACCCGCAGCGCCAAGGTCACCGACTCCACCCGTACCTCGGTCATCGACTCCGACCCCCTGGCCGGCACGGTCCGTGAGTCGATCAGCTACAACGGCAGCGCCGAGGTCTCCGGCACCATCACCGACCCGTGGATCCACCAGACCGGCACCGACGGCACCCGCAACGCCACCTTCACCCGCCCCCACGCCGTCCACACCCGCACCGACCTGTCCTCCGGCGACACCCGCAACACCACCGTCACCACGACCTACGACGATGCGACCGGCGCGGCGCTCACGGTCGACGACGCGGGCGACGACGCCGTCACCAAAGACGAACAGTGCACGCGCACCACCCTCGCGAACAACACCACCGACTGGCTGATGGCCTTCCCCGTGCGGGTCGAGACCGTTGATGTTGCCTGCGCCGACGCCACGAGCCGCCCGGACGACGTGGTCTCCGACGTACGCACCCTCTACGACAGCCAGGCCTACGGCGCTGCTCCGAAGCTCGGTGACGAGACATCCACCCAGCGGCTGTCCTCCTACAGCAGCGGCAGCCCGGTCTACCAGACGGTCTCCACCAGCGCCTACGACACCCAGGGACGCATCCACTCCGTCAAGGACGCCGACCAGAACACCACCACCACCGACTACGTACCGGCCACCGGCGGGCCACTGACCAGCACCGTCACCACCGAAGTCGCCAAGGGCTACGCCACCACCACGACCTACGACCCCGCCCGCGGAACGGCCACGTCCGTCGTTGATCCGAACCTTAAGCGCACCGACTACGCCTACGACGGCCTCGGCCGCCTCACCGGCCTCTGGCTCGCCAACCGGTCCAAGTCCTCGAACCAGACCGCGAGCCTCATCTACACCTACTCGATCTCCAACACCGCGGCCTCGGTGGTGTCCACCGGCAAACTCAACAACGACGGCACCACCTACGACACCACCTACGCGCTGTACGACGCGATGTTGCGCCCCCGCCAGACACAGACCCCAGCACCGGGCGGCGGCCGCGTCATCGCGGAGACCAAGTACGACAGCCGAGGCCTGGCCGTCCAGTCGAACTCCGACTACACCGACGCCACCGCGCCGTCCGGCACGCTGGCGACGATCACCTCAGCGGTCCCCTCGCAGACCCTCACCACCTATGACGGTGCGGGCCGCGCCACGTCGGCCGACTACTACGCCGTCGGCACCAAGCGCTGGACGACCTCCACCGCGTACGGCGGTGACCGCACCACCGTCACCCCGCCCAAGGGCGGCATCGCCACCACGACCCTGACCGACACCCTCGGCCGCACCACCGAGACCCGGCAGTACGACAGCGGCAGCCCGTCCGGCTCGTCCACGTCCATCAAGTACACCTACGACGCGAAGAGCAGGCTGAAGGAAGTCGTCGACAACGACGGCAACACCTGGTCCTACGGCTACGACCTGATGGGCCGCAAGACCAGCTCCACCGACCCGGACACCGGCACGACCAGCACCGCCTACAACGACCTCGACCAGGTCACCTCCACCACCACTGCCGTCGGCACGAAGGACGAGAAGACCCTCAGCTACACCTACGACGTTCTCGGCCGCAAGAGCGGCATGTACGACGGCACCACCCAGGACACCACCCACCAGCTCGCCAAGTGGACCTACGACTCCCTGATGAAGGGGAAGCCGACCTCCTCGATCCGCTACCTCGGCGGCTCCGGCACCACCGGCAAGTCGTACATCAGCCAGGTCGGCGCCTACGACTCCCTCTACCGGCCGACCCTGACCCGGGTCACCATCCCCTCGGCCACAGGCGAGGAATCCCTCGCGGGCTCGTACACGTCGTCGATCGGCTACAACCTCGACGGCACCGTCCAGTTGACCTCCGACCCCGCGGCCGGCGGCCTGCCCGCGGAATCCCTGGAGTACGGCTACAACGACCTCAGCATGCCAACCACGCTGAAAGGCGCCACCGGCTACGTCCAGGACACCGGATACACCAAGCTGAGCGACATCGGGCAGATCACCCTCGGAGTCTCCTCCGCCGACACCGCCAAGTGGCTCCAGATCACGAACACCTACGAGAGCGGCACCCGCCGTCTCTCACGGGAACTCGTCACCGACGACACCCACACGCCCCCCGTCCAGGACACCTCCTACTCCTACGACGACGCCGGCAACCCGACCAAGGTCGCCACCCACGCCGACGCCACCGACGACGTCCAGTGCTACCGCTACGACGGCCACGACCGCCTCACTCAGGCCTGGACCGCCACCGACGGCTGCTCCGCAGACCCCTCCACCGCCGTCCTCGGCGGCCCCGCGCCCTACTGGCAGAGCTACGCCTACGACGCCCTCGGCAACCGCAAAACCCAGGTCAACCACGCGACGACCGTCGGCGGCAACGACACCACCACGACGTACGCCTACCCGGGCAAAGACACCACCGGCCAGACACACGCCCACACCCTCGACGCGTCGAAGAGCGTCACCGGGACCACCACGACCACCAACTCCTACACCTACGACGCTTCCGGTAACACCCGCACCCGCACCCTCAACGGCAAGACCCAGACCCTCGACTGGGACGACGAAGGCCACCTAGCCAAGGCCACCAACGCCGACGGCACGTCCGTCTCCTACCTCTACGATGCCGACGGCAGCCGGCTGCTCTCCCGCGACGACTCCGGCACCACGCTCTACCTCGGCGACACCGAAGTCCACCTCGCGAAGGGCACCACCACGACCACCGGAACCCGCTACTACAGCTGGGCCGGCCAGACCATCGCGGTCCGCACCAGTTCCGGCAGCCTCCAGTGGCAGGTCACCGACGCGCACGACACTGCCGAGACCGCCGTCGACGCCACCACCCAGACCGCCGTACGCCGTCGTCTCGACCCCTTCGGCAACACTCGCGGCGCCCAGCCCGCCTCCGGCGCCTGGCTCGGGGACAAGGGCTTCGTCAACGGCATCCAGGACACCACCACCGGCCTCACCCACCTCGGTGCCCGCGAGTACGACCCCACGATCGGCCGCTTCGTCTCCGACGACCCCCTCCTCGAACTCACCGACGCCCAGCAGATCGACGGATACACGTACGCGGCCGACAACCCTGTCACCGGCAGTGACCCCACTGGACTGTGCATGGACCCGGGCAATGGTCACTGCACACCCGACGACGGCGGTAAGAGGGGCTCCCAGGCGCCGGACCCGGCGTACGGCAACACCAACCCCGACAACAGCAGCCCCCACCACGGAAGTGGAGGCGGAGGCGGTGGAGGCAGCTCCCACCACAGCTGCGGCTTCTTCGGTTGCCACCTGTCCAACTGGGCCCACAAGGCCTACCACGCCGTTACGCAGCACCCCGTCATCGCCGCCGTCGTAGCCACCGCGGTCGTCGTCGGAGTGGTTGCCTGCGTCGTCGCCACAGCAGGCGGTTGCGGCGCCGTACTCGCGGCCGGCGCCCAAGGGTTCTCTGCGGGTGCCGAAGCGGGCAGCCTCGGGGCCGCCGCGGTTGGCGCGTCCGTTGGGGTTGCCGCAGAAGGCGGAGCCGTCATAGCCGGATCGTCGGCCATCGCCGGGGCGGGGGCGGCAGCCGTCGCCGAAGGAGCCGAAACCGCCTCCGCGTCCAGGGCAGCGACTAGCTCCGGAGCCAAGGCGGCCGACAGTGCGGCGGAGGGGACGGCCGGTTCCGGCGCGGCCAGGGGCGGTGAGCGTGCCGACACCGCCGCGCCCAAGAGCGGTGCCAGCGCCTGCAACCACAGCTTCTTGCCTGCGACCAAGGTCCTCATGGCCGACGGTCACGAGAAGCAGATCAAGGACATCAAGGCGGGCGACAAGGTCCGGGCCACCGACCCCGAGACCGGAAAGAGCCAGTCCCGCACCGTCGAGAAGCTGATCACCACAAAGCACGACAAGGACTTCGCCACCATCAGCGTCCTCGACGGCGCCAAGTCCTCGAAGATCGTTGCCACAGTGACCCACCCCTTCTGGGTCGAATCCAAACGAGCATGGGTCGACGCCGGCCATCTCGAGCCCGGGATGCAACTCCATACCGCCTCAGGTCTCACCGCCGCAATATCCGCCGTCAAGATCTGGCACCATCAGCACCTCACTCACGACCTGACCGTTAGCGTCACGCACACGTACTATGTGCTCGCGGGCGCCACGCCGATCCTGGTTCACAACTGCGACCTACACGACCTTGCCAGGACCGAATCGGCGAAATCGACCACGAGCAACACGGCTGGTGCCGTGGCCCGCGATACCTATACAGGGGAGTGGGCCTATGGCGAAAGCGGAATGATTCCCTCGCAGGTTCATCCGCAGTTGCAGGAGCGCCTTGACGTGCTGATGGAAGAGCACGGGGGCTCGTTGGAAGAGTGGCCAGCTGGCGAATGTGCAGAATTCAACGCCTGCAATAATCTACTGCTGAAGCAGCCCGGCGTCCGACTCGATGAAATGGAGTATGCGACAATCTATCGGGGCACAGGTGAGGACTTTCCATCCTGCGACAACTGTCGATTCCTGCTCGGAGGCGGCGGCGCCATGGAGGTGAACAACTGATGGGTCCGATAGATCCTGCAGTCGGAGACGTGGAATTGCTCGATTTCTTGAGGCGCATCGAGTGGTTTCCGGGTCGGCAGTCTGATCTGCGGCCTCATCTGGAGGCGTGGACCACGCACGATTACCGGGTGAGTGACGCCGTTCAGGATTTCATGGCAGAGTGCGGTGACCTCGGCTTCGAGTACCCGAGACATCCTGCCGTTGGTGGGTCACACACCTGCCTGGTATCCGGTACTGTCTCTGCCCCGCGAATCGCACGCAGGCTGGTCGCCTCGTATGAGACACGGATTGATCGGGAACTGTGTCCTATCGGGCAGTCTGCCAGCGGAAACCTGTTCTTGCTAATGGCTTCGGACGGAACCACGTATGGAGGTCACGATCAGTTCCTCGCCAAGATCTCCGACGATGGTTACCATGCTCTGCTCGATATTTCGAGAAGGGAGAAAATGATTCCTATCTGAGTGTTCTGTCGATGACCTGACGACAGGGACGCTGTTATTGGAGCTCGGTCGGATGCGTGAGACTCCTTGTCTGTAATTCGGGGTATCCGGAGTGGGGCAAGATGTTGCCATCAATTAACTCGGGCGCCCGGATTCCGTCGAGTGGCAGAGGAAACCTCCCCTTTCCGTCTCGTAATATCTTTCCAGCGTACCGGTAATTGTCGAATTTGCCGAGACTGAGCTGGGTCTGCTCGGCTGTGGCGAGAATCTTGTAGGCTGCTCGTCACTGTTCACTGATGGATCCTGGGTTTGGCGTGGAGACGTCGCACATTATGTGGGACGCCATGGTGTGGAACTGCCGACAGAATTCATTGAGCGGATGCAAGGGTTCGAATGGAAGCTGCCCGTCGACGCTGTCGATGCGTCGTTGGCGCGCTCGGAAGGTCGCATGGCAGGTCGTCTAACGAGTGGAGTAGCAGTGGCAAATCGTGAGGCGGCACGGCGTTCGGCGGGGACGGCGACTGCGTTGGACGTGTTGTTGCGCTGGGCTTGGATCCGGCGGCGTACGCCCGCTCAGGACATCGAGGACTTCAGGAACGGACAGCCGCTGCAGGTTGTGGGGTTCACCAAGAGTATTGGTGGGGCGGCGGTGGCTTCGGTCGGCAGAGGTAAGCAGATCGCGCGGCTCAGGCAGGGATATCTGCGTCTCGCCGTGGGGGAGGCGCCGGTCTGGAGCGACCGGCGCGGAGACAGAAGCGCGACTTTGAAGTCACCCTTTGGGCTCAAGCTTACGGGCGAGAAGGTGCCCATGGCGCCGAAGTTCGAGCGCTATGAACTGGTCACGGCCGACGGAACGTACGACCTGGCGGTTCCGAAGAAGGACGCAGAGCTTGTGCGGCATGTCTTCGGCCTGGCGTAGAGATGAGATTGCCGCTGGCGATCTGGAGTGCGGGGCAGTCGGGGCAGGTGTCCTGGATCGGCGGACCGGTGCGCCTTCGCTATCTGCTGGTGGTGGCGGTCGTGGGCGTGGCGTGTGCCCGAGGGCTCCTGGGGGAGAGGGGGCCCGAGCGGCTTTCCGTGCTGGCTGTGCCGATTCTTGTGCTTCCGGGCCTTCTGCTGCTGATCGCCTCACTGGCCAAGCCCCTTTTCGTCGACCGGTATGTGCTCTACAGCAATATCGGAATCGCGAGGGGCGGAAGCTGTCCCCGAGCCTGATGTGGGTGATGCTGGTTGTAGTGCCGGGCGTAGGCGTCCAGGACCTGCCGGGCATGGGTCTCGTTCCAGATCAGTAAGTGATCGAGGACTTCGCGCCGCAGGGTTCCAATGACTCGTTCGCAGTGCGCATTCATCCGAGGAGACCGCGGAGCGGTCCTCACGACCTCGATGCCGTCGGCCGCGAAGACCGCGACGCGGCGATCCACTCGCGGTGGGCGCGCAGCAGTGCACTCTGCCGCTCGGCGGCAGGCTGCCAGCCGGTGCCGCGCGTCACGACTGCGCCTTTGCCCGGGCGAGTTCCTTCAGCGCCATCCGGGCCGCCGGTGTTTTGGCCGCAGTCTGCCCGTACGGGTGTCCGGCGATGCGCCGGGACAGCTCCTGCAGGCGTCGCCGGTGAGCGGCGGTGGGCTGGAAGGAACACGTGCGAGTGCGCCTCGACGGGCGCCGGTCAGAGGCCGAACGCGCCGGGGCCGCGCGCATCAGGGCCTCGTAACCCCGGGTCGTCCAGCTCCGGCGACACATCGGCTTCGACCCCGAGTTCGTCCTCGCCGCCGAAGAGGGAAACGATTGTCGGCACGTCGGACTCCGGTTGCTGCCAGGTCAGCTGCGAGTCCAGCGGACTTTCGAATTCCGGCGGGTGATCGGGTTCGATCGCGGCGCCGGGACCCAGGAGCCGGTGTGGCCCTGGGGTACGCGGCGATTCCGGCTTGGAGGAGCGCGGGGAGCGCGGATGGCGTGGGTGCTGCGGAGATGCCGGCGTCGCAGGGTCGGCGGGAACAGGTTCGGAGTCCACCCGTCCGCGGGCCGACGGCGAGTCGGGATGCCGCCTGAAGCGAAGCCCCGAGTCGGGGGGCTTCAGTTCCCTCACGGACGGGCGGTCGGGCTCAGGCGCCGGTACGTCGACGGCTGGGGTCGGTAGCGATTCCGCCGCCGGGTGGGATGGTTCGGCGGCGCTCGCGTAGTGGCGCAGCAAGTCGGTCAGCTCATGCAGGTCGCGCACATGGAGGTTGTGCAGGGCCTCGCCGACGACGCGGGTCGCGTCGTCGACGAGGGCCAGGAAGGTGGGGTGCAGGACGTACTTGCCCACCTTGACCGCCGCCTCCAGCGTCATGTCGCCGCGGGCCAGGTCGGTGACGAGGGTGGCGGTCCAACCGTCGGGCGAGGAGTGCGGGAGCATCAGCCTCCCGAGGACGTCGAAGGCGTCGGCCGTGCGGCGCTCCCCGGGGTGCGGTACGTCGGCCTGGCCCGGTACGCCGGCCGCGCCGAGGTCGGCCTCCGCCCAGCTGTGCGCCCGCACATGCAGGGCGAGAGTGAGAGCGGTACGGACGAATCCCTCCTGCGCTGCGGCCCCGAGCGGCGGGTGGTCCGGCAGGTCGGGCCCCAGCATCGCCTGTGTCTGCCCCGCCAGCTTGCCGAGGGCCCACGTTTGCTGAGCCGGGTCCGGAGGGTCCCGCCGCAGCTCCCAGGCCGCGTCACGGGCGGCCCTCAGCACCCCGCGGGCCAGCCGGTCGAGGTCCTTGGGCGACGTGGTGGACCACGGACGCGGCCCCGTACGGTCGCCAGCTTTCACGCTACTCGGCTTCCCCTGCCGATCCGTACGGTCCTCGCTCAGCCGGCGCTGCGGACCCGAGTTCATCCCATCGAGGCGTGTGGGCCGCCGGAGTGGAGGGCTGCTGCGCGGTGTCGAGGACGGCCTTGCCGGCTCCTTGGGGCGGTCGCCTTCTGGCGACGGCGCCGGGGCAGACTCTCGCGTGGTGATGGCGGAAGGGCGTTGCGCAGTGCCCGGGACGGCGGGGTGTGACATGTCCGGGCGTACCCGTATCCCGAGGAGGGCGGCCACCAGTCGGCGGCCGATAGGAAGGCTGCGCTGCTGCTCCACCGTCGGGGGCCTACGCGTCGTCCGGTTGGCGCCCAGGACACTGGCGGCGATGCGCTTGAGCACGGAGAAACCTGAGGCCGTCACGTACTCTCCCCCTCCGTTGCGAATTGGTCTGACCCCAGCGTCGACCCTTCGGCTTTGGGGCATCCGATCGTGGAGCAGCCGCGCGTGGTGGCAGAGCCCTCGTCGTTGGTCACCGGCCGGCCGTTGGCCGCTGGCCCAGACGACGATCCGGGCTGCGCGTGGACTGCGGTGTTTTCGGTGTGTGCCGGTGGGAGGGAACCACCCGACGGTATGGGCGGTATGGGAGGCGTTTGCGGCGTCGCGGCGGGTGGGGGCGTCGGCTCGATGGTGGCCAGTGGCGACGATTGGCCGCCGCTGAGTGCGTCGCTCACCGACTGGATACGGCTGAGCTGAGTTAGCAGGACCGGCGCGGAGATGCCGACCACGATGGCGGCATACGCGCCGTTGATCTGCGCGGTGGTACCCAAGAGCACCGCGGCTCCCGCGCCCATACCGCTATGCAGCAGTGCCGCGACGGATTCGACCCCCGAGTCGAAGTACTCCTGGAATCGGGGAGGTTCACTCTCCTGCCCTGTCTGACGGTGAGTACGCCGGTCTCTCTGCCAGTCGAGGAACTGGGCGTAGATGTCCAGGACCCCGCGCAGTAGCCCGCCTGCCCCACCCAGCAGGATCAGCGTCGCCACGCCCACAACGACGCCCGGAGACCAGCGTATGGGGCTCCACCCCGAAGCCTCTACCACGAGCGTACGGCCGGCGAGCGGCAGCTGGCCACACCAACTGCGGCACGCGCAGTATGAGCACGGGCATGGCTGCGACGACTACCAGTGACCGTCGCAGCCATACCGGCGTCCCCGGCGCGTACGACAATTGCGCAGGCGAGGAGCCGCAGCCCGTCCCGCCGATGCGCTCATCCTGGACCGGGCAGCGTCAGAATGCTGTTGGTGATCTCTAGGCCGTGAGTCTTTGGCGGAGCTGCTGGAAGTGACTGGGGGGTCGTGGCGGGGCAGCCGGTGTGGTGCCGGAGGGGAAGTATCTGCTGAGTCGGACGATGTTGGTTCCGGCGGCTGTGAGCACGTGCTGGACGTGCGTCTTTGCCAGGCCGCGGTGCTGCATGGCGAACGAGGTGTCGGTGCCAGCCGTTACCGGTGTCGGAGGGCCGTTTCGACCAGCATCGGCGTGGCCTGGGGCTTTCAGCCGACGAGACCGTTGCGGTGAGCGTTCAGCCCGGATCCACCGGCCTGATGCCTGTGGATAGTTCTTCCGGAAACGAAGAAGTGCCTTGTGACCTGCGATGATGGGGTTTCTCTAGGACCACATCAGGCACGATCAGCAAGGCACTTCCGAGATGCAATCTTCCCATGCCGCGGCGGCGGTCTCATCCGCGTTCGATGACCCGAACCTGATCGCGTACGGCGGCCTGGAGCCGGTGGTGCGGCTGGCCGAGCGGTGCGGTCTGCCCGCGCTGGTCGGGGAGTACATCCGTCTGCCGACCTCGAAGGACGGCACCGGTGCCTTCCCCGCGGCGAAAGTGATGTCGCTGGTGGGCGGCATGGTGGCGGGCGCCGACAGCATCGATGACATGCACCGGCTACGGCACGGCGCGATGCGCCGCCTGTTCTCCGGTGTGCGGGCCCCGTCCACACTGGGATCGTTTCTGCGTTCTTTCACGCATGGGCATGTGAAGCAACTCCACGCCGTGGCCCGCCGGTTCCTGCCCGCACTGGCCCGTCACACCCCGCTGCTGCCCGGCGCGGACCAGGTCGCCTACGTGGATATCGACGACACCATCCGCCGCACCTACGGCTACGCCAAGCAGGGCGCCGGCTACGGATACAGCTAGGTCAAGGGCCTGAACGCGCTGCTCGGCATCCTCTCCACGCCCCTGTCCGCCCCGGTGATCGCCGCCACCAGGCTGCGCAAGGGACCTTCGAACTCCGCGCGCGGGGCGGCAGCGTTCGTCAACGAGACCATCGGCACCGCCCGCGCCTGCGGCGCCAGTGGCCTGCTGGTGATGCGCGCGGACTCGGCGCTTTACGGCGCCGACGTCGTCAACTCCTGCCGGGCGCTGGGCGCGCGGTTCTCCATCACCGTGCGGATGAACGCCTCCGTCAAGGCCGCCGTCGCCCGCATCGACGAGGACGCCTGGACGCCGATCAAATACCCCAAGGCGCTCTGGGACGAGGAGGGCCAGTGCTGGATCTCCGATGCCGAGATAGCCGAGACCGGCTACACCGCCTTCACGTCCAAGCCGAAGAAGCAGCAGGTCACCGCCCGTCTGATCGTGCGCCGCGTCAAACGCCTGAACGCCGGTGCCGTCCCCGCCGGGCAGGGCACGCTGTTTGACACCTGGCGCTACCACGCCGCGTTCACCGACTCCCCGCTCGCCTTGAGGGATGCCGAGCGTGATCACCGTCGGCACGCTGTCGTCGAGCAGGTGATCGCCGATGTCAAGAACAGCGCCTTCGCCCACGCGCCGTCCGGTCATTTCCAGGCCAATGCCGCGTGGCTCGCCCTGGCGGCCCTGGCACACAATCTGACCCGCGCCGCCGGCGCTCTGGCCTCCGCGTTCCATGCCAGGGCGACCACCGCCACCATCCGTGACCACCTGATCAACGTGCCCGCCCGCCTGGCCCGATCCGCCCGCCGCCTCACCCTGCACCTGCCCGAACGCTGGCCCTGGGGCGAGGACTTCGCCCAGCTGTTCAGCACGGTGCATGCACCGCCAGTCCTCTGACGCTCCCTGACCGACCTGCCCGAAAGGGCCCGAGACCTGTGGACAAAGTGGAAGAGCTGGGCAGACCAGCGGCTACCCTATGCCCGAATCCGCAACTCAGCCCCGACACGGCCTGCGCGACCCCGAAACGATCAACTGGGAATCAAGCCGGTGGATCCGGGCTGAGGGGGAGCCACCCGAAACGCCGAACCTTGCAACATCTCTTGCGACCTCTCTTGCGGCTACTCCTGTGCCTTCTCTTGCGACATCTCTTGCGCGAGCCTCTGCGGGAGGGTCGACGCATCCGCAGGTCAACCAAGGGTTCCGCGCATGGTCGGGGGTCTGACATCCCCTCTGCTGCCACTTTTCCCGCGCCGGTTGAAGGATGAGGGAGGAATGGGTGCGGTGGTGGGTGGGGTGGCGAGCTTCGGGGATTGGGGGCGGCCTGGTGTTGGTTGCGCGTCGGCTGGCGCCGCCGCGCCGTGCCGTGCTGCGGGCCGGGTGGACGGGCAAGGGTGGGGGAGGGGGAGCAGGGCAGGGCGGTTGCAAGTTCCGGGGTCGTGCGGCTGGTCGGGTTGTGACCGGTTGGGGCGCATAACAAGGCAGGCACGGGCTTCGTGATCATTGTGGTGTCTAAGCCAGATGATCATGAGGTGGCCCGTGCCTGCTGCTGCATCCTCTCCCCTACCTGCCGTGCTGGTGAAACTGGGCCCGCTGGACAGCGGCCGGATCGCCGACCTGCGCCCCTACTTCGACTCGGTGCCCGACCCGCGCGCACGGCGGGGCCGGTGGTACTCACTCACAGCGATCCTGCTGGTGTGCGCCTGCGCGCTTTAGGGATGTCACCTTCGCCGAGGACGCCTCCACCGTCCACGCCGGGACCGCACCACGGGCCATGGCGACCCTCCGCAACCTCGCCATCGGCGCGCTGAAAACCCTCGGAGCCGACAACATCGCCAAGACCACCCGGGCGATCCGCGACGAGCCCCAACGAGCACTCCCCATCCTGGGCATCACCAACAATCCGGACGCCCACGGAACTTGATCAAGCCCTGCACCAGTGCAGCACCACGAGAACATCGACTCACGGACAGCCGGCAGACTTCACCTCACCGCGTGAAGATCACCAACAGCATCCAGAAATTGAGCCAGAGCCGAAAAGCGTGACCGCCACGGCTTCTCACTGCAAGCGACGTCACACCGACCTCGACTGAACCCTTCACCCAGATGATCCGTCAGATCGCCAAGTGCACCTGGAGTACTGGGGCACCAGCACCCGAACGGGCGACCCGGTCCCGCCTGTCGCCGCACCTCAGGTTTCGCTCAACCGTGCGAACGGAGGCGGGAGTCGGCGCTAGGGTCTCTCCTCGGCGGCTGTAGAGGCCGTTGTCGACCAAAGAAAACCGAGGGGAACGCGTGCGCCGAATTTCGCGAATCATGTCGGCAGGCTGTGTCGCAGCGGCACTGGCCGTCATCAGCTCCACACCTGCGTCCGCCGCTGTGCCCATGAGTTGCCCGATGACCACGGGCTACGATTTTTCCGGCAGTCACAATTACTACCGGGACCTGGAACCCCGTTCCGGCGGCGACAGCGGTACGACAATCAGCATCACCTTCCACAAGGGAAAGACGACGACGTCCACCGTGGGCGGAGCGATCTCGGGCGAAGCGAAGGTGGTCGTCGTCAAGGCGTCGGCGGAGTTCGACTACCACTTCGCATGGCAGTGGACGAACAGCACGACCTACACGTGGTCGTGGAAGGTGCCGAACAACATGAGGCACGGTTACCTGCACGCGGGTGTGAAGGTCAAGTACACGAAGTGGAACTACAACCAGACGCAGCCCAACTGCACCACCAAGGTGCTGCGCAGTGGATCAGCGCGGCTGCTCTACAAGGGTCGCGAAACCTGGCACGGAAAGAGCTGATGCGCAGAAGACATCTGGCCGTACTGCCAGTCATCGTCATCCTGGCCGCCGGGTGTGGGGGAGGGGGAAATCGGGCTCCTGTGGGCAGCCCGTCGAAATCAGTGCTGGTGTCTGATCCGGACCGTCCCGACAGCGGAAAGGAGACGCCGGGCCATCTCGGACCCGGGACGGTCAAACTTCCTGTTTCTGCTGACCGGATCGCCGAACTAGGCGTCCGCTACGACTGTCTCGGACCTGGCGGTCTCACTGTCACTAGCGGAACCGGCCTCAGCGCCGAGGTCGGTGGCTGCGACGACAGCGCCACGTTCGGCGCCCGCATCAAGGCGAAGGATTTGCACGGCAGAAAATTCGCGGACACGGTCACCGTCACGGTCGGCAAGCGTACGAGGTGGCGTATGTCCGTGGACATCACCACCAAGGACGGTGTGAAGCAGACCGTCCACGGCTGATCGCGTGACGAGACCCCCGCTGATGCTGATCTCTGACTACGGGCTGACGCGGGGGCGACAAGTTCCAGGCCGGTTCCGGCCAGGAAACCGATGAGGAGTTCGGGGTGGCGCTGGGCGTAGCGCAGGGTGCTCTTCGTGGCCCAGTACTCCAGTCGTACTTCGTGATCTGACGGATCAACGGGGTGGTGGGTTCAGTCGAGGTCGGTGAGGCGTCGCTTGCAGTGAGAAGCCGCATCTCAACCGATCTTGAAACCTGCAGGTCGAACGGAGTTCCTGGTCGGGTGATCTTCCGGCCGTACGCGCATGAAGGCAGGGCCTCCTGGTAGCTCGGGGGTGCGACCCCATTCTGAGCGTTCCGGGAGGCCCTGTTGCAGGGCGGTTGCAAGTTCCGGGGTCGTGCGGCTGGTCGGGTTGTGACCGGTTGGGGCGCATAACAAGGCAGGCACGGGCTTCGTGATCATTGTGGTGTCTAAGCCAGATGATCATGAGGTGGCCCGTGCCTGCTGCTGCATCCTCTCCCCTACCTGCCGTACTGGTGAAACTGGGCCCGCTGGACAGCGGCCGGATCGCCGACCTGCGCCCCTACTTCGACTCGGTGCCCGACCCGCGCGCACGGCGGGGCCGGTGGTACTCACTCACAGCGATCCTGCTGGTGTGCGCCTGCGCGGCTGTCTCGGGAGCCAGGAGCATCGACGAACTCGCCGAGTGGGGCCAGCGTGCCTCGACGGCACTCCTGACGGCGATCGGGATCCGCCGCCACCTGCTCAGATGGCGGCGCACTCCGGCGCCGGCCACGATCGGCCGTGTGCTGGGGGCTGTTGACGGTGACGCCCTGGACCGGGTGGTCGGCGCCTACCTGGCCGACCGGCACCGCGCCGCCACCGAACCCGCCCAGGCTTCGTCGCCCTCCGGGTTCGGGCCGTCGCGTGTGATCGCTGTCGACGGCAAGGCACTCAAGGGATCAGCCCGTCTCACCGCGACACGCCGACATCTGCTCTCCGCGGTCACCCACGGCACCGTCGTGACCCTTGCCCAGGTAGAAGTCGGCGCGAAGACGAACGAAACCACACACTTCTGTCCACTGCTGGCACCGCTGGACCTGACCGGCACCGTCGTCACCTTCGACGCCCTGCACTCGGTCAAGTCGAACATCTCCTGGCTGGTCGAGACCAAGAAGGCCCACTACATCGCCGTGATCAAGACCAACCAGCCCACCGTCCACGCCCAACTCGCCGCCCTGCCCTGGCAGTCCATCGCAGTCCAGCACACCGCCTCCGGGGCTGGACACGGACGCCGCGAGTCCCGCTCAATCAAGACTTGCTCGATCGCCGACAAACTCGGCGGAATCGCCTTTCCCCACGCCCGCCTGGCCATCCGCATCCACCGCCGCCGCAAGCAGACCGGCCGGCGTGAGACCCGTGAGAGTGTCTACGCCGTCACAAATCGCGACGCCCACCAAGCCGGTCCCGCCGATCTGGCCGCCGCGATTCGCGGGCACTGGGGCGTGGAGAACTCCTCGCACCACGTCAGGGATGTCACCTTCGCCGAGGACGCCTCCACCGTCCACGCCGGGACCGCACCACGGGCCATGGCGACCCTCCGCAACCTCGCCATCGGCGCGCTGAAAACCCTCGGAGCCGACAACATCGCCAAGACCACCCGGGCGATCCGCGACGAGCCCCAACGAGCACTCCCCATCCTGGGCATCACCAACAATCCGGACGCCCACGGAACTTGATCAAGCCCTGCCCGGAGGGGCCCCTATTGCCCTTCCCTCGTATTCCGTGATTTTACTTTTCCTCACGGAATGCACTTCAAGTCCCTTCGGTTTTAAGGGAATCGGAGATTCCTCCTGAACCCCGCCCCGGGAGAGGGAGCGTTCCTTCTGCAGCGGCCGGCCTCTGAGAATTCGGCGCGGTCCAACACGGTCACGGCGCCGAGCTGTTGGAGGTACTCGGCCTGCGACGCGTTGCCGGTCGCGGCGCCGCGAGGAGATCTTCGGGCCGGTGGTGACGATCCTCGGCTACGACAGCGTCGACCACGCCGTCGAGATCGCGAACGACACCGAGTACGGTCTCGCCGGCTATGTGGCGGGCGCGGACCTGGAGAAGGCGCGTGCCGTGGCGCGTCGCATCCGGGCGGGATGGGTCGCGATCAACGACGCGTTCGACTTCGGCTGCCCGTTCGGCGGATACAAGAAGAGCGGCAACGGGCGGGAGTGGGGCGAGTTCGGCTTCCACGAGTACCTGGAGACCAAGGCCATTCTCGGCTAGGGGTTCTTAACTGCTGTGGGCTTCGTCATCGAATCTCAGCGTTTCTGAACTTCCGTTAATGGTCGGGGTGTTGTCGGTGGCGGCCGGTAGCCTGATCGGGTGATCGTCACGCATGCCTACCGGTTTGCACTGGACCCGACGCCTGGTCAGGTCGGCGCGCTGCTGCGGCATGCCGGTGCGGCCCGGGTGGCGTTCAACTGGGGTATCGCGCAGGTGAAAGCGAACCTCGGGCAGCGGGAGGCGGAACGGTCCTACGGCATTGCCGAGGCCGATCTGACGCCGTCGTTCGGCTGGTCGATGTATTCCATGCGCAAGGTCTGGAACGCAGCGAAGAGGGAGGTGGCGCCGTGGTGGCGGAGTGCTTGAAGGAGGCGTACGCCACCGGGCTGGATCAGCTCGCCCGGGCCTTGAAGAACTGGTCCGATTCCAAGCGCGGCAAGCGCAAGGGCCCGCGGATGGGCTTTCCTCGCTACAAGTCGAAGCGGAAGACCACGCCGTCGGTTCGGTTCACCACCGGCACGATCCGCTTGGAAGACGACCGCAGGCATGTCACGCTCCCGGTCCTGGGAACGATCAGGGCGCATGAGTCCACACGGAAGCTGCACCGCCGGATCGCGGCCGGCACGGCGGTGGTGAAGTCTGCGACCGTCCGCCGCGAGGCGGGCCGCTGGTTCGTGTCCTTCACCTGCGAAGTCGAGCGCACCGACCGTACCCCGTCCCGGGCGGATAAGGTGATCGGCGTCGACCTGGGCATCAAGCACCTCGCGGTGTTCTCCGACGGCCGCCCGAGGGCCGAGAACCCCAGACACTACGACACCGCGCGGCGCAAGCTCGGCCGCCTGTCCCGTACGGCCGCCCGCCGTCTGGGCCCTGACCGGCGCACCGGGCAGCAGCCTTCGAAGCGTTGGCAGCGCGCGGATGCGGCCCGCAACCGGGTGCACTACCGCACCGCGAACCTGCGGCGGGACGCGCTCCACAAGCTCACCACCAGCCTGGCCCGCGAGTACGGCACGATCGTGGTGGAAGACCTCAACGTCTCGGGGATGCTCAAGAACCGCAAACTCGCCCGTGTCGTGGCCGACGCCGGGTTCGGCGAGATCCGGCGTCAACTCGCCTGCAAAACCCGGTGGAACGGCGGAACGCTCGAAGTGGCGGACCGCTGGTTCCCCAGCAGCAAGACGTGTTCCGGATGCCAGGCAGTGACACCCAAACTGCCTCTCCGGATACGGATGTACGTATGCGAACACTGCGGACTCGTCCTCGACCGGGATGAGAACGCGGCACTGAACGTCGCCGCGCTCGTGAAGCGGCACGTCGCCGGGAGTGGCCCGGAGACGGAAAACGGACGTGGAGCCGACCGTAAGACCCCGTCCTGCGGGGCCGGTGGCATTGAAGCGTCTACCCCGCATTGATACCTCCTGGTATTGAGTGAGACGGGGACCTTCGCCCAGCAGTGGGCGAATCACTGAGATTCGCAGAAACTCGGTGAACGGTGATCCGAACGACACCCCCGACACGCCTGAGGCGGCCTCGTCGGGCTGACGAGGCCGCCTCACGGAGCGGACATCCGGGTGTCGGCGGATGCGGGCGCGGGTGCCGGACGGGTCAGGCGCCGCAGGAGCGCAGGAACTTGCGGGTGCGTACGGCGATCGGGAGCGGCTTGTCCGGCTCGCAGGGGTACATGTCCTGCTCGACGATGGCGAACAGCTCCACACCGAGACGCTGGGCGGCCACCAGCACCGGCTCCAGCTCCGGTACACCGGACGGGGGTTCGCACATCACGCCGCGCTGCACGGCGGGACCGAACGGCACCTCGTTCTTGACGACGTCGGCGAGGATCGCCGGGTCGACCTGCTTGAGGTGCAGATAGCCGATGCGCTCGCCGTACGTCTCGATGAGCTTGACGCTGTCGCCGCCGCAGTAGGCGTAGTGCCCGGTGTCCAGACACAGGTTGACCAGGTCGGAGTCGGTGGAGTCGAGGAAGCGCTCGACGTGCTCCTCGGTGTCGATGTGCGTGTCCGCGTGCGGATGGACGACGATGTCGAGGCCGTAGGTCTCCTTGACCTCGTGGCCCAGCCGTTCCATGCCCTTGGTCAGGTGGGCCCACTGCTCGGCGGTCAGCTCCGGCGGCTCGATGATCTCGGCGGTCTTGTCGTCCCGCCAGAAGGACGGGATGACCACCAGATGCTTCGCGCCCATGGCCTGGGTGAGCGCGGCGACCTCGCTGACGTGTTCCCAGGTGGCGTCCCAGACGGACGGTCCGCGGTGCAGCCCGGTGAAGACCGTACCGGCCGACACCTTCAGGTCGCGCTTGTCGATCTCGGCGGTGAGCCGGGCCGGGTCGCTCGGCAGATAGCCGTAGGGGCCGAGTTCGATCCAGGAGTAGCCCGCCTCGGACACCTCGTCCAGGAAGCGTTCCCAGGGCACCTGCTGGGGGTCGTCGGGGAACCAGACGCCCCAGGAGTCCGGCGCGGAGCCGACCCGGATGCGGTCCAGGGGAGCGGTCATGTCAGGAGGTCCCTTCGGAAGTGGCCGCCGCGGGTGCTTTGAGGTCCTCCGCTTCGGGGAGTTCGTCGACGTCGACGCCGCGGACCTGGGCCAGTTCGTGCTTGAGTGCGGCGAGTTCGGCGCCGCCTGCCATGTGGTTGGTCAGTTCTTCCAGGCTGACCTCGCTGCGGGCGGCGCTGAGTTCGAGGGTGCCCAGGCGCAGGACGCTGAAGTGGTCGCCGACCATGTAGGCGTGGTGCGGGTTGTGGGTGATGAAGATGACGCCGAGGCCGCGGTCGCGGGCGGCGGCGATGTACTTCAGGACCACGCCGGACTGCTTGACGCCGAGGGCGGCGGTCGGCTCGTCCAGGATCAGCACGCGGGCGCCGAAGTAGACGGCGCGGGCGATGGCCACCGACTGGCGCTGGCCGCCGGAGAGGGTGCCGATGGGCTGGTCGAGGTCGTCGAGGACGATGCCCATGTTGCGCAGTTCCTCGTCCGCGGTCTTCTTCATGCGGTCGATGTCGAGGCGCTGGATCGGCCAGGGGCCCTTGGTCATCTCGGAGCCGAGGAAGAAGTTGCGCCAGACCGGCATGAGGGGGACGGTGGCGAGGTCCTGGTAGACGGTGGCGATGCCCTTGTCGAGGGCCTCGCGCGGGGTGGAGAAGCGCACCGGGACGCCGTCGACGAGGAATTCGCCCTCGGTGTGCTGGTGCAGGCCGGAGATGATTTTGATGAGGGTGGACTTGCCGGCGCCGTTGTCGCCGAGGACGCAGGTCACCTGGCCGGGGTGGACGGCGAGGGAGACTCCGTGCAGGGCACGGATGTTGCCGTAGGCCTTCCCGGCGCTGCGCAGTTCGACGATCGGGGCGGTGCCGTCCTCGGGCGGAGCGTCCGGGAGGATGGCGCCGGCGGGTCCGGATCCGTTGGTTGTCATGGGTCGGTTCACCTCCGGGTCGCCGCGCGGCGGACCCACAGATTGATGAGCGTGGCGCCGAGCAGCATCACGCCGAGGAAGGCCTTGAACCAGTCGGGGTTCCAGCCCGCGTACACGATGCCCTGGTTGACCATGCCGAACATGAAGGCGCCGAAGACCGGTCCGATCGCGGAGCCGTAGCCGCCGGTCAGCAGACAGCCGCCGATCACCGCCGCGGCGATGTAGATCAGCTCCTGGCCGACGCCCTCGCCGGACTGCACGGTGTTGAAGGAGAACAGCTGGTGCATGCCGATGAACCAGGCGCCGAAGCCGACCAGCATGAAGAGCGTGATCTTGGTGAAGGTGACCGGTACGCCGACCGCGCGGGCGCTGTCCTGGTTGCCGCCGACGGCGAAGATCCAGTTGCCGTACTTGGTGCGGAGCAGGACCCAGGTGGCGATGGCCGCGAAGACCAGCCACCACACGACGGTGATCTTCACCTGGACGCCGCCGACGTCGAAGGAGGAGGCGAAGACCTTCTTCGCCTGGTCGAATCCGTCCATGGTGCTGATGTCGTCGGTCGCGACGTTCCCGGTGATCAGCTTGGTCACCGCGAGGTTGACGCCTTGCAGGATCAGGAACGTGCCGAGAGTGACCAGGAAGCTCGGTAGCCCGGTGCGGACCATCATCCAGCCGTTGAACGCGCCGACCGCCAGCGAGACGATGAGCGCGACGATCACGCCCACCCAGACGTTCATGGTCAGTTGGTAGCTGATCATGCTCGCGGTGAGCGCCGAGGTGATCACGGCGACACCGGCCGACAGGTCGAACTCGCCGCCGATCATCAGCAGGGCCACGGGCAGTGCCATGATCCCGATCGTCGACGACTGGTAGAGGACGGTCGCCATCGAGCTGCCGGAGCGCACCGACGGCGCCGCGATCAGGAAGAAGACGAACACCGCGACGGCGCCGAGGAAGACGCCGACCTCGGGCCGAGCGAGCAGCCGCAGCGTCAGGGAGCGCTGCGCGGTCCGCCCGTCGGTCTCCTTGGGGCCGGGAGCCGGCGGTGTGGTCACCGCCGGCTCAGCCTGCTGGGCCATGCTCATCACCGGGTGCCCTTCGCGGCGAACTGGGCGACGGTGTCGACGTTGGACTTGTCGACGAACGCCGGGCCGGTCAGGATCGGCTGCTCGCCGCCGCCGCTGTAGTTCCCGTTCGTCTTGTAGAGCCACAGCGAGTCGACGGCCAGGTAGCCCTGGAGGTAGGGCTGCTGGTCGACCGCGAACTGGATCGTGCCCTTGCTGATGGCGCCGGTCAGGTCCTTGTTGAGGTCGAACGTGGCGATCTTCGCCTTGCTGCCGGCGTCACCCACCGACTGCACCGCGGTCAGGGCGTACGGGGCGCCGAGGGTGACGACGTAGTCGATGGCGCTGTCCTGCTTGAGCTTGGCGGTGATCGTCGACTTCACGGACGGCATGTCGGTGCCGTTGACGTACAGGGTCTCCGTCGTGCCGCTGAAGGTCTTCTTCACTCCGTCGCAGCGCTGGGTGAGTCCGATGTTGCCCTGCTCCTGGATCACACAGACGGCCTTCTTCGCGCCTTCCGAGTTCAGCCTCTTGCCCAGCGCCTCACCCGCCACCGTCTCGTCCTGGCCGAAGAACTCCATCAGACCCAGCTTCTGCCAGTCGCTGACGCCCGAGTTGAGGCCGACCACGGGGATCTTGGCCGACGTCGCCTTGCTCACGACGTCCTTCATGGCGTCCGGCTTGGCCAGGGTGATCGCGATGCCGTCGACCTTCTGGTCGATGGCGTTCTGGACCAGGTTGGCCTGGTTGCCCGCGTTCGGGTCGGCGGAGTAGACCAGCTTCACGTTGTCCTTGGCGGCCGCCGCCTCGGCGCCCTTGCGGACGATGTCCCAGAACGTGTCGCCGGGTGCCTGGTGGGTCACCAGCGCGACCGTCATACGGGGAGTGTCGGCCTTGCCGGCCGACACCGCCGCCCCGCTCTCCTCGGCCTTCTTTCCGCCGGAACTGCTGGAGCAGCCGGCTATGAGCAGCACGGATGCCGCCGCGGTCGCGACGAGTGGGGCGATTCTGCGGGTACGGGGGTGAAACGTGCGGTCCATCTTTCCAGCACCTCACTGTGCGACAGGGGAAAGGGAACGGGACGGCGCCGGGGCGCTGGGCCCGTGCGGGGCCCGGACAGGACGTCCGGGTCGATGCGGGTGACGCGGCTGCTTCGTTGGGACGGGATACAAGTCCCTGACGCACCCCCCTGTCAATACTTTGTTAAGACATCATTTCCTGAGCAGGTCCGAATGTCAGTACAAAGTCTTGACAGGGGAGGGCCGTGGGTCCTACACCTAAGAGGCACCGGGCGCCCTGTTGCCCGCATCCCACGCATCAGGAGCGTCACGCATGCCTGAGTCCGCTGAATCCTTCGACGGCGAGTCCCTGGACGTCATCACCATGGGACGCATCGGCGTCGATCTGTATCCCCTGCAGACGGGTGTGCCGCTCGCGCAGGTCGAGACCTTCGGGAAGTTCCTCGGCGGCTCGGCGGCCAACGTCGCGGTGGCCGCCGCGCGCCTGGGCCGGTCCACCGCGGTGATCACCCGCACCGGGCAGGACCCCTTCGGCACCTATCTCCACCAGGCGCTCAAGGAGTTCGGTGTCGACGACCGCTGGGTCACACCCGTCGACGCCTACCCCACGCCGATCACGTTCTGCGAGATCTTCCCGCCCGACGACTTCCCGCTCTACTTCTACCGGCGGCCCAAGGCACCCGATCTGGAGATCCGGACTGACGAGCTGGACTTCTTCGCGATCCGCGCGGCCCGCATCTTCTGGATCACCGGCACCGGCCTGAGCGAGGAGCCCAGCCGCTCCGCCACGCTCGCCGCGCTGAAGACGCGCGCCAAGTCCGGCACCACCGTCTTCGACCTCGACTGGCGGCCCATGTTCTGGTCCGACCCGGACGAGGCACGCCCGTACTACGCCGAGGCGCTGCGGCACTCCACCGTCGCCGTGGGCAACCTCGACGAGTGCGAGATCGCCACCGGCGTACGCGAACCCCGTGCCTGCGCCGAAGCCCTGCTGGCGGCCGGTGCGGAACTCGCCGTCGTCAAACAGGGCCCCAAGGGGGTCCTGGCCGTCCAGCGCGACGGCACCGTCGCCGAGGTCCCGCCGGTCCCGGTGGAGGTCGTCAACGGCCTCGGCGCCGGAGACGCCTTCGGCGGCTCGCTCTGCCACGGCCTGCTGTCCGGCTGGGAGCTGGAGAAGACCATCCGGTACGCCAACGCGGCCGGCGCGCTCGTCGCCTCCCGTCTCGCCTGCTCCTCCGCGATGCCCACCGAGTCCGAGGTCGAGAACCTCCTCGCGCGCGGCTGACCGACGCCACCCCCTGAACGGAGCCTGTCTTGAGCATCAGCATCCCCGACCTCGCCACGGTGCGCGCCCGGCATCCGGAGGCCATCGCCGAAGCGGCCGCCCGCCGGGTCCGCCGCCCGCTGATCGGCGACAGCGGCCGCCTGATGATCGTGGCCGCGGACCACCCCGCGCGCGGCGCGCTCGGCGTCGGCGGGCACCGCCTGGCCATGGCCAACCGCGCCGACCTCCTCGAACGACTCTGCGTCGCGCTGTCCCGGCCCGGGGTGGACGGGGTGCTCGCCACCGCCGACATCCTGGAGGACCTGCTGCTCCTGGGCATTCTGGAGAACAAGGTCGTGATGGGCTCCATGAACCGCGGTGGCCTGTCCGGCGCGTCCTTCGAGATGGACGACCGCTTCACCGGCCACCGCGCCGAGGACATCGAGCGGCTGCGCTTCGACGCCGGAAAGCTGCTGGTGCGCATCGACTACGACGACCCGGGCTCCCTGGAGACCCTGCAGACGACCGCGCGCGCCATCGACGACATGGCCGCCCGCCGACAGCCGCTGTTCGTCGAGCCGTTCATATCCCGCCGGGTGGACGGCAAGGTCCGCAACGACCTGAGCGCCGAGGCCGTCACCCGGTCCATCGCCATCGCCTCCGGCCTCGGTGGCACCTCGGCCTACACCTGGCTCAAGCTCCCGGTCACCGACGACCCCGACGACATGGCTGGGGTCCTGGAGGCCTCCACCCTGCCCGCCGTGCTGCTCGGCGGCGAGGTCGGCGGCGACCAGGAGGGCGCGTACGAGAGATGGCGCAAGGCCCTGCGGCTGCCCACCGTCCAGGGCATGGTCGTGGGCCGCTCGCTGCTCTACCCCGCCGAGGGCAGCGTGGAGACCGCGGTGGACACTGCCGTCGGCCTGCTCTGACTCCCACCCGCCCGCGCCGGGTCGCCGCCTCCCGAAGGCCCGCTCGGATTCCCGTAGAGGAGCCCCTCCCGATGACCACCACGCACCATCTGCCCGCCGGCAAGGCCGCCGCCGACGTCTACGCCCTGGACGTCAATCCCGAGTCGGCCGGCTGGGGCCACTCCAGCCTGCGGGTGCTCGAACTGCCCGCGGGCGGCTGGCACGCCTTCGACACCGGCGACAGCGAGTGGATCGTGCTCCCGCTCTCGGGTGGCTGCACCGTCGCGGTCGGCGGCGACACGTTCCGGCTCGCCGGGCGCGAGAGCGTCTTCAGCGGGGTGAGCGACTTCGCGTACGTGCCCCGCGACGCCCAGGTGTCGATCGCCTCGCGTGACGGCGGCCGGTTCGCGCTCACCGGCGCCCGCTGCACCCGCCGACTGCCCGCCCGCTACGGGCCCGCCTCGTCCGTCCCCGTCGAACTGCGCGGCACCGGCTCCTGCTCCCGCCAGGTCAACAACTTCGGCGCCGCAGGGGTCTTCGAGTGCGACAAACTGATCGCCGTCGAGGTGATCACCCCCGGTGGCAACTGGTCCTCCTTCCCGCCGCACAAGCACGACGAGCACCGGCCGGGCGAGGAGTCCGAACTCGAGGAGATCTACTACTTCGAGTTCGCCCCCCACGAGGGCACACCCGGCCTCGGCTACCAGCGCGTCTCGCCCTCGGGCCACGGCGCCCGGACCGATGTGCTGGCCGAGGTGCGCGACGGCGACGTCGTCCTCATCCCCGACGGCTGGCACGGGCCGTCCATGGCCGTGCCCGGCCACGACATGTACTACCTCAACGTCATGGCGGGCCCCGGCACCGACCGCGCCTGGCTGATCTGCGACCACCCCGACCACGCCTGGATCCGTGACACCTGGCCGGAGCGGCCGGTCGACCCCCGCCTGCCCCTCTACACCGCCCCCGAGAGGTCCTGATGAGCACCATCACCCGTCGTCTGACGACAGCCCAGGCGCTGGTGCGCTTCCTGTCCGCGCAGTACAGCGAGCGCGACGGCGTACGCCACCGGCTGATCGCCGGCACCTGGGGCATCTTCGGCCACGGCAATGTGGCGGGCATCGGCCAGGCGCTCCTGGAGGCCGGCGAGGACACCATGCCCTTCCACCAGGGCCGCAACGAGCAGTCTATGGTGCACGCGGCGGTCGGCTACGCCCGCCAGCTCAACCGCCTCTCCGCGCAGGCCGTGACCACGTCCATCGGTCCCGGCGCCACCAACCTCGTCACCGGCGCCGCCCTCGCGACGATCAACCGCCTGCCCGTACTGCTGCTGCCCGGCGACTACTTCGCGACGCGCCCCGCCGACCCGCTGCTCCAGCAGCTGGAACACCCCGTCGAGGCCGATGTCTCCGTCAACGACACACTGCGCCCGGTCTCCCGTTACTTCGACCGGATCACCCGCCCGGAGATGCTGATCCCGGCCGCGCTGAACGCGATGCGGGTGCTGGCCGACCCGGCCGACACCGGTGCCGTCACCCTCGCCCTGCCGCAGGACGTGCAGGCGGAGGCGTACGACTGGCCGGAGGAGTTCTTCGCCGAGCGCGTCTGGCGCGTACGCAGGCCCGCCCCCGATCCTTCGGAACTCGCCGAAGCCGTACGGGCGATCCGCGCCGCCGAGCGCCCCCTGATCGTGGCCGGTGGGGGAGTGCACCACAGCGAGGCCGAGGCAGCGCTCAAGGCCCTGGCCGACGCCACCGGCATCCCGGTCGCCTCCACCCAGGCGGGCAAGGGCTCCCTGCGTCACGACCACCCCGCCGACCTCGGCGGCATCGGCCACACCGGCACCGCGGTCAGCGACGACATCGCCCGCACCGCCGACCTGATCATCGGGGTCGGCACCCGCTACACCGACTTCACCACTGCCTCGAACACGCTGTTCCAGCAGCCGGACGTGCGGTTCGTCAACCTCAACATCACCGCCTTCGACGCCCACAAGCTCGCCGCCCGGCCGCTGGTCGCGGACGCGCGGACGGGGCTCGACGCGCTGACGGAGGGGCTGTCCGGCCACCGGGTCGACGCGGCGTACGAGGCCGAGTACCGCGCGGGCAAGGCGCGTTGGGAGGAGGTCGTCGAGGCCGCCTACCGGGCGGACGACTCCGCCGTGCCCACCCAGACGCAGGTCCTCGGCGCCCTGGACGCCGTCGTCGGTGACGAAGACGTGGTCATCAACGCGGCCGGCTCGCTCCCCGGTGACCTGCACAAGCTGTGGCGGGCGCGCGGCCCGCGCCAGTACCACCTGGAGTACGGCTACTCCTGCATGGGCTACGAGATCCCGGCCGGCATCGGCGTCCAGCAGGCCGCCCCCGGTACGCCCGTCTGGTCGCTGGTCGGCGACGGCACCTATCTGATGATGCCCACCGAGATCGTCACCGCCGTCCAGGAGGGCCTGCCCGTCAACCTGGTCCTGATCCAGAACCACGGCTACGCCTCCATCGGCGGCCTCTCCGAGGACGTCGGAGGCGAGCGCTTCGGCACCGCCTACCGCTACCGCGCCGCCGACGGCACGTTCTCCGGAGCCCCGCTCCCGGTGGACCTCGCCGCCAACGCAGCCAGCCTGGGCATGGACGTCATCCGCGCCAAGACCGTACGGGAACTGCGTGACGCCCTGGCCGCGGCACGCGCCTCGGACCGGCCGACCTGCGTGTACGTCGAGACCGATCCGACGCCCACCGCTCCGCCCGCCGAGGCCTGGTGGGACGTACCCGTCGCCGAAGTCGCCTCCCGTGACGCCGCGTCGAGCGCCCGTGAACGGTACGACGGCCACGCCGCCGCCCGCCGCCGCCACCTCTGATCCCGACCTCTTCGCCTGCTCCGCCACCGAAAGGCCCCCGCACCATGAAGACCATCACCCACTGGATCGGCGGCAAGCCCGTCGAGTCCGCCTCCGGACGCTTCGGCCCCGTCTACAACCCGGCCACCGGCGCCCAGGAGAAGCAGGTCGGCTTCGCCTCGGTCGACGAGGTGGACGCCGCCGTCGCCGACGCCAAGTCGGCGTACGAGAGCTGGGGCAGCGCCTCGCTCGCCAAGCGCACGGCGATCCTCTTCAAGTACCGCGAACTGCTCGACGCGCACCGCGACGAGATCGCCGAGCTGATCACCGCCGAGCACGGCAAGGTGCACTCGGACGCGCTCGGCGAGGTCGCCCGCGGCATGGAGATCGTCGAGCTGGCCTGCGGCATCGCCGAGAAGCTCAAGGGCGAGCTGTCCACGCAGGTCTCGACCCGGGTCGACGTCGCCTCGATCCGTCAGCCGCTGGGTGTCGTCGCGGGCATCACGCCGTTCAACTTCCCGGCCATGGTGCCGATGTGGATGTTCCCGCTCGCCATCGCCTGCGGCAACGCCTTCGTGCTCAAGCCGAGCGAGAAGGACCCGTCGGCCTCCTTCCGGCTCGCCGAGCTGGCCTCCGAGGCCGGGCTGCCGGACGGTGTGCTGAACATCGTGCAGGGCGACAAGGTGGCGGTGGACCGTCTCCTGGAGCACCCGGACGTCGTCGCGGTCTCCTTCGTCGGCTCCACGCCCATCGCCAAGTACATCCAGCTCAAGGGCGTCGAGCACGACAAGCGCGTACAGGCGCTGGGCGGTGCCAAGAACCACATGCTCGTGCTGCCCGACGCCGACCTGGACTTCGCCGCCGACCAGGCGATCAACGCCGCCTACGGCTCGGCCGGCGAGCGCTGCATGGCGGTCTCGGTCGTGGTCGCGGTCGGCGACACCGGCGACGAGCTGGTCGGCAAGATCGCCGAGCGGGCCAAGAACCTCCGCATCGGCCCCGGCGACGACCCGGCGAGCGAGATGGGCCCGCTGATCACGCGCGAACACCGCGACAAGGTGGCGTCGTACGTCGCCGGCGCGGCGGCCCAGGGCGCCGAGGTCGTCGTCGACGGCACCGGCTACTGCGTCGAGGGCCACGAGAACGGCTTCTTCCTCGGCGTCTCGCTGCTCGACAGGGTCCCGGTGACGGCGGACGCGTACAAGGACGAGATCTTCGGCCCGGTGCTGTGCGTGGTGCGCGCCGACACCTACGACGACGCCATCAAGCTCATCAACGCCTCCCGCTGGGGCAACGGCACCGCGATCTTCACCCGGGACGGCGGCGCCGCCCGCCGCTTCCAGCTGGAGGTCCAGGCGGGCATGGTCGGCATCAACGTGCCGATCCCGGTGCCGGTCGGCTACCACTCCTTCGGCGGCTGGAAGGACTCCCTCTTCGGCGACCTGCACATCTACGGCAACGACGGCATCGCCTTCTACACCCAGGGCAAGGTGATCACCACGCGGTGGCCCGACCCGGCCGACGCGGGCATCAACCTCGGCTTCCCCAGCCACTCCTGACTCGCAGTGGCGGCCGGTGCGGGGGTCAGATCTCCTCGACTCCCGCACCGGCCGTCCTCAGGACCGACCGTCAGGACGATGCGATGGCAAGGGTTCCCGTCCGCCGGACCGCCCGGACCCCACGAGCAGCGGCCGCGATGCCCGTGGGCCTGGACTTCGCGCTGGACCGCAACAGCCCCGTACCGCTCTACTACCAGCTCGCGCGACAGCTGGAGGCCGCGATCGAGCGCGGTGTGCTGAGCCCGGGCAGCCTGCTGGGCAACGAGGTCGAGCTCGCGAGCCGCCTCGGCCTGTCCCGCCCCACCGTCCGCCAGGGCATCCAGACCCTGGTCGACAAGGGGTTCCTGGTCCGCCGCCGGGGCGTCGGCACCCAGGTGGTGCACAGCCAGGTCAAACGCCCGCTGGAGCTCAGCAGCCTCTACGACGACCTCGAGAACGCCGGACAGCGTCCCACGACGCAGGTGCTGCACAACGCGGTCGAGTCTGCGTCCGCCGAGGTCGCGGCGGCCCTGGGCATCGCGGAGGGCGGCGCGGTACACCGTGTGGAGCGGCTGCGCCTCACCCACGACCGGCCCGTGGCGGCCCTGTGCAACTACATCCCGGAAGGGCTGCTGGACGTCGACACCGCCCGGCTGGAGTCGACCGGCCTGTACCGCATGATGCGTGCCGTCGGTATCACCCTGCACAGCGCCCGCCAGTCCGTGGGCGCCCGCTCCGCCTCGCCGGAGGAGGCCGAGCGGCTGGACGAACCGGCGGGCGCCGCCCTGCTCACCATGCAGCGCACGGCCTACGACAACACCGGCCGCGCGGTCGAGTACGGCACCCACATCTACCGCTCCTCGCGGTACGCCTTC
The DNA here is from genome assembly GCF_044763085.1 of Streptomyces sp. NPDC096311. Classification (NCBI taxonomy): domain Bacteria; kingdom Bacillati; phylum Actinomycetota; class Actinomycetes; order Kitasatosporales; family Streptomycetaceae; genus Streptomyces; species Streptomyces sp. NPDC096311. The sequence continues at coordinate 48,602 of NZ_JBIWFN010000013.1, forward strand.
GAGTTCCAGTTGCTGCTCCGTACCTGACCGCGCCGCGCCCGACGGGCGCCCGCCCCGCCCGTCACTCGCCCGCCCGTCACTCCCCGGTGTCGCGGCGGGCCCGGTCGCGGCGGCGCAGCAGGAGGAAGCCGCCCGCGAGGGCGGCGACGCCGGTGGCGGCGGTCCAGGCCGGCAGGTCGGAGGAACCGGTGGCGGCCAGGTCGCCGCCCTGCCCGCCGAGGGGGCTCGTGGAGGAGGCGGGCGTGGCGGACGCGCCGCCGGACGGTGACGCGCCGGACGCGCGGCCGGAGGGCGACGTACCGGACCCACCGGCAGTGGGCGTCGGCGACGCCGCCGTCTCGGCGGCGGTGACCCGGGGCCGGGTGAACGCCAGCGTGCCGAAGCCCAGTTGGTCGTAGCCGCCGCTGTTGGGGCCGTAGTCCCCACCCCCGCCCTCGGGCGCGAACCGGGCCGCGATCTTCGTGAGGTGCGGCGCGTCCAGCCCCCGGCGCTTGGTGTAGTGGTTGGCGATCATGGCCCAGATCGGCCGGGCCATGGCCGGGTCGACGGCCGCCGCCGCGGACGCGGTCTCCGAGCCCGACCAGATGCCGGGTGCGCCCTTCTTCCGGGTGTACGAGGTGTAGGGCACGTCTCCGCCCAGGCTCCACTTGGCGACGTACTGGGCGCCCTTGAGGAAGCGGCTGTCGTCGTAGCCGTACAGGTCGATGCCCTGGTTCCAGGCCATCTCGCAGATGGTGCCCATCAAGCCGACGCCCAGCAGGGCATGACCCTGGTCGCGGCCCGCCTCGACCCATTCGGCGAGGCCGTCGGCGTACACGACCGGGATGGCGTTCTTGACGGAGCCCATGCCGGCGCCGTGCTTGAAGTACTCCACGGCGCGATCGACCTTCGCGTGGTCGTCGCACAGGATGCCGATCGCCAGGACGGAGGCGATGTTCGTCAGGTCCCAGTTGGCCCAGTAGTTGGTGATGTAGGAGCCGTTGTGGTGCGCGAGGAAGTCCTCGCTCATCGGGTGGAAGACGTCGACCATCATCTTCTGGAACCGGGCCAGTTCGAAGCCGTCGTGGCTGCGGACGAGCTCGGCGGCGTTGGCGAACTGGTAGCCGTAGAGACCCGAGGCGAGGAACCGGTCGGCGCTGCCGTCCAGCCTGGTCAGCCTGGCCGACCAGGCGTTGAGGATGTCACGGGCGGCGTCTGCGTGCGCGGTGTCGCCCGTGACGTGCCAGCGCAGGGCGTTCTGGTAGGCGGCGTGGATGTCGTTGTAGAGCGTGGCGTAGTTCTCGGGCGTGCCCGAGCCCCGGTAGACGGTCGCCTGGGGATTGGCCGTCCAGGTGCTCTGGGCGTGCCGGTTGGCCGTCAGCCTGGCGAAGCCGGCCGTGTAGGGCTCCGCGCCGGCCTTCACCTGGGTCGCCATGCGATGCAGATCGGCCCGGGTGTGCAGCATCCCGGGGTGCGCGAAGGCACCGTCCGCCGCCGTTGCCGGGGCCGCCGCGAGGGCGGTGCCGACCGCGGTGGCGCCGGCGATCTTCAGCATGTTCCGGCGACTGATCTGTGCTGTCACTGACGTGGTTCCTTAGCGCTCGGTGCCCGGGGATGCCTACGCACAGGAGACGTCGTGGAACGCGGCCGATAACAGAAAGTCGCTCAGAGGCCTTCCTTCATGGACGCGATGACGGATTCCGGCCATCGCGACCGCCCCGTCATGCCAGAGGCACCCACGTGCCCCGCTCGGCGGAGCGGGACATCGCGTCCAGTGCGGCCGCGCTGTGCACCGCGTCGGCCAGCGTCGCGCCGTACGGGGTGTTCTCGGCGATCGACCGCAGGAAGTGGTGGGCCTCGATGACCTTGAGATCGTCGTAGCCCATGCTGTTGGCGGAACCCGGCTGGAAGGCGGCGTACTCGCCGTCCCCGGGGCCGACGTACACCGTGCTGACGGGCTGGTCCTGGTACGACGTACCCCTGCTGACGCCCAGTTCGCCCATGCGCCGGAAGTCCCAGAAGACCGCGCCCTTGGTGCCGTGCACCTCGAAGCCGTAGTTGTTCTGCTCGCCGACCGAGACCCGGCAGGCCTCCAGCACGCCCCGCGCACCGGAGGCGAAGCGCAGCAGACAGTTGACGTAGTCCTCGTTCTCCACCGGGCCGAGTTCGCCGCCCGTCGCGCGGGTGTGACCGGCGGTGGCGCCGGTCGGGCGGGCCCGGCGAGGCAGGAAGATCGCGGTGTCGGCGGTCAGTGCCTCGATCTCGCCGAGCAGGAAGCGCGCCAGGTCGACGCCGTGCGAGGCCAGGTCGCCGAGGACGCCGCTGCCGCCGCGCTCCCGCTCGTAGCGCCAGGTCAGAGCGCCCTCGGGATGGGCCGCGTAGTCGCTGAACAGCCGGATGCGGACATGGGTGACGATGCCGATCTCGCCGGAGGCGATCAGTTCGCGGGCGGCGGCGACGGCGGGCGCGCCCCGGTAGTTGAAGCCGACCGTGCCCTGGACCCCGGCCTTGGTGACCGCGTCCGACACGGCCCGGGCGTCCTCGGCGGTCAGTCCCACCGGCTTCTCGATCCAGATGTGCTTGCCCGCCTCGGCCATGGCGAGGCCGATCTCGCGGTGCAGGAAGTTCGGCGCGGCGATGCTCACCGCCTGGACCCGGGGATCGGCGGCCACCTCGCGCCAGTCGCGGTGGGCGGCGGCGAAGCCGTACTGGGCCGCGGCCTCCTCCGCCCGGCCCGGCACCTCGTCGGCGACGGCGACCAGTTCGGGCCGCACGGACAGCCCGGGGAAGTGGTGGGGCACGCGGGCGTACGCCTGGGTGTGCACCCGTCCCATCCAGCCGAACCCCACGACGGCAACGCCGAGCGTACGCACCATGACTGCCCCTCTTTGGACCGGTCCAACGGTTTCCCGGCTCACACTGAAGGCCGCCGCAGTGCGTGTCAAGCCCTTTGACAAGTTCACCCGCCTTATGGAACGGTCCAGGAATGGAGCCACACAGACCATGAGAGCACCGACGATTCGCGACGTCGCCGAGCGAGCCGGAGTGTCGAAGTCGCTGGTCTCCCTCGTGCTGCGCGGCTCCGACCAGGTCCGTGACGAGAAGCGGCAGGCCGTGCTGGCCGCCGTCGAGGAGCTCGGCTACCGGCCCAACGCCGCGGCGCGCAGCCTCAGCGAGCGGCGAACCCGTACGGTCGGGGTGCTCCTCAACGACATGCGCAACCCCTGGTTCGTGGAGCTGCTGGACGGTCTCAACTCGCGGCTGCACGACTCGGGCCTGCACATGCTGCTCGCCGACGGCCATCTCAACCGGCGTCTGGGCGAGGACCTCACCCGTACCTTCGTGGACCTGCGTGTCGATGGTCTGATCGCCGTCGGCACCCTGCCGGCCGCCGAGGCGTTGCGGACGGCGGCCGGGCAGATTCCCACCGTGGTCGCGGGCGCCCGGGAGCCCGAGCTGCCCGGTGTCGACGTCGTCGCCAACGACGACGAGCGCGGCGCCCGCCTGGCCACCGAGCATCTCATCGGCCTAGGCCACCGCCGGATCGCGCACATCGCGGGGCGGGGGGTGGTCGGTGAGTTGCGCCGCCGCAGCTTCGAGGCGGTCATGCGCGAGCACGGACTGGCCGCGGAGGCGGTCGTGGAGCAGGGCGACCTGACCGAGGAGGGCGGCTACCGTGCCACGGTCCGGCTGCTCAGCGCCCGCGAACGGCCCACCGCCGTCTTCGCGTTCAACGACATCGCCTGCGTCGGCGCCCTCTCGGCCGCCGAGGAACTCGGCCTCCAGGTGCCGCGCGACCTCTCCCTCGTCGGCTACGACAACACCTACCTCTCCCGGCTGCGGCACCTGTGGCTCACCACCGTGGACAGCGCCGGTCATGACGTCGGCCGCCGTGCCGCGCAGTGTCTGCTCGACCGGATCGCCGACCCCGCCCGCCCGGGCGAGGTCGTCCTCACCGCCCCGGCCCTCGAGGTCCGCGGCACGACGGCGCCCGTGCGGGCTTAGGGCCTGCTCGGCTTCCTGCTCTCCGACGCGAGCACCTCCCACCTCCGCACCTGCCCCGGACACGGCCACCGTCGTCATGGAACTCCCGCGACGTCCGCGCACCGGGAGGGACTCGGCGATCGCGCCGGTCGGCCACGAACCGACCCGGGGGCCGCCTGCACGGATACGAATCCCATCTCGTGCCCGCCTACTCGGACACCGCGCACCGGCCGGACTCGGGCCGCGCCGACCCACACGGTCCCACCGGGGAACCGCCGCATGTCCGGACCCGGCCGCCGAGCAGGCCGGTCAGGAGGGCGTCGGTGGCCGGGGCCGGCAGATGCCGGCCGCCGGGGGACGACTCCAGGCCGACGACCAGGGCCAGACAGATGTCGGCGGCCTCGGCGGGCTCGACACCGGTCGGGGCAGCCGCTTCGGCGAAGAGACTGATCAGCAGGCGCCGCAACTCCCCGACGAACGCGTGGCAGATGTCCCCGAACAACCGGGCCTTCTCGTCGAGGAGTTCGGCCGTGCGCAGGGAGTCGCCGGCCGGCTGGAGCACCAGGTCGAGCTTGGCGGCCAGAACGCCCCGGACGCGCTCGGCGTGCGGGGCGCCGCACCCGGCGGCCGCCTCCCGGGCCCGGCCGAGCGCCCGCTCGTGCGGACGCCCGGCGAGCAGACGGAAGACGTCGTCCTTGCCGCCGACGTACTGGTAGACCGCCGACCGGGACACGCCCATGGTGGAGGCGATGTCGTCCATCGTCGTGCGCCGTACGCCGTACCTGGTCAGGCAGTCGTAGGCGGCGTCGAGGACCTCATCGAGCCGGTCGGTGGCCATGAGGGTCAGGCCAGCTTCTTCAGCAGCTCGACGGCCAGAGGGGCGGAGGACGCCGGGTTCTGGCCGGTGACCAGGTTGCGGTCGACGACCACCTTGGGGGCCCACGGCTCGCCCTCCTGGAAGTCGACGCCCACCTCGACGAGCCGGTCCTGGAGCAGCCACTTCGCCCGGTCGGCGAGACCGGCCTGCGACTCCTCGGCGTTGGTGAACCCGGAGACCCGGTAGCCCGCGAAGGCGTTCGTGTCGTCCTCCTTCGTCGCGGCGAGCAGCGCGGCCGGGCCGTGGCACACCACACCGAGCGGCTTGCCCGACTCCAGCGCGAGGGTGAGCAGCCGGCCGGAGTCCGCGTCGACCGCCAGGTCCTCCATCGGACCGTGGCCGCCGGGGTAGAAGACGGCCGCGTAGTCGGCGAGGTCGACCTCCGCCAGCTTGACCGGCCGCTGCAGCGCGGTCATCGACGCGAGGGCGTGCGCGATGCGGTCGGCGGCCTCCTGGCCACCGTTGACCTCGGGAGCCAGGCTCCCCTTGTCCACGGTCGGCACGACGCCGCCCGGCGTGGCGACGACGACCTCGTGGCCCGCGGCCTCGAACGCCTCGTACGGGGCGACGGCCTCCTCGGCCCAGAAGCCGCTCGGGTGGCGGGTGCCGTCGGCGAGCGTCCAGTGGTCGACGCCGGTGATCACGAAGAGAATCTTCGACATGGTGCGTTTCTCCGAGGGTGCGGGGGGCGTTGCCGGTTGTTCCTGTCGTACGCCGCGACGCTCTTGACCCAGATCGTCGGGGCGGTGATGTCCTCGACCGTATGCGGCTCTGGCATAGGTGACCAATAAGGAGTGTGGTCAGAGCCATAGGAAAGCCAATGCCTGGACGCCAGACGTCACCCCCACTACTCTGTTCGTAACCTAATCAATTAGTTGAGTGTGAGAGGCGGGGCTCGGATGCACCCCTTCCGGAAGGCCGTAGAGGCGGGCGACCTCACCGCGATCGAGGAGATGCTGGCCGACGACGTGGTGTTCACCAGCCCCGTCGCCTTCAAGCCGTACCCGGGGAAGGCCATCACCGCGGCCATCCTGCGCGGCGTCTCCCGTGTCTTCACCGACTTCCGCTACGTACGCGAGATCGCCGGTGCCGATGGCCGCGACCACGCGCTCGTGTTCACCGCGAAGGTGGGCGACAAGGAGCTCAACGGCTGCGACTTCCTGCACTTCGACGAGGACGGCAGGATCGACGACCTGATGGTGATGGTCCGCCCGCTCTCGGCGGCCCATGCGCTCTCCGAGGCGATGGGCGCCCAGTTCGAGCGGATCTCACGCGAGGCGGCGGAGGCGATGGACGGCTAGGAACCGTTCGTTCGCAGTCGGGCAGGCGAGGCTGTTCCTCCGGGCAGGGCGGTCGCTGTTGCCGCTTGCGGCGCTACCACCAGACCCGGAGGGCGGCGCAGGGGTTCTGAAGTGCGGGGTTTGACGGGCTTTCCCGCGGCTACCCGCCCCTGGTGACGGCAATGACATCCCAGCGAGAACTCATCCGATTCCTGGAGGACCGCTTCGAGTGTGCGCAGGCCTGCGCCGAGGCCGCCCGCGCCTGTGCGCTGCGGGCGAGCGTGGTGGATCCCGACGGGCCGAGGGAGCAGGAACTCGTACGGCACAAAGGCCTTCTGTGCGTGGAGGTGTGCGACGCGACCTGTCGTGTGCTGGCCGAGGAGGCCCGCCGGGACACGGCCGGCATCCGCGTCCAGGTCGAGTGGTGCCGTACCGTCTGCCGCGAGTGCGCGGACGTCTTCGACGAGCACCCGGGTGGGCAGGACGGTGCCAAGTCTTGCCGGGAGTGCGCCCAGGCCTGCACGGACTTCCTCGCCACACTGAGCCGCGCCTGAAACACCGCCCCGCAGGCGAGTACGGCCTCGTTGACGGACCGGCGCCGCGGTGCGGACGATGGCTCGCATGCGATTTCTGCGGCGCGTTCGGGACGATCTCGCCTCCGGCGAGAACCTGGAAATCTACGTCACGGCGCTGCTCTCGCTGACCCTGGCGGCGCTCGGTGCACTCGATGTGGCCGGCGGCAAGGTACTGGCCGCAGCCACCCTTGCGACCCTCGCCCTGCTGGCCGGAGGGCTGCTGGGCAGCCGTCGGCAGGTCGCCGAGCTGGCGGCGGAGGTACGCGCCCGCGCCGCCGGTGACATTTCGGCGGAGGACTTCTTCAGCGGCGACAAGCCGGAGCTCGTCCAACAGGTACGTGGGGCACGGGACATCAGCATCGTTGGAGTGACCCTCGCCCGCACCCTCCGCAACTCGATCGACGAGCTGGAACGTCGAGCCGTAGCCGGATCCGTGATCAGGATCGCGCTCATCGACCCCGCCGGTACGGCGCCCGCCGAGGCCGCGCGCCGCAGCACCGTCCCCCACCGGCCCGAGGTGTACCAGAACCGACTGCGCACCTCGATCGACCTCCTGCGGGAGCTGCTCGAGAATCCAGGGGTGAGGGACAGGGTCGAGGTGAGGTTCCTGCCGTTCGTGCCGGCCTTCGGGCTGGTGCTGCTGGACCCGCGGCGGCCGGGCGGCATCATCCACGTGGACATCTACTCGCACAGCTCGGGCAGTGGCGACGCCGTGTTCACTCTGCGCCCCGACCGCGACGGGCACTGGTACCAGCACTTCCAGGCCGAGTTCGACCGTGTCTGGGAGTACGGCCGCCCGGCCGACGCCTCGGACGGGTTCCCTGGATGAGGGGTCGCCGGGAGGGTCGCGGTCGGGGCGCCGGTGTCTTCGGCATTCACAATTTCTGAAACACGTTCTACGGTGTGCGCCGTCAGGTCCGGCCTTGGGGAGCCAGGAGGCGCCGTGCATCTCGAATACACGCCAGAGCAGCAGCGGCTGCGGACCGAACTGCGCGGATACTTCGCCGAGTTGGTGCCCGACCACGCCTACGCCCGATACGGCGACCCGGCCGCCCAGAAACGGTTCTACCGCGAGACGATCCGGCGGCTCGGCAGGGACGGCTGGCTCGGGGTGGGCTGGCCCACGGAGTACGGCGGGCGCGGGCTGACCCCGATGGAGCAGTTCATCTTCTTCGACGAGGCCGCCCAGGCAGGCGTACCGCTGCCCCTGATGGCGCTGAACACCGTCGGTCCGACGATCATGCGGTTCGGCACCGCGGAGCAGAAGGACTACTTCCTGCCCAGGATCCTCTCCGGCGAGATCGACTTCGCGATCGGCTACAGCGAGCCCGACGCGGGGACGGACCTGGCGGCGCTCAAGACCAGGGCCGTACGGGACGGCGACGAGGCCACCGGCCACTACACCGTCAACGGGCAGAAGATCTGGACGACCAACGGCGACACCGCCGACTGGGTCTGGCTCGCCGTGCGCACCGACCCGGACGCCCCACCCCACAAGGGCATCACCATGCTCCTCGTGCCGACCTCCGACCCCGGCTACTCCTGCACCCTCATCAACACCCTCGCCTCGCACGACACCACCGCCAGCTACTACGAGAACATCCACGTCCCCGTCTCGCGCCGGGTCGGCGAGGAGAACAAGGGCTGGCGGCTGATCACCAACCAGCTCAACCACGAACGCGTCACCCTCGCCGCACACGGCACCATGGCGATCCGCGCCCTGCACGACGTCCAGCGCTGGGCCATGGACACCAAGCTCGCCGACGGCCGCCGCGTCGCCGACCTCCCCTGGGTGCGCCGCCGCCTCGCCCAGACCCACACCAGGCTCGACGCGATGAAACTCCTCAACTGGCAGATGGTGAACGCCGTCCAGGAGGGCACCCTCACCCCGCAGGACGCCTCCGCGGTCAAGGTGTACGGCTCCGAGGCCCGCCGGGACGCGTACGCGTGGCTCATGGAGATCGTCGCCGCGCCCGGCGTCCTCAAGGAGGGCTCCACGGGCGCCGTCCTGCACGGCGAGCTGGAACGCGGCTACCGCTCGGCGGTGATCTTCACCTTCGGCGGCGGGAACAACGAGATCCAGCGCGAAATCATCTCGTGGATCGGACTGGGGATGCCGCGGGTCCGGCGTTGATCCGGTGTGACCAGGCCTCATAATCGTGCGCTCGACGACGTAGCGGAAGATGCCCAGGCCGGTGGCATGGGGCTGGCCTCGCTCCGCGATCACTGGTCGGATCCCGCGCTGTCGGAGCAGGCGGCGGTACTTGTCGTGGTCGTAGCCGCGGTCGGCCGGCAGCGCGTCCGGCCGTCGGCGCGGCCTGCCGACCCGTCCCGCGACGGCCGGGATCTTGTCGAGCAACGGCAGGAGCTGGGTGCCGTCGCCCGCGGTTTCCGCCGGTCGGCGACACCACGAGCGGGATGCCCTGCCCGTCGACGATGAGGTGGTGCTTGCTGCCCGGCGTTGCGCGGTCGACCGGGCTGGGAGCGCTTTTGGGCCCCGCCGGGCCGCGCGGACGTGCGAGGAATCGATCACCGCCCGAGACCAGTCCAGCTTGTCCTTCGACCGCAGTTTCTCCAGAAGCACCACACGGAGCTGGTCCCAGACGCCGGCCTCGTTCCAAGCGGCCAAGCGCCGCCAGCAGGTCACGCCTGAGCCGAAGCTCAGCTCCCGCGGCAGGTACTCCCACTGGCTGCCAGTGTGCAGGACGAACAGGATCCCGCACAGGGCCTGCTGGTCCGGCACCCGCGGCCGTCCCTCGACCGTCTTTGGCGTCGGCTCGGGCAACAACGGCTCGATCAGCGCCCACAGTTCATCCGGCACGATCCACAGCCCGGTGCCCACAGCGACCGGTATGCGGCACTGTGGGCGCTGCCCGGTTTCTCACGCTTCCTCGCGGAGTTTGAGTCGCTGCGGCAGATCGTCTCCGGCGTGCGCGCGATTCTCTGCTGCGACGCCCAAGGCGACGCCGGCCTGGCGCGGGGTTGGGTGATGCCGGCCGTCGGCCTTGCGGTGGCTTCCGTCTCCGGCTTCGGTGTCACTGCTTGGTACGACCGCAAGGGATTGCATCGTGTCCCCGCGCCGAGTGAAGTCGGCAAGGTTACCGGGGCGTTCGGTGTGGTGAGGCATCCCGTGGGGCCGGGAGGTGGTGCGCACCGCTTGGTGCTCGGTGTGGCCTCTCCTGATCGGACGACGGCGCCGAGCCTTCGCACGGCCGCGTCCTGCCGTGCATACCTCACTGGTAAACCGATCGGTTTTCAATCGGTGGAATCCGCGTTAACCTTTCGGCATGACCACACAGGTGAGGTCACGCCCCCGAGAGCGGCTACTGGACGCGGCGGCCACGCTGGTCTATCGCGATGGCGTGAGTGTCGGTGTCGAAGCACTGTGCAAGGCGGCGGGCGTGTCCAAGCGCTCCATGTACCAGCTCTTTGAGAGCAAGGACGGGCTGCTGGCGGCGAGCCTGGAGCGACGCGCCGCCGACTTCGCGGTCCGTTTCCTGCCCGCGCCGGACGACGAGCGTTCGGCGCGCGAGCGGATCCTTTACGTCTTCGAGCGGGTCGAGTCGCAGGCGGCTCTGCCCGAGTACCTCGGCTGTCCGTACCTCGCTGTCCAGATCGAGCTCAAGGACGAGGGGCATCCGGCGAGCCGGGTCGCGCGACGGGTGAAGGAGAACCTGATGGCCTTCTTCCACTCCGAAGCCGCACGAGGCGGGGCGAACGACCCCGACCTGTTGGCCAGGCAGTTGACTCTGGTTTTCGACGGCGCGAGCGCCCGTGCGGGCATCAAGGTCGACGATCTGTCGGGACTCGTCGTGCCCACCCTCAACGCGCTGCTCGACGCGGCGGGTCTGTGCTGATGCGACGTGCCCTGTCTGCGCTCGACGGCGTTACCGCCGTCCGGCGGAAGCGGAATCCGGGCCTCGCTTCGCGGGCGGTTGCCAGCCGTCGGTCATCTGTCTGACCGGCCTGTGCGGGCAACGGCGTGCGGCGTAGCGCTGAGCGTCCGAGTCCGAGTCCGGGAGGATGGACAAAGCCTCAGCCTTGTCCTGCAGGGGGCGCGGCATCGTGGTCATGAACTGTTTACGGCGTCGCGAGGTAGGGGCCGAGGACGTCCTGGCCGGCGGGGCAGACGGTCAGGCGGCAGCCGGACTTGTAGTTCGGCCTGAAGGCCAGGCTCTGCCATATCGAGGCGTCCTCTGCGTCGTGGCCAGGGAGCGGAGGCCGACGGGGTCGTCGCTGTCGGCCGCGGTCTGCGCCCAGTCGGTGAACCCGCCCGTGAACTCACGGTAGTTGTGCGTGACGCAGGCGAGGAGGTCGAAGTCCCCGCCCTTCTTGTCGGCGCCCACTGGGCAGGTGGCCATGCACAACTTGCACTCCACGCAGGGGGTGTGGTCCAGCGCGTCCTGTACTCGCTCACCTCGGCGTCCACGAGGACGGAGGCCAGGAGCACGAAGTTGCCGAACCACGGGTGCATGACGTTGCCGTGCGGGTCCAACGCTCTTCGACTGCGTCGGACGCTTCGGCAGCCGCGAGAGACCAGCTGGTCCTTGTACCGGGCGATGCCCAAGGCGCCTGTCAGGGCGGTCGGACGGTGGTGAACCGGAAGGCGACAAGGTACCCGACGGGCGCGAGGCGGTGCTGGAGGCAGGCGTACCGGCCGGGCATCCGGCGCCGGCGGGCCCCATCGCACTGCTGGTCGGCAGGCGCCAGCTCGGCGACCGTGAGGATCCGCTCCAACGGCAGTCGCTCGGGTTCAGGACTCGAGGAATTCAAGCGCTCTTGTCACGAATTCATCGTGGTACTGAAAGATTCCTCCGTGTCCGGCATCCGGGTAGAGGGGGACAAGTTCGCTCTGGGGCAGACATGCGGCCAGGTCGAGTGTGTTCTGGCTGGGCACCATCCGATCGTTCTCACCGTTTGCCACGAGGACCGGTTGACGAATGTCCGACAGGTCCGACGGCGCCTGGCGGCCCCACCGTTTGATGGCCTTCAACTGGGCGCGGAACGACGGCAGCGAGATGTCTTTGTCGCGGTTCTGTGTGCGCTCCTTCAGCCGTTCCAGGAAGGCGCGTCCGGCCCGCCGGCCGCCTGCGGTTTCGGTGAAGAAGAGGGAGAGCTTGGGATCCTGGCGGGTCAGGGCGCCTTTGAGCGTGGCCTGGATGGTGAGTGCCGGGACCTTGTCGATGCCGGGGCCTCCCGCGGGGCCCGTGCCGGCGAGGATGACCTTGCGGACGAGGTGCGGTTCCTCTTCCGCGATGACCTGTGTGATGAAGCCCCCCATCGACAGGCCGAGCAGATCGACCTGGTCGAACCCGAGGGCTCGGACGAACAGCACCGCGTCACGAGCCATCGCCTCGATCGTGTCCGGCGTGGAGCCCCCCGATCCGCCCACCCCGCGGTTGTCGAAGGTGATGACCCGACGTCGCGCGGCGAGTCCGTCGACGACGCGCGGGTCCCAGTTGTCCAGGGCCCCGGCCAGGTGCATCAGGAGGATCAGCGGCACGCCGCCCTCGGGACCGAGTTCCCGGTAGGCGAAGTCCTCGCCGCGAACGGACACGGAGCGGGTCGGCGCGTTCTCGTACGACGACATCGAGGGGGAAGGGGGATTTCGCGGTGTGGTCATGTCCGGGTCCTTCTGTAGCGGTTTCAGGGCACATCTGGCTGCCGCGGGCGGCGTCGTTCGGGCGCTCGTGGAGGACCTTGACTGGCCGGCAGGATTGTTCCCTCACGTCATCTTGACGACGACCTTGCCGGCCTTCGCGCGCCCCGCTTCGACGTACTCCAGCGCTTCTCGGGTCGACTCGAACGGGAAGACGGTGTCGACGACGGGTCGGATCGATCCGGTCTCGATGAGCGGGGTGAGCTCGCGCAACTGGTCCCCACTGGCCGTCATGAACAGGAACGAGTAGGTCACGTTGCGGCGCCGGGCGCGTCGTCGGATCCGGAGACTCAGCGCGGACATCACCAGTCGGATGACCGGATTCGCTCCCAACTCCCTGGCGAATGCGGCGTCGGGAGGGCCCGCGACACTGATCACCTTCCCCCCGGGCTTGAGCACGTCCAAGGACTTCGTGAGCGTCTCGCCGCCGAGCGAGTCCAGGACGACGTCATAGTCGTGCAACTCCGTCTCGAACGCCTGCTTTTTGTAGTCGACGACAACGTCCGCACCCAGACGCTTCGCCAAGTCGACGTTGGCCGTGCTCGTGGTCGTCGCCACGTGCGCACCCAACTGCTTCGCCAGCTGGATGGCGATGGTGCCCAGGCCGCCGGAACCCGCGTGGATGAGGACCTTCTGGCCCGGCTGGATGCGTGCCCGCTCTACCAGTACCTGCCACGAGGTCAGGGCGACCAGGGGAAGGGACGCTGCCTCCTCCATGGTGAGTGTGGCAGGCTTGATCGCCACGTCGTCCTGGTGCACCGCGATGAGTTCGGCGAACGTGCCGATCCGGTCCTTGTCGGGCCGCGCGAAGACCTCGTCGCCCACCGCGAACCGCGTGACGGCCGCACCCACTTCGACCACCACTCCGGCCAGGTCGTTGCCCAGGACGAACGGGACGCGGTAGGGAAGGATCGCTTTCATCTTCCCGTCCCGAATCATGCGGTCGAGCGGGTTGATGCTCGCGGCCTGGATCCGGATCAGCACGTCGTCCGCGCCCGCCTTCGGGTCCGGCACCTCGCCGACGCGCACGCCGGCCTTGCTGCCGTAGCGCTCTACCGTGAAGGCCCTCATCGTCGTCTCCGTATCTTGTCCGCAAGCGGACGGGGGTGCTGTTCGGCCCGGGCTGGTCCGGGTGGTGGACGGTAGTTCTTGCTGGTATGCGATCTTTTGTGTAGGAGGTTTTGTGGGAGGCGGGGTCCTTGGTGCTGACTTTCGGTGGGCCTCGGTGATGAGCGCATGCGAGGGTGTGACGCCTGACATCTGCCGAGGTCGGTAGAGCCTTCCGCGGTTGCCCCGCGCGTTTCGTGGATGCCGCGGTGGGCCCGTGCGGCGGGTGATGATCAAGATTCATTGAATTACATTCATAATTCTATGTGGCGGGCCGGCGGACCGCAAGTGGATCCGTTGCTCTCGGGGCTGCCGTGGTGTGCCGCCCGGGTGTAAGCGGGCGAGATCTGTGGTGCGGATGCGTGCGTTCCGTGGGTACGTCAGGTCGAGGTCCTGGCGTGCTCATGCTCGACGCCCAGCAGGGCGAAGGCGTTGCGGATGCCCTGTTCGAGCAGTTCATCGGCGAGCTGCCTGTCGGTGAGGGCTCGGGAGAGCTGCAGCGTGCCGGCCATCATGGCGTAGGTGCTGAGTGCCTTGGTGCGGACCGAGAGTGGATCGTCGGGTGCCAGGCGGGCGGCGATACCGTCGATGACCATCAGTACGCCGTCGGTGTATGCCTGCTTGGTCGGGTCTGCGCAGCGCCGGATTTCGTCGAGCAGGGCGGCGGAGGGGCAGCCGTCGTCGGAGCTGTCGCGGTGCCGGGCGGAAAGGTACCACCGCACGATCTGCTCAAGTCCCGCGCGGCCGGGTGCCGCCTGAGCGACGATGCTCGCGTTCTGTGTCTGCAGCTGGTCGGCGACCGCGGTCGCCACGAGGTCGTCCTTTGACATGAAATGGGTGTAGAAGGCGCCGTTGGTCAGCCCCACGTCCTTCATGAGGGTCGAGATGCCCGAGCCGTCGATGCCGTGCCGCTTGAACCGGCGTCCGGCCGCCTCGATGATCCGTTGCCTGGTTGCCTGCTTGTGATCTTTCCCGTATCGCACCGTACGCTCCTTCGCTCGCCGGAGGGGTTGCTTGCTCTCCGCAGACTTGCTCCCTCTATTGTATTGCGAACATAATTCAATGGCTTGAGGGCCTCGGTGGCCGCTCCGTCGGCGGCGAGGTGTCGCGCCTGGGGGCGGGGCCTCGCATTCCCTCGCGGCGGGTCATCTCGTCGGCGGCTCGGGGGCGTTCGCGGCGCGCCGCGGAGTGTGGATGGTCGCCGGGACTCACTTGCGCCCCGTCATCCCCCATGCATAGTATTATGAACATAATTTAATTTTCCATCCCGGAAGGTGCTGCCCTTGCGCTCGGCAAGGCGGACTCCGAGGTGGTCGGAACGAGTCGGAAGACACGGGCGTCACCCGTCGCGGCAGCTGATCCACCTCGAAGCAGCCAGTGACGCGTACGTCAACAACGTGGTCGAGCAGGTGATCGATCCGTTCGGGCGGATCCGCGACGTGGTCGACAGCGCCGGCTCAGTACGTCGGGCGCCGGTGAAGAGAACTCCGTCCCGCAAGCCCAGCGCGTCTTCGGTGTGCTGCGTGAGCAGACCCGTGAGAGGTCGCGCACACCCGTCAACAGGAGAAGGACACATCATGAGCACGTATCTGGCAGACAAGGCCGAGGACCTCACCGTCGAGGGCCCCTCCGCGACGTTCACCTACCGGCGGATGGGGCCGCAGGGCGGAGTTCCGCTGGTCCTGCTCAACCGCTTCCGCGGCACCATCGACTGGTGGGACCCGGAGTTCCTGGACCACCTGGCCGCTGACCACGACGTGATCGTGTTCGACAACGTCGGCGTCGGCTACACCGACGGCGAGCCGCGCGACTCCCTCGAAGGATTCGCTCAGGGCGCCATCGAGTTCATCGACGCACTCGGCCTCACGCACGCCGACCTGCTCGGCTGGTCCCTGGGTGGCATCGTGGCCCAGCGTGTCGCCCTGCGACGCCCCGAGCTGGTGCGCAAGCTCGTCGTGGCGGGCAGCGGCCCGGCCGGCTGGGTGCCCGGCGCACCGGACTTCAGCGAGAAGGTCCTGGGCATCATGGCCAAGCCCGATGCCGACCTGGACGACATGCTGTTCCTCTTCTACCCCGAGACGGAGGCGGCCCGTGCCTCCGGGCGCGAGCACTTCGAGCACGTCTCGACCCGGCTCGCCGCGGGCGGCCCCGCGGTCTCCGAGACGGCGGCGCAGGGCATGCTCGCCGCGGCGGCCGCGCTCCTCGCAGCCCCCTTCGACCAGGTACAGGCGGAACTGGAGGCCATCAAGCAGCCCGTCCTCTACGCCAACGGCCTGAACGACGTGATGATCCCCGCCCACAACTCCTACGTAGCGGTCCAGCACCTCGACAACGCCACCCTCGTGCTCTACACCGGCGCCGGCCACGCGTTCCTGTTCCAGTACGCCAAGGCCTTCACCCAGCAGGTGGCCGACTTCCTCGCCGCCTGACCACGTCGATTCCACCGCCGCCCCCGAACGATGCGGGGGCGGCGCTCGCACGATGGTCGAACGTCACCACCACGAGACCTGGTTGGCGCTCGGTGCGTCCCGTCGACGTGACTTCAGTCGAGACCTTCGCGGAGATGTCCCATGCCCAACCTGGCTGTCCGGTTCGGCCCGCGTGCGCCATAGCGCCGAGCCGTCGACGCGGTCCGGCGGCCAGCCGTGCCGGCGATCTTCCGCATCGTCGCCGGTCTCTGCTGTTTCCCGTACGGCCCCCGTTACCCTCGCTTCGTCGCAAAGCTTCCCGAGCACACAACGGGTTGACTCCGCCCCGGCCTCGTTCTTGGGCTGTCCGTACAGGACGACAACGAGAGGACTGGAGAGCGTCTCCGGACTGTGCGGCGCTGTGCCATCCACGATCAAGCCCCTCTTCCGATTGATACTTGCTGGGCACGGGCAATCCGAGGGGTGGGCGGTCCGCTCAGGTCGACGGCGGGCCCGAGAACGGCGATCACCGGGCCCGCCGACACGGATCTTGCGGTCGTGCACTCACCCGGCTCAGTGATGGCCGGTGGGCGATGTCGGCTGATCGGTGTGGCGTTCCAGTCGCCAGGTCGTGGTAGAACCCGCCGCCACGGTGGTCACGCCCCTATCGGGCCATTCGATCCGCGCTCTTGTGCCGGTGGGCACCGTCGTGTGCACCTCGATGCCTGAGGCATGCAGCTCCCACCTGATGGCCACGCGGCCGTACGGGGATTCGTGAGCGGCGCCGGTCCACGTGATGCCGCCGCCTGGCCGTGGACGGAAAACGATGTCGCGATAGCCGGGTGAGGCCGCCGTCAGCTCCACGACTGTGGTGTGCAGCCCCTGGGCGACCGCGCCGAGGGCGTTGTGTTGAAGGAACGTCAACTACCCGATCGACCCCAACGTCGACGGGGGGCCGGACGGCCGCCTGTACATCTCCTGGGGTTCCTGGACAGGCAGCGGGGCCTACTTGCACGTCCTGGACTACTCCACCGGCAAGCTGTCCACGGGCGACAACAACCGCTGGCGCATCGCCGTTGGGATCGAGAACCCGACGATCAACCTCAACGGCGGCTACTACTACCTCTTCGGCTCGAAGGAGACCTGCTGCAACGGAGTCAACAGCACGTACTACGCCGTGGTCGGGCGGTCCGCCGGCATCACGGGACCGTACCTCGACCAGAACGGCACGGACATGGCCTCCGGTGGCGGGACCACCGTCCTCACCGGCGCCTGCCCGAAGGTGGCCGCCGGCGGTGCGGACGCCTACGACGACGGTTCGTCGAAATTCCTCGCGTACCACTACTACGACGGCAACAACTCCGGGCAGGAGACCCTCGGCATCCGTCAGGTCACCTTCTGGCGGCGGCTGGCCCGTCAGCGCCGGCCCACTCGGAGCGGCGAACAACCACCTGCTGAACCGCAACAGAACCAAGTGCGCGGACGTCTGGTACCCAAGCACGGCGGACGGCGCGGCCGTGAACTCGGGGAACTGCAACTCCGGGGCCACCAACTGTGGGTGGCGACGGCCGTCAGCAGTAACTATGAGCTGGTCAACGTCAAGAGCGGCAAGTGCCTCCAGATCTCCGGCGCCTCCACCGCAGACGGTGCGGTCGCCGTCCAGTCGACGTGCACCGGAGCCTCACAGCAACTGTGGACGAAGGCGGCGGTGATCGGCGGCTACGTCACCTGTGCCAACGTCAACAGCGGCAAGTGCCTCGAGGTCGCCGGAGCATCGACCGCCAACGGGGCAGCCCTGGACCAGTCGAGGTGCAAGCGCCGGCACGAACCAGCAGTGGCTTGTCGTCTGACAGCCAGGAGAGCCGATTCGTGATTCCGGCGATGACGTCAGCTCGTTCGGGGCATCGGCTTGCGAGCTCATGGAATTACGGTCATACTTTAATCGTCGACTCGACGCTGAGGGGCTCAACCGCTCAGGGTTCCGACGCCCGCGGCCCTTGACCGTCGACCCCGCAGACTGCAGCCGCAGCCGGGAGACGCAGGTAACTGCTCCACGCCCTCCCCCTCCGTGAAGAAGGGGTTGGTGCCTTGGCAGGAACCTCACGCCGAAGGGCACGACCGTGACTGACTCACAGGAAGTACGAGGCGACGTCGTGACGTCGTACAAGAACGCACCGACCCGCACCATCATCGCCGGGGGAGTGACCTTCGCCTACCGCGAACTCGGTCCCCAGTCCGGCGTCCCGGTGGTCTTTCTCACCCACCTCGCCGCAGTGCTCGACAACTGGGATCCCAGGGTTGTCGATGGCATCGCCGCGAAGCGCAAGGTCATCACTTTCGACAACAGGGGTGTTGGTGCTTCCAGTGGTTCGACGCCGCGCACCATCCAGGCGATGGCGAAGGATGCCGTCACCTTCATCCGGGCGCTCGGCCTCGAGTATGTCGATCTCCATGGCTTCTCGATGGGCGGCATGATCGCCCAGGTGATCGCGCAGACCGAACCGGACCTCGTCCGCAAGCTGATCCTCACCGGTACCGGTCCCGCGGGTGGCGAGGGGATCAAGAACGTGACCCGGCTGTCCCATCTTGACACCGTCCGGGGACTGTTCACCTTTCAGGATCCGAAGCAGTTCCTCTTCTTCACCCGCACGGCCAATGGGCGTCGGGCCGGGAAGGAGTTCCTGGGCCGCCTGAAGGAGCGCACCGTCGACCGGGACAAGGCGATCTCCCCGATTTCTTACAGCAACCAGCTCAAGGCCATTCACCGCTGGGGGCTGGAGCGGCGCCACGATCTCTCCGTCATCCATCAGCCTGTGCTCGTCGCGAACGGTGAGAACGACAGGATGGTTCCGACCCAGAACTCGGTCGACCTGGCTCGGCGGGTGCCAAACGGCGAGTTGGTGCTCTACCCGGACGCCGGCCATGGCGGCATCTTCCAGTTCCACCGGCAGTTCGTGGAGACGGCGCTCGAGTTCCTCGACCAGCAGTAGGCGCGAAGCGCCGTTGTCGCCTGGGTCGAGGACGTTGCCTCAAAGCCGTGACGCCCTTTGGCCGAGCGGCTTGAGGTGCCCGTTCGGAGTTGCCGACCCGCCTGCTTCCCGGTGATTCGGCGATGGAGGGGCGCTGCGGGAAGGCGGACCCATGACTGGCGTGGTGGACGTCTCCGTCGTTGACGGTCGGCGGCAACGACGGGGAATCGTCCAGTCTCTCCAGCCGGGCGAAGGCGTGCTCAACGCAAGAACGGGCCGCGCCGCGTGGGCGGTTTTGTCCCTGCCTCGCAAGCCGATCGTTCGGCCCGGTCGCGCTCCCGACGCAACGCGATGACCAGGCCGGGGTTCGGGGGCTGCCATGTGTGATGATTGTGGTACTGGTGGTGAGCTGCCCCCCCGGTCACTCCATGCGGCAGCCGTGGGTATCCCCCTCACCTCATGAATGCGAGGGCGTTCACGATCCCCTGCTCAAGGACCTCATCGGCGAACTTCGGGTCGGAGAGGGCGCGGGACAGTTGCAGCGTCCCCACCAGCATGGTGAAAAGCCCGATGGCTGTGCCCCGGGCGGACTTCGGATCCTCAGGTACCAGACGGGCGGCGATCTCATCCACGATGTCCCGCGCGCCGTCGGTGTAGGCCTGCTTGGTCCCGTCCCCGCAGCGGCCGATCTCGTCGAGCAGGGCGGCGGAGGGGCATCCGAGGCCGGGGTGGTCCCGGTGGTCAGGGGACAGATACTCGCGAATGAGGTCTTCGAGTCCCGGGCGGCCGGGCCGCAGGGTGCCGTACTTCGCGGCCTGTGAGCGCAGTTCGTCGGTCACGACATGAGCGACGAGGTCGTCTTTGGACGTGAAGTGGGCGTAGAAGGCTCCGTTGGTGAGCCCGGCATCCGACATCAGCGTGGAGATGCCCGAGCCGTCGATGCCGTCCTGCTTGAACCGATGGCCGGCTTTCTCGATGATCCTTTGCCGCGTCACCAGCTTGTGCTCCTTGGTGTAGCGCACCACGAGCTTCCTCCGTTCGCTCCCTGAGGGCCTTTGCCTCGCACTCAAGCCTAATCCATGGCCTGATATACGTAATATTATGCCCGACAGGTGATTTCGGCCGCTGATCCGTGATCGTACGGACTGGGGGTCGATGGCCCACGACCGGAGGTGAGCACCAGGTCGCAGCCAGGCGGTGACTTCCCCGGGCGTGAGGGCGGGATGCTCGGCTGAGTACTCGACGACGACGTGGACCGGAGCGTCGCAGGCGGTGTGGGGGGCGTCCAGCACAGGGCCCTCGGGGCCGAGACCCGATCGACAAGGTGCGTGTCGGCATCTCCGCCACCCGGCTCGACTCGGCGGCGGGTCACCGTGGACGCGGGTACGGTGCGCGCCATGGGCGCGGTTGTCAGCAAGGTCGTCAAGGCGACTTCGCTCAGGCGTAGTTGGTCGACGCGAAAGACCGAGTGTTCACCCACGCCACCAGCAGCTGGGTGCTCTTCCCGGTGCCTCGCTCTCGAAGGTGAGGCGTCGGTGATGTCTGTGCGGTGATGCCGGGCTCCTTCGTCCTCTGTGTAAAACGCCGGGTACGAGGCGAAACGGCTGCGGCGTACGTCGGTGGCGGCCCCTGGCTCCTCGGGCCGCCGGGCGCCGCAGCTGTGTTGAGGCGCCCGAGGCCGGTGGTTCCCTCGGGCGCCGGGGCCTTCGTCAGGCTTCGTAGGTGGGGTAGTCGGTGTATCCCTCTGCCCCGCCGCCGTAGAAGGTGTTGGGGTCGGGGGTGTTCAGGGGTGCGCCGGCGCGTACGCGCTCGACGAGGTCGGGGTTGGCGAGGGCCATGGTGCCGACGGTGATGACGTCGGCCAGACCGTCCTCGATGTCCTTGGTACGGGTGGGGATGTCGGTACCGGCCCGGTTGAGGATCAGCGTCGTCGGCCACAGCTTGCGGAGAGTGAAGAGGAGTTCCTCGTCGCCGCCGTGTCCTATGTGCAGGTAGGCGAGGTTGAGCGGGGCGAGGGCGCGCAGGAGGTGCGGGTAGAGCTCGTGCGGGTCGCTCTCCACGAGGTCGTTGAGCTGGAAGGGGTTGCCGGGAGAGATCCGGATGCCGGTGCGGCCGGCGCCGATCTCCTCGGCCACTGCCGTGGCGACCTCCACCGCGAAACGGATGCGGTTGTCGAGGGAGCCCCCGTACTGGTCTGTGCGCTGGTTGGCGCTGGGGAAGAGGAACTGGTTGACCAGGTAGCCGTTGGCTCCGTGGATCTCGACGCCGTCGGCGCCGGCCGCGATGGCCGCGGCGGCGGCGCGCCGGAAGTCGTCGACCGTCGCGACGACCTCCTCGGTGGACAGCTCACGCGGCACCGGCATCTCCTGGAGCCCGGATGCGGTGAACGTCTGGCCCGCCGGCTTGACCGCGGAGGGAGCCACCGGCTGCCGGTGGTGGGGCGTGTTGTCCGGGTGGGCGATGCGCCCGGCGTGCATCAACTGGATGACGATGCGCCCGTCGGCCCCGTGTACGGCGTCGGCGACCTTGCGCCAGCCGGCGATGTGTTCCTCGGTGTAGATGCCCGGGGTCACCGGGTAGCCCTGGCCGTCGGCGGAAGGCTGGGTGCCCTCGGTGATGATGAGCGCGTGCGAGGCGCGCTGGGCGTAGTACTCGGCGTTCAGCTCCGTCGGCACGCCGTCCGGGGTGGCCCGGCTGCGGGTCAAGGGGGCCATGGCGAGCCGGTGCGGCAGGGAGATCTCTCCGACGACGGTCGGGTTCCACAGGACGTTGGGCATGGGTGATTCCTCAGATGATGGGTGATGGATCGCTGAGAGGCATAGGCAGGCACCGTGTGGGCGTGGTCGACCGGGGTGACCGGGCATTCCTGTTTCCGAGCCCGATGGCGCACCCGCCATGACCCCTGCCGACCGAGTTACGGCGGCGCCACTCATGGAATTACGCTCATAATACCATGTGAGTGTGCGAGCAGTCGCAAGGCCAGGTAGTCCGGGGTGGCGGCCCGCTCCGATGGGAAGTGACACCCCGGTGGACCAGCTGGCCCGCCGTCGGTCAGGCCGCGAGTCAGCCGTTCACGGGGTGTGATCGGGGCTGCGGCGGAGTACGGGGCGCAGGACCTCGATGACGCCGGGGTCGTCCACCGTGGAGGGGATGGGCTCGTCGTGGCCGTCGGCGATACCGCGCATCGTCTTGCGCAGGATCTTTCCCGAGCGGGTCTTGGGCAGGGCGGCTACGACCGAGACGTCCTTGAGCGAGGCGACGGCGCCGATGCGCTCGCGTACGAGCTGGACGAGTTCGGCCTCGATCACGCTCGGTTCACGGTCGATGTCGGCTTTCAGGACGACGAAGCCGCGCGGCACCTGCCCCTTCAGGGCGTCGGCGACACCGATGACGGCGCATTCGGCGACGTCGGGATGGGCGGCCAGAGCCTCTTCCATGCTGCCGGTGGACAGCCGGTGTCCGGCGACGTTGATGACGTCGTCGGTGCGGCCCATGACGAAGACATAGCCGTCGTCGTCGATGTGGCCGCTGTCGCCGGTCAGGTAGTAGCCGGCGAAGGCGGACAGGTAGGAGGCGACGTAGCGGTCGTCGTCCTTCCAGAGCGTGGGCAGTGCGCCGGGCGGCAGCGGGAGCTTCACGACGATCGCGCCGTCGACGCCCGCGAGCACCGGCTTGCCCGACGCGTCGAGGACGCGGACGTCCCATCCCGGCAGTGGGCGGGTTGGGGACCCGGGCTTGAGGGGAGCCGCCTCGATGCCCACCGGGTTGGCGACGATGGGCCAGCCGGTCTCGGTCTGCCACCAGTGGTCGATTACCGGGATGCCCAGAAGCTCGCTCGCCCAGTGATAGGTCTCGGGGTCGAGTCGCTCGCCGGCGAGAAAGAGGTGGCGCAGGCCGGTCAGGTCGTAGCCCGCGGTGAGCGTTCCCCGCGGGTCCTCCTTGCGGATGGCCCGGAAGGCGGTGGGTGCCGTGAACATGGTCTTGACCCGGTACTCGGCGGCAACGCGCCAGAACTGGCCCGCGTCCGGGGTGCCCACCGGCTTGCCTTCGTAGAGGACCGTCGTGGCGCCGACCAGCAGGGGTGCGTAGACGATGTACGAGTGCCCCACGACCCAGCCGACGTCGGAGCCGGTGAACATCGTCTCGCCCGGGCCCACGTCGTAGACGGCGCCCATCGACCAGTGGAGGGCGACCGCGTAGCCGCCACAGTCACGCACGACTCCCTTGGGCTTTCCGGTCGTTCCGGAGGTGTAGAGGATGTAGAGCGGATCGGTGGCGGGGACGGGAACGCAGTCGGCCGGCGGTGCGGCTGCGACCAGGTCCGCCCAGTCGAGATCGCCTGGCCCCAACTCGGCCTGCTCCTGCGGGCGTTGCAGGATCACGCTCTTCTGCGGCTTGTGGACGGCGAGTTCGATCGCCCGGTCGAGGAGCGGCTTGTACGGGATCACGCGCTTACCCTCGATGCCGCAGGATGCGGAGACGACCACTTTGGGGGCCGCGTCGTCGATGCGGAGGGCGAGCTCGTGCGGGGCGAACCCCCCGAAGACGACCGAGTGGACAGCGCCGATGCGTGCGCAAGCCAGCATCGCGATCGCGGCCTCGGGGACCATCGGCATGTAGATGACCACACGGTCGCCATGCTCCACGCCGAGCTGGACGAGTGCTCCGGCGAACGCCGCCACCTCGTTTCTCAGCTGTGCGTAGGTGTAGGTGCGCCGGGTGCCGGTCACGGGTGAGTCGTGGATGAGTGCGGGCTGTTCGCCGCGGCCGGCTTCGACGTGCCGGTCGAGCGCGTTGAAACAGACGTTGAGCCGCCCGTCGGGAAACCAGCGGTAGAAGGGTGCGCCCGATGAGTCCAGGGCGCGTCGCGGAGTGACATCCCAGTCGATGCCCTCGGCCGCCTTCAGCCAGAAGCTCTCCGGGTCTTCGGTACTGGCGCGGAAGACGTCCTCGTACGTTCCCATCGCGCACTCCTTCGTGGCATCGAGGGGCAGGGGTGTGGCAGCGTGCTGAACGGTGTCGGGCACAAGTACCGTATGCCGCCGACATGGTCGAGCAGGATGCCGGAGACCAACGGCGTGGTCACCGGCATCGCCGTGGTGCAGCGGGCCCGGCCGGCAGGCCCCGTCGCCAGGTTCAGGTTCTGCTCACGCGCCGAGATGCCGGCGGAGCCACTGGCCCATCTGTCCGATCGCCTGGTTCACCTCGGGCACGCGCCCCGCGCCCAGGACGAACGAGTGCTGTCCTTCGGGCAGTGAGTGGACCTGGGAGGTGACCTTGAAGTCCGCGAGCCGACGGCCGAGCTCGGCGCCGTCGTCGGCGAGGGTCTCGTACTCGCCGTAGTAGACGATCGTGGGCGGCAGGCCCGTCAGATCGGCGTTCGCGATGCTGATCTCGGGGGCGGCGAAGTCCACCGCGGGATCCTGTAGCCAGGCTCCCCGGAAGAGTTCGAGGGTGGCGCGACTGAGCATCTTGTCGTTGTCCTCGTTCTCGTCGACCGCCGGGTGCTGGATGGTGAGGTCGGTCCACGGCGAGACGCTGACGATCGCACCAGGGGTGGCCTCGCCCTTGGCGAGGAGGCGCAGCGGCAGCATCACGGCGAGGGTGCCGCCGATCGAGTGGCCCGTGCTGCCGATGTTCCGCGGCTCATAGCCCTGGGAGAGCAGCCATCGGTAGGCGGTCTCGGCATCGTCGAGCTGTGCCGGGTGGGGGTGTTCGGGCGCCAGGCGGAAGTCGACGACGAGGGAGCGGGCGCCGGCCGCCTTGGCAATGTGGCCGGCGGCCTTGCGGTCCGAGTGCATGGAGGCGGTGACCGACCCGCCGAAGTGGAAGTGGAGGAGTGCGCGGTCGGGGTGGGCGTTCTCGGGGATGCACCAGAGGGCGGGCACGCCGTTCGCGTCGACTTCGGCGTAGGTGACGCCTTCTGGTTCGGTCGAGGCCCGGTGGTTCGTCTCGACGATGTCGCGGATGACGGCCAGGTCGAGGCCCGGTGTCGACGACTTCGCGCTCACGCTCTCGAGGAACTGCGCGAACTGCTGGGCCTCTGGGCTTGCTCCCATGGTGGCGCTCCTTCACGGGTCGGTGCCGGTCCGCTTGTTGTGTGCGGCCGGGTGGGTGTGGTGGCCATGACGCTACTGGCTGAGTATAGGAAAGTAAACTCAGATGAGGTTGGAATCACCCCATGGATATATGGACCGAAGCACGTCGGCCACGCCGCTCCTGCGTGGATCACTCCTGACCTTGATCAACAAGGCCGGAGTCGGTCGAAGGGAACACTGCGGGTCCGATGTGAGGCGGCGTCAGCGTTCAGGAGCATGCAGACGAGGGGCGGACGGGGGCAAAGCGGCCTCCGGTGCTGACGAGGACAACACCGGGTCCTCCGGCAGTCCATTTACCTCTACCGTCGCGGATCAGTGGCCTGAGGTCCGGCTGTCTGTCCCGTCAGGATTCTGTGCTGCATGCGCCGAAAATCGAGTTCGGACTCTGCGGGCGAGGTAACGCTGCCGAGCCACCCGAGGACGAACGCCGCGGGCACGGACACCAGGCCCGGAGTCTGGAACGGATACCAGTCGAAACTCGCCTCCGGCCACAGCGCGAACGCGGTTCCCGAAACGATGGGCGAGAAGACCGTGAGGACGGTGCAGAGCAGTAGCCCCCCGTAGACGGACCACAGCAGTCCTCTGCGGTTGAACCGGTGCCAGAGGAACGAGTAGATCAACGCGGGGAAAACGCATGAAGCCGCAACGCTGATCGAGAAAGCGACCAGGAAGTCGGTCGGATACCGGTGGATTGCAGCGGCCAGTGACAGGCCCACCGCGCACACGATGACGGCGGCGACGCGCAGTGCCCGTATCTCTCCCGTCTCGGTGCGTCGGCGCTTGCCTCGCGCGAACACGTCGTGTGCGAAGGACACGGCGGCGGCGAACGTCACACTGGTCACGGTGGTGAGTACGGTGAGGAAGACGACGCACGCCATGACGGTGATGAGCACGACGCGTCCTGTCGAGCCGTCACGAAGTACGTCCGAGGCCAGCTGGATCGGGGACGACTGCCCAGTGGCGTCGACCGCGCCGATGCCGGTCGCGCCCACTACGGCCGCTGATGCGAAGCCGGTGGTGATCAGGAGCAGGACGAAGGCGCCGACCAGTCCCGTGGCGATACTCATGGATCGCCGTGCCGCGCGCCCGGTGCGGGACGCGCCTATCCGTAGGAGCTGGTGAGGCATCACGGCCGTACCGAGGATGAAGACTATGTGATTGCCGAATGTGTTGAGTGACCCGAGGCTCGCCGTGTACGGCCAGAACCCCGGCCTCAGATAGTCGTCCGGCGCCATGCTTTTGTCCACGGCGGTCGAGAGCAGAGCTCCGGGATCCCAGTCGAATTTCCTGAGGGCCAGCAGTGTGATCACCGCAAGTGTCACCAAGGTGATCGGTACCTTGGCGACGTGCATGAAACTGTTGCCCCTCAGGCCCGCCACCGCGGCGAAGCAGGCGACGAGACAGCCCATCAGTATCGTGCACACCACCTGGGCCCCATCGGTCGATATGCCGATCAGGAGGGCCGCACTGCTGCCGGCGACACGCAGTTGGATGATGAGGAGGGGAATCGTGATGGCCAGCGTCACCGCGGTCGCGGCGATTCGGGGCCCCGAACCCGACGCTCGCAACGAGAAGAGGTCGCCGAGCGTGTAGCGACCGCTGTTGCGTATCTTCTGCGCGAGGAGCAGCAGCACACCGAGCATGATCAGACCGTCGAGGGCGTACGTGAATCCGTCGTATCCGAACAGGGCGATACCCCCGGAGACCGCCAACAGGGTGACGACCGAGATCTGTTCGCCCGCCATGGCGAATCCGTTGAAGACCGGGGAGAGGGACCGGGCGGCGACATAGAGCCCTTCCGGGTTCTCCTCCTCCGCCGTGGCGAGCGTGAAGAGCCACAGTAGAGACACTCCGATGAAGACCAGGAAGGCAATGATCACGGGGCGCCTCGCGGCCGAACCGATGGGGTCGAGCACGCCCGAGCTCAGGATGTCCATGGTCACCGCTTCACCGCCGGGACCCGTTGACGGAGGCAGCGCCCGATATCTCGGTGTGGAGTATGCCGGACGTCAGGGACTGTTCGATGGGATCGGACGACCGCGTACTTCGACTCTCGTACCACCAGGCAGTGGCAACGAAGAGTGCGCACTGAAGGATGCCCCACACCAAGCCCAGATTGAGCTTCCCGTACACCGGCACCGCGGGAACGTCGCTGAAGCAGGACAGTGTGATGCCGACGGCGAAGGGAACCGCGTTGACGACAAGGAAGGCGCGCTGCGCACGATGCGCGCTCTCGCGGAGGCTGTCCATGCGTTGCAGCCGCGCGGCATCGTATGTGGGGCGCGGCGCTGGTTGGCGACCAGGGGGAGTCGAGGGGAAGTGCGAGTGCACGGAACCTCCGGGCAGTGAGGGTGGGGAACGGGAACGGCGCGGCGCGCAGCGTTCCGGCGTCGGGACAGTGATCCGGCCGACGAGGGAATGAACGATGATCAGCAAGGGTCAACGGGTGTGGGTGCCCCAGTTGAGGTACAACACGCAGCACGGGACGCGCTGCTGGCATCTGTTGCCACTCGATGCACAGGGTGCTGTGTCGGGGGCCTGGCGAATGAATGCGGACGAAGGCTGGGCACAGACCGCGAAGCCCCAACCGGACCTCGCGATAGCGTGCGCGTACTCACAAGCCGCTGTTGCCGTGATGCGCCATGTTGTGATCAGGAGAATCACGGACTCTGTGATGACCTGTCAACAGTCTGTGAGATGTGTGCGGTAAGTCACTGTGGCAGCGAGACTCCGGCATGCGGAAGCCGACCGAGTACGTGCACGTACAGCGGAGTCGGGGCGTGGCCCAACCCGGTGTTCATTACGGGATCAGTTCGGCGGACCGTTCGGCGACCTCATGCCGCAGAGCGGTCCACAGGGCGCGTACGGCGGGGTGCGTCACCGCCTCGCGGCGGACGGCCAGGGTGAGGGGAAGCCGGATGTCGATCTCGTCGGCGAGCAGCCGACGTAGCTGCGTGCGCTGGGCCAGAAAAGCCGGCAGGACGCCGATACCGGCCCCCTGGTGGGTGGCTTCGAGTTGGGCGAAGACGTTCGTCGAGGAGAATGCCGGGGTCATGCCCGGAAGGTGGCGCTCGATGTCGAGGTCGCCGACCTGCAACATCGACTCGATGTAGAAGATGAGCGCGTGCTCCCGCAGCTCGGCCACTGTCTCCGGTCGTCCGTACTGGGTGAGGTAGTCGTCGGAAGCGTAGAGCCCCAACGTGTAGTCGGCGAGGTGCTCGGTCACCAGGTGGCTGCTCGAGGGAACGCCGATGACGAGAGCGAGATCGAAGCCGGTCGGGCGCAGGGCGAGCTGTCGTGTCGCGGTGATGAGTTCGACCTGGAGCCGGGGGTGCAGGCGTCGCACTCGCACGAGGGCGGGCGTGGCGAAGGCGGTGCCGAAGCCGTCGGGAGCGGTGACGCGCACCGTACCGTGCAGGGATGGTGAGTCCTGGCCCGCCACGGTGTCGGCGACGCGGTTGAGGGCCTCCTCGATCGTGCGCGCGTTCTCCGAGACGGCTCTTCCGATGTCCGTCAGCGTCCATCCCTCCGTGCCGCGCTCGATGAGGCGCAGGCCGATGCTCTTCTCCAACGCGGCGATACGGCGTGACACGGTGGTGTGATCCACGCCGAGTGCGTCGGCGGCGGTCACCAGACGCCCGGTACGGGACACCGCGAGCAGGTAGCGCAGATCGTCCGCGCGGAGTGTGCGCGGATCGACGGGGCGACGGGAGCCGACCGGCGGCTGGGAGGGCCTCTCGTCCGGCGAGCGGGAATGCACGGCACCACCGTATCTGCATTTCTGCACAGCAGGTGTGCACCATTGGTGGTTGATTGCACACATTGCGAAGCTGCATATTCAAGGCAGTGGGCGCCACATGCCCGCCGTTCTCGCTGAAAGGGCCCCTATGGTTGCCAGCCTTTCCCTCCCGCGGATCCTGCGCGTCGGCCGCGGCGCCGTCGGCGAACTGGGCGACGTCATCACGGGACTGGGCCTGCGCCGTCCCCTGCTGGTGACGGACGCGTTCCTCGCCGGAACCGGTGCGGCGGAACGACTGATGGCGACGCTGAAGGACGCCGGACTGCAGCCGCGCCTGTTCGCCGGCACCGTCCCGGATCCGACGACCGACTCGCTCGGCGCGGGCCTGGCCGTGCTGCGGGAGCACCAGGCGGACTCGGTGATCGGATTCGGCGGCGGCAGCCCGATGGACACCGCCAAGGCCCTCGGGCTGCTGGGCGTCCAGGGCGGGCAGATGCGGGACTACAAGGCCCCGCGCACCAACCTCGGCCCGGCGCTTCCGGTGATCGCGGTCCCGACGACCGCGGGCAGCGGCTCGGAGGCCACCCAGTTCACCATCATCACCGACAGCCACACGGACGAGAAGATGCTCTGCACGGGGCCCGCGTTCCTGCCGGTCGCCGCCGTCGTCGACTTCGAACTGACCCTGTCGATGCCGTCCCGGCTGACCGCCGACACCGGCGTCGACGCGCTCACTCACGCCGTGGAGGCGTACGTGAGCCGCAAGGCCAATCCGTTCTCCGACGGCCTCGCGCTGGACGCGATCCGGACCATCGGCCAGCACCTCCGCCGTGTCTACGCCGACGGGAAAGACGTGGAGGCTCGCGAGGCGATGATGCTCGCCGCGACCCAGGCCGGCATCGCCTTCTCCAACTCCAGCGTGGCGCTCGTGCACGGCATGAGCCGACCCATCGGCGCTCACTTCCACGTCGCCCACGGTCTCTCGAACGCGATGCTCTTCCCTGAGGTGACGGCGTTCTCCGTGCACGCCGCCGAGAGCCGGTACGCCGACTGCGCACGTGCACTCGGAGCCGCCACCGACGGCGACACCGACGCGATGGCCGCTGAGAAGTTCGTGGCGGCACTCCGCATCCTGTGCCAGGACCTGGAGGTGCCCACTCCTCAGGCCCACGGCATCGACAAGGCAGAGTGGTTCCGCCTGTCGCCTCTCATGGCACAGCAGGCACTCGCGTCCGGATCCCCCGCCAACAACCCTGTCGTACCCACCGCGGAGGAGATCCGGGATCTCTACGCGAAGATCTACGCCTGACACTCGGCGAGCAAGGAACCCTGATGACCACGACAGCCGCCGCCCCGGCGCACATCAACCACTACATCGACGGCCGCGTCGACGATCGCGGCGCCGAGACCCGCAGCTAGGTCTACAACCCCGCCACCGGCCAGGTGACTGGCCTCGTCGCGCTGGCGACCGCCGAGGACGTGGACGCCGCGGTCCGGGCCGTGTCCGAGGCGTTCGAGACCTGGTCCCTCACCCCGCCCCACATCCGTGCTCGTACGCTCTTTCGGTTCCGCGACCTGGTCGAACGCGACACGGACCGGCTCGCCTCGGGCATCACGGCCGAGCGCGGCAAGGTGCTCTCCGATGCCAGGGGCGAGGTCACGCGCGGGCTCGAGGTCGTCGAGTTCGCGTGCGGCATCCCGCAGCAGCTGAAAGGGGGAGTTCTCGGAGAACGTCGCCCGCGAGGTGGACGCCGTGTCCCTGCGCGAGCCGCTCGGGGTGGTCGCCGGCATCTCGCCGTTCACCTTCCCCGCCATGGTGCCGATGTGGATGTTCCCCGTTGCCCTGGCTTGCGGAAACACCTTCGTGATGAAGCCGTCGGAGAAGGACCCCACACTCGGCGTCGAACTCGCCGAGCTGCTCACGGAAGCCGGGCTGCCGCAGGGCGTGTTCAACGTGGTCCACGGCGACAAGACCGCCGTGGACGCCCTCCTCGCGCACGAAGATGTCGAGGCGGTGGGCCTACCGCAAGGGCCTGGCCTGGAAACAGGCCCTGGCCGAGAGCGGCGCCATCGGAAAGCTGACTCGTGCCTACCGCCCGCAGACCAACGGCAAGGTCGAACGCTTCAACCGCACCCTGCTCGAAGAGTGGGCCTACCTGCGGCCCTACACCAGCAACGACGAACGGGTCTGCCGCACGATCGAGTGACATCTGAACTGGCTTGCGCTCTCCGGGTCGGCCACGCGGTGAAATCCATAGGCGGGGCCCTCCACGAAAGTGGTCGCCATTGGATCGCCGACGGCGTCGTCGCCTCCTCCGTTGACCGCGCCGGGCGGAAGGCCTGCTACAGCCCGGATCTCAGTCCCTGTCGGGCACCATCGAGACCACGACCTTGCCGGCCTTGGTGCGGCCCTGCTCCACGTACGCCATCGCCTCAAGCGTCTGGTCGAACGGGAAGGTCCTGTCGATGACCGGGCGTAGCTTCCCGCTGTCGTAGAGGGCACTGAGCTTGCGCAGCTGGGAGCCGTTGGCCTGCATGAAGAAGAACTGGTAGCGCACGCCAAGCGCCTTGGCCTGCTTGCGCACCTTGCGACTGAGTGTGTTCATGACCACGCCCATGAACGAGGGGGCGCCGAGCTGCTTGGCGAACCCGGCGTCCGGCGGGCCGACGACTCCGATGGCCAGGCCTCCGGGCTTCAACACCGTCAGAGACTTCTCGAGGTTCGCTCCGCCCAGGGAGTCCAGCACCAGGTCGTAGCCGGACAGCACCTTCGAGAAGTCTTCCTTGGTGTAGTCGACGACGACGTCGGCGCCGAGGCTTCTGACCAACTTCTCGGTGTCGGTGTCCGTCGTCGTCGCCACCGTGGCGCCGAGGTGCTTGGCGAGCTGGATGACCGTCGACCCGAGGCCACCGGCACCGGCGTGGATGAGCACCTTCTGCCCCGGCTTCACGCGAGCACGGTCGACGAGGATCTGCCAGGCGGCCAAGGCCACCAGCGGCACCGCGGCTGCCTCTTCGAGGGTGAGTGAGGCCGGCTTGGGCGCGACATCGTCCTGGTCGATCGCGATGAACTCCGCGAAGCCACCTACCCGCAGGTCGCGCGGACGGGCGTAGACCTCGTCACCGACCTCGAAGCCGCGTACGGCGGAGCCGACCCGTGTCACGACGCCGGCCAGGTCGTGGCCGAGCACGAACGGAGGCTTGTACTTCAGGAGTTGCTTGAACTCCCCGTTGCGGACCATCTTGTCCAGCGGGTTGATGCTGGCGGCGCTCACTCTGACCAGGACGTCGCGGTCCCCGACAGCGGGTTCGGGTACCTGTGCGGCGCGTGCGCCGTCCTTGCCGTACTTCTCGACGACGAATGCCTTCATGTCGGCTGCCCTTCTGCGTGATCTTCGCGGTGGGTTTCTTGGTGGTCGATGTGATGGTTCGGGCAGTTCTTCTGCTCTGGTGCCGAGGCGTCGGCGGAGCCGCTGGCTCATCTGCTGAATGGCCTGGGGGCCTCGGGTACGAGTCCCGCGCCCCGGACGAAGGAGTGCTGTCCCTCGGACGGTCATGACGCTAATGGTTAAGTATAGAAAAGTAAACTCAGATGCGGTTAGAATCACCCCCATGGATGCGTGGACCGAAGCTCTTCAGGACACCGGTATGGACCCCCGCCTCGACCGGGACACGTCGAACTGCTCGATCGCGCGGACCCTTGAGGTTGTGGGGGAGAAGTGGACGATCTTGATCCTCCGCGAGGTCTGGTACGGCTCGTCCCGCTTCAGTGACTTCGAACGCGTCCTCGGCTGTCCTCGCAACCTCCTCGCGACGCGGCTCCGGATGCTCGTGGAGGAAGGGATCCTGGCCACCGAGACCTACAAGGAGCCGGGGGCGCGGAGTCGGCCTAGGTATGTGATCACCCCCAAAGGCATGGATCTGGTCCCGGCCGTGATGGGGCTCCTGCAGTGGGGTGACCGGTACCGTGCCGACCCGGAGGGGCCGGCCGTACTGTCGCGACACCGCACGTGCGGTGCGCACGTCAATGTCCAGATTCGCTGCGAACAAGGCCACCCTGTGCAGTCGGAAGACATCGAGAGCGTCCCGGGCCCCGCTTTTCGTATGAGGCCGGCCCAGTGAGCTGAGCGCGCTTGCGCCAGGCGATCGGCGCGAACTCCTCCGTCAACTCTCCGCGGTGTGCTCGCTCCGTCTGGCTCGCGCCTGGTGGAGGCGGACCTTGGTGCGGTTGCCGCAGCGTGACATGGAGCACCAGCGGCGGTTGTGGGCGGGGGAGCGGTCCAGGAAGCGCAGGGCGCACGTGTCCGCGCCGCAGATGCGTACGCGGCGGATCTCGGCGGACAGCAGCAGGTCGACGGCGTCCTGGGCGACGAGTGCCAGTGCGGCTGTGGCGTCGGCGGCGAGACTCGTGGTGCCGGCGGGCTCCAGGCGTCCGTCTGTGATGGCGATCTGCAGGGCCGGTCGAGGTGCCTCCGCTGCCGATCGGTTGAGCAGCGTGACGTCGCCGGATGCGGGCAACCGGCCGTCTGCAACCGCAAGTACGGCCCGGTCGACCGTCTCACGCAGCCGTCGGCCCGACGCCAGCACGGCGGCAGTGGCGGGGTCCGGGGCACCTGGTGCGAGCAGGCCTGCCTCCTGAAGCCACAGGACCAGGTCGACCGGATTCCGGAGAGTCTCCTCCGGCGTGGCCCGCCACCGGCGGCGCAGGGTGTTGGCGAAGTCCAGGCAGACCCGCCCGCCGTCCCAGATCCACATGTCGTCCGTTGCCACGCCTCCATTCTGCACGTTAGCTTAACCCTCTAAGAGGGTTAGTTCGTGCATGAGGAGGCGCAGCCATGGGACAGCCGACTGTGACGACCGGAGTGACCCAGGTGGACGGGGTCCGCCTGCACTACGTCCGAGCCGGATCCGGCCCGCTGCTCGTCCTTCTCCACGGCTGGCCGCAGACCTCCGATTGCTGGCGGCCGGTGCTGGCGGATCTCGCCGCCGACCACACCGTCGTGGCGCCCGACCTGCGTGGCTACGGCCTGAGCGACAAGCCCGCATCCGGGTACGACAAGCGGCGCATGGCCGCCGACATGGCCGGCCTCGTCGAGGCGCTCGGCTTTGAGAGTGCCGCAGTCGTGGGCCACGACCGCGGCGCCCGTGTGGGACATCGCTGGGCGCTGGACCGTCCCGAGCAGGTGGAACGGCTGGCCGTGCTCGACATCGTGCCGACCCGGGAGATGTTCCGCCGACTGGACGCCTCGCTCGCCTCCGGGTACTGGCACTGGCTGTTCCAGATGCAACCCGATCTGCCCGAGCGCCTCGTGGGACGTGACATCCGCGGCTATCTCGAGTACTTCTTCGAGCACTGGACCTACAACCGCCACGGGCTGACCCCCGAAGCGGTCGACGGCTACGTCCGCGCGTTCTCCCGCCCGGGTGCCATGCGGGCGAGTTTCGACGACTACCGGGCCATGGAGCAGGACGTCGCCCTCGACGACATCGACGCCGCCGAGGGCCGTCGCCTCACCATGCCGGTCCTGGCGCTGTGGGGTTCCGTCGGGCTGCCCTCCCGCCTGCCGACGCTGGAGATCTGGCGTGAGTACGCGGTTGACGTCACCGGTGCCGAGATCCCGGACTGCGGCCACTTCATCCCGGAGGAGCAACCGGAGGTGATGCTGGCACATCTGCGGCCCTTCCTGGCCGGCGGGACGCCGACCACACTGTGATGTCCCCGCACGGCGAACCAGGCTGGACAGTCCGAGGGGGCGGCCCAGCCGTACTGGCGGGGCCGCCCCCTCGGCGCGGGCCTCAGATCGCGGCGACCGGAGCATCCCCCACAGCAATGCCGGCAGCCGGGCCGTCGGCCTTACGCTGTCGGGCCATCAGCAACGCCAGGGCCGCAGCCAGGGCGACGGCGCTGGCTCCGACCCAGAGCGCGGGCCTCAGCCCGTCGACGAACAGCGAGGCGGACCCGTAGCCGCCCTGGGCGGAGAAGACCGCCGCCAGCGACGCGACACCGATGGCGCCACCGACCTCGCGGATCGCGTTGTTGGCGCCGGAGGCGATGCCTTGCTCCTCCGGGCGGACCGTGCTCATGACGAGGTTGGCGCTGGGGGCGAAGAACATGCCCATGCCGATGCCGCAGACGATCAGTGCCGGCAGCAGAGCGGTGTACGACACCTGTGGCTTGACGGCCAGCGCCCAGAGTCCGAGGCCCACCGCGTTGAGGGCCATGCCGACGGTGACGACGGGAGCGCCGCCGATGCGGTCGGACAGTGCCCCGGCCAGCGGTCCGGCGATCATCGGCATGGCGGTCCAGGGCAGCATGCGCACGCCGGCTTCCATCGGTGAGTAGCCGCCGACGGTCTGCAGGTACTGGCTGAGCAAGAAGATCGACCCGAACATCCCCAGGAACATCAGCAGGCTCGCTGCGTTGATGGCGCTGAAGGAGCGGTGGCGGAAGAGACGCATCGGCAGCATCGGGTGCTTGGCGCGCAGTTCGTAGAGGACGAAGCCGACGAGCAGGGCCGTACCCGCGAAGAAGCCGCCCAGCACCGGGGTACTGGTCCAGCCGTCGGCGTTGCCGCGCACCAGGGCGTAGACGATGCCGAACAGACCGCCGCTGACCAGGGCCGTGCCGGCAAGGTCGAGGCTCGGGTTCGGGCCGTGGCTCTCGTCCAGCCGCAACAGGGCCAGCGGGATCAGCGCCAGACCGAGGGGGACGTTCACCCAGAAGATCCACTGCCACGAGAGGTGCTCGGTGAGTGTGCCGCCGATGAGCGGTCCGGTGGCGACGGCGATGCCGCTGGCCGCCCCCCAGACGCCGAAGGCAACGCCGCGCCGTTCGGCGGGGACGGCCGCCGCCAGCAGGGTGAGCGTCAATGGCGTCACGATCGCGGCCCCGACGCCCTGCGCCGCACGGGCGGCGATCAGTTCACCCATCCCGGGGGCGAGTGCGGCCGCGGCTGAGGCCGCGGTGAAGATCGTGAGCCCGATGGCGAACAGTCTTCGGCGGCCGAAGCGGTCGCCGAGGGAAGCGCCGAACATGAGCAGGACCGCGAAGGTGAGGGTGTAGGCGCTCACCGTCCATTCGAGGTCTTCGAGGCCGCCGCCGAGGTCCTTGCGGATGGAGGGGAGGGCGGTGGTGACGATCAGGTTGTCGAGGGCGGTGATGAATCCGGCCATGCTGGTGATGGCCACGGCCCAGACGGCGCTGCTGCGCCGGGCCGGTTGCTTGCGGTGCTGTGTCATGACGTTCCCTTGGCGGACGTGCCTGGCGATTGATCAAGGGGTGTGAATGCCGGGGCGCGGCGGCGCGGCGTCGACACCGGGCACGGGTACGCATCGGCTCGCGCGGATTCCTGGGCGGACCGACGCTCAGGGGAGCTGCGGATATAGCACGGAGACGCCCCCGGAGAGCGCGGCCTGAGCCTGGCGGGAGGCGTTGTCCGCGAGGATCTCGTAGGCGCCGACGGCGATGCCGTCGACGGCGATCCGGGCGATGTCGGCAGGGTCCGACTTGGCCGCGTCGACGTCCCGGACCATGTCGGTGTCCATGTAGCCGACATGCAGTCCGGCCACTCGGATGCCCTGGCCGGCGAGTTGCACGCGCAGGGCGTTGGTGAGCGACCACTGCGCGGACTTGGCGGCGCAGTAGGCGCCGATCTCCGGGAAGCTGACCCAGGACAGGCCCGACAGGACGTTGAGGATCGCCCCGCCGCCGTTGGCCGCGATCTGCGGTGCGAAGCTCCGGGCCATAGAGAGGGTGCCGAAGTAGTGGGTGTCCATCTCCAGCCGGATGTCGTCCAGGTCGGCTGCGAGCAGGTCGGCGCCGGTGGCCGATCCCGCGTTGTTGATCAGGACGGTCACATCACCTGTGGCCTCGACGGCTGCCGCGACGGAGGCGGGGTCGGTGATGTCGAGCGCGATGGGCTTGGCGCCGGGCAGGTCGACCTGGTCGGGGTTGCGGGCGCCGGCGTAGACGGTGGCGCCGCGGCTGAGCAGTTCGGCGGCGAGGGCCCGGCCGAAGCCCCGGTTGGCTCCGGTGACAAGGGCAGTGCTGGTGGAGAGGTCCATGGAGGGTTCCTGGTGAAGTTGGTGTTCCCGGGCGGCCGCAAGGTGTGCGGTCGGGACGGAAGAGAGATCTGAGCCGTCGGCAGTGAGGACTCACGAGCATTGAAGTATGACCGTAATTCTAAGCGGTGTGAGTCGGTGATCGCAAGCACCCTGCGTGGAGGGGGGGGTGGAGAGACGTGCCGTGCCGCCGCGGAGTTCGATGGCGTCTGTGACGTGGCCTGGGACCGTCCGGGGTGACGTCACGTGCGGCGGCCGAAGGCCGATGGGTATGCGAGCCTGGCGGTGTGTCAGAGAGGCGCTGCCCAGGCGGGTGCTGTTACGAGGCGTGGCAGTGGGAGCGGTGGACGCTGCGCCTGCCCGACGTTCCGGAGTCGTGCCGACCGCTGGCCTGAAGTTCGCTGCCTGCACGCGGTGCGATCAACGCGCCAGGGGCCTGCCGTGCGCACGGCAGGCCCCTGGCGCAGTCCGCTGAAGGCGGACTCAGAGCTTGACGATCATCTTTCCGACGTTCTCGCCCCGCATCATCGCGAAGAAGGCGTCCAGGGTGTTGTCGAGGCCGTCCCTCACGGTTTCGCGGTAATGGAGCTTGCCTTCGGCGAGCCAGCCGCCGACCTCGCGTACGAAGTCCGGCTGGAGATCCAGCTCCTCGCTGAACATGAACGACAGGATGTCCGAACGCGTCACGGACAGGTTCCACAGGTTGCGCGGTCCCACGACCTTCTCGTCGTTGTACTGGGAGACCATCCCGCTCAGGACGATCCGTGCGTGCAGCTTGAGCGCGCCGATCGCCGCCTCCAGGTGCTCGCCCCCGACATTGTCGAAGAAGACGTCGATGCCGTTCGGCGCCGCCTGGGCCAGCTGCTCGGCGACCGGCCCGTTCTTGTAGTTGAACGCCGTGTCGTAGCCGTACTCCTCGACGAGCAGTTTGACCTTCTCGTCCGAGCCCGCGCTGCCGATCACCCGGCCTGCGCCCTTCAGTTTGGCGATCTGGCCGGCGATGCTACCGACGGCGCCTGCCGCGCCGGAGATGAAGACCGTGTCGCCCTCCTTGATCTTCGCGAACCGCTCCAGTCCTATGTAGGCGGTGAGGCCGGTGACGCCGAGGATGCCCAGGTAGGCGGTGAGGGGCGCCAGATCGGGGTCCACCTTCTGGGCGGTTGTCGCGTCGAGGACCGCGTAGTCGCGCCAGCCGAGGACGTGCACCACATAGTCGCCGGGCGCGAAGCCCTCGGCGTTGGACGCGAGGACGCGGCCGACCGCGGGACCGTCCATCGGCGCGTCCACGTCGTACGGCTCGATGTAGGACTTCTTGTCGCTCATCCGGCCCCGCATGTAGGGGTCGACCGAGAGGTACTCGTTGGCGATCAGGAGCTGCCCCGGGCCGGGAGTGGGGAGGTCCACCTCGCGCAGCGAGAAGTTGGATGCCGTCGGCCAGCCCTCTGGACGGGCGTCCAGGTGCCATGCGCGTGCTGTGGTGGGCAGGGTCTGCTCGGACATGTGAATCAAGTCCCTTCGGTGGGGAGATGGCGCTCTGATGGGCGTACAGAAAGGTCTGTCTAGTGAACAGAAAGGTCTGTCTCTACAGGTCCCGAAACAAGCCGCGAACGGCCGGTTCCAGGGGCTATCGGGGGCAGGCTGCGTCGAGCAGGTCGCGCGCCGCGCGCTTGGCGGCCTCGGCGGCGGCGTCGGCGCGTTCGACGCGCGTCGCCGCCAGCGTGCCGTCGATGAGGAGCGTGAGCTGGAACGCGAGTGTGTCGGGGTCCGTGGCGCCCGCTGCGGCGGCCAGGTCGCGCACCCAGGCGCGGACGGCACGCTTGTGCTCGGCGGTGATGGCGTGCGGGGTGCTACCGGGGCCGTACTCTGCCGCAGCGTTGATGAACGCACAGCCCAGTGTGCCCTCTCGCGCCGCGTGCTCAAGTGCGACGAAGAGGCCGAAGAGCTGCTCGCGTGGGTCGTCCCCGGCGGCGAGCGCCGCTGAGCGCAGCTGGCGCCGCCACCTGTCGTCCATTTCCCGCAGGTAAGCGGCGACCACGTCGTCCTTGCTGGGGAACTGCTTGTACAGCGTGGCCTTGGCAACTTCCGACTCGGCGATCAGCCGGTCCACCCCCACGGCGTGGAAGCCGTGGGCGTAGAACAGCTCGCAAGCGGTATCGAGAATGCGCTCCCGGGCGGGGCGTTGCGTGGACACGGTGCTCATACGGTGTAAGTTAACAGAAAGGTCTGTCTACCGCAATCAGTCGGCAGCGTGCAGCGTCCGCGGGGTGGTTGCATCCCGTCGGCATCCCGCGATATCGCGTTGCGCTCGGCTGACTATGTGAGGAGATGTTCGATGGGCAGCATTGATGGTCTGGATGTCGGGACGTTCGGGGTCTACACCTTCGACTTCGAGGTCCAGCCCGCAGCGCGGATACGCGAATCGGTTCAGGAACTCGAGGAGCAGGGCTGGCGGGCCTTGTGGATTCCCGAGCTCCTCGGGCGTGACGCACTCACGCACGCGGGCTATCTGCTCTCCTGCACGGAGCAGATGCGCATCATCAACGGCATCGCGCAGATCTGGTCACGCGGAGCCCGGTGGGCGTACGGTGCCGCCCTGCTGCTGGCCGACGCCTACCCCGACCGGCACGTGCTCGGTCTGGGATTCGGCGGCGGGCAGGGGGCGGGGACCAAGCCCTTGGCGGCCATGACCGCGTACCTCGACGAGATGGACGCACTCCAGACGCCCAACCCCTTGCCGAGGATTCCCATGCGCCGCATCATGGCCGCGTACGGGCCCAAAATGCTCGAGTTGGCTCGTGAACGCACTGCCGGCGCGCAGACCTATCACGTCAACGTTGCGCATACCGCGCAGGCCCGCGAGATCCTCGGGCCGGATTCGTTCCTGGGGGTCGAGCACGCGGTGCTGTTCGAGTCCGACCCCGACAAGGCCCGCGCGATCGCGCGGGAACACCTGCACATCTATCTGAACTCCCCCTACAACATCGCGAAGTTCCGACGACTGGGCTACTCGGAGGAGGAGATCGCCCGTGGCGGCGACCGCATCGTCGACGACCTCGTGTTCTGGGGTGACCTGGACACCATCGTCGAGAAGCTCCATGCCCATGTCGAGGCCGGCGCCGATCACGTCGCGGTGCAGGTGATCGGGATCGAGCCGGGCGAGTCCGCGATGCCGTACTGGCGCATGCTCGGCGAGGCACTCCTGCCCCAGGGCGGCAACGCCTGATCTGCGGTTTGTGCACGGCGCCGCGCCCGGTGACGATCGCGGCGCCCGTGACCGGGGTGGCCTGCCGAAGAAGCCGCGCAGCATGTGTCACGCGGTCGGGGAACGAAGGTCCTTGCGGAGAATCTTGCCCGACGTGGACTTGGGGATGACGTCGATGAACTCGACCCGCCGGACCTTCTTGTACGGGGCGACCCGGCGCGCGACGAACTCGATGACCTCGTCCGCGGTGATGTCGGTGCCGGGCCGGCGGACGACGAAGGCCTTGGGGATCTCCTCACCGTCGTCGTCGGTGACCCCGATGACCGCGGTGTCGACGATGGCCGGGTGGGTCAGCAGCAGGGCCTCGAGCTCGGCGGGCGGGACCTGGTAGCCCTTGTACTTGATCAGTTCCTTGAGCCGGTCGACTATGAACATCCGGCCGGCGGGGTCAGAGAGTGGGCGCCGCGCCCTGCGGCACGGTGCCGGTCCGTCGTTCCGCGTCGGTGAGAAACGTCAGGACGCGGGCGGCGAACTCGTCGGGGCACTCGATCTGCGGCATGTGACCGATCCCGGTGAGGAGATGGGTCTCGGCGTGTGGGAGGAGTCGGCGTGCGGAGTCGAGATGACGGGCGGGCAGGACTCGGTCGCGGTCTCCCCAGATGATCAGTGTGGGGCGGGGGTGCTTCGCGACGGCGGCGGTCAGTTCGGCCCGCCAGCCGGGCTTGGTACCGCGCATTGTGGCGAGTTCTCGAACGGTCTCGAGCAGCACGGCGCTCGGGTCGGGTTGGCGGGCGATGGCCAAGGCGTGATCGATCCGCTCCTTGGTGGCCAGTGCCGGGTCGGCGAAGGGCAGACGTTCGGTCATCCGTGTGCCGGCGCGGGTGGGACGTCGGGTGACGAGGCGGCCGAGGACGGGGAGGGTCAGCAGCCGTAGCGGGAGCGCGACCTCGGGCCCGAAGCCGGCGCTGTTGACCAGCACCAGGCCGGCCACCCGTTCCGGATCGAGGACGAGCAACTGCTGCGCGATCGCGCCGCCGAGAGAGTTGCCGAGCACGTGCAGCGGTCGCTGCTCGCCGAGGGTTGCGAGCGCATCGATCACTCCGCGTGCCAGCACCTTCAGCGTGGTGGGCTCGGGGGAACGGGCGGAGAAGCCGAAGCCCGGAAGGTCGAGGGCGATCAACCGGTGTCCCGGGGCGAGGCGTGGGTACTGCGGGGCCCAGTCCTCGAGACTGCGGCCGATGCCGTGCAACAGCAGCACGGGCGGGTCGGACGGGTCACCCTCGATACGCACGCGGGTGCGTCGACCGTTGACGGAGATGAAGGCCGGGGTACTCATGCCGCCGCTCCCCTGGGTGCCGCCTTCGCGCCCACCACGGTGGAGGTGAACTTCAGCGCGGGGTCCTCGACCGGGCCGGTGGCCAGCCGGGCACGGTCGAGTTGGTAGTTCTGCTCCACCGTCCACGGGCCGTGGGAGCCCCGCTGCGGGAAGAGGTGCATGGCGCGGTTGATGTATGCCGTATCCATGTCGAGGAACGGCCCTCCGGTGAGCGTCGGGTCGTCGGCGACCGGGGTGACGGTGGCGTAGCCGTGGCGGTCCATGTGGGCGAGCAGCCGGCACAGGTGATCGGAGACCAGGTCGACCTTGAGCGTCCACGCGTTGGTGGTGTAGCCGAGGGCGAAGGCGAAGTTGGGCACACTGCTGACCATCATGGACTTGTAGATGAAGTGGTCGTGGAGATCGACGGCCTGGCCGTCGACGTGCAGGGTGATACCGCCGAAGGGCAGCATGTTCAGTCCGGTGGCCGTGACGATGACGTCGGCGTCGAGCTCGGTACCCGACTCGAGCAGGATCCCGTGCTCGGTGAACCGCACGATGCGATCGGTGACCACGGATGCCGCACCGCTGGAGATGGCCTTGAACATGTCGGAGTCCGGGACCACGCACAACCGCTGGTCCCACGGGTTGTAGCGGGGGTTGAAGTGGGTGTCGATCGCATAACCCGCAGGAAGGGCACCGGCGTTGAGCTTGCGGATCAGACGCCGCATCTGCCTCGGGTAGCGTCGGCTGAGGGCAAGGATCAGGCGCTGGCGGTTGATGTTGATTCCTCGTGTGACCCGCCACGCGACCGTCTCCGGCAGCAGTCGGCGCAGGGTGTTGGCGATCGGGTCCTGGCGCGGCACCGGCAGCACGTACGACGGTGAGTGCTGCAGCATCGTGACGTGGCCCGCCGTCTCGGCCACCGACGGCAGCAGGGATACGGCGGTGGCGCCGCTCCCGATGACGACGACCTTCTTACCGGTGTAGTCGAGGTCCTCCGGCCACTGCTGCGGGTGGACGATCGGGCCGTGGAAGTCCTCGCGCCCCTCGAAGTGGGGGGTGTACCCGCCGGCGTAGTCGTAGTAGCCGGCAGCGGAGAACAGCACGCCGCAGGTGACGTCGAACTGCTCGCCGTCGCCGGTGCGCTCGAGTGTGACGGTCCACCGCGCCTCGTCGGAGGAGAAGTCCGCGCTGAGCACCTTGTGCCCGAGGTGCAGGTGCCGGTCGAGGCGGTCGTCGGCGATCGCCTCGTGCAGGTAGTCAAGGATCTCGTGGGCGTCGGCGATGGCGTTGGCCTTTGTCCACGGCTTGAACTCGAAGCCGAAGCTCTGCATGTCGGCGTCGGACCGGATACCCGGGTAGCGGAACAGGTCCCAGGTTCCGCCGATCGCATCGCGGCCGTCGACGATCGCGAAGGTCTTGTCCGGCTGCTTCGTCTTCAGATGGTGCCCCAGGTCGATGCCGGAGATACCGGCTCCGACGATCAGCACGTCGACGTGCTCGAGTCTCCGTGACACCTCAGCGGCTGCGCTCATGTCGGTTTCCTTCGTTTCGTGTGGTGGTCGTGACGATCCGGGGAAGGGCCGTGGTCACTGCGGCGAGATCAAGGACACGATGTCGGGGACAGCCGAGATGTCGGGGACGTCGAGGAAGCCGGGACGCTGGTATGCCGGGTCGGGGTAGTCGTAGTAGCCCTTGCCGGTCTGCAGTCCCAGCAGCCCGCGGTCGAGGAAGTTCTTCTTGATGTAGTCGGCGTTGGCACTCATCTGCGCGTCACCGTTCTCCTTCCCCCAGTGGGAGAGAACGTCGTACGCCGTCTTCATGCCGACCATGTCCATCATCCCCAGCGGCCCGAACTTGGCGCCGGTGTACAGGAACGTGCGGTCCACGTCCTCGGGGGTGGCGACTCCGTTGGTCACGAGGGTCTGCGCGGCGTTGAGGAAGGGGACCAGCCACGTGTTGACGACGTACCCGTTCTGTTCCTTGCGGATGGGGATCGGCAGCATGCCGATCTCGACGGCGAACTCCGTCACCTCGGTGAGCGTCTGTGGCGACGTACCCGGGTGAGCCATGATCTCGGTGAAGTTCATCGCCCAGATCAGGTTGGAGAAGTGGAGGGCGCAGAACTTCTCCGGACGGCCGGTGGCCTGGGCGAAGTCCCTGGGCAGGAGTGTCGAGGAGTTCGTCGCGACGAGGGCGTCCGGCGGCAGGAGTTCGGCCATCTTCAGGTACAAGGCCGTTTTGACCTCCGGGATCTCGGGCACCGCCTCGATCACCAGGTCCGCCTGTGCGACTGCGGCGGCCAGGTCGGTGCTGTACGTCAGGCGTTCCCGAGTGGCGGCGATGTCCGCGTCGTCGGCGCCGACTTCCGACAGGTAGACGGCGGCGTACTGGTCGTGTGCGGCCCGACAGCGCTCGATGGCGTCCAGTGCGATGTCGTACACGGTGACCGTCTTGCCCTTGAACGCGCTGTGCCAGGCGATCTGTCCGCCCAGCACGCCCGAGCCCAGGACGGCTATTTTGTCGAGTCGGGACATGGCTCTCTCTTCCTTTTGGCAGCAGGAGTTCGGAGAAGCGAGAGTCGGCACGGTTCACGCGGATCAACTCGGCTGTGGCCGGCGCAATCGCTCCGTGAGGGATGGCTAGGCCCGGATGCTTTCCCAGTGCCGTGTCAGTGCGGCGGCGAGTGCCCGCGGCTGCTGGAGCGGTGTCCAGTGTCCGCTGTCCAGCCTGACGACAGTCGTGGCTTTGACACTCTTCGCGACGGCGTCGGCGCGCTCCACCGGCTCGATCTGGTC
Source organism: Streptomyces sp. NPDC096311 (assembly GCF_044763085.1). Lineage (NCBI taxonomy): Bacteria > Bacillati > Actinomycetota > Actinomycetes > Kitasatosporales > Streptomycetaceae > Streptomyces > Streptomyces sp. NPDC096311. Next base: position 92,656 of record NZ_JBIWFN010000013.1, read on the forward strand.
ATCGGTGCCCCAGAACACGAGGGAAGGGCTGGTGATGTCCGCCAGACCGGGCTCCCAGTCGGCCCACACGTGAACTGCCGAGCGGTAGAGACGGAGGATGCTGTCCTTCATCGTGGCGTCCAGTCGGCTCGCGTTCTCCTCGGCGCGCTGGGCGGGCACGCCGTTGGCCTGCAGCAGCTCGCTCAACGCCGACGGCGCGAACTCAGCCATCCACTGCTCTCCGACCTCGGGGGTCTGCCAGATCTTTGCGAAGGAGTGCCACTCGTCCGTCCCGGCGATCGAGGCGTCGCCGCCGGCCCAGGTTCTCACCAGGTCGGGACGCAGCGAGGCGACGCGGGAGGTGAGGACGCAGCCCCAGTCATGTCCCACGAGGTCGACCGGGCTGCCGATCTCCTCCAGTCGCCCGATGATCCAGTCGGCGTACTCCTCCTTCGTGGAGGTGAAGCCTTCCGGTACGGGGTTTCCGAAACCGGGCAGCGCGAGCGCTATGACATCGGTCCGCGTCAGGTGGTCACGGACGTCGTCCCATACGTGGTGGGTGTCCGGGACGCCATGAACGAATACGGCAGGCACGGGATCTCTCCAGTCGACTGTTGATTCTCAGGGGTTGCTGTGGATCGGACTTGGTGCCGCGGAAGCCCAGAGCAAGAGCAAGGGGGGCCGCTGATGGGCAGGGCTGTGCATGGGGCTGACGTGCAACGTCTGGAGGGCGCGGGCAACTCCACGACCGGTGCCCGGGTGGGTGCCGACGCGGGCAGGGTTCGTCCGTCAGGTCTGAGTGAGGGAGGCAGACAGAGAGGAGGCTGTGTGCATGCCGGAGGTGTTCAACAGCCTTCTGTTGTCACGTAGTTGGTGGCCGAGCGGTGCGGCGCCCCGTAGCACCGGCGTCGGCCTTGCCGGTGGACGAGTTGTCTACACGCTCGGTCACGTGCTCGGCGCGCTCTTCGGCGAGGACGGAAAGAACGCAGGTGAACGACTGCTCCAGCGATTCCGAGTGGGCGCGTAGTGCTGATCACCGAGAGCCGGCCAGGTCAGGACTGCGGCATCCGTGATGACGGCCCTGTCGACGCGTACTGGCAAGAAATGGTGGGTGACGGCGGTTTGTTCACGCCGGTCGAGCGGTAATCGATCACTCCGGCGGCTCGGCGCGATCGCTGTGCGGTGCTGATGGACGGCTCGGCCGTTTACTGAAGCGCTCATGGCACACCTCGTCGTGTGACTGCCTCCGCCCTGGCGGCGGCCGGTGGAGCGGTGCTCGACCATCTGGCCGGAGCGGGCCGCCCACGTGCTCACGCTCGATTGCGGCTCGAGGGCTAACAGTAGGAGTGTCACTACCATCATGCAAGTGACTGGCTGTCGTGATGGTAGCCACCGAGCTCATGAGGCCTGCTCGTTCCTCCGCTCGAGTACGGCACGGAGCCGGTCGTCCGCGGATGGTCCCGGCAGGAACGTGGTGTGCTCCTCGTCGATGGGACGGCCGGTCGCGCGGTCGATCAACAGCGGTTCGACATCCGTGCCTGACTCCTTGTCGACCAGGCGTACGTTCGGCGCCTCCGGGGGGAAGTGGTCGCTGCCGAAGGCGTACAGGGCGATGAGTACTGGTTGGAATGCGTGCCCGACCTCGGTGAGCACGTACTCGTCCCGCGGGGGACGTTCGTTGTAGCGGCGTCGCTCGAGAAGACCGGCCTCGACGAGCGCTCCGAGTCGGCGGGTCAGGGAGTTCGGTGAGATGCCCAGGCTCTTCTGGAACTCGTCGAACCGGGTGATGCCGTGTGTCGCGTCGCGCAGGATGAGGATGCTCCACCACTCGCCGACCCGCTCCAGCGCCAGCGCGACCGGGCAGCTCATGTCCTCAAAGCTCTTCCGTTCCATGATGGAAGTCTACGGAGGTCGCATCGGCGCCTGGTGCTGCGAGCCGTCGGCCGCGGAGGCGATGGCGTCACCGGTGCCCGAGTCCCGGAGGACCTGCTTGAAGGCGCCTTCGCCGCCGATGATGAGCGGGATGGCGGCGATTGACTTGAGGCTGTCCGTCAGGGAAGCGCGGGTCTCCTCGCCGGAGCGGCCCGGGCCGGCCACCAGCGTTTCCAGGGCAGGGCGAAGAGGAGGCGGGCGAGCATCGCCACCAGAGGTTCTCCGGTGAATCTGAGAGTTGACGGCAGGACTTCCCGTGCCCTGACAGCTGCCCGACAAGGGTCCGGCGGTGTGTTGAATCAGTCGCTCCCCGGCCTGGGCGCTCAGCGCGCGGCCCGCCGACGGGCGCGTAGTTGCCTGGGCGATTCGCCGTACCACCGTCGGCAGGCCCGCGTGTAGCTGCTGGTCTCGGAGTAGCCGAGCATGGTCGCGATCTGAGAGATCTGCATGCCGGTGGCGGAGAGCTCCCACGCCATGTCGCGCCGTACGTCGTCGAGGATCTCTTCGAAGGACGTGCCCGACTCGGCCAGCCTGCGCTGGAGGACACGGGGATGCAGGGACAACGCCCTGGCGACCGAGAGCAGGCCGGCCTGGTGGACGACCAGGAGTCGCTGGGTCATGTCTCGCACGTGGTCGGCGATGGCGAGGTCGGGCCTCATGCCGGCGAGGTACTTCTCGGCCAGGGCCATTGCTGCCGCGTCCCGGCCAAGGATCGGCTGGCTCAAGGCATGGTGGGGCAGATGGACGGAGTTCACCTGCCGCTCGAACTCGACAGGACACCCGAACATCTCGCGATAGCTCTTCATGGGTGCGATGCGGCGGTGCTGCAATGTGACCCGCAGCGGGACGAAGTTCTCCCCGATCATCAACCGGAAGGCGTCCATCGCGATGCCGAGGCCCTTCTCGATCATCTGGTCATGATGAGCCGGCCGTCGCAGGTTGGTCGAGAAAGTGAAAACTGCCGCTCGCGGAGTGCGGATCAGCTCGGTGGAGTCGGTGGGCGCGATGTTGTGCAGGTATCGCGAGACCCCTTCGATCGCCGCGGCGACGGTCTCCGCGTTACGGATGACGACCGCGATGGGGCCCAGCATCTCGATGCCCTGCTTGCGTGCCAGTCGCATCCCGAAGTCGGGGCAGCCGAGCTCCTGGGCCGCGTCCCCGATCACGGCTGCCACCGAGTCGTAGGGGAGGAACGTGTCGTAGTCACCGGCAGCCGGTGGATCGATGCCGTGCGAGCGCATCAGGGCATCCGGATCACCGCCGAGGCTGGACACCACTTCCGCGACGTTGAGGAGTGCGAGACCACGGATCAAGTTGGTCACAGTCGCCAAGTGTCAACTAATAGTCGCATCAAGACAAGTTCGAGCCGCTCTGCCGGTGCCAGCATCCAGATCGGCGTCACGTAGCCAACGTGACGATCTCCGTCTCCGAGGAAGCAGACAGAGCCATGCAAATCAACGTTTCCGCAAGACAAGCCCTCCTCGCCAGCGGATATCGCGGCAACGGCACGGGGAGCAGCTCATGTCGATGAAAGCAGTCGTCATGATCAACAGCGGCCTCGAGGTCGTCGAGACGCCGCTGCCGCAGCCTGGCCCTGGTGAGGCGCTGGTCAAGGTCCTCGCAGCGGGGATCTGCGGCAGTGACCTGCACTGTGTCACCCACGGCGCGCAGCTGCTGGACAGCGCCAAGGAGGCGGCGGGGGTAGACCTCTTCAAGCTCGACGAGCCGGTCGTCCTGGGGCACGAGTTCTGCGCCGAGGTCGTCGAGTACGGACCCGAGTGCCGAGCCACCCTCGCCCCCGGCAGCCGAGTCGTCTCGGTGCCGTTCCTGCTCCGGCCGGAGCCCGTGACCATCGGCTTCGGGGGTCCCGGTACCCCAGGCGCGTACGCCGAGTACATGCTCCTGTCCGAGGACCTTCTCGTTCCGGTTCCCGACCATGTGCCCGATGACCTCGCCACCCTGGCCGAACCGCTCGCGGTCGCCCTGCACGCGGTCAACCGCGGCGGCCTGGGGCCCGATGACGTGCCGCTCGTGATCGGCTGCGGTCCCATCGGACTCGCGGTGATCGCGGTCCTGAAGATGCGTGGCATCGGCCCGATCGTGGCGTCGGACTTCTCGCCGTCGCGCAGAGCGATGGCCGCGGCCCTCGGTGCCGACGTCGTGGTGGACCCGCGCGAGACGTCGCCCTACGAGTCGTGGCAGGAGGTCGCCGCCACCTCCGGGGCGGAGCGGTGGGGCCGCCAGACTCCGATGTTCCCCGGCGCGGGGTTGCGTCCGTCCGTGGTCTTCGAATGCGTCGGTGTCCCCGGGATCCTCCAGCAGATCCTGTCCGGAGCGGCGGCCTGCTCGAAGGTCGTCGTCGCGGGCTTGTGCATGGAGCAGGACTTCATCTACCCGAGCTTCGCGATCATGAAGGAGATCGACCTGGCCTTCTGCATCTCCTACACACCCGAGGAGTTCGCCCAGGCGCTGGGGCACATCGCTTCCGGGGAACTGCGGGTCGAGTCGTTCATCACCAGTCGTGTCGCGCTCGACGAAGTGCCCGAGGCCTTCGCGAGGCTGGCCGACCCCGAGAAGGACGCCAAGATCATCGTCCTTCCGTGAGCTGATCAGCATCCGAGCCGCCCTCCCGCCTGCGGCCCACGGCGGGACCCACCCCGCTGGGCCACGGCAATCATGAGAAAGCAGACACCCGCCATGACCGCTGAAGTGACCGCGAACAAGGTCCCCGTCGTCTCGCTCCCGCAGACCGAGCTACTCACGGTCAACGTGAACGAGATCCCCGTCCTGAAGGACTCCATGGGCCCCGGGATCGACTTCCAGCCGCTGTTCCTCGACCCCGAAGTCGGGGTGTGGGTGATCATCGGCACCTTCGCTCCCGGTGTGGAGCTGCCCATTCACCTCCACACCGGCCCGGTGCACGGTTACACCCTGAAGGGAGAGTGGATCTACAAGGAGTACCCGGACCAGCCGCAGACTGCCGGGTCGTACCTCTACGAGCCGGCCTCCTCGGTCCATACCTTCGCCGTGCCGGAGACGACCTCCGAGCCCACGGTCGTGCTGTTCATCGTGTACGGAGCCAACGTCGGCTTCACCGACGAGGGTCAGTTCCACTCGGTCCTCGACGCTGTCACCGTCCAGAAGCTGACCGAGGACTGCGCACGGGCGCAGGGCCTCGGCGTCATCCAGTACCTCACCGGTGGGACGGCGAAGTTCAGCGACGCATAACCAAGGACCGGCGGTGCGGGCATCGAAGTCGAAGCGGCGAAGTGATGCCCGCACCGCCCTCGTACGAGGTGGCACGACGGGACCGTACCGCCTCGAAGGAACGTTTCTTTGCATACGCCTGCACACAAGAGCGACATGGAGGCCGCCCAATGCCCCTCTCTGATTGGGAAGAGCGCACCGTCCGGGTCAACGGGCAGCGCATCCACCTGCGGATCGCCGGGACGTCCGGCCCGATGGTCCTGATGGTCCATGGTTTCCCCGAGTCCTGGTACTCGTGGCGGCACCAGATGGACGCGCTGTCCGACGCCGGCTACCGCGCCGTGGCACTGGACATGCGGGGATACGGACGATCGTCCAAGCCCGCCGACATAGCGGCGTATCGGATCACCGAATCGGTCGCGGACTGTGTCGGTGTGGTCGAGGCCCTGGGCGAGTCGAGCGCCGTGATCGTCGGCCATGACTACGGGGCTCCGGTGGCGTGGGCCTCGGCGTGGACCCGGCCCGATGTCTTCCGCGGGGTCGTGGCGCTGAGCGTGCCGTTCGGCGGCCGAGGCCAGTCGGGACTGCCGGGCAACCCCTTCGGTGAGCGGCGCCCGAGCGAGGTCGCCCGCGAGCTTGCGGGTCCTGACATGCTGTTCTACCAGGAGTATTTCTCGCTTCCCGGCGCTGTTGCGGAGCAGGAGATCGAGGAGGATGTGCGGTCGTGGGTCATCAGCGGCCTTTACAGCCTGTCCGCGGACCGTCCCCTGCCACCTGAGCTCGCCGGCGTCGACCTCACGTCGCTTCCGCCGGAGTTCCTCCGGGAGTTCGTGCGGGGCGCCATGTGCGTGCCGCGGGCGGAGAAGTTCGGCGCGAGGCTGGAACTGCCGGAGACACTGCCGGACTGGATCGGCCAGGACGAGGTGGACTTCCTCGTCGCCGAGCTGGAGCACACCGGACTGACCGGCCCGCTGAACTATTACCGGACCCTCGATCTGAACTGGGAGGTCCTCGAGGAGTACGAGAACAGGCCGGTGACCGTGCCCGCGCTCTTCATCGGGGGCGACCGGGACGTGACGACGATCTGGAGCCAGGAGGCGATCGCCCGGATCGGGGAAAAGGTCCCCGACCTGCGAGGGTCGGTGATCCTGGCAGACTGCGGGCACTGGATCCAGCAGGAGCGGCCCGAGGCGGTCAACAGGGAGCTCCTGGACTTCCTCAACGGTCTCTGACGCGGTTCCTCGACGGTCGCTGAACCGGGAGCGAGCACCATGACCGGGCTGGGCGGCGGCGGTGAGGGTCGTCGTCGCCCAGCCCTCGGACGTACGGCCGACCTCAGCGGGAAACGGGCAAGCGGCCGGGAAGTGCCCGCACATGCCTTTCCCCGTACATTTTGATTCATGGGAACCGACGCCCATGCCTTCCTTCAAGATCTCGCCCGAGGGCTCACGGCCCAATCGGATCAGCTGACCGAAGTGGTGCTGCAGCGCTTGCGCAGCGAGCTTCCCGAGGTGTGGAGATACGAGGACATCGCCGCTCTGGCGCCAGTGGCCCTGTCCGAAGTCGTCGACACCGCTCTGGAGTTTCTTGAGCGCGGCCGTGATCTGTCCGAGGTCACGACGCCGCCCGCGGCCATCGACTTCGCTTGCCGACTTGCTGAGCACGGGGTGCAGATCAGCGAGCTGCTCCGCATCTATCGGCTCGTCCACGCGGGTCTGCTTCATCTGCTCTATGAGCAGACCGGCCGTCTCACCAAGGAGCCCGAGCTGATCAACGCGGTGACGATCACGCTGAGCGCGTTGGCTTTCGAGTATGTCGATCGCACCTCGCAGCAGGCGGTAGCCGCGTATCAGCGGGCGCGCGACCGTTGGCTGCAACGGCGGCTGATCACGATCAACGAAGCCGGCACACGGATCGGGAGCACGCTGGACACCGCCCGCACCGCCCAGGAACTGGCAGACGTCGGTACCGACCACTTCGCTGACCTCGTCACCGTCGACCTTCTCGACGCCGCCCTTCGCGAAGAAGGCACGCACCCGGCAGACGGTCCGCCCCTACTTCGCCGGATCGCGCAATCTGTCTCGGACGGAAGCAAGGACCCGGTTGCCGGCTCAGGGCCGAGGCACACCTACCAGGAAGGGTCGCAGCCGGCTGTCGTACTGGCCACCGGACAACCCCTCCGGCTCGGCATCACGGCCTCCGACGCGCCGACGTGGTTGAAGGTGCCTCCGGATGACAGTGGTGTCTCAGGTGCGGGCGGCATCCACTCTCTGCTCCTCATCCCGCTATGGGCACGGGGCAATCCGCTGGGGCTGGCACAGTTCTGCCGCCGCCAGACAGCGGATCCGTTCGACGACGACGATCTGCTCCTGGCCCAGGAGATCTCCTCCAGGGCAGCGGTGAACATCGACAACGCTCGTCGCTACACCCAGGAGCGGAGTATCGCCCTCACCCTCCAGCGCAGCCTGCTGCCGCAGCACGCGCCGGAGGAGTCCGCCGTCGAGACGGCCGCCCGGTACCTGCCCAGCGGGTCAAGGGCCGGCGTGGGCGGTGACTGGTACGACGTGATCCCGCTCTCCGGAGCTCGCGTCGCCCTCGTCGTGGGCGACGTGGTCGGCCGCGGCCTCCAGGCCTCGGCCACCATGGGCCGACTGCGAACGGCCGTCCGTACTCTGGCGGACATCGACCTCACCCCCGATGAACTGTTGACACACCTCGACGACGTGGTCATCCGGCTGCAGCGCGCGGAGCAAAGGGGCATGGACGAGATCAGTGCCACGTGCCTGTACGCGGTCTATGACCCCGTCTCCCGCGTGTGCTCCCTGGCCAGTGCCGGACACGTCCTGCCGGCCGTAGTGACTCCGGGTGATGTGAGCCCTCGTACGGTCGTCTTCCCGAAGCTGCAGATCGGTCCGCCACTGGGTCTGGGAGGGCTTCCCTTCGAAACCGACCAGTTCGAACTGCCACAGGGCAGCCTCCTGGTGCTCTATACCGACGGCCTCATCGAAAGCCGCGCTCGCGATGTGGACGCCGCCCTGGCGGTGTTGTCCGATGTCCTCGCTCAGGCACCCGCGTCGCTGGAGGAGACCTGCGACGGACTGCTCCACGCGCTGTTGCCCAGCCGCCCCGCCGATGACGTCGCTCTTCTTGTGGCACGCACCCGAGTGCTGGACGCCGACCACGTCGCGACCCTGGACCTCCCCTCCGATCCGGCCGTCGTCTCCCATGCGCGCGCTTTCGCCTCTGAGCGGCTGGCCGCCTGGGGGTTGGAAGAGATGGCCTTCATCACGGAGCTTGTGGTGAGCGAACTGGTGACGAACGCCATCCGCTATGGCAAGAGCCCCATCCAACTGCGGATGATCCTCCAATCCACTGTGACGTGCGAGGTCTCCGACGCCAGTGGCACCGCCCCGCACCTGCGCCGCGCCCGGGACTTCGACGAGGGCGGCCGCGGCCTGCTCCTGGTTGCCCAGCTCACCGAACGCTGGGGCACGCGGCACCATCGCGAGGGGAAGGTGATCTGGGCGGAGCAGCTGATCCCGTCCGCTCTCGCCGAGTGACCGTATTGATCAGGACCTGGCAGAGGCTGCGGCGTGAGCAGCCCGCAACGAGGGTTTGTCGATCTTGCCGACCGCGTTCTTCGGGATGGCTTCCACCACGACGAACGAGGTCGGGCGCTTGTAGCCGGTGAGACTGCGCGTGCAGAGCGCTTTCAGCGCCCCCGGATCAACCGTCAGACCCGGTCGGGGCTGGACGTAGGCGACGACCACCTCTCCCCACTTTTTGTCGGGTACGCCGATCACAGCGGCCTCGAGCACCGACGGGTCGCCTGTGAGCACGTCCTCGATCTCCTTGGGATAGATGTTCTCTCCACCCCGGATGATCATGTCTTTCGAGCGCCCGACGAGGGTCAGATAGCCCTCGGTGTCGAGGTGACCCACATCGCCCGTGTGCAACCAGCCGCGGATGATGACGCGGGCCGTTTCGTCGGGACGGCCGAGATAGCCACGCATGACGTTGGCGCCCCTCACGACCACCTCACCGTCAATGCCCGGCGCCACCTCGAAACCGTCGGCGTCGACGATCCGGATCTCCTGGCCCGGGAAGGGCAGCCCCACGGTTCCGGCGCGTCGAGGGCCCGCGACAGGGTTGATGGTGGAGCCGCAGGTTGCTTCGGACAGCCCGTACCCCTCGACGAGCGGAAGGCCGTACCGGGCCTCGAACCGGGTCAGCAACTCGGCGGAGGCGGGCGCCGCGCCGCACACGCCGAACCGCAGCGATGACGTGTCGGGCCGAACGTCGTCCGGCAGTGCCGCGAGCATGCTGTAGATCGTCGGCACCGCGCTGAAGAAGGTGGGGCGCTCCTGCTCGACGAGGTCGAAGAAGGTGCGGGGATCGAACCGGCGGCCCGCGATGACGACGCTCGCGCCCACGAGTAGAGGCATGAGAACGCTGACCACGATGCCGTTGACGTGGAAGAGCGGCAGGATCAGCAGACACCGGTCGGTCGGCCCCACCTCCAATGCCTGGCGCCCCATCTCCACCATGGCATCGATGTTGGCATGGTCGAGCATCACACCTTTGGGAACCCCGGTCGTACCGCTGGTGTAGATGAGCAGGGCCAGCGTGGACGGGTCCAGAAGCGGTGCTTGATCCGAGCCCACCGCTCCTTCATACAGTTCGCCGACGGCGAGCACGGCAACACCGTGCCCTCCTACGGCCGCACCGTCCTCGACCACCAGCAGGTGCGCACCGGAGTCCTTGAGTTGTCGGACCACCTCGACATCGGTCATGCTCGGGTTGACCGGTGTGATGGTGGCGCCGAGCCGCCAGGCGGCGAACAGCAGGAGTACGAACTCGACGCGGTTCGTCAGCTTGAGGGCGACGACGTCACCGGGACCGATTCCGAGGTCCTGGAGTTGACGCGCCACCGTTCGGACCCGGCTCAGCAACTGCGCGTTGGTGAGGGACAGGTGACCGTCCGAGACCGCGGCCCCATGAGGGTCGAGCTCGGCGCGGCGGTCGGGCAGAGAAGCGAAATTCATGGCGAGCGTACCTGTCTCGGTGTGATGCGACCCGGTCAAGGAGTCGACGCGGCGGGTGCCGGGTCCAGCTGGCGGGCGAGGAACTCGATCTGGTCGCGTACCAGTGCCTCGAAGGTCTCGCCGGTGTAGAAGTCGAAGTGGCCGGCGTCGTACCTCTTGATCTCTCCCCGGGGCGCGGTGCCCGCGTACCGGAGGGTCTGGGCGGGAGGCGTGACCGAGTCGGTGTTGCTGACACAGAAGAGGATCGGCATGGTGACCTTCTTCGCAGCACGTCCGGGCCGGTAGGCGGCGATGGTCGGAATGACCCGGGCCGCCACCTCGTTGCGGAACGTCGTCCCGGCCGGCTGGAGCGCCTGGTATCCGGGGAGGGCGTCCGGAGCGTTCATGAGGGCCGGCGAACCGGGAGGGGCTGCGATGGGGACCAATACGGGTGCCTTGCCGCGCACCTTGGTCGCCAGATCCCGGGCGAGCACAGGAGCCATCCTGAGTGAGGCGACCGGGCCCAGCGCGAGCGCGGAGGCGAGACCGTCGGTGAACGGGCACTGGGCCACAGCCGCGCGCAATTCGGGATGGCGTGAGGCGACGGTGATGGCGTGGCCGCCGCCGAAGGAGCTGCCCCACACGGCGACACGGTCGTGGTCGACGTCACGGCGGGCCTTGACGTAGGCGATGGCGGCGTCCCAGTCGACGAGTTGACGCTTGATCGACAGGAGCTGGCGCGGGTGGCCGCCGCTGTCGCCGAAGTGCCGGTAGGTGAAGGCCAGAGCGGCGATGCCGGCCTGTGCGAATCGCTCGGCGAAGGCGTCCAGGCGCATCTCGCGGGTGGCGCCCAGGCCGTGCCCGAGGACGACGACGGGCGGGGAGACGACGCCCCTGGGGAGGTAGAGCCATCCGGCACATCTGCTGTCGCCGGAGGGGAACGTGACGTCGTGACGGGTGAAGGGCTGTGGAGTGGTCACCGTCGGCTCACCGTCCGTTCACCGAGCGGCGCCCGGGCACGCTGCCCGACGCGAGCGCCCGCGCGTAGGTGTCCGGCCGGTAGAGAGGGAGTTCGCCGGTGGCGTCCGTCGTATCCATGTAGTCGAGCATCAGTTCCTGACCCTCCTTGGACATGACTCTGGTGAAGAACTCGGCGCGTTCGACGTGCAGGCCGTCCTCCAGCGACATCGACCCGCCGAAGTACACCGACCTCTTGGCGGCCGCGACCGACCCCTTCGGCCGCCTGCCGAAGTGTTCTGCGAGTTCGATCGCCTGGGCGACCACCTTGTCCTGCGGAACGACCTTGTCGACTGCCCCGTTTGCGAGAGCCTCCGCAGGTGTGAACGGCTTGCCCTCGAGGATCGCGGCCAAGGACCGGTGGGTGCCGATCAGGCGGGTCAGCCGCTGGGTGCCGCCTCCACCCGGGATGATGCCGAGGAGGATTTCCGGCTGGCCGATGAAGAAGTCCCCGTCGGCCATGACCCGCAGATCGCACGCCCAGGCGAACTCCGCGCCGAGGCCGAGAGCCGAACCGTTGAGGGCGGCGACGAAGAGGACACCGCTGCCGTTCATCCTGAGGAAGGTCGTGTGCAGGCGCTCCAGCTGGAGGGCTCCTCGCATCGGGGTCCTGCGCATCACGGCCCCGAGCAAACGGGACCGGTCCACGTGCTTCGCCATGCGTACGACGGCGGCGGCACCGCGTCGGCCGACCGTAGGGCTCGCGGCGCCCTCTTCCTGAAGCCACCGGACCGCGGCATGGCTGACGAACCGCTCGGGATGTGCCCCGGTGAAGACGACGGCACGGATGCCCGGATCGCGGTCGACCCGGTCCACCAGCTTGTCCAGCTGGCCGGCGATATCGAGGCCGAACACCTGGTGCGGACCGCCGTCGACCCGGACGACCAGGACGGCCCCGCGATCTTCGATCTCCAGATGGCCCTTGTCTTTGTATGGCATGAAACCTGCTCCCGTGCTGAGTTCATGGGGAGTGCAAAGTGGGTGGGGGATGGCCGCGCATGTGTGGTGCAGCGGCGATGAAGCTGTATCGCCGTGGCGGGATGGCGTACCGGCGGCAACAATCTGGGACAGTGCGTGAAGGTGCGCCCAGGGGCGCACGCCTGTGTCCGAGACGGCACGTCACTCGTGATGTGTATCCTGACCCTGGCGAGTCATATAACCAAGTTATTTCAAGTGTGACAACCGCCACTCGATGGTGTGCGGTATAGAGGCTCGTGGTCGGCCGCGGAGTCAGATGGAGGAATGAGGGTCATGTCAGGGCGGACGAGGGTCGATGACGCACCGCAGCGGCTTGTGCGGGCCGCCATCAGTCTGCTCGCCGAACAGGGTCCATCGGCCGTCAAGGCGCGCACGGTGGCGTCCGTGAGCGGACTGTCGACGATGCTGGTCTACAGCCACTTCGGTGGGATCCCCGAACTGATGCGAGCCGTTGTCGACCATGGCTTCAAGGAGCTTGCCGCGGCGTTTGCCCAGGTGCCGGTGACGGAGGACCCGATCGCGGATCTCTTTGCCATGGCCTTGAGCTGTCGTCGAGTGGCCCGCGAAAACCCCCACTTGTACGACCTCATGTTCGGGCTGTCCACGCGTGCGACGTACCGGCCGCTGTCGGACGCGGACCTTCGTCTGAGTGGGCGTTCGCCTGCCTTCCGAGACGCCCATGCCCATGTCACCGCAGCGTGTGAGCGGCTCGTGAACTCCGGCAGGGTCGAGCGGCAGGAACCCGAAGTCGTAGCAGCTCAGTTGTGGAGTCTCGTGCACGGGTACATCACCCTTGAGCTGGCTGAGCATTTCGTCGAGTTCGATGACGCGGTGGTGCAGGTGCTCCTGCCGATGGGTGTGAACTTCTCTGTCGGGTTGGGCGACGAGCGGGAGCGTGCCGAGGCCTCGCACGAGGTTGGCGCGCGCTTGTACGACTCGATCGTCCAAGGCCAGAGAAAGTAGGGCGATTGCCTTCCGCCCCGTGCGCGGCTAGGAGGACCTGGTCTCCGCACCGGGAGTATCGGCACCCGGCGTGAGTTGGTCATGCCTCCCCAGCGCCGCGACCTCCCGTTCGAGGGACGGAACCGCCCGGGCCGCGAAGCGCCTCGCCCAGGGCCAGGCCAGCGGCGAGTTCAGTGCCGCCTTCGCCCAGTTGGCCACGAGGACTGCGCGCGGGACGTATACGCGGCTGCGTCGGCGCACGAGCCCGTCGACGATCGCGGCAGCCGCCCGGTCGGCGCTCGTGGTGACGTTTCCTGGATAGGGCAGCCGCTGACGCAGGCCCTGGAACGAGGGGAGGTCCACCTCGGCGCCCCGGACGAGGTCCGTGTCGATCCAGGAGGGGTGTACGAGGCCGACTGTGACGCCGAGGTGCGCCACCTCCTGACGGTAGGTCAGGGCAAGCAGTTCGGTCGCGGCCTTGCTGGCGCCGTAGGAGGCCATTGCTGCCAGCGGCATGAACGACAGTGCGGACGCCACGACCAGCACGTGGCCCCGGCTGCGTTCCAGGTGGGGTGTCGCGTACTTGAGGGTGCGGAACACGCCGTTCAGATTGATGTCCAGGACCCGCTCGAACGACGCCTCGTCCGTCTGTCGCACCGTCCCGTACGCCACCACGCCGGCATTGGCGACGACGAGGTCGATGCCGCCCATCACCTCTGCAGCCGCATCGATCGCCGACCGTAGAGCGGCGCCGTCACGCACATCAGCCTCACGCCAGAAGGCGGTGGGGCCCAGGTCATCGGCGAGGTCGCGCAGCCGATCGGGTTCCAGGCCGATCAGGGTCACATGAGCGCCTCGGGCGGTGGCCTGGCGGGCGACCTTCTCGCCGATGCCGCGTGCCGCTCCGGTGACAACCAGCTTTCTGCCCAGCAAGTCACGTTTCATGGCGGCAACATAACTTCGTTATTGCTGGAACACAAGATGGCGCGCGCACCGGTCGATCTTCTACGGGATCCTGCGGTTCGACGCGTTCCAGAAGTCGATGGGGACCGCCGTTGACGCACCGATGGACCGGCTGCGTCGGGTGGTGGAGGAGGGGCTGCTGGAGAAACGGCCGTACCAGACGGAGCCAGTTCTGCGGTGGTAGGCCGAGGTGACAGCTGAGGTTCGGACACGTTGGCAGACCGGGGAACGGGACCGCGCGCCTGGCCTGGTCACCGACGAGATGGTGCTGGCGACCACGCCGATCGGAAGCGAGGGCATGGTGCGCGAGCGGCTGCGCGTGTGGGCGCGCCGCCGGTGTCGGAACCGCTCGTTTCCATCCCATCGGCGAGACTCTCGACGTCCGACTCGCGACCCTGGGCCGGGCCCTCGACCTGGTCCGCGATATCGAGGACGAGACGGCACAGTAGCGACGCGGTCATGCCGGCCGAAGGGGGCGGCTATCCGGCGGCGCCGTTCACAAGCCTCCAGCTCAGGTCAGCTGTGGGCGCTGGTGCCGTCGGCCGCCAGGCCCGACATCAGCAGGGTGATCGCGCGGAACGTCCTGGTCAGGGCGTCCTCCCGGTCCGTCGCTGCGGCGATGATCTGGTTGCCCTCACACAGGCCGGCCAGGAGCAGCCGGGCGACCGTGGCGACGGGAACGTCCGGTTGCAGATCGCCGCGTTCGGCCAGAACGGTCAGCAGCCGTCCGATCGGCGGCTGGGCGACGGTTTCGTTGATGTGCCGGTACTGCTCGCCCAGGACCGAGGGGGCCTGGGCCATCAGCTCACGGTGCAGGGGGTCGTCGATGGTCCGTCGTAGGAAGGCGTGCGTGAGGTTGGCCACCGCGGTCATGGCGGGCTGGTCCGGCGTGGCACGGACCGCCTCGGATGTCAGGTCGCACAGCGCCCCGACCTGCTGAATCAGTTCCGTGTAGAGCTCGGCGAACATCGCCTTCTTGTCCGGGAAGTGGTGGTAGAAGGTGCCCTTGCTCACCAGCGCCGTCCCGGTGATGGCCTCGACCGACGTGTCCGCGAACCCATGGTCGACGAGCAGCTTGCGCGCGGCCGCCACCAGGTCCGCCCGGGTCTGCTCTGCATACATCTGTCGTCGGTTTGGCCCTCGCATGCGCACCATCGTATATTCAATGACCTGGAGTCAGTGAATGACTCACGGTCAGTCGATGGCGGTACGACAGTGCCCTCCGGAAGGCAGGCGGAGCCGTGGAAAAGCGCAGGATCGTGTTGCTGGGCGCGACGGGGTACACCGGGCAGCGAGTGCTCCGGGAACTGCTCGCACGAGGTGAGAAGCCGACGCTGGTAGGACGGAACCGAACCAAGATGCTGACCCTGGCCGACCGCTTGGGGGCGGAGCTGTCGGTGGCCGAGGTCGACGTCACCTCGGCGGCCGACCTCACGCGCCTCCTGGAGCCCAGCGATGTGGTCGTCTCCACGGTCGGGCCGTTCATGCAGCTCGGTATGGCCACGGTCACAGCTGCTGCGCGGGCAGGGGCGCACTACTTCGACTCCACGGGAGAGGGAACCTTCGCCCGCCGCGTCCTTGCCGAGCTGGACTCCCTCGCGGCCACCCGGGGAGCCACCCTCGTGCCCGCCTTCGGCTACGACTACGTGCCAGGCAACCTCGCCGGCGCGCTGGCTCTGGACAAGGCGGGCTCACGGGCCCGCCATGTCGAGATCGGCTACTTCGTCACCCGTTCGGGACACGGGGACGAACTGCGCTACCGGAGCACCCTGCGCGACGCCTACACCCTGACCACGGGAGGCACCCGGCAGACGCTGGTCGGCGCGGCGGCCGAGGACGGGTTCGCCTACCGCCCTGCACGCCCCGAGGGTCCTCCCCGCCTGATCGACGAGCGTGCCGCCAAGCGTGTCCGCACTTTCCGCTACGCCGGTGTGAAACGTGACGCCATGACCGTCCCGGGCACGGAGCATCTCGGACTGCCGGCGGTCTTCCCCCAGCTGGAGAGTGTCGAGGTGGGTCTGGGCTGGCTCGGGCGGTGGACCCGTCCGGTACAGCTCGCCGCCACGCTCCAGGCACCCTTGCTGCGCTCGGCGAAGGTACGGGCCGCGTTGACGCGGTGGTCCGGGCGGCTCCCCGGATCGCACCGCGAACCGGACCCCGACGGCCGTTCCCTGGTGATCGCCGTCGCCCGCGACGGCCAGGGTCGGCCGCTGGCCACGACGGTCCTCACCGGGCCGGATCCGTACGAGATGACGGGATCCCTGCTGGCCTGGGGGGCCGTCCACGCGGCGGCGCCGGATGCCGTCCTCAAACCCGGCGCGCACGGACCGGTCGCGGCCCTCGGACTCGACACCCTCAGGCTCGGTGCCGCCGAGGCCGGAGTACACGAAGTCGACGAGGCGTCGGCCCGCCTTCGATGATTGCCGCGCGGGCATAGCTCATGGCATCGGGGCGCTGAAACGGACGTTCGGGGACCATCGGTGGTCTCCGTGCGGCGGGCGGTGGCGGAAGCCATCGCTGTTGATGTGATGAACAGGTTGTTCGATCGGGAGCGAGTCCGCCCCTCGTGAGGAGTCGGCTGCCCCAGCGGAAAGGAACCGTCCATGGACGAGCAGGGTGAGCGCTTCGACGTCGTCGTACTCGGCGCGGGCCCCGGCGGCTACGTCGCCGCCATCCGGGCCGCCCAACTGGGCAAGCGTGTCGCGGTAGTCGAGGAGAAGTACTGGGGTGGCGTCTGCCTGAACGTGGGCTGCATCCCCACCAAGGCGCTGTTGCGCAATGCCGAACTCGCGCACATCTTCACGCGCGAGGCGAAGACCTTCGGCATCAAGGTCGACGGGCAGGTCTCCTTCGACTACGGGGAAGCCTTCCGCCGTAGTCGGAAGGTCGCGGACGGCCGGGTCAAGGGCGTCCACTACCTGATGAAGAAGAACAAGATCACGGAAATCAGCGGCCGCGGCACGTTCCTCGACCCGCACAGGCTCCAGGTGGCCGACTACGACGGCAACATCCGTACCATCGGCTTCGACCACTGCATCATCGCCACCGGCGCCACCCCGAAGCTGCTGCCGGGCACCCGCCGTACCTCCCGCGTGGTGACGTACGAGGAGCAGATCCTGGCCGAGGACCTGCCGCAGTCCATCGTGATCGCGGGCGCCGGTGCGATCGGTATCGAGTTCGCCTACGTCCTGAACAACTACGGGGTGAAGGTCACCATCGTCGAGTTCCTGGACCGGGTGGCCCCGTTGGAGGATGCCGAGGTCTCTGCCGAACTGGCCAAGCAGTACAGGAAGTTGGGCATCGACGTCCTGACCTCGACCCGCGTCGAGTCGATCGACGAGTCCGGTCCGCAGGTCCGCGTGACCATCACCGGCAAGGACGGCTCCCAGCAGGTCCTGGAGACGGACAAGGTCCTGCAGGCGATCGGCTTCGCGCCCAACGTCACCGGCTACGGCCTGGAGAGCACTGGCGTGATGGTCACCGACCGGGGCGCGATCGACGTTGACGGACTGTGCCGCACCTCCGTCCCGCACATCTACGCGATCGGCGACGTCACGGCCAAGCTGATGCTCGCGCACGCCGCCGAGGCGATGGGTGTGATTGCCGCCGAGACCCTCGCCTCCGCCGAGACCATGGAACTCGACTACGCGATGATCCCGCGCGCCACCTACTGCCAGCCCCAGATCGCCAGTTTCGGCTACACCGAGGCCCAGGCGAAGGAGAAGGGGTTCGATGTCCAGGTCGCCAAGTTCCCATTCACCGCGAACGCCAAGGCCCACGGCCTGGGCGATGCGACCGGCTTCGTGAAGTTGATCAGCGATGCCAAGTACGGTGAGCTCCTCGGAGCCCACCTCATCGGACCCGACGTCACCGAACTTCTCCCCGAGCTGACCCTGGCCCAGCAGTGGGACCTTACGGTCCACGAGGTCGCCCGCAACGTCCACGCCCACCCCACCCTGGGCGAAGCGGTCAAGGAAGCCGTCCACGGCCTCGCAGGGCACATGATCAACATGTAGCAGGGCGCCGACCCCTTGAAAATGCGACGTGAGAGTGGGCCGGGTGGGTCTGCCGCGTTACCGACCTGTGCGCGCGACAGTCACATAAGGGAGACGGTGAGGTGGACTCGGTGCACCGCCACCAGGGCGCATTGGTGCGCGGATCGGTTTCGCAACCTCGAGTCACCAAAGGGCCCTAATTCCTTGCCTGGGGCGTTCCGAGGGAGCGGTCACTCCCGGGGGCGTTCAAGTGCCGGACCGTGACACCTCGTGGTTGCCGGACGGGCACCGTCTTGCTTTGAACAGCGCGCGCGGTCCTGGTGGCCATGGTGGTGGAGGCCATGCGCCGCGCAGATGCCCCAAGAGGCGGCCGGTTCCTCTCATCCGCCAACCGGTTCAGGGCGAGGCCGCCCGACCGGCTGGCCGACGACTCGGTCGGCCGGGCGACCCTGCCTGCCGATGAGAGCCCCTGGCAACCTTGAACGCCGTCGCACGAGAGTCAGCATTTCACTATACGTTTTATATAGCTCTTGCTATTGTCCACTCCATGACGAAGGCGTCGCTGGGTGGTCAACGTGCGCTCACAACGGGTGCGACGCGCGGTGCGGGCCCTGCGATGGCTGGTGTGATGACCAGTTGCGGCGCCAACGTCAGCCTTGTGGGACTTGATCGCGGTTGGGCCTCTTGGCAGGACTTCCCCAGGAGCTCAGGACGGGCTCCGTGCGGCGAGCAGCCCGAGAACGCAGTGGGGGTCGTTTGCGTACGGGGCATCGACGCTGTGGTGGCCCACGCGGCGGACCGCAATCCGGTCGCTGCGGCGCCCATCCGGCCTCGTTCGACACCGCAACGGCTCGTGACGCCAGAGACGGCTTTCCTGCATCCACCGATCGACGCCGCGAACCCTCGGGCGTTTTATGAACAACGGTCAATCCTGATCGCTGCGCCGCTGCGCTAGGCACCGCGTAGCCAGATGCAGCGACAAGGTCGACGTTTCGCGCCGTCCTGTTGTGGCCGCACCTCTCAGAGCGCCGTTGTGAGTGCGTTTGACACATGGTTTCGGCTCGTCGCCTCCGCGCTCGAGCCGAGCATGCCGGCGTCGGAGCATGAAGTCCCTTCGCTCGGCCCCGAATTCGGACTCGCCGCACTGAACGTGGACGTGAATGCGGACGAACCATCCCCCTGACTGATGACGAGGCACCCGCATGACTACATATGAACTCGACGGCAAGGTCGTACTCATCACCGGCGGTACCGGCGGGCTCGGCAGCGCGACCGCTCGGGCCCTCATCGCCCGCGGAGCACGCGTCGGCATCGTGGATCTGCACCCACAGACGTCGGAGATCGCAGCACGCCTCGCACCGTCCGGCGTTGTCGGCGTCACGGCAGACGTCTGCGACCGCGACGCACTTCATGATGCCGTCGGCCGGCTGTGTGAGCGGTTCGGCCGGGTCGACATTGCGATAGCGAACGCTGGCGTCATGGGGCGTGGATCCACGCTCCGCACCATGCCCGCACCCGCGATCGACAAGGTGCTGGCCGTGAACGTCAACGGTGTCATCAACACCGTGAACGCGGCGATGGAACAGATCGTCGCCAACCAGGGCCAGATCGTACTGATCAGTTCGGTATTCGCTTTCCTCAACGGCACAGGGGCGATTCCTTACGCGATGAGCAAGGCCGCGGTCGAGCAGCTCGGACGCGGCCTGCGAGTCGAACTCGCCCAGCATGGTGCCTCTGCCACCACCGCCTACTTCTCGCTCATCCAGACGGACATGATCAAACACGGTGTCGACGAGGATCCGACCATCGCCGAGCTTCTGGCGAGGACCTCTCCGCGACCACTGCTCAAGCGCATCGAGCCGGACGAGGCTGCCCAAGCCATCGTCAATGCCATTGAGCACCGTTCACCCCGCGTGATCCGGCCGGCCCGCTGGACCCCGCTGTCCGTCCTTCGAGGGGTGATCAACCCGGCGATCGACGCGCGCATGGCAGGTGATCGCAAGGTGCGCGCGCTTCTCCGCAGGGTCGAGGCGCGGTGAGTCGGGGTGGCTGTCGAGACCACCCCTCAATACGGACCCGCGCACCTCGCCGAGTCCGCGAACCAAAGAATCGGAGGCAGCGATGTCTGATCTGCCCTTCACCTCGGCTACCAGCCAGCTCAAGGCTCTTCGCTCAGGAGAGATAACGAGCCGCGAGCTGCTGGAGGTCTATCTGCAGCGCGTCGAGGCCCACAACGCGACCTTGAACGCGATCGTGACACTTGATGTCGACCGCGCCCGGGAGGAAGCCGACGCGGCGGACGCCGCTCGTGCGCAGGGAGAGGACCGCGGGGTTCTCGACGGCCTGCCGATCACTGTCAAGGACAGCTATGAGACCGCGGGTATGCGAACGGTCTGCGGCCGCAAGGACCTGGCGGACCACGTACCGCGGCAGGACGCGGAGGCGGTCAGCCGCCTGCGCCGGTCGGGCGCCGTCATCATCGGCAAGACGAACATGCCTCCGGGCAACCAGGACGTGCAGGCCGACAACCCGGTCTTCGGACCGACCAACAACCCCTGGGACCTCACCCGGACATCGGGTGGCTCGGCAGGCGGAGGCGCGGTGGCGACGGCCGCCGGATTGGCCGGCTTCGACTTCGGCTCGGAGATCGGAGGATCGACGCGCATCCCGGCACACTTCAACGGGCTCTACGGTCACAAGGCGACCTGGCGTTCGATCCCGTTGGTGGGCCACATCCCCAACGGCCCGGGTACCGGCCGATGGTCTGATATGGATCTTGCATGTCCGGGCGCACAGGTGCGAGACGCCCGGGACCTTGCACCGATCCTTGTTGCGACCACGGGCCCGATGGCTCGCGACGGCGGATTCTCCTACACGCTCGCCCCGCCACGAGCGCGCCGACTCTCCGACTTCCGGGTCGCGGTCTGGTACGACGATCCGTCGTGCCCGATCGACACCGACGTCAGCGGTGCGATCCAGGATGTCATCGCGGTCCTGCGCGCCGGCGGCGCCAAGGTGACGATTCAGCCGACCTCACTTCCTGTCGACATCGCGACATCGCACCGGGCGTTTGAACCGCTCGTCTACGCCGCGTTCGGGGTTGACCGCACCGGAATCACACCGAGGTTCGCGGCAGGACTGGCGGCCCGCTTGCTCCAGCATCCGCGCGGGGACGCCCTTGCCGCGCTCCGAGGTACCTTCCAGTCGCACTACTCCTGGCTCAAGGCGGACGCGGCTCGTCATGAGATCAGGCAACGATGGCAGGAGTTCTACGACGAGTTCGACGTCGTTCTGATGCCGGTGACGCCGACAGCCGCGCCACCGCATCACGGCAAGCTCATCGACCGGTTCGGGCGTCACTTCGACGTGGACGGATCGAAGCGGTCGTACTGGGAGCAGACCAAGTGGAACGCGATCGCCAACATCGCCGGAACTCCGGCCACGACCATACCCGTGAAATGCAACGCCGCCGGGCTGCCAGTCGGCGTCCAGGCCATGGGCCCCGCCGGCGGTGACCTGACGACCGTCGAGTTCGCCGCGCTGGTCGGCGCCGAACTCGACGGGTACCAACGGCCACCCGCGTTCGCGAAGTGACGGCGGGTGCGGACATCCTGTTCACAAGCAGCAAGCCCGACCCGCGATGGTGCGCTTCGTCGGGCGCTGGGGCCCTGGTGACATATTGACCTGGTGTGCGGACAACACGGCCGAAGCGTCTTCAGGGCAAGCCAGTAGGGTGAACCACATGGGAGCGACACGCAGGTACGGGCAGGCGTGCCCACTCGCCACGGCGATGGACGTGCTGGGCGAGCGGTGGACCGTACTCATCCTCCGCGAACTCCTGCTGGGCCCGAAGCGGTTCACCGAGATCCTCGGCCGCATGCCGTCGATCGGCCCGAACCGGCTCACCGACCGGCTTCGAACCCTGCACACGATCGGCGTCGTCTCCAAGGCCGAGCCGACGTCGGAGTACACCCTGACCGAGTTCGGCGAAGGGTTGAGAACCCCGATCATCGGACTCGGACTCTGGGGCCTGGGCCTGATGGGCAACGGCGTTGACCCCTCTACCGCCCGTCCGGACATGGTGGCGCTGTGCATGACCGAGGCGACGGATCCCGGTCGCCTGGCCGACTTCGCCCTTGAGTGCGACGTCGATGCCGGCGCAAGGTTCTCCATGACCGTCAGCGACGGAGTCCTCCGGGTCCGGTCCGGACCGTCACCCGCGTCGTCCCCCTCCACGATCGCCTGCGATGCGGGAACGTTCATCGCGCTGTCCCTTGGAAGTGAGACGCCGTCCGACGCCGTCGGCTCCGGCCGCCTGACGACAGGCGGCGACATCGCGGCGGTCGGTCGTCTCTTCGAGGCCTTCGCCGACGCGGCTCGACGGCATACGACAGTTCGGTCGGCCCCGTTGCCGACCTGATCTCCACTCTGCCGCTCCCTGCCGGGAGGGCCGGGTGAGGCCTCAGGCCCCGCGCTTGCGACGGAAGGACGTCCTGCCGTTTCGCCGCACCATCGAGATGGTGGTGGCGAGACGACCGCGGCGCAGGTCGGGTTCGAGGCCCGCGCCCAGTCGGTGCAGTTGGTCGCCGTGCCAGCTGAGGTCGAGCACACCGTCGAGCGCCTTGAGGTCGGCGACCTTGCCGAGCACACGGCGCATCCCGAAGCGCAGCTGGTGTGCGACGACCGCTTCAGCGCGACCCGTGAGGATTACGTCCGCGGCATCGGGCGTCGTGGCGGTGGGCCGGCCCATACCGACAACGTCGCACTCGCCCGTGGCGACGGCGTCCTCCATCGCGTCACGGGAGCGGAAGCCACCCGTGACTGCCAACGGGACCTCGCCCACCAGGCCGCGCACCGTGCGGGCGTACTCCAGGAAGTACGCCTCGCGGGCGCGCGTCGACGCCGCTGAGGCGCCTGTCATCGCCGGCGACTCGTAGTTGCCGCCGCTCACCTCGATCAGGTCGAGTCCTTCCTGCGCCAGAGCCGCGACGACCGAGCGGGACTCCTCCTCGGTGAATCCACCGCGCTGGAAGTCGGCCGAGTTGAGCTTGACGGAGACGGCGAAGCCAGGTGACACCCGTGACCGTATGCGGCGCACGACCTCAAGGACGAAACGCATCCGGCGCTCGGGGTCGCCGCCCCACTCGTCGTTGCGCCGGTTCGACAGCGGGGAGAGGAACTGGTTGACCAGGTATCCGTGAGCGCCGTGTACCTGCACCCCGGCGAAGCCGGCCGTCTCGCACACCGCCGCCGCGGTCGCGAACCGCTCGATGATGTCCTCGATCTCCGCGGACGTCAGCTCGCGGGGTTTGGTGGCGCCCGGCAGGTTGAGCGTGACCGGGCTGGGCGCGACCGGTGTGTGCCCGAGCGCGAGCATGTTGGCCTGACGGCCGGGATGGTTGAGCTGTACCCAGGCCGGAATGCCGGCGTCCTTGGTCGTCGCAGCCCATCGAGTCAGTGCATCGAGGTCGCGGTCGTCCTCGATGACGACGTTGCCCGGCTCGCCGAGCTGGGTGCGGTCGACCATCACGTTGCCGGTGATGATCAGTCCGTACCCGCCCCGGCTCCAGGTCCGGTAGAGCTGTTCGAGGCGGTGGTCCGGGGCGTTGCGCTTGTCGGCGAGTCCCTCGCTCAGCGCGGACTTCATGATCCGGTTCGGTAGCACCTGGCCGTTGGGCAGGGTCAGGTGGCCGTGCAGGGAGGTCATTCAGATTTCCTTCGATCGGGAGGGGCGCGTGGACATGGGTGGGGGTAACGCGGGTTGTCGACCCTGTCCCGGCGTTGCTGGGAAGCGTCGCGGTCAGGCGAGTTGACGCTTCAGGATCTTGCCGGTGGACGTCATGGGCAGCGCGTCGACGAACTGGACGATGCGCGGGTACTTGTACGCGGCGAGCCGCTCCTTCGCCCAGGCGGCGAGCTCCTCCTCGGTCGTGTCATTCCCGGCTTTCTTCACCACGACGGCCTTGATCTCCTCGCCGTGGGAGTCGTGCGGTACGCCGATGACAGCGACGAGCGAGACCGCGGGGTGCTCCATGAGCACCTCCTCGAGCTCGCGCGGGTAGACGTTGAAACCGCCGCGGATGATCATGTCCTTGGACCGGTCGACGATGTAGTAGAAGCCGTCCTTGTCCTTGCGGGCGAGGTCGCCGGAGCGGAACCAGCCGTCCTTGATCGCCTCAGCCGTGGCCGTGGGCCGTTTGTAGTAGCCCTTCATGACGTTGTGTCCCTTGATCGCGATCTCCCCGATCGCGTCGGGGGCGCCCTTGACCTCGGACCAGTCGTCGTGGATGAGCTTCATCTCCACGCCCGGGATCGGCACTCCGATCGACCCGACGCGGGGCTCCTCCCCGAACCGGGAGAAGGAGGCGATCGGGGAGGTCTCGGACAGTCCGTATCCCTCAAGGATCGTGACCCCGAAACGGTCCTCGAACTGCTTGTGGATCTCGGCGGGCAGGGCCGCGCCCCCGGCCACCGCCACGCGAAGGTTCGCGGCCAGGCGGGTGACGTCGACCGTCTCGTCGAGCGCCGCGAGAAGTCCCCAGTACATCGTCGGGACCCCGGCGAAGAACGTCACGTCGTGGGCGAGCATGAGACGCAGCGCGGCCTGCGCCTCGAACCTCGGCTGGATCACGAGCGTGCCGCCGAAGGCGAAGGCGCCGTTCTGGATGACGGTCTGGCCGAAGGCATGGAACAGCGGCAGCACGCACAGGTAGGTGTCGGGGCGCTCCGGATCGGAGGCGAACAGGTCGGTGCCGGTGAGCGCGTTGTCATACACGTTGCGGTGCCGCAGCTCCGCGCCCTTGGGATGGCCGGTCGTACCGGACGTGTAGAGGACCACCGCGGTGTCGTCCTCGTCACGTTCGACCGTCCGGAACGTCATGGGCTGTCCGGCCACGGCCGAGGTGTAGGACTCCGGCGTCTCGTCCCCGGACCACTGCGCGCCGCCACTCTCGATCAGAAAGAACTCGGTGCAGCCCGCGCTCGCCCGGAACCCCTCCCACGCGGCCTCCCCGATCGGCAGCTCCGGCGTGCCCTCGAAGGCGAAGTACGCCTTCGCGTCGGAGTCGGTGAGGTGGTAAGCGACCTCGCGGGCCTTCAACAGCACGTTCAGCGGCACGACCGCGGCCCCGGCCTTGAGGATGCCGAAGTAGATGCTGGAGAAGTGGGGCAGGTTGGGGCAGGACAGTGCGACCTTGTCCCCCGGCTGGATGCCGCGCGAGACGAGCAGGTTCGCGACCCGATCGGCCGCGGCGTCGAGGGCGCTGTACGTGACGCGGTCGTCGCCGAAGACGATCGCGGTGCGCTCCGGGTAGAGGGACGCGGAATCCGTCAGCAGTCGTGACACGTTGCGGCTCGGTTGGTGCATCGTCGTTTTCCTCGTTCTCGGGCCGGGCGGTTGGGGTCCAGCGGTCGGGGTCTAACGGTCGGGGTCTAGACGAAGGCCGGAGGCGGCACGAAACCGTCCAGTTCCCTGCCCAGAAGCGCGGCGAACTCGATGGTGGTGAGATCGCCGCCGCTGGGGCCCATGGCCTGCAGACCGATGGGCAGTCCGCTCCTGCCCTTGCGCACCGGGATGGTCGTCGCCGGCCCCCCGGAGACGTTGGCAACGGCGCTCCACTTGACCTGGTCCCAGTAAGGACGTCGCACACCGTCCACTTCGAAGGGCCGCCCGAACCAGTCGATCAGCTTGTTGTGGTGGGCTGGGGCGGCTGTCGGGGTGACCGGCATGAGCACGATGTCGAAGTCCTGGAAGAACTCGAACCATCGCTGCCGGATCTCGTTGCGCACCATGTGGGCCTGCAGCCAGTGGTAGTGGGACTGGAAGGTTCCGAGCAGGGCGGGACCGGCGTCACCCCGCGGGTGTTGGACGAGCCGGGCCAGCGTCGCTGCGCTGGAGGCAGGAGCGAGGCCGGTGCGGTCGCCCGCGCCGAAGAGCAGGGGCTGGAAGGCCTTCCCATGATTCGTCGCGATGTCGATGGGGAGGCTGGCGGGCTGGACCGTGATCTTCGCGCCGGCCGCCCGTAGCACGGTGACCGCGTCGTCCACGGCAGCCGCGATGTCGCTGTCGACCGGACACGCGGGATCCTCGCCCCAGACGGCAACCCGGAAGTCGATGAGCTTGGTCGCACGCGGCGGTGCGAGCGTGTAGCTGAAACCACCGTCGTAGTCGGCCGGCCCGACCGTAGCCCGCAGGACCGGGACGAGGTCACGGGCGTCGCGGACCTGCGCGCCGCCGCAGCCCATGTCGGCCTCCGTCCACCGTCCCGTGCCTGGGCCGTAGGGCACATGCCCGATAAGGGGTATCGACCGCCAAGTCGACTTGTGCCCGTACAGTCCGTTGAAGTGGGACGGGATCCTGGTCGATCCGCCGATCTCCGAGCCGAAGTCGAACGCTGTGAGGCCCGCAGCGGTGGCGACGGCGCCGCCCCCGGCGGATCCGCCCGAGGTGCGGGTCGTGTCCCACGGGTTCGAGGAAGGACCGAACACCGGGTTGTCGGCCTGGACGTCCTGGTTGCCCGGAGGCATGTTGCTCTTCCCCATGATCACGGCACCGGCCGAACGCAACCGCTTGACCGCCTCGGCGTCCTGGCCGGGCACGTAGTCCTTCAGGTCCGTGCGCCCGCAGACGGTGCGCATCCCGGCTGTCTCGAAGCTGTCCTTGACCGTGATCGGCAGGCCGTGCAGCGGACCGAGGTCCTGCCCCGCCGCCCGCGCGGCGTCCGCTTCCCCGGCCTCGCGACGGGCACGCTCGGGGTCGAGGGTCACCACCGCGTTCAGGGCGGGGTTGTGGGTGGCGATCCGCTCGAGATAGACCTCGACAAGTTCCCGGCTTGAGATCTCACCCGCGGCCAGTGCGCGTGACTGCTCCACGGCGGACTGGAAGGGGACGTCACTCACGGCATGCCTCATCTCTGACTCCGACGGTGCCGAATTGAATGTTGGTCGTAATATTACATTCGGCAGACCATAGACCTGGGGTGGGGTGGAAGGCAATGGTTTTGCGAAACGACAGGGGGATCCTGTGGGGCGGTACGACAAGGAGCACCAACAGGGGGCGCGGCAACGGATCATCGAGGCCGGGCCGGCGGTTCAAACGGAACGGGATCGACGGGCTCCGGCTCTCCGCGCTGATGTCGGATACCGGTCTGACCAGCGGAGGCTTCTACGCCCCCTTCGCATCCAAGGGCGACCTCGTTGCCGATACCGTCGCGGAGGAACCGCGCATGCAGGCCGCGAGGTAGGGCACTCTGTGGCCCGGCGCCAGGGGCTCGAGGATCTCCTTCGCGACTCTCCGTCGCCCGAGCGCCGGGATCAGTGCGGCGTCGGATGCCCGGCCGCCCTGCTCGACGAGATCGGCCCCAGCGGGCTGTATGTCCGCGCTCTGTCCGGCCACCGGCCTTCATCTTATGGTCGTAGTGTTAAGTCAGGGAGACTGGAAACCGCAAGAGGGGCCCACCCGCGGTGAGTTGAGGAGCTCCGCGAACGTCCAGAGGAGATGTAGAAGGCGGCCGGAACCGGTCATCCCCAGCGGTGATCGCGAAGTCTTCCGCTTGCTGCACCCCGTGGTGAAGCGAGCAAGTCGGAAACGACTCCCGGCGCCCGTCGCCACGCGGGCCGTGCCCGATGTCCACGCACGCGGCGGCCAGTGCCTGTTCGCTCGCGGCTGCCTGCTGTCGCAGCGCCTCGGGCATGGTGCCCGCGGGGCCGAGGCGCGTGACGACTCCGCGGGCGTACTGCTCGGCACCCGCGATCGTTTCGGTGAGCACGCCGGCGGCCCACTCGTGGTGAACGGGCCGCCTCGCAGTTTGCGGGCAGGGATCGCCCTGTGCGTTGTCGATGCGTCAACTGAAGTCGGTCATGGAACAACACCGGAGTCGCCGGACGTGATCGAGTCGCTCGTTCCCGGTTCTCGGCGCGGCTCCGATGCCGGGCCGGTTCATCATCGTGTTCGCAGAGTGGTGTGTGCGGTGGTGCCCAGCGGATCGGGCGACAGGGCTCCGCGGAAGGTGCGCCGGTAGGCGAGCGGCGAGACGCCGATGGCGGCGTGCAGGTGTTCTCGTAGTGACGTGCCGCCGGCGAAGCCGACCTGGCCGGCGATCTCGTCCACCGGCAGGTCGGTGGTTTCCAGGAGGTGTCGTGTCCGGTCGACGCGTTGCTGGATCAGCCAGCGTCCTGGGCTCATGCCCACTTCTTCGGTGAAGCGGCGGGCGAAGGTGCGCAGGCTCATGTGGGAGTGCTCGGCGAGTTCCGTCAGGGTCATCGGCTCGTGGATGTTCTCCAGGGCCCACTGGCGGGCGGCGGCCGTCCCGCTGGCCTTGCTCTCGGGTACCGGGTGCTGGATGTACTGCGCCTGACCTCCGTCGCGCCACGGGGGGACGATGCACATGCGTGCCACCTGGTTGGCGACTTCGCTGCCGTGGTCCTTGCGGATGATGTGCAGGCAGACGTCGAGCCCGGAGGCGGCGCCGGCCGAGGTCAGCACGTCCCCGTCGTCGATGAACAGGACGTCGGGATTCAGGGCGACCTGGGGGAACCATTCGCGGAAGAGGTCCGTGACCACCCAGTGTGTGGTGGCGGGCCGTCCGTCAAGGAGTCCGGCGGCGGCGAGGACGAAGGCGCCGGTGCAGATCGACACGAGGCGTCTGCCAGGAGCCGCAGATGCGAGCGCCTCCACCACGGACTGCGGAACCTCCCGGGTGACGGCGGTGGTGACGAAGGGTGGGATGACGACGGTGTCGGCGGTGCGCAGCGCCTCCGGGCCGTGCTCGACGGTGATCGAGAAATCGGAGTTGGTGCGGACCGGTCGGCCGTCGACGCTGCAGGTGAGGACCTCGTAGCGGCCGTTCGCGGCTCCGAAGACCCGGCTGGGAATGCCCAGCTCGAAGGGGTACACCCCGTCGACGGCCAGAACGACGATTCGGTGAGTGTGCGCCATGGCAGGATCCCGTCGGAAGTTGGCGTTCATGCCATGGTAGCGAACACTGGCGGCAGCCACGCTGGACCCATGACGCATACCGACACCATGCGGGCCGTCGGTCAAGACACCTACGATTCCACCGAGTTCGGAGACCAGAGCCCCGTGCACACCATCGCATCCGTTCGCCGCCGCACCCTCGCCGCCGCGATCGCGGCGATCGCGCTCACCGCTGTCGGCGTTGCCCCCGCCGCGGCTGCCGACTCCTCGACGGCCGCCCCACTCTCCCAGGTTCCCGGCCGCGGTGGAGAGCCGGGGATCTCTGCTGCCGGGTACGGCGAAAACACCCGTCTCGGCTACCAGAAGGCGGTCGCCGTCCAGGTTCTGAGAGGTGTCTTCGAGCGGGGAGACATGAGCGTCGTCGACCGTTTCGTACGGCCGGACTACGTCCAGCACAACCCGCTGGCTCCCGACGGTGCCGAGGCCCTCAAGGCTTTCGGGACCGCCTGGCGGCAGCAGTACCCGGATGCCACGTACGACATCAAGCGAGTCATCTCCGAGGGCGACCTGGTACTCCTGCACTCCAGCATCGTCCTGGCTCCCGGTACCCGCGGGATCGCCGCCTTTGACATCTTCCGTTTCCAGGGCGGGAAGATTGCCGAGCACTGGGACGTGCTGCAGGACGTGCCGGCAACCACGGCCAACGGCAACGACATGTTCTCCACGATCAGCCGGCCGCAGACCGAGGCGCCGGGCCCCGCGTACCTCACCACGTACAACGAGAAGCTGGTCACCGCGTTCGTCGAGCAGTACTTGGTGAAGAAGGACCTGTCTGCCATCGACACCTACGTGGGCCCCGAGTATCACCAGCACAACCCGTACATCCCCGACGGTGTGGCGGGCGCGAAGGCCGGACTGGGGGCCTACTACGCACAGTTTCCGCAGCTGGTGGCCACCCCCAAGCGGGTGATCGCCGAGGGTGACCTGGTGGCCGTGCACAGCCACACCGTCAACGTGCCCGGCGAACGCGGCCAGGCGGTCGTGGACCTCTTCCGGGTGCGGGGCGGGAGGATCGTCGAGCACTGGGACGCCGTGCAGGACGTGCCGGAGACCTCCGCCAACGACAACACGATGTTCTGACGGCCTCCGGGGCGTCGTCATTGCCACTCGCCCCTTGACCGTGCGGCCCGTGCAAGGGCCGGCCATTGCATTTCAATCGACTGCACACCCCTCAAGACGCCTCGTTCCTGACGGGTTCCGACGGGACGGCGTATGCGGGCCGGGTGTGCCCAACAGGCCCCATGGAGGTGCCACATGTCTGATCACGCCGCCGTTGAGCTGAGCCCAGAAGCGATCGAATTCGCGGACTGGATGGCCGGACTGGCGATTCCCGAATCGGAGCTGGACGCGACGCGCACCCGGGTGGAGAGCGTCCATCTCAAGGCCCGGGAGCCGGAAGGCGTCACCTATCGGGAGGTGGACGCGGGCGGAGTTCTGGGAATGTGGTGCGAACCGGTCGACTCGAACACCGACTACGTTCTCCTGCACAGGCACGCTGGCGGCTCCGTGGTGTCGTCGGCATTCGTCGACCGAAAGCTCGCAGGTCATATCGCCAAGGCCGCAGGCGTCCCTGTGCTGGTCCTGGACTTCCGGCGGGCGCCGGAACACAAGTACCCGGCTCAGCTGGATGATGCGGAGGCGGCCTTCAACTGGCTGCTCTCCGAAGGATATGCGCCGGGGAACATCATCACCATCGGTCACTCGGTCGGTGGGTTCATCGCTGTTGCTCTGGCGCTTCGCCTCCGCGAGAAGAAGCAGCCGCTGCCCGGCGCCATCGTGTCGATCTCCCCCTGGTGCGACCTCGAGATCGCCAACGAGACCATGGAGACCAACGCCGAGACGGACAAGATACTCAGCAAGGGGATCCTGGAGTTCTTCCGGGAGTCCTGGGTCGGCGGCACGGGCATCGCGTTCACGGACCCGAGGATCAATCTGAACCGGGCGGACCTGAGCGGTCTGCCCCCGACCCTCGTCTCGTGGGGAACCTACGAGATCCTCGCCGGTGAGGACGAGGAGTTCGCCGCTCGCGTCAAGGACGCCGGAATCGACACGGCGACCGTGGTGGTTCCCGGAGGCCAGCACTCGTACGTCTTCGGCGCCGGCCGCGTTCCGGAGGTCGACGCCGCGATCACTCAGATCGGCGCGTGGGTCCGCGAGAAGATCAAGATCTGATCGGCCCGGGCTCAGCCATGGCGGGATCGGGTGCGTGGAAGGTGCGATGGGCGTGCTTGGATGCCCGCTTCACCTCCGGGACATCGCGCCGGGGATATGAGATCTCTGGCGAGGTTGATCTCGCCGGGCTCGGGCGGAGGGCCGGTGCCCAGGTGGCTGGGTAGCACTCCACAACCAACTGGGTGACGGGCCCAGTGAATTCCAGGCGGACTCTTCCGTCCGGCGTTCGCTGGGCCCGGGATCTGTCGCCCCGCCGAGGTTCAACGATCAGCAACTCCCGGCCGCGCGTCCCGATATACGGAACCGGTGAGGACACAACAACCACACCTTCAACGACAGCGCCGTCCGCCCCGTTCCGCATCGACATCGTGCGACCGTGGTGCCGGCGGGTGCGCCGCCGGGTTCATCACCCCTCCTCACGTGGTCAGCAAGGATCGTCCCCAGCAGGGTCGCCGAGGTGGGCCAGTGCCCAGACTCGGAGTTCCTCCAGGGCCGGGCGGATCGCCACTCCGGCCTGCGTCAAGCGATAGCGCACGCGCAGTGGCGGCCCTGGCCTCACCTCGCGCACGACGAGGCCCGCTGCCGCCAGGTAGGCCAGCCGGTCGGAGAGCATGCGCTCGCTGATGCCGGGAACAGCGCGGTGCAACTCCGTGAAGTGCGCGGGGCCGGCGAGGAGCACGGCGATGAGCGGACCGCTCCAACGCTTGCCCAGCAGATCGAAGACGCGCGTGGTCACCGCGTCCACCTGGCGGCTCCTACCCTGCTTGCGCCGCTCGCCCGTGCCGCCCCGCCTCTCCATGGTTCCCTCTCGCTGCGGTCGTGCGGTCGAGGTTGCCACCGACACTGATGGGGAAAGCGG
Organism: Streptomyces sp. NPDC096311; assembly: GCF_044763085.1. Lineage (NCBI taxonomy): Bacteria > Bacillati > Actinomycetota > Actinomycetes > Kitasatosporales > Streptomycetaceae > Streptomyces > Streptomyces sp. NPDC096311. The sequence continues at coordinate 124,699 of NZ_JBIWFN010000013.1, forward strand.
CATCGTGGTCTCTCTTCTTCGTCTGCGGGGTTACCGGCAGGCCGGTGGTACGGTCACCGACGACACGCGTCGGCCAGGAGCTTTCGCGACACGCGAGGCCCGACCGTGCCAGCGGTCGGTTCGGCGGCGGACCGCCGAACCGGTGAGCGAGATGGCCGACCGCCAACGCACCATCGGCTCCCCGCGGAAATCGATCGACACGACGGGGCTCTGAGGGCCGGGTGGGACCCGCCGCAGCCATAGGCGGATGGCACCGCCCCGGACCGTGCGCACGATGCGGGACGGAAAGCAGCGTCGACGGCACGGTGTCCGACAGTGGCAGGATCCGCAGCTCAGGCCGTGGGTACGGCGGGCTGGGCGATGAGGGAGGCGTCACCGCCCTGGACGGCGTTATGGACGCCGGCGATCGCCTCGTGGGGCACTCCGAACGGGACTGCACTGACGTCGGACAGGCGTGCCCACTGCTTCGGGGTGAGCTGAACGTCCAGAGCGCCCAGGTAGTCGTCGAGCTGCGTGAGATTGCGCGGGCCGATGATCGGGATGAACGAGGTCGAAGCCTGGGCGGCACGTTCACGAAGCCAGGCAACCGACACCTGGGCGGGCGTTGCGCCGGTCTCCTCGGCGATGGCCAGGACGGTGTCGACGACGGCTGTCTTCTGTTCGGTGCTCTCGGTGTGGATGACCGCTTTGAGATCGGTCAGCCGCCCCTCGGTGCTGCCGCGGTACTTGCCGGTGAGCAGTCCGCCGCCGAGCGGGGACCACAGGGCGGCGCCGAGCCCCAGGCTCTCGGCCATCGGCAGCAGCTCGCGGTCGGCGGTCCTCTCGATGAGGCTGTACTCGATCTGGATGCCCGCGACCGGTGCCCAGTTCTTGAGCTCCGCGAGGGTGGCGGCGCGGGAGACACGCCACGCGGGGAAGTTGGACAGGGCGGCGTGGAGGATCTTGCCGGACCTGACCAGGTCGTCCAGTCCGCGCAGGATCTCCTCCATGGGCGTGAGGTCGTCGGGGAAGTGGACCCAGTACAGGTCGATGTAGTCGGTGCCGAGGCGCTTCAGGCTCGCCTCCAGCGAAGCGACCATGTTCTTGCGGCTGTTGCCCGTCCTGGAGATGCCGGGCCGCGGGGCGGCGCCGTTGGTGAACTTGGTGGCCAGGACGAAGTGGTCCCGGTCGGCGGCGACGAACTTCCCCACCAGCTCTTCCGACTCACCGAACTGGTAGCCGTCCGCGGTATCGAGAAACGTTCCGCCGGCCTCGGCGAACCGGTCGAACATGCGGCGCGCCTCGTCCGGCTCGGCACCGGCGCCCCAGCCGGTGCCGAAGTTTCCTGTGCCGAGTGCGTACTCGGAAACACGCAGTCCTGTCCGGCGTCCGAAGGTCGTGTAACGCATCAGGTCTCCTTGGTGCTGATTTCGCATCGTGGTCGGGGCGGGCGGTAGCGGATCGGGCGCGTGTCGGGACGGTAGCCCGGCGTGGCGACAGGGAGCGCCGAACCCGCCCTGAACGGATGCGGCGCCGACGAACCACCCATCCGCGGTGGCGCGATGCCATGTGACTAAGTAAGACGATCAGTCTACTTAAGGCTCCACCGTAGCGGGCTTGCCGGTCTATGTAAAACGATCGGTATCCTTAAGGCTGTGACCGAAACTCAGCCAGTACGCCGGCGCCGTGGGCGTGGCGCCCGGGAGCGGATCCTCAGAGCGGCGACCGAGCTGTTCACGGCGCAAGGAATCAACGCGACCGGGATGGATCAGCTGTCGACCGTCGCCGAAGTGTCGAAACGCACTCTCTACACGCACTTCCCCAGTAAGGACGAGCTCGTCGGGGCATACCTGCAGTCTGTGGTGGACGCTCTCCTGCCCGTTCACTCGTCACCCGCCCAACCGGCACGGAACCCGCGTGATCAGCTCCTCGCTGTCTTCGACTGGAAGCCGACGGAATCCACCGCCCCGTTCCGGGGATGCCCGTTCCTGAACGTGAGCGTCGAGGTGCCCGACCCTGGGCACTCCGCCCACCAGCTGGCCGCGGAGTACAAGAGGGAGTTCGCCCGCCGCCTCACGGAGATCGCACGGGGGGTCGGCGTCGCCGACCCCGAAACCCTCGGTGAGCAACTGGCGCTGCTCTTCGACGGCGCGGCCGCACGCGGCACTGTACTCAACAGCAGCCACACCGGCGCGTGCGCGCGATCCATCGCTGAGTTGTTGGTCGATGCGGCCCTCGCCGATGTCGGCCCGGAATCCCCGTGATGAAATTGGCAACCTCCCTGGCGAAAGCGTCACCACTCCAGACGAACGGCGAAGCGGGCCGACCGTCTGGAAGCCGGCCGGAAGCCTCCATTCGCGTGGTGGTGCGCGAGGTGCCGCCCGCCGAGGACAGGCCTTCGCCGAGCGTGTACTCGCGTTGTCGGCCAACCTTGACGACGACGGCACCGTGCCCGTGATCTTCTCCAGCGGACAGGAACCCTTCCTGGAGGAGATCCGGCTGGACAACTACCGTGGTCGTATCGGGCAGCTGCACACGCAGGTTGACTGGGGGTGGGGCGATGTCGCCGAGGCCATGCGTCGAGCAGTAGGGCACTACCAGGAATCCGGAGCCGCTGATCCCGCCTTCATCGTGACCCAGGTCGGTGATGAGCCCTGGGACAAGGCCGAGGTCCGCTCTTTGCTGCAGAACACTGCATCACTTGGAGTCTTCTGGCTGTTCGTCGGGTTCGGGCGCGGCAAGCTTGCGTTCTACAAGAACCTCAACGCATCCGCCTCTGTCACCTTCACCAACGTCGCCTTCTACGACGCGAGCAAGAACCCGGGATCCGTGCCCGACGAGCGGTTCTACGCCGGCCTCGTCGATGCCTTCGCCGCCTGGTTGCGGCACTGAACCAGCTTCGGATTAGCCCGTGCCCACAGCTGCCCCACGGTCGCTGAGTCACCAGCTGAGCAGCCTCATCACCTCCGATCAGGCTGTCTTGAACCTCCAGCGCTACTTTGGCACCGGCCTGCCGCGCGAAGCGGTGCCGTTCACGGGAAGTCGTTTCGAGCACCTCGCTGGAGGGGGTGACCGCCCGGCAGTCGCGAACTCAGTGACCGCTGATGACCTGATCGCGGTGCAGACCTTGTCGGTCAGGATTCCCGCGCAGGCCGCCCTGGACCTCCTTGAAGGCGACCTTGGTGTCCGGGTGTCCAAGTTGCTGAGCAGTGTTCGCTTCGACATCGACATGGTCGAGGCTGCCGACCTGGCCGACGGATCGCCGGCACACACTGCCTGGCACCTTCTTCGTGACCAGCCTGGAATCGGGTGGGTCGCGGCCGGCAAGCTCCTCGCCAGGAAGCGCCCGCGGTTGCTGCCTGTCTACGATCGGGTTGTTCGATGCGTCCTCGGGCGGCCCAAGTCTTTCTGGCTCGACCTGCATGCCGCGCTGCGTGTCGACAACTGGGCGCTGCATCACGAGCTGATGGCCCTACGGCAGGCCGCCGGCCTCCCCGAGACCGTCAGTGTGCTGCGAGTCTGTGACGTGGTGGTCTGGATGCATCACCGTACAGATCATCAACAGGGAAGCTGTATCTGGACCTGAAGTCCGTCGGCCGCACACGGGGGAGCCTCACGCCCGGAGGACAGCTGGATCTCCTGCTCCAGCGACACGCCCTGTGACCTGCGCTGTACCAAAGTGTCAACTATCTCTCTGATTCCGTACCTACAGTCGCTGAACCTAGTTGGCATCGGTGCAGGTCACAAATGTTGCCTGGTGCCAACCAGCAATCCTTGTCACACCGGTGTGATCACCGACGCTAGTTGTCACATACCGAGGATAGGTGGCACCAGAGACCTCTGCGGTGATGGTAGCCCAGCGGCAGCCGTTCAAGATCGATCGAGTGGATACCTTCTGCTGGGTCGCGAGTTCTCCGTCGGCGTCGCCTCCGAGGTTGCCAGGGGATCTTGGAGATGCCGTTCGCGGGTTCGTGGGCAGTGGATACCTGATCCGGGGTCGTCGTCGGCCCGTGCAGACCGACGGCTGCGAGGAGGAAGTGGGTGACGGCCTCGCCGACGGCGAGTGTATTGAAGAGCATCACGCTGAGTGCGGGTACGCCGGGGACGTATCGGGCTTGCTCGCATTCGGTTCGGCCTCGGGGTGCATCTCGATAGCGAGTTCGGTCGGGTCTATGCGGCTGTTGCATCACATGTAGCCGATGCCGCGGGCGATCAAGCGTGTGGCGCTGTGAACCTGCCCGACGTCCGTCCGGAGAGACAAGAAGTCTCTGGCGTCGTTGTGCTTGGGCACACAGCCGCTGGCGTAGAAGCAGGAGGCGTTCCGGTACGCAGGGCCGAACTGGCCCGGTGGGCTTCGGGCTTGTTGTCGGGGCGGTTGCCGGTGGTGTGGGTGAAGGTTACAGAGGCACCGTGGCCGGGGTGTGGCGGACGCTGCCGCCGCTGTCCGGGCGGGTGCAGGTCGCGGATGAGACGGGGCGGGTCCTTGAGGACGTCCTGATCCGTCTCGCCGGGCCGCGGACCCGTGGGTGCGACGGACGCGGTCGCCGCGGCCGAGACTGCGAGGCGGATCGCACGCACGCAGTGAATGTCGGAAAAGACAGCCGGTTTACGGTGTGTGACTCTAGGGTGCATATATGAGGGTTCCCGCGCGTCTGCGCATCACCGTCGACGAGGTGACGTTCGAGCACGGCGACGTAATGGCGCGACACCGTCTATGCCGGGAACGGGCCCAGGTTGACGCAGATTTGCGGGCTGTGACGAAAGCGCGGCGCAGGGCGGGCAGCAGCGCTGCCGCGACCGACGCACTGATCGAGCGATATGTCATAGCCCTCGACCGGCTCGGCAAACGGCTTGGAGAGCACTTCCTGGTTGGGGAAGCCGGTGCCGCTCTCGCTGCGGCGCTGCGGGCGGGGGAAGGGCTGCGGCTCGCGGTTGAGGTCGTCGACCCTGCCCTTACTGATCTGCCGTGGGAGATGACGGTACTGCCGGGGCAGTCGGAACCGTTCGCCCTAGACCGGCGATTGCAGGTGTTTCGTACAGTACCGGACCGGCCCCAGATGGCAGCCCCGCCGACTGCCGGGCCGTTACGGATCCTCGCCGTGGTCGCCAGCCCTGAGCACGGCGACGCCGAGCGGTTGGACTACGAAGCCGAAGTCGACCGGATCCTGTCCGCGACCGATCCCGCAGTCCACGGTGGTCAGGGAGCTCAGTTCGAGAAACTGGAGTGGGGCTCCCTCGCGGCGGTCGAAGCGAAGTTGCATACCGGACAGTTCCACGTCCTGCACGTGACGGCTCACGCCGCTCCCGGGGTACTGATGCTCGAAGACGACGAGGGTTACCCCGACCACGTATCCACCTCCCGCTTTGCCGCAGCCTTGGTGTCCTCGGGTCACGTACCACCTCTCGTCGTGCTCTCGGCGTGCTCTACGGGGTCGGGCATGCAGCCCGGCTTCGAGGACGCGGAAGAGTTCACAGGGATGGCTCGGGGACTGCTCCAGCACGGGGTCCCCGCTGTCCTGGCCATGACAGCGGCGGTGAGTGACCTCTATGCGACCGAACTCGCTGGCATGTTCTACCAGTTACTCGCCGCAAACGCCGGACTCGATCCGCTGACGGCGTTGACCCAGGCTCGCCAGGACCTGGAGAAGGCGCGGAAGCAGGCCGATCGGACGGCACATGGTCGGGCGCAGGTGGAATGGTGGGTGCCGACGCTGTACACGCGGGTAGATCCCGGCCCCCTGTACACGCCCGCCCAACGGCCGGTACCCCAGCGGGCGGCCCGTTCCCCATTCATCGGTCGCCGCGCCGAACTGCGCACCCTGGGACGGCACCTGAAGTCTCCTGAGCCGCACATAGCGCTCCACGGCCTCGGCGGCAGTGGGGTCAGCAGCCTGGCCAACGCCCTCGCCGAACGGTTGCCGGGAGCACCACAGATTGTCCGTATCGGCTGTGACCAAGGTGTTGGTGGTGTCCTCGACAGCATTGCTGATGCCCTGAACCTGACCCCGTGGCAAGGCGTCGGTCCGTGGGCCCGTTACCTCAACATGAATTGGCCTGCGATGCTGCAATGCGGCCCGCTGCTGCTCCTTGCCGAGGTATCCGACGCCACGCTCTTGCCTCCGGGGGAGCCGGACGGAGCCAACTGTCTGCTCGCGGACCAGCAACTCGCCTGGTTCTTCACTGCCTGGACCCAGTTCACGCCGACCATGCCGCTGGTCCTCACCGCCCACAGGCGATTCGACCTTCCCGGTAACCCCCGTGTGCACCAGCATCAGGTCGGGCCTTTGCACCCCGTCGAGGCTCGCCTGCTCGCCCGACGGTTGCCTGCACTGGACGCAGATGCGCAGGACCAAGTTTTGCAGGCGGTCGGAGGCCATCCGGGCATTTTCCAAGGGATCGCGGCGCGGACGGGGCAGGGGCTGCCGCCCGGGAGTGGCGTGGTGGATCGACTCATTGAGTCCTGCATCGACGATGCAGCGGACTCTGTCCGCCTGGCTCCTCCACTTGTGGACGCCGACTGGCGGTTGCTGCTGGACGTGGCGGTATTCAAGGTGCCGGTCGGGGCTGATGCGTTCGGAACACCGGGTCACGGTGCGCTCGACTCCGCGCTGGATCGCCTCTGCGCAGCAGGGCTGGTCGTTCAGGGGGGTGACCGCTACCTCGTCGACCGCTGGGTCGCTCGTGTCCTGCTGCGGGGGCGGCCTGCTGATGCGGCCGACGCGCACCGGCGTGCCGCGGCCTACTGGCGGCGTGACGGGCAGCCCGCCAACCCCGCTGTCTCGCTGCTCCAGGCCCGCGACCATCTGAAGGCGGCCGGCGAACTGGCCGACGCCTTACTGGTCAACGACCAGGCATGCCGGGTTCTGGCCGACCTCGGCCAGTGGTCGCAGGCGCAGCGCCATTACAAAACCGCGCAGGTCTGGGTGGATCCGGCATCCGCAGACGCGGCGCGCATCGCGCGGGGCATCGGTGATCTCTGGGTCCTCGCGGGAGATGACACCAGGGCGCAGCGCTACTTTGACCGTGCCCTGGTCACATTCCGCCGGGTCGGCGACGAGGCAGAGATCGTCGAGACCCTGCGCCGGCTCGGCGTCCTCGCCATTCGCAACGACGAAAAGAGCGAAGGCCAGGGAATGCTCGTTCAGGTGCGGGAACGCGCGGAAGCACTCGGGGCGACACTCGGCATCGCCGACACCTATCGATACCTCGGTCTTGCTGACCTCAAGCAGAATCACTACACCGAGGCCGAAACACACCTGCGACGAGCCCTCGCACGCTATGAAGCCGAACAGGACCACCGGTCCGTCTGCCTGGTGCACATCGATATCGGAGACCTGTACCGTTCGCGCAAAATGTATTGCGAGGCCCTTACTGCCTACCGGAACGCCCGGATGATCACAAAATCTCACCCGTCGGTCGCCGCCGTGGCGCTAAGCCTCATTTGCCTACGTCTGGGCAGCCTTTCTGCGGACATGGGCCTGATTAATGAGGCTGAAGAGCTTTACAACGAGGCGCTGGAGTTGCAAAAGACCGCCATCGACCTGCCCGGCCAGGCCCGAACGTACCGGATGATGGCGGCCCTGCACCGGGATGAGCGTCACAACTTTGAGTCCGCCGTGGAGGCTTTAGTCGAGGCACTGGACCTCGCCGAAGATGTCGACGACGATCAGACTCGGATCGAGGGGCTCGCCGAACTCGCCGATCTCTACAAGTGGCAGGGCAAGCACCACGTTGCGATGGTCACCGCGGCCCAAGCCTTCCAGATCGCGCGCGGGAGCGCCGCACCTTTCGCTATCGAAAAACCTCTGGATGTACTCAACCATGTCCGGGAAAACATCGGCGTAGCAAAGTTTAACGAAGGCCTGAGGACGGCTACCGATTCCGTCACGCTGAAGCATCTGCGTAGGTGGCTTCGTCGGCACCGGAGAATGTACGCTCCCTCACGCGTCATGATCGGGCGAAAGTTGCTGGCCTTTGCCGCAATGCAGGAGCGAACTAAGCCCCGTCGACTCCACGACAATACCCGTCGGTACATAACCGGCTACCTCGCCGAACTGACGTGGCCGATATTCGCGCTCGCCGTGGTAACCGCTGTCGGAGTCCTCGTGACGGGTTCGCTACTGTGCCACACGGGCCAGCTGGAAGCACTGAAGGCTACGCTATTCATGGTCCTGGCAGGCGTCGAGGTCGCCGCAGCGGCGCACATCGCCACCGCACTGCGGGGCCCGCGCCAGGCGCCCAATTGGTTCATCGCCACGGTCGGTCAGCCCGTCGCACCATTGGCCGGGCTGATGAGCTGGCTGGCCGGGCTGGGAAGTCTCCCGGCGGGGCTGGCCGCGATACCCAGCGTGCTGAAACCCCTGTTTTATCCCCGGTGGCAGCTGCAGAGGCCCTACGGGCAGGATTGGCTGTACTGGCCGCAGGTTCAGCTCGGATTCCACGGCTTCGTTCGGCTCTGTGGATACGCGCTGCTTATGTTGCTGGCGTTCATAATGTACGCCGCCGTCACGGTGTGGCTGCGTACGGGCCAGCCCCTCGCGTGGCCGGAGCAGCTTCGCCCAACCGGCCTACGCCGGGCATTTCGCAGCGTGCACATCCAAGTCGTGTTGAGGACAGTGGCGGACGGTCGAAGACGCCAGCACACCCGGGAAGACCTGCTGAAATGGCGGCGAGAGCTGCTCCAGTCAGCGGTGAAAGCACAGCGCTTCGGAGCAACCTCAAGGGTCGTCGACGCGCTCATTGTGGCGTACGACCTCGACATGAATGCCGGAGAGTGGTCGACGACGCGGGAAGCCGCCCACGAACTGGCAACCCGGATGCGCGAGAGTACCGAGGAGGTGATGGGCGCTGCGCCACCCACCGCGGTGCTCAACCTGCTTGGCCAGGCCACCGAACGCGAGCCCGTACGGGCAAGGGCCGCGCTCGCCGCCTACTGCACCGGCTCGATTCTGTCCGGGCTGGCACGCCGAGACGCCGATCGTCATCACCTGCTGGAGGCGGCGGTGCGCGCCGTCACTCTCTACACCGAGCTGGTACCCACTGATACCAGGCGATTCCAGCCGTTCAGCTCCATTGCCAGTGCCGATGCGGCCAAGGTCTTCCATGCTGTCGGGTTGGCGGACATTGCCATCGACTATCTCCGCTCCGCGATCAGCGCTTTCCGGGAACACCCCTGGGGTGTGGGATGGTGGCCAACGGACCTTGTGCGCCTGCATGTTGAACTTGCCCAGAGTTTCGTTGCGCTGCACCGGACCAACGCGGGCACCAGCGTCGTCCACGAAATGCTCGCCGACATCAACCAGTACTTTGCCGGGCCGGATCAGCTGCCCGCTGACCTCGGCACCGCGGTCAACGAGCTACGGGACTGGGCCGACAGAGTCGACAGCGCGAACCGACAGGCCGGCAGGGGACCCCGATGACCATCCCCACGACCGCGTACGCCGTCGCCGTCTTCCTGGTGCTGGTCCTGCCCGGCACCGTCTACGGCGTAGTCCGGGCGGCCGTCTCCGGCACCCGTCCCCACGACCGGGACTGGTCACCTCGGATTCTGCAAGCAATCCTTGTCAGCGTCCTACTCGACACCGTGTACGTGATGTTGCTCGGAAAGGTGGCGGTCAGCTGGGTCAGCGAGGGCACTGGCACCCTGCGGGCGCAGCCTCGCCTCGCCGCTCTCGCCATCCTCTGCCTTGGCCTCATCGTCCCAGCACTGCTCGCCTACATCCGGCATGGAGAGCCACGCTGGCGTCAGGTAACGGTGATGGGCCGGTTCCCGGTCAAAGTGCCGACCCGCGGCACTACAAACTCGCCCGTGCCGACAGCGTGGGATCAGGTCGCCAGCCGGCTGGAGGGCCGGTGGGTGCGGATCAGGCTCAGCGACGGCCGATGGGTCGGCGGCTGGTTCGCCACCAAATCGTTCGTCAGTACCTACCCCGAATCGCGCGACATCTTCATCGAGGACCAGCACCACATCGCCCCGGACGGCACAATCGGCGAGCAGGTGCCCGCGACTGCCGGGCTCTGGGTGTCACTCAAGGACGGTGACATCGTCGAATGGCTGTACCCCTAATCACCTCCCGGCCCCAAGGAGACACTGCGATGCGAGGCATCTGGCCCTTCCGCCGCCGTAAGCACGCTGAGCGCGAATTCGGCGACCGCCGAGACCTACAGGACACCCGTACAGCGACCGCCCGGATCGCACCGCAGAAACCTGCCAGCCCGCCACCCGGGCGCTCGGGGAGCAGTACCGCGTCCGACGACACCCGAACACCGGACACGGACTGACGTAACCGGGTTTGTCAACGGCCGCCATGGGCCGGTTCGTGGCGGCTTCGCCTGTCCGTGCGAGAGTTCAGCCGTAGGAGCAATGCGCCCCTCACGCATCGACCTCGGCCTACTGGCAACTCCCGGGGCCCAAGCAACTGCAGGTCTTCCATGCCCCTCCGACTCCTACTGGCCCTAACAAAGCCTCTTGACGTGGCGGTGGGTGATGAGGCAGACGGCGATTCCGAGGAAGGCTTCGTGGACGTCGTCGCGTCGTTCCCAGCGGATGCGTAGGCGGCGGAAGCCGTGCAGCCAGGAGGTTGGGTCCGCTCGACGGCCCAGCGGAAAGTGCCCAGACCGGTCCCGTGCGGTTGTCCGCGTTCGGCGATCGCGGGCCGGATGCCGCGCTGGCGCAGGAGCCGGCGGTACTTGTCGTGGTCGTAGCCGCGATCGGCGAAGAGCATGTCGGGCCGCCTGCGCGGCCGGCCGACGACTCCGGCCACTGCCGGGATCTTGTCCAGCAGGGGCAGCAGTTGGGTGACGTCGTTGCGGTTGCCGCCGGTCAGTGACACCGCGAGCGGGATGCCCTGCCCGTCGGTGATGATGTGGTGTTTGCTGCCCGGGCGTGCGCGGTCGACCGGGCTGGGTCCGGTTTTGGGCCTCGCCAAGCCGCTCTGACGTGGGAGGAGTCGATCACCGCCCGGGACCAGTCCAGCTGGTTCTTCGAGCGGAGCTTGTTCAGCAGCAGCTGGTGGAGCTGGTCCCAGACGCCGGCTTCGTTCCAGGCCGCCAGGCGGCGCCAGCAGGTCATGCCCGAGCCGAACCCGAGCTCCTGGGGCAGGTACTCCCACTGGATGCCGGTGTGCAGGACGAACAGGATCCCGCACAGGGCCTGACAGTCGGGCACCCGCGGCCGTCCCTCGACCTGACCACGTCCGGCCGGGTCCGGGGACGTCCGACACGACGGGGGATGCGCAGTCGTGCCATTACGGCAGTCGTGCCATTACGTCAGTGAAGGCGGGCGCGTCGCCGGCCTGTCCTGCCGTGAGTACGAAGGCCAGAGGTCGGCAGTTGCCGTCGGCGGCGAGATGGATCTTCGTCGTCAGCCCACCTCGGGAGCGACCGATGGCGTGGTCAGCGGGCTCGTTGGCCGGAGCCCCCTTTTGCGGGCTCCGGCCGCATGTTGATGTGCTCGAACGACGGTGGAGTCGACGGACACCACCCAGCTCAGGTCCTCGTTGGCGTCCGCCTGGGCCAGCAAGGCGGTGAACACTCGCTCCCAGGTCCCGTCGAGCGCCCAGTTCCGCAGACGACTGTAGGCACCCTTCCACGAGCCGAACTCGGCAGGCAGATCCATCCACGGAGATCCAGTCCGGTACTTCCAGACGATCGCGTCGACTACCTGCCGGTGATCACGCCATCGTCCACCTCGGCGAGGAGTCCGGTCCGGCAACAGAGGCTCGATCCTGGCCCACTGGGCATCGGTCAACACGCTCAAGACAACGACAGGCGGCCCGCGCCGCAACGGCTCAGAACCCGGCCATGGACTTGTCAAACACTCCGCCCAGCGCACCGTAAGCGCTGCAGCGAACCGAATGCCTTGCTCTGAGCTTCAGTGAAGATCCGACTGGACCTCGGTCAGTCGATGCCTTCGACGATGCGGAAGTCGCGCTCGACGCCGTCGGAGAGGGCGACCAGCGCCTCCTGGTAGGCCGCACTCTCGTGCGCCGCGACGGCCTGCTCGAAGCTGTCGAACTCGATCAGGACAGTGCGCTCGGCGATTCCGGCGTCATGCGCCACGACCCGACCGCCACGGACGAAGGTCCGACCGCCCCCGGCCTTGACGGCCGGACCGGCCAGCTTGTTGTAAGCAGCCAGTTTCTCAGGGTCTGCAATGGTGCGGTAGACGCTGACCCAGTAGCCCTTGGGCATGGAACCTCCAGTGTGGGGATGAGTGCATCTGACTTACGGGTTGGTCTCGGACGAGCGTCGGCGGGCGAGAGCGAGGCTTGTCAGCGTCGTGATCGCCATGGCGCCGATGCCGACCAGCGCCGCGGTGGTGTAGGCGCTGTCGTCGGGGAAGAGGTGGCCGGGGTCGGTGCCCGCGGCGAGGATCAGGCCGCCGATGGCGCTGCCCAGGGAGTACCCGACGCTGCGGACGACGTAGTTGAAGCTCATGGCGCTCGACGTCTCGCTCTTGGGGGTGACGGCCAGGATGACGCCGGGCATCGCGGCCGAGAAGCCGCCGACGCCGAAGCCGAGCACGCCCATCGCCGCGAACAGTTCGGCCAGGTCCGACCGGGCCGCCGCGAACAGGGCGAACCCGCCGCCGACCACGACGGCGCTGCCGGCCAGGAGCAGGGGGTCGGCGATCCGCGTCCGGACCCGCGGCGTGAGCTTGCCGGCGACGAACCCCAGCACCGAGAACGGGATGAGGACCAGCCCGGCGACGAAGGTCGTCAGTCCGAAGCCGTAGCCGGCGCCGTGCGGCGTCTGCGCGTACCGGGTGATGAGCGTGAGCAGGAGGTACATGCCGATCCCGCCGACGAACATGGCGAGGTTCGCCCCGGCGACCGCCGGGTGCCGCACCGCCCGCACATCGACCAGGGGCGTCGTGCTGCGCAGCTCGATGACGGCCCAGACGCAGAGCAGCACCACCGCGACGACGGCGAGGCCCGCCGCCAAGGCGAGGTGCCGGCTCCACAGATTCCGTTCGCCGGCGAGGAACAGCACCAGGAGCAGCGCAGCGGCCAGGACGACCGCGCCTGCCACGTCCACGTGGGCGGAGCGGCCTTCGGGGGCTTCGGGCATGGAGCGCCACGCGGTCAGGAGGGCGGCGGCGGTGACGACCAGGCCGAGGCCGTAGGCGGCCCGTACCCCGCCGAGCTCGGCGAGCAGTGCGGCCAGCGGGTAGCCGACGCCGGCCCCGATGATCGAGACCACCGAGATCAGGGCGATCACGGCCGCGCTGCGCTCCTCGGGGAGGTGGTCCCGGGCCACGCCCATCATCAGCGCCGTCAGCCCGAGCCCGACGCCCTGGGCCGCCCTGCCGGCCAGCAGCCACGCGAACGGCAGCGGCAGCACGGTGAGCGCGCTGCCGGCGACGACGACCGCCAGCGTGGCGAGGACCGTGGCCCGCCGGTGCGGGCCGGCTCCGAGCCGGCCCAGGACCGGCGTGGCGACGGCGCCGCTGAGCAGCGCGACGGTCAGCGTCCACTGCGCGCTGCCGAGCGAGACGTGGAACGAGGTCGCCACGCTGGTGATGAGCGGCGTCCCGAGGCTGGCGACCGCCGCCACGACCAGAGCGATGAACATCAGGGCGGGGACCAGCAGCCGCGCCTCGGAACGCGCCACCGGGAACGCCTTCACCGCGACCCCGCCGACCGGCTGCCCGGTCACTGCTTCGGCCCTTCGCGGTCCTGGCTTTCGAGCTCTGCCAGATGCTTCAGCGCCGGAAGAGCCGCCACCAGCGCCTCGACCTCGTCGCCGGTGAGCTCACCGATCAACCGCTCGAACGCGTGGACGCCCGCCTGGCGCCGCGTCCGGACATAGGAGGCGCCGGCCTCGGTCAGGTACACCAGCGTGACCCGCTTGTCGGACGCGTCGCCCCGCCGCTCGACCAGGCCGGACTCCTCCATCACCCGTACCAGGGCGGTCATCGCGGGCTGGGTGACGCCCTCGACCGCGGCCAGATCGGTGATGCGCCGCGGGCCGGTCCGGTCCAGGGTGGCCAGGGTGGCGGCGGACGTCAGGCTCATGTCCCGGGGCAGGCGTCTCGCGGCCCTGGTGGCCAGGCCGTAGAGGGCTGCCCCGATGGCGGCGGACGCGCCAGGAGCGGCGTCTTGACGACTCATGCTCGAAGCATAGCTTTTTTATATTTATAGTTTATGGAAATGGTCGACTGGCGCGGGCGGCCTCGACCGCTGGGAGCCGGTGACGTCGCGGTGCGCTGCCGCATCGACTTCAAGTACGCCCTCGGCCTGGAGCTGGAAGACCCCGGCTTCCACCACAGCGTCCTGTCCGACTTCCGCGACCGGCTCGCCGACGGCGACCGCGCCGACCGGCTGCTGGGCCTCGCGCGCACCCGGATCCGGCGGGCCGGCTTGCTCAAGGGCCGCGGCACCCAGCGCACCGACTCCACCCACATCCTGTCCGCCGCACGGGAGCTGACCCGCCTGGAGCTGGTGACCGAGGCGGTCCGCGCCGTCTTGGAGGCCATGGCCCACCACGCGCCGGAGGTGCTGGACGAGCTGGTTACCGCCGAGTGGGCGGAGCGCTATGGGCGGCCGGTGCGCCTGTGTTCCCAGCCCCGCCATCCCGTCGCCCGGCTCGCCCAGGTGGGCGCTGACGCTCGCGAACTGCTCGGGCGCCTCCATGTCCGCTTCCCCGGCGCGCCCTCCCGGCGCAGGCCGAGGTGCTCCGGCAGATCCTGGTGCAGCACTTCCTGGTCGACGGGCGTGGCAGGTTCCGGCCGCGCACCGAGCGCGATGGCCGGCCGCCGTCGCGGGTGCGGCCGCCTCTCACGTGTCCGGTCCTCTGGGCACCATGGTCCCCTCATGTGAACCGGGATCGCGTGCTTGTGACGGCGGCGGTACGACAGGTGATGGTCAATCAGTTTCCAACGTAGCTGTCGATCCAGGACAGTCCACCAAGATCGAGATGGCGACGCGCTCGGGTGACCGCGACATAGGCGAGACGAGCGTCAGTATCGCTGACGGGTTCAGGGATATGGCGCACCTCGGAATCCTGTTGGTCGGTGTCCTTGGGGGTGGGAAGTCGTCACCGATCCGAACCGTTGGCCATTCGCGGCCCTTGGCCATGTGAGCGGTGGAGACGATTACCTCGGCATCCTCCTCGTCGGCGAGCTTGCCGACCGCAGCGAGGATCGCCTCAGGACCGTGCGTGTCGACCAGGTCGACGAAGGGCTGGAGGTCGCCGCCTGCGGGGTCGTACGCCGCGTTCCTGTACTTCGCCCCAGGAAGCGAAGAGGACGAGTTCGGGATGACTGGTTCGGCGGCCTTCTTTGAGGTCGCGTGCGGCCAACGCCAGTGCGGCAAGTGTGTATCCGCCACGGGCCAGGGCGACGCGGCGGCCTTCGGAGAGGAGCCGCATGACCTCGGCCATGGCGCCGATGTTGGTGCGACACAGCACTGCATCCGGGTTGGCGATGTCTCCGACTTGCGTCGGCATCGTCTCGGTTCCGGTCAACCGGAGGGGCGCCTCGGCGAGTTCGAGCCAGCGGTTGGCCTGTTCGGCGAGGAGGGGGCCGAAGCGGAAGGAGCGGGTGAGGGTGAGTGCGGTTGCGTCATCGAAAGCGGTCATCACGTCGCGCGCGCCGCGCCAGCCGTAGATGGCCTGGGCGGAGTCGCCCGCCATGACGAGCTGGGCGTGGTCGCGCTGCGCATGGAAGACTTGTTCCAGGGCGGGGTTGGTGTCTTGGGCTTCGTCGAGGAAGAGGAAGTCCGCTTCGATCTTCGGCTGGGTCAGGGCCCACATTTTTCGATAGGGGTCGTGTTCGAAGTGGACGACGCCCTGGTCGGGGTTCTGAAGGTCGGCCCACGCTTTGACCGCGAACGGAAAGACCACGTCGGCGAGTTGGGTGTGCTCGGCAGATGTCGCCAGGCGGCGAAGCCGCGGTACATGGTGGCGGCTGAGAGCTCCTGAGCCATGTCTCATGAGACATCTGGGCGCAGCTTCGCCGGGGTTCGCTTTGAGCTCCTGGTTCGACGCTTCCGGCGTGCCGGTGGGTGCGTCGCTCCGGAGGTGGGGGAGGCCGGTATGCCACTCGGCCTGCAACGTGGCGATGGAGGACTTCCTCCGGCTGTACTACGGCTCGAAGTGACGGAGTCGCCGCTCAGGCCAAGCGGCTGGGCTGGACGGCGACGACTGTTCGAACAACGGTCGCCGGGACGGATGTACGCCTCGACCTGCTTCGCAGACTTTCCGAGAGGAGCGGCGCGAGTAGTAGGTCTGGCACGCGTGTCACCCCACCGCCTTGTCAGGCCGCGGGGTGACAGGGAGAGGCAGGGGCAGGGGACGGCCGTCTCAGCCGTCAGCGCTCGGTCAGCTGCTGCTCCCCCGGCAGGCGCCGGCCGCGCACGTGTCGAGCCAGGCGGCGAAGTCCGCGTCGTCACGGGTGCCGATGCCGGTGCTGTAGACCGCGTAGGCTCCGGCGTAGTCGCCGGTGCGGAACTTGGTGAGCATGGCCTGCACGTCGTCCGGGTGGTTCTCGATCATGTAGCGGACGGCCAGGTAGCCCCATGGGTAGGTGCGGGTCAGGTCGGAGTTGGCGTACGTGCTCTGCCACAGGGTGCTCAGGGCGTAGGTGTGCTTCCCGGCATCGGAGAGCGCCTCGGTGTCGGGCACGCCCCGGTAGCTGTACGAGACGTACTCGGCGAAGCCCTCGATCCACCAGATGTCCGGGACCGCCTGGCCCGCGGAGAAGTCGCCGTACGTGTCGTAGCGGCCGTCGAGGTAGTGGGTGTACTCGTGGTTCAGGTTCCAGATGTCCGCCGGGAAGCCGTCGCCCCTGCTCTTCACGTAGGCGACGAAGCGGGCCTGGTTGTTGGGGTCGGCGGGGTTGCCCTCCAGGTATTCGCCGCCGTTGTCGGTGCTGTTGCCGAAGATCCAGCCTGAGTATGTCTGGTAGTCCCTGGGGCTCGCGAAGACGACGATCTGGATGTTGCTGTTGCGGTCGTCGGCGACCGGGCCGCTGTCCCTGACAATGCCGTGGAAGTAGGCGTCCTGTCCCTGCACGCTCTTGCAGGCCTCGGCGAGCGCCGAGTCGGTCAGGGACTGGGCCAGGAAAGTATGCCCGTCATCGCACTTGTAGGTGAGGGGGAGTGCCGCCGCGGTGAGCTTGGACGTCAGGTCGCAGGTGTCGTAGTACGAGCATTGGGCCGCGTCGTGCGCGGAAGTCATCTCGGCGGCGCCGACCCACAGCGGAGTGGTCGGGCCGGTGATCGAGGAGGCGCCGAGCAGGCCCTTCACCATCGGCCGCACCTTGTCCTGGAGCCCGGCCGTGTCGAGGAAGCGCGCCGTCTCGGTTCCGGCGTTGGAGGCCATGAAGTACCAGGTCCCGCTCAGCATCGACATGTGGTTCAGGGTGAACGAGTCCAACGTGTCGATGATGCTCGGGTCGGCGGTGACAGCGCTGATGAATGCGGGGTTGAAGTGGCCGCGGAAGAGCGGGGTGAAGACGTCGTTGACGGCCGATTCCATGCTCCAGTAGGCGTCGTAGGAGCTGTCGTAGGCGTTCAGCACTCTCTTGTACGTGTCCAGGTAGCGAGCCTGCTCGTTGGCGCTGTCCGTCAGGATGATGACGTCGCCCAGGACGTTGCCGTGTTCCGAACTGACGTCCATGAAGTGGCAGTTGGCGGTGAACCCGTCCAGTCCGCCTTCGGTGGCAGCAGCCAGGGTCGGGCCGTAGTCGCCGACGTCGGCCGAGTCGTTGTACTGGACGTAGTAGCCGGCGCGCAGGAACAGTACGAGCTGCCACACGTGGGTGGAGTTGTCGCCGGGATACGACTGCGACGCGTCCCGGAAAGCGTTGGCGACGGTCACCATCTGCGCCTGGCGAAACACGTTGCGGGCGTCCCTACCGGTGATGCCGAACAGCGTATTGATGCAGTCGGTGGTCGAGTCCTGGATGTACGCGACCAGTTCGGATTCGGTACGGGTGCCGAAGTCGGCCGGTGTGCACGACGCGGCTGCCGCGTGTTTCGTGGCTCTGGGAGGCCGTACGGCCTTCGAGGTCGAGGGGGTCTGCGGCAACTGCGGGCTGAGCGGCCGGACATGGCCGGCAGCCAGCCGCCCGCTCTGGACGTCTGCTCGATCGGACGCGGCGGTGTTCGCGCCGAGCGGCGACAGCGCGCGCGGTTTGGGCTTGGTCACGGCGGTGGTCAGGGGAGCAGCCGTTGTGGCGGTCTTCGGTCCGGCTGCTGCGAGGGCCGGTGCGGCCAGCAGGCCTGCGATCAGGGCGCTGACCGCCAGGCCGACGGCCAGAAATCTGGACGCGAATCTGGACGCGAATCTGGACGGACATCCGGGATGGAATCCGGGCAGGGCAGGTCGACGACGCATCAATGGTCCTTCGTGAGTGGGGGGCGCTTCGAGCACGAGCGGCGAGGCGTGAGGGGAACGTCCCACTCACAGGGGCCAACGGCAACGGACCGAGGGATACGACAATGGCGGGGCGGGCCATAACATCTGTGCCCGCAGAGGTAGTTGACGGTCAGGGCGGGACGCCGAGCAGGTCTCCGCCTCGTGTTATGGGTGCGGCGGAAAAACGGTATGGGGCGGGGCGGCCCCCTGCTCCCTACGATCCCGGTATGACGACGAAGAAGCCGCTCCACACCGGTTCGCACGACCTTCCGGTCTCCTCAGCGCTCGCCGAGTTCCTCATGGGGAACTGGGAGTCTTCGCCGCGCGCCGATCCGCCCCCGCAGTCGATCGCACCGTGGGCGGCCAAACGGCGCGACCGGCTGTCCGCGCGCTTCCCCGGCGAACGGCTCGTCATTCCCTCAGGCGTCCTCAAGGCACGCAGCAACGACTGCGACTACCGGTTCCGGCCGCACACCGCGTTCTCGTACCTGACGGGTGGGACCGAGCCGGGCAGCGTCCTGGTCCTCGAACCGACCGCCTCCGGTCACGAGGCGGTGCTGCACGTCCGCCCTCGATCCCCGCGCGACACCGGGGAGTTCTACCGCGACCGCCGCTACGGTGAGATCTGGGTCGGCCGCCGCGCCACCCTCGATGAGGCCTCCTCACTGCTCGGCGTGGCGACCCAGGGCCTCGACGACGTGCCCGCCCGGCTGAGCGGCGCGCGGCCGACCCGCTTGCTGCGCGGCGTCGACCCGGAGACCGACGCGCTGGTCGACAGCACCGGCCGTGAAGAGGCCGACCTCGAATTCGCCTCGTTCCTGTCCGAGATGCGCCTGGTCAAGGACGAGTGGGAGGTCGAGCAGCTGCAGATCGCGGTGGACGCCACGGCGGCAGGGTTCACCGATGTCGTGCGCGCACTGCCCGAGGCCGTCCGCCATCCGCGCGGCGAACGCTGGGTCGAGGGCGTCTTCGGCCTGCGCGCCCGTCTCGAGGGCAACGGCCTCGGCTACGAGACGATCGCCGCCGCCGGAGCGCACGCCTGCGTACTGCACTGGATCGCCAACGACGGTCCGGTCCATCCCGGTGACCTGCTGCTGCTCGACGCCGGCGTCGAGTCGGACACGCTCTACACCGCCGACATCACGCGTACCCTTCCGGTGAGCGGCACCTTCACCGCCGCGCAGCGCGACCTTTATGACCTCGTGCTCGCCGCGCAGGACGCGGGTATCGCAGCGGTCCGGCCGGGCGCGCGCTTTCGTGACTTCCACCTCGCTGCGATGCGGGTCATCGCCGAGGGGCTGCACTCCTGGGGCCTGCTCCCGATGACGCAGGACGCGGCCCTTGAGCCCGAGAGCGGTCTGTTCCGCCGCTACACGTGGTGCAGCAGCGGCCACATGCTGGGCATGGACGTCCACGACTGCGCCGGGGCCCGTGCCGGGCAGTACCTGGACGGCGTCCTGGAGGCGGGCCACGTCCTCACCGTCGAGCCGGGCCTGTATCTCCAGCCGGACGACCTGACGCTGCCGCCGGAGTTGCGCGGCGTCGGCGTGCGCATCGAGGACGATCTGGTCGTCACGCAGGACGGCGCCCGCCTCATGTCGTCGGCGTTGCCGCGCACCGCGTCGGCGATCGAGACGTGGATGGGCGAGCTCCTGGCCTGATCCTGCGTCCCAAGGCGCGGGCGCCGCCGTAACTGGCACTAGGAACGCGGCAGATGGAACGTCTGCGCCGCCCACGCCTGGAAGTGCGCCGACCGCGTGATGAGGTCGCGGTAGGACGCGTGCGCGGAGCTGAACAGTGTCTCCGTGATGTCCTCCGTGACCTGGTCGCGGCGCCATGCGAGCAGATAGCGGGTCCACAGCGGTGTGCCGGTCAGCGGTTTGACGATCACGCCCTGGTTCGGCAGGGTCGTAGCCTGCACGATGGAGACGCCGAGTCCCTCGGCGATCATGTCCTGGAGCTGGAGCCGGTCACCGAGGTACTCATGCACGGCCGTAGGCGTGAACCCGGCTGCCGCGCAGGCCGCGTAGAACACACCCGGCCAGCCGGCACCGTCGTCGGGGGTCAGGAACCAGGCCTCGTCAGCGAGTTCGGCGAGGGGGACCTCCATGCGGTGCTTGAGCCGGTGACCGGCGGGCAGGGCTACGAACGCGGGTTCGTTGACGATCTCGCGATGCGCCACGGCCGCGGAGTGCCGCAGCTCCAATCCGGGGTAGTCCGCGGCGATCGCGGCGTCCAGCTCGCCCTTCTCCAAGTGCTCGACTATCTCCGACGACGGGTAGACGCTGCTCACCGTCAGGGTGAGATCAGGCCTCCGGCTGCGTATGCGGACGACCATGCCGGACAGGACGGGCGAGTTGGTCGCCGCAA
This sequence comes from Streptomyces sp. NPDC096311, assembly GCF_044763085.1. Classification (NCBI taxonomy): domain Bacteria; kingdom Bacillati; phylum Actinomycetota; class Actinomycetes; order Kitasatosporales; family Streptomycetaceae; genus Streptomyces; species Streptomyces sp. NPDC096311. The sequence continues at coordinate 145,411 of NZ_JBIWFN010000013.1, forward strand.
GGCGCAGGACCCGGGGTGCTCCGACGCCGTCCCGCGCCGGACGGCGCCTGATGGCATCTGCACGGGCCAGAATGTCGCGCGCCTGAGTCAGGATCTCGAGGCCGTACCGGGTCGGCTCGACTCCCGACGCGGTACGCACGAACAAGTCCTCACCGAAGAGCCGCTCGATCCGCCGCAGTTGGGTGCTCATCGCCGGCTGCGAGTACTTCAGGAGCGTCGCGGCTCGCCCCAGACTCCCGGCGTCGGCGATCGCACACAAGGTCCGTAGATGCCGAAGCTCCAGGTCCATCGTCCGGGCTCCTCGTCTCGACGCTCCTGCCGTCCGCGGTCACCGGGCGACTCTAGCGGTGGTTCATCACCGCGCGTTCGGCCTCGGGGTGCACCTGCCCCGGCCAAGGTGACCAGGCACGAGGCTCCCGAACGGCGGAGCGAGTGCACGTGGCATCTGTTCGCCGGCGGCCGGCAACCGACAGAGCGGAGCGTCGGAGTGGGCAGGGTCGGGATCCGCTTCGCCCGGCAGCAGCGAGGTGAGGACTTCGGCGGTGACGGCACTGTGCCCCGGTTCAGCAGTGTCCCACCCCGGTGGAGGGACGACTCGTCGGCCAGTTTCCATCCCGCTGGCCGACGGAGGTGCGCTCGGTCCCGCTGTTCCCCTCCTGCCGGACAACAGGGGCAACTACTTCAACCAGGTGTCCCTGGCCCCCGGAGTATGGCGGGTGGTCGGGAAAACCGGATCCGAGCGTCCGGCCGGCACGATCGACGACCTCCTCGTCGTCGCCGAGGCCTGAACCAGGAACGCCCTTCCCGCCGGGCGGGTGGGCGGCGGCCCACTCCGGTCGGAATGCGGCATGGTTTCCCGCAGCTCCAGGAGTCACACTGACAGGGTGGACGCGCTTCGTACGGGTGATAAGGGGTTGTTCGGTCCCTCCTCGGTAACCTGGCAGATGCACGGTGATCCCATGATGTGGGTCGCCGGGATCCGCGCGCTCTACCTCCAGGCCCTGCACCCCCGCGCAGTCCGGGGCGTCCTGCAGAACTCCGACTTCCGGCGCGACGCCTGGGGCCGGCTGATGCGCACCGCGAACTTCGTCGGCACGGCGACGTACGGCACCACCGAGGCCGCCGAGAAGGCCGGTGCCCGGGTCCGGAAGATCCACACCGTGCTCAAGGCCACCGACCCGGACACGGGGGAGCGGTACCGGATCGACGAGCCGGAGCTGCTGCTGTGGGTGCACTGCGCCGAGATCGACTCCTATCTGCACGTCCTGCGCCGCTCGGGGTTCCCGCTGACGGACGCGCACGCCGACCGGTACGTCGACGAACACCGGGTCAGCGCACGCCTGGTGGGCCTCGACCCCGCCGACGTACCGGCGAATCGGGCGGAGCTGGCCGCCTACTTCGAGAAGGTGCTGCCGGAGCTCGCCGCCGGGCCCGAGGCGCGGGACGTGGACGACTTCCTGCTGCGACCACCGATCCATCCCCTGCTCCGCCCGGCGCGCGCCCTGCTGTGGCGGCGCGTGGCGCGTCTGGCGTACGGCGCCCTGCCGCCGTACGCCCACGAGCTGTACGGCAGACCCGCACCAGCCCCCTCCGTGGTGACCCGGCGCCTGCGTGTCACGGGCACCGTGCTGCGCTGCGTTCCCGCACGTCTTCGCTGGCAACTCCCGCCCAGACACATCCTGCGGGCCATGGCGCGGCTCGGCCCCGGCTCCCGACCGGCGCCGTACAAAGTCGGCAGATAACTCGCCATACTGGACGGGCCAGGGGAGGGCGCGGCGAGCAGCGACGGGGGCGATCGCACGAGATGGCGGAGACCAGGCTGATCCAGAGCCGGTACCGACTGCTCGATCTGATCGGGCGGGGAGGTATGGGTGAGGTGTGGCGCGCCCGCGACGAGTCGCTGGGGCGGCAGGTGGCCGTGAAGTGCCTCAAACCGCTCGGCCCGCACCACGATCAGTCGTTCACCCGTGTACTGCGGGAGAGATTCCGGCGCGAGGCCCGGGTGGCCGCCGCGCTGCAGCACCGCGGGGTGACCGTGGTGCACGACTTCGGCGAGTCGGAGGGCGTGCTGTACCTGGTCATGGAGCTGCTGGAGGGCCGCAACCTCAGCCAGCTCCTGGAGGACAACAAGCAGCATCCGCTCCCCGTCGCCGATGTCGTCGACATCGCCGACCAGGTGTCCGGGGCCCTCGCCTACACCCACCAACAGGGCATCGTGCACCGCGACCTGAAGCCCGCCAACATCATGCGGCTGGCCGACGGCACGGTGAAGATCTGCGACTTCGGCATCGCGCGCCTCGGCCACGACATCGGCTTCACGGCCCGGCTGACCGGCACCGGCATCGCCATGGGCACCCCGCACTACATGTCGCCGGAGCAGATCAGCGGTGCCCAGGTCGACCAGCGCAGTGATCTGTACTCCTTCGGATGTGTGCTCTACGAAATCGCCACCGGGGCACCGCCGTTCGACCTGGACGACGCGTGGGCGATCCTCGTCGGCCACCGTGACACGCCTCCCGAGCCGCCGCGCCACCACCGCGCCGAGCTCCCCGAGTACTTCGAGCGGATCATCCTGGATCTGCTGGCCAAAGAGCCGGAGAGCCGCCCGCAGGACGCGCGCGAGCTCGGCCGGCGGATCGGCACGGGGCGTACGACTCCGGTGTACGTCCCGACGGTCGTGTCCCCCGCGATCGGCCGTCCCGCCGACGAGCGGCGCATGTTGGAGCCGTCGACGAGGGCTCCCGCACCCTCTTCCTCGCGTGAACCCCGGCTGCCCTCCTGGACCCGGGGCATGACCACCGGCCACAAGGCGACCGGAGCCGGACTGGGCGGCGCCCCGCCGGACGCGGCGGCGGGCCTGACCGGCGAATGGACGGCGCGCCCGAGCACGTCCGCACCGGAGGTGCCGGAGCGCGTCGAACGCCCGACTCCGCCACCGGAGCTGCTCACCACCCTGACGGGCCGGCACAACGCCGGACTGAGCCTCGGGAGGCTCGGCCGATGGACCGAGGCGGGCGAGGTGCACCGCGCGGTCGCCGCCGAACGCGAGCACGTCCTCGGCCCCGACCACCCCGACACCCTCGCCAGCCGCTACGAGGTCGGCTTCACCCTCAGCCGCACCGGACGCGCCGCCGAAGCGCTGCGCGAGTACGCCCGGGTCGCCCGGGGCAGGGAGCGGGCGCTCGGCCCCGACCATCCCGACACCCTGGCCGCGCGTCAGGAAATGGCGTACGTGCTGGGCCAGTTGGGCCGTCACTTCGAGGCACACCAGGCGTACACCGCGGTGCTCGCCGTCCGGGAGCGTGCCATGGGCCCCGACCATCCCGACACCCTGCGCTGCCGCCACAACCTGGCCTTCAACCTGAGCAGGCTGGGCCGCCTGGAGGACTCGTACCGGATGGCGGGCGAGGTCGCCGCCGCGCGGGCCCGAGTGCTCGGTGCGAACCATCCCGACACGCTCGTGACACGCTACGAAGTCGCGTACGCACTCGGTCAGTTGGGCCACTGGCCAGAGGCGTTGCAGACCTATCGGGAAGTCGCCGAGGCACGGGCCCAGGCCCTCGGCCCCGACCACCCGGACACCCTCTCCGCCCGCTACGAGGTCGGCATCAGCCTCGGCCGGCTCGGCCGCAGTGCGCAGGCCCTGGAGCTGTACCGGGACCTGATCGACGACCGCACCCGGGTGCACGGCCCCGCCCACCCCGAGACACTCCGAGCCCGGCACGGCCTCGGCGTCAACCTGGGCCGGATGGGGCGCTGGGAGGAGGCGCTCGCCGAGTCCCGTGACGTGTGGGCCATCCGCGAGCGCGTGCTCGGCCCCGACCACCCGGACACCCTCGTCAGCCGCCGCGAGGTCGCGGTCGGCCTCGGCTGGCTGGGCCGCTGGTCCGACGCCCTCACCGAGTACCGGGGCGTCGCCACCGCCCGCGAACGCGTCCTCGGCGCCGACCACCCCGACGCCCTGGCCAGCCGCAACGACGAGGCACACTGCCTGGAGCAACTGGGCCGGGGCCTGGAGGCGGTGGAGCTGTACCGCCGAGTGGCCGCGTTGCGCCAGCAGCGGGCGGCACGGGGAGGCTGAGAGGCGCCCGTGCGGGGGTTGTGCTCGCCCTGTCCGAGGGGCGGCACCGGCCATACGGCGGTGTCGTGGCCGACCGTGCCGAAGGCCACGCCGGGGCGGGTGCCCGTGCTCGTGCCCCGTCCGGACGCCCGCCGGGTGCCGCGTACCTCTGGCCGTTCTAGATCATCGCGTGCTACGAAGAACCATGCCTGCACACGAGGGATACGACGTCGTGATCGTCGGCGGGGGCCACAACGGACTCGTCGCCGCCGCCTACCTGGCCCGGGCCGGCCGGTCCGTGCTGGTGCTCGAGCGCCTGGGGAGCACCGGCGGCGCCGCCGTGTCCACCCGGCCGTTCGCCGGAGTCGACGCCCGGCTGTCGCGCTACTCCTACCTGGTCAGTCTGCTGCCCCGGAAGATCGTGCGGGATCTGAGCCTCGACTTCCGCGTGCGTGGCCGCACGGTGTCCTCGTACACGCCCGTCGAACGCGGCGGACGGCCCACCGGCCTGCTCGTCGGCGGTGGCGAGCGCCGCACCCGCGAGGCCTTCGCGCGGCTGACCGGCTCCGACCGCGAGTACGAGGCCTGGCAGCGCTTCTACGGCATGACCGGCCAGGTCGCCCAGCAGGTCTTCCCGACACTCACCGAACCGCTTCCCACACGCGAGGAACTCCGCGCCCGCATCGACGACGAGGAGGCCTGGCGGGTCCTCTTCGAGGAGCCGGTCGGCGTCGCCGTGGAGGAGAACTTCGCCGACGACCTCGTACGCGGTGTCGTCCTCACCGACGCGCTCATCGGGACCTTCGCGGACGCCCACGACCCGTCCCTGCGCCAGAACCGCTGCTTCCTGTACCACGTGATCGGCGGCGGCACCGGCGCCTGGGACGTGCCGGTCGGCGGCATGGGCGCCCTCACCGACGCGATCGCCGCGGCGGCGCGCGCCGCGGGCGCCGTGATCGCCACCGGCCACGAGGCGGTGCGCATCCAGACCGACGGACGGGCCGCCGAGGTCACCTACCGCACCGCGGACGGCGAGGGCGTCGCCGCGGCCCGGCACGTCCTCGTGAACGCCTCGCCGCAGGAACTCGCGCACCTCACCGGCGACGAACCGCCCACCCCGGCCGAGGGCGCCCAGCTGAAGGTCAACATGCTGCTCAAGCGGCTGCCGAGGCTGCGCGACACTTCGGTCGACGCGCGCGAGGCCTTCTCCGGCACCTTCCACATCGCCGAGGGCTACGAGCAGTTGGCGACCGCCCACGCGCAGGCCGCGTCCGGCGAACTGCCCACCGCACCGCCCTCCGAGATCTACTGCCACTCCCTCACCGACCCGAGCATCCTCGGCCAGGACCTGGTCGAGCAGGGCTATCAGACCCTCACCCTCTTCGGCCTCCACACACCCGCCCGGCTGTTCGAGCGGGACAACGACGCCGTACGGGCGGAGCTGCTGAAGTCGACGCTGGCGCAGCTGGAGGCGCACCTCGCCGAACCGCTTGCCGACTGCCTGGCCACCGACGCGGACGGCCGCCCCTGCATCGAGGCGAAGACCCCGCTCGACCTGGAGCGCGACCTGCGGCTGCCCGGCGGCAACATCTTCCACCGCGACCTCGCCTTCCCGTACGCCCAGGAGGGCACGGGCCGCTGGGGCGTCGAGACCCGGCACGCGAACGTCCTGCTGTGCGGGGCGGGCGCGGTGCGCGGCGGCGGCGTGAGCGGGGTGCCCGGGCACAACGCGGCCATGGCCGTACTGGAGGGCGCGAACGACTAGGACAGGTCCTGGCTCCGCCGGTCGGTCGTGTGCCGCCGGCGCGGCGCGAGGCCTGGAACTTCGTCGAGGGACCGGCCAGAAATCTGACGGAGCATCAGAAAAGGCCTTCCCTCGGCCGGAGGGCTGCGGCATTCTGCGGCCATGCAGACGGAGCTGAGCAAGAAACTGGGAGTCGAGCACGCCATTTTCGGCTTCACGCCGTTTCCCGCCGTCGCCGCGGCCATCAGTCGCGCGGGCGGATTCGGTGTGCTCGGCGCGGTCCGCTACACCGCACCCGACGACCTCAAACGCGACCTCGACTGGATCGAGGCGAACGTCGACGGCAAACCGTACGGCCTGGACGTCGTCATGCCCGCCAAGAAGGTCGAGGGGGTGACGGAGGCCGACGTCGAGGCGATGATCCCGGAGGGGCACAGGCAGTACGTCAAGGACACCCTCGCCAAGTACGGCGTGCCCGAACTCGCCGAGGGCGAGGCGTCCGGCTGGCGCATCACCGGCTGGATGGAACAGGTCGCCCGCACCCAGCTCGACGTCGCCTTCGACTATCCGATCAAACTGCTCGCCAACGCGCTGGGCTCACCACCCGCCGACGTCGTCGAACGCGCCCACGAGCGCGGGGTGCTCGTCGCGGCCCTCGCGGGCAGCGCCCGGCACGCGCGCAAACACGCCGAGGCGGGCATCGACGTCGTCGTCGCGCAGGGCTACGAGGCGGGCGGCCACACCGGCGAGATCGCCTCGATGGTGCTCACCCCCGAAGTCGTCGACGCCGTCGACCCGCTGCCCGTACTGGCGGCGGGCGGCATCGGCAGCGGACAGCAGGTGGCCGCCGCACTCAGCCTCGGCGCCCAGGGGGTGTGGCTCGGCTCTGTGTGGCTGACCGTCACGGAAGCGGACATGCACGCGCCCGCCGTGACCCGCAAGCTGCTCGCCGCCGGCTCCGGAGACACCGTCCGCTCACGCGCGCTGACCGGCAAACCCGCGCGCCAGCTGCGCACCGAGTGGACCGACGCCTGGGACGACCCGAACGGTCCCGGCACACTGCCCATGCCGCTCCAGGGGCTGCTGGTGGCCGAGGCGGTCTCCCGGATCCAGAAGTACGAGGTGGAACCGCTGCTGGGGACGCCGGTCGGGCAGATCGTCGGCCGGATGAACAGCGAGCGCAGTGTCCAGGCCGTCTTCGACGACCTGACGAGCGGCTTCGAGCGGGCCGTCGAGCGCGTCAACCGGATCGCGGGAAGGGGCGAACAGTCATGAGCACCTCACCCAACGGCTTCTGGGCCCAGGCCACCGCCGACCCCGGACGGACGGTCCTCATCACCCCGGACGGGGACGAGTGGACCGCGGGCCGGCTGCACGCCGCGGCCAACCGGCTCGTCCACGGTCTGCGCGCCGCGGGACTCGAACGCGGCGACGCATTCGCGGTCGTCCTGCCCAACGGCGTCGAGTTCTTCGTCGCCTACCTCGCCGCCTCCCAGGCGGGCCTCTACCTGGTGCCGGTCAACCACCACCTCGTCGGCCCCGAGATCGCCTGGATCGTCTCCGACTCGGGCGCCAAGGTGCTGATCGCCCACGAACGGTTCGCCGACGCCGCCCGCCACGCCGCAGACGAGGCGAAGCTTCCCGCCGCGCAGCGGTACGTGGTGGGCACGGTGGCAGGCTTCCGGCCGTACGCCGAACTCCTCGACGCACAGCCCGACTCGGCGCCCGCCGACCGTACCCTCGGCTGGGTCATGAACTACACCTCGGGCACCACGGGCCGACCCCGCGGCATCCGGCGCCCGCTGCCCGGCAAGCTCCCCGAGGAGTCCCACCTCGGCGGCTTCCTCGGCATCTTCGGCATCAGGCCGTACGACGACAACGTGCACCTGGTCTGCTCACCGCTCTACCACACGGCCGTACTCCAGTTCGCGGGCGCCTCCCTGCACATCGGGCACCGCCTGGTGCTGATGGACAAGTGGACTCCCGAGGAGATGCTCCGTGTCATCGACGCCCACGCCTGCACCCACACCCACATGGTCCCGACCCAGTTCCACCGGCTGCTGGCGCTCCCCGACGAGGTGAAGGCGCGCTACGACGTCTCCTCGATGCGGCATGCCATCCACGGCGCCGCCCCGTGCCCTGACCATGTGAAACGGGCCATGATCGAGTGGTGGGGGCACAGCGTCGAGGAGTACTACGCGGCGAGTGAGGGCGGCGGCGCCTTCGCCACCACCGAGGACTGGCTGAAGAAGCCCGGCACGGTCGGCAAGGCCTGGCCCATCAGCGAACTCGCCGTCTTCGACGACGACGGCAACCGGCTGCCGCCCGGTGAACTCGGCACCGTCTACATGAAGATGAGCACCGGCGGATTCTCGTACCACAAGGACGAGAGCAAGACGAAGAAGAACCGCATCGGCGACTTCTTCACCGTCGGTGACCTGGGCTGTCTCGACGAGGACGGCTATCTCTTCCTCCGTGACCGCAAGATCGACATGATCATCTCGGGTGGGGTCAACATCTACCCGGCCGAGATCGAGGCCGCGCTGCTCTCCCACCCCGCCGTCGCCGACGCGGCCGCCTTCGGCATCCCGCACGACGACTGGGGCGAGGAGGTCAAGGCCGTCGTCGAGCCCGCCCCGGGCCACGAGGCGGGTCCGGCCCTCGCCGCCGACATCCTCGGCCACTGCGAGCGCCTGCTCGCCGGGTACAAGCGTCCCAAGAGCGTCGACTTCATCGAGTCGATGCCGCGCGACCCGAACGGGAAGCTGTACAAGAGGCGCCTGCGGGATCCCTACTGGGAAGGCCGTACGCGAGCGGTGTGACAGCGGAGCAGGCTGTGACCGGGGTGGCCCCCGCCCGTGCGGGCAGGGACCACCCCGCTGCCGTCAGCGGTGCTCGCCCACGCGGATCACCCGCAGCCCGGGCGAGGACAGGATGTCCTTCTCGCAGAACCGGGAGGTGACCCACTTCCCCTCGGAGAACAGCCGCGTCTGGTCGCTGAAGTGCGGCGAGTTCGGGTTCGACGACTGGGAATAGGCCAGCAGCGTACGGGCGACCGGGCAGCGGCCGCCGTCCCACCCGACGGCCTGGATGTACGAGGACCCCGTGGTGACCTCGGTGTAGCCGCCGGCCGCCGCGTCCCACACCGGCTCGGCCTTGTTCCACACCCCGAGCGACTCCGTGCCGCCCGGCACGGGGATGCGCTGACCGCCCCGGACGACGACCTGGTGCGCGCCGAGCGTCGCGTCCAGCGCGATGCCCGCCGCCCGCAGCTCGCTCACCGCGTCGGCGAGGGCCGTGGCCACGCCGGGCGCTTGCGTGTTGAGCGTGTTCGGCGTGCGCACGGGGTCCGCCGCCGAGAACGGGACCTTCCAGAGCTGCGCGGGCACGGTCACGGCGGTCAGCCGCCGCCAGAACCGGTCGAAGAGCAGTGCGCCCCGGCTGCCGGTCTTCATGGAGCGGTCCCACGTCTTCAGCACACCGCACGCCTCGCTCACGTCGACGTCCTTGCCGTCGCTGCCCGTCGCCGTCCCCCCGGGCAACGCGGCACAGGCACGGGCCGTGTCGTCGGCGATGAGGTCACCCGAGGTCGCCCGGTTCGCGAACTGCTGCGCCTGCAGGTCCCGTACGGTCAGCTCCCCCTTCGCGGCCATCGCGGACACGTCCGCCTTTGCGCCGCGCGCACGGGTCGACAGCTGCGAGCCGATCGGCCCGAAGACCCGTTCGTACCCGGTGAGCGGCCGGTCCGTATTGGCCAGCCAGGCACTGTCGTTGGAGTTCTCCGCGTACGGCGCGTCCTTGAGGACCGGCATGCTCGTGGGCCCGAAGATGCCGGGCTGTACGGCGTCGGGGTCGCTGCCCAGCGCGCAGTCGCCGCGGGAGCCGTCGAGGACCGCGATACCGGACGACGGATAGAGGGCCTTGCCCAGCGCCGTCGAGCAGCGCTGCGCCAACTCGTCGGTGATCCGCGGAAGCACCTGCGACTGCGTGAACAGCGAGTGCCCGCCCGAGTCGGCGGCGACCGTGTTGATCCAGGGCAGCCCCTGTGTGCGCCTCAGCGTCGTGAGGACGTCGGCCGTGCCGCGCGCCCGGCGGAAGCCGAGGGCGGTGTCGGGGGCGCGCAGGTTCTCGGCGTTGGGGTCGTTGAGGGCGTACGCCGTCGTGGACGTCCAGGGCAGCGGGAGTCCCGCGCCGAGCGAGGTGACGACCGGGCCGTAGCGGGTCCACCACTGGGTGCGGGTGACGGGCGGGCCGCCCCGCGCCTCGACGGTGACGGTCCGCCTCGTCATCCGCTGCGGCTGCCCGTCCACCAGGTACGTCGTCGGGTCGGCCGGATCCAGTGTCAGCTGATGGAGGTTGAGGGTGACGCCGGTGGCGACGGTATGGCTCCAGGCGAGCCGTGCGTTGTGCCCGATGGAGACCGTGGTGGAGCCGAGCAGCGTGCCGCCCGCCACGTTCAGCTCGCCGGGGATCGTCTGCTGCGACTGCCAGAAACGACGGCCGCCCTGCCACGGGTAGTGCGGGTTGCCGAGCAGCAGCCCGCGGCCGTTCGCCGTGGTGGCACCGCTGAAGGCGACCGCGTTGGACCCCATGTCGGCGGTGTCGAAGAGTCTGCGGGCGGCGCGCGCGGCACTGCGCGCGTCGGGTATGCCGACGGTCGTACGCGCGGCGGCCGTCGCGGGCGGCTGCGCGGCCGTGATGCCGTCGACCGCGCGGCCCTGACCGCCGAGCACCGCCAGCGCGAAGGTACGCGCGGCCACGTCCACCGCGGTCACGGGCCGGACCCAGGCGGCGCCCCGGCAGGCCGGATCGGTGATCCGGTTCTGGGCGAGCCAGGCGTTGTAGCCGGCTGCCCAGCCCCGCATCAGATCCTTGGAATCGCGGCTCGGACCCCGTGGCGCGGGCACCGCGAGCAGCTTCTCGATGGTGTCCGTCGCACGCACGCCGCGGAAGTAGAGGTCGCTGGAGAGGTTCTCGGCCGCCGAGGACAGCGAACCGTCCGGCTCCGCGTCGGGACCGAAGAAGCGGGAGCGTTCGCCACGTACGGTCACGAACCCGTCGGCGAGGGTGCACACCTGGTCGGCGGCCTGCGCCCAGCCGGTGCCGAAGCCGAGGTCCGCGTAGTTCTTCGCGAGGATGTGCGGAATGCCGTACTCGGTGTAGCGGATCACGGCGGACAGACCGCCGGCGGACGGGTGGGACGGAGAGTGCTGACGCTCCTGGCCGTTCGCGGCGGTCGCGGGCAGCGCGGCCGAGGCGGTGAGAAGGGCTACGGCCAGGACGGCGAACCGTCTGGGGCGGATGCGCATCGTGCCTCCCGACATCATTGAGGGAAGGGGCGGTTGAGCGTAACAACAGCCACAGACGTGTGACCTGGTGTCAGCACGTTCCACGGCGGGGTTGATCCTCTTCGCGCCAAGGGCGCGGGAGGCTTGACCCCGTTCGCGGGCCGGAACGAGGATCACGGCACAGCAGTCGGACGAAGGAGCAGGTCATGACGGCGGGTCACAACCCCACGGTGGCGGCGGGACGGAGCGTCACGGTCGACGGGGTGCTGCGGCGCAGCGCCCGGCGGACCCCCGAACGCGTCGCGATCCACTACCGCGACCGGTCCTGGACCTACGCCGAACTCGACGAGGCCGTCTCGCGCGCGGCCCAGGTGCTGCGCTCCTCGGGACTGGCACCGGGCGACCGTGTCGGCGCCTACGGCCACAACTCGGACGCGTACCTGATCGGCTTCCTCGCGTGCGCGCGCGGCGGGCTGGTGCACGTGCCGGTCAACCAGAACCTGACCGGTGACGACCTCGCGTACATCGTCGGACAGGCCGGCTGCGGACTGGTCCTGGCCGACCCGGACCTGGCCGGGAACCTCCCCGAGGGAACCCGCGTGCTCGCCCTGCGCGACAGCGACGACTCGCTGCTCGCTCGACTCGACACGACCACGCCGTACGACGGACCGGAGCCCCGCGGCGAGGACCTGACGCAACTCCTCTACACCTCGGGCACCACCGCGCTGCCCAAGGGCGCCATGCTGACCCACCGTGCGCTGGTGCACGAGTACCTCAGCGCGATCACCGCCCTCGATCTGCAGGCCGGCGATCTGCCCGTCCACTCGCTGCCGCTCTACCACTCGGCGCAGATGCATGTGTTCCTGCTGCCCTATCTCGCGGTCGGCGCCGTGAACGTCATCCTCGACGCGCCCGACGCCGGGCAGATCCTCGACCTGGTCGAGGCCGGTCACGCGGACAGCCTGTTCGCGCCGCCCACCGTATGGATCGCTCTGTCCAACCGGCCCGACTTCGCCACCCGTGACCTGAGCGGACTGCGCAAGGCGTACTACGGGGCGTCGATCATGCCGGTGCCGGTTCTTGAACGGCTGCGGGAGCGGCTGCCGAAGCTGGCGTTCTACAACTGCTTCGGCCAGAGCGAGATCGGACCGCTGGCCATGGTCCTCGGACCCCACGAGCACAAGGGGCGGATGGACTCGTGCGGGCGGCCGGTGCTGTTCGTCGAGGCGCGGGTCGTCGACGAGTCAGGCAAGGACGTGCCCGACGGGGAGCGGGGCGAAATCGTCTACCGATCACCGCAGTTGTGCGAGGGCTACTGGGACAAGCCGGAGGAGACCGCGGAGGCCTTCCGTGACGGCTGGTTCCACTCCGGGGACCTCGCCGTGCGCGACGAGGAGGGCTACTTCACGGTCGTCGACCGGGTGAAGGACGTCATCAACTCCGGTGGCGTGCTGGTCGCCTCGCGCCAGGTCGAGGACGCGCTCTACACACACGACGCCGTCGCCGAGGTGGCCGTGGTCGGGCTCCCGGACGAGCGGTGGATCGAGGCGGTCACGGCGGTCGTGGTCGCCCGTACCGAGGTCTCCGCGGCCGAACTCCTCACTCACGCACGCGAGAAGCTCGCCGCCTTCAAGGCGCCCAAGCGGGTCATCTTCGTGGACGCACTGCCACGCAACGCCAGCGGGAAGATCCTCAAACGCGAGCTGAGGGACCGCTTCGCGGACGCACGGGCCGAAACCGCTCAGGGGTAGGGCGCCCTGGCGGAGACGGCCGGTGACCGTCGTGTCCGACCGTCACCGCTCGCCCCGGGACGGGCCCGGCGTGGGCGTTCTCCCTGACCTGGGCTTCCACGGAGGGCTGTTGCTCGCCCCGCTCCGCTTCGAGCGCGTCCGCACGTCGATCGCGGGCCACTTGGTGCCGGGGTCGCGGCCGTCGGTCGCGATGGCCGCCGCGGGTTGCGCCGCATGCGTCAGCGGGTCGCCTCCGTCGCCACCGAGCGCGCCCACCGGTAGTCGGCCTTGCCGCTGGGCGAGCGCTGGATGGTGTCGGTGATGACGAGCTGGCGGGGGATCTTGTAGCCGGCCAGGTGACCCCGGCAGTGGGTCTGGATGTCCTCCAGCGAAGGCCTGCCCGCGCCCTCGCGGAGCTGGACGACCGCCGCCACATGGTTGCCCCACTTCTCGTCCGGCACCCCGGCGACCAGCGCGTCGTACACGTCCGGATGGGACTTCAGGGCCTGCTCGACCTCCTCCGGATAGACCTTCTCGCCACCGGTGTTGATGCACTGGGAGCCGCGGCCGAGGACGGTGACGATGCCCTCCTCGTCGACCGTCGCCATGTCGCCGAGCAGCACCCACCGCTCGCCGTCCTTCTGGAAGAAGGTCTCGGCGGTCTTCTTCGGGTCGTTGTAGTAGCCGAGGGGCACATGGCCGCGCTGTGCGACCCGGCCGGGTTCACCGACGGCGACCGGCTTGTACGTGGCCGGATCCACCACCTGCGTACGGGAGTTGACCCGCAGCCGGAAATCCTGTCCGGCCCCCGAGTCCGCGGTCGCGGTGCCGTTGAAGCCGGACTCCGAGGAGCCGTAGTTGTTGAGCAGCATCACGTTCGGGACCAGTGACTGGAACTGCTCGCGCACCGTCTCCGACATGATCGCGCCGGAGGAGGACACGCTGAACATCGAGGAGAGGTCCGTGCCCTTCATCGGCCCCCGCAGTGCGTCGATCAGCGGGCGCAGCATCGCGTCGCCGACCAGCGACATGCTGGTGACCTTCTCCTTCGCCACCGTTCGCAGGACCTCTTCGGGCACGAACTTGCGGTGGATCACGACCCGTTGGCCGAAGTTGAACCCGATGAACGCCGTCAGTGTCGAGGTGCCGTGCATCAGCGGGGGAGTGGGGAAGAAGGTGATGCCCTCGCCGCCGGCCGCCACCCGCTCGGCGAGCTCCTCCGGCTTGCTGACCGGCTCGCCCGTCGGGGCTCCGCCGCCCAGCCCGGAGAAGAACAGGTCCTCCTGGCGCCACATCACACCCTTGGGCATGCCGGTGGTGCCTCCGGTGTAGATGATGAACTGGTCGTCCGCCGAGCGCGGCGGGAAACCCCGCTCGGGGGATCCGGCGGCCTCGGCCTCGGCGAAGTCCAGGGCGGGCAGGGAAGCCCCGTCGGTCGCCGCGCTCCCCACCCGCAGGAGATGCCGCAGCGCCGAGGCCCGCGGCAGTGCCGCCGCCACCCGGTCGGTGAACTCCGCGTCGAAGACCAGCGCCACCAGATCCGCGTCCCGGTAGAGGTAGACCAACTCCTCTTCCACGTAACGGTAGTTGACGTTGACCGGCACGATCCGTGCCTTCAGGCAGCCCAGCACGGTCTGCACGTACTCGACGCCGTTGTAGAGGTGCAGTCCGAGGTGCTCGCCGGGGCGGATGCCGCTGTCGATCAGGTGATGGGCGACGCGATTCGCCGCCGCGTCGAGTTGCGCGTACGTCAGACGGCGCTCCGCGCCCGTGCCCGGATGGTCGATGTACACGAGGGCCTCGCGGCCCGGAACCACGTCGACGACCGACTCGAACAGGTCGGCAAGGTTGTACTCCACCGCTCCTCCTGACGTCGTGCGTCCGGTCCCGCCCCTCGGCTCGACGGCCATCAGAGCAAAGCCCGCCACAACTGGGAAGGGCCCGCGCAGAAGAAATCTGACTGACTGTCAGAAAACTCTTGTACTGGTCCCGCGCCTACTGCAACCTGTTCTCGTTCCAGAGAGCCTGTCTGACGGGAGGACGGCAATGGGTGGTACGGAACACCTCACCGTGCAGCGCGAAGGCGCCACACTGGTACTCACGCTCAACAGGCCCGAGGCCAAGAACGCGCTCTCGCTGCCGATGCTCGTCGGTCTGTACGACGGCTGGATCGAGGCCGACGAGGACGACGCGATCCGCTCGATCGTGCTCACCGGTGCGGGGGACGCCTTCTGCGCCGGCATGGACCTCAAGGCGCTGGCGGGGCGGCGCATGGAGGGCCAGCAGTACCGGGACCGGCTGAAGGCCGACCCCGATCTGCACTGGAAGGCGATGCTGCGCCACCACCGCCCCCGCAAACCGGTGATCGCCGCCGTCGAGGGGCACTGTGTCGCGGGCGGTACCGAGATCCTCCAGGGCACCGACATCCGGGTCGCGGGGGAGTCGGCGACCTTCGGGCTCTTCGAAGTCAAGCGAGGGCTGTTCCCCATCGGCGGCTCCACGGTCCGCCTGCAACGCCAGATCCCCCGCACGCACGCCCTGGAGATGCTCCTCACGGGGCGTCCGTACTCGGCCCGGGAGGCCGCCGGGATCGGCCTGGTCGGACACGTCGTGCCCGACGGGACGGCGCGGCAGAAGGCCCTCGAGATCGCCGAACTGATCAACGCCTGCGGTCCGCTGGCCGTCGAGGCGGTGAAGGCGTCCGTGTACGAGACGGCCGAGATGACGGAGACGGAGGGCCTCGCGGCCGAGCTGACCCGCGGCTGGCCGGTCTTCGACACCGCCGACGCGAAGGAAGGCTCCCGAGCCTTCACCGAGAAACGCCCACCCGTCTATCGGCGCGCGTGACGTCCGGGGTCGTGACGGTGCGCGGGGCCGTGACGGGCGTGATCCTCGCCCTCCCCCCCCGACGGAGTCGTGACGCGCACGATCCCCCTCCCCTAAGGAGACAACCGGGATGCCCGAAGTCCTCAAAGCCCCCCTCGTCGTCGAGTTCCCCTTCACCCGGTCGCTCGGCCCCGTCCAGAGCGCGTTTCTCACCGGGCTGCGTGAGCGTGTCGTCCTGGGTGTGAAGACCGCCGACGGCCGGACGCTCGTCCCGCCCGTCGAGTACGACCCCGTCACCGCGGAGGACCTGGGCGAACTCGTCGAGGTCGCCCCCACCGGCACCGTCACCACCTGGGCCTGGAACCACGAACCCCGTCGGGGCCAACCCCTCGACACCCCCTTCGCCTGGGTCCTGGTCCGGCTCGACGGCGCGGACACCGCCCTCCTGCACGCCCTGGACGCGCCGGGCCCCGAGGCCGTACGCACCGGTATGCGCGTGCGGGTCCGCTGGGCGGCGCAGCGCACCGGTGCCATCACCGACATCGCCTGCTTCGAGCCGTACGACGGAGACCGCCCGCGGATCGCGGGCCACGACGGGCGGTTCGAGGACATGGTCACCGGCATCGTCGCGCCCGCGCGCCTCGACTACGTCTACTCGCCCGGCCGCGCCCAGTCCGCCTACATCAACAGCCTCTCCTCGCGCCGCACCGTGGGCGAGCGCTGCCCGTCCTGCCGCAAGGTGTACGTCCCGCCGAGGGGCGCGTGCCCCACCTGCGGTGTCGTCACGTCGGAGCAGGTGGAGGTGGGCCCGCGCGGCACCGTGACCACGTACTGCATCGTCAACATCAAGGCCAGGAACCTCGACATCGAAGTGCCGTACGTCTACGCGCACATCGCCCTCGACGGCGCCGACCTCGCGTTGCACGGCCGGATCGGCGGCATCCCCTACGACCAGGTGCGCATGGGGCTGCGGGTGGAGCCGGTGTGGACGGAGGGCGGCCGCTATCCCGACCACTACCGGCCCACCGGCGAACCGGACGCCGAGTACGACACGTACAAGGAGCTGTTGTAGATGCCGCCCATCAGGGACATCGCCGTCGTCGCCTTCGCGCAGAGCGACCATCTGCGCACCACCGACGAGCTCTCCGAGGTGGAGATGCTCATCCCGGTCCTGCACGCCGTCCTCGACCAGACCGGGCTGAAGACCAGCGACATCGGTTTCACCTGCTCCGGTTCGAGCGACTATCTGGCGGGCCGCGCCTTCTCCTTCACCATGGCCCTCGACGGGGTGGGCGCCTGGCCGCCGATCTCCGAGTCGCACGTGGAGATGGACGGGGCCTGGGCGCTGTACGAGGCGTGGACGAAACTGCTCACCGGGGACGCCGACACCGCGCTCGTGTACGGGTACGGGAAGTCGTCACCCGGATCCGTACGGGATGTTCTGACCCGGCAGCTCGACCCGTACTACGTCGCGCCCCTGTGGCCCGACTCCGTCGCCCTCGCGGCCCTCCAGGCGCAGGCGCTCATCGACGCCGGCGAGACCGACGAGCCGGCGCTGGCGGGGGTGGCGTCCCGCAACCGCGCTTTGGCCGCCACCAACTCCCATGCGCAGCTGCGGGGTTCGGTGGCCCAGGGTGAGTACCTCGTACGGCCCCTGCGCGTCGGCGACTGTCCGCCCGTCGGCGACGGCGCCGCCGCCGTGATCCTCGCGGCGGGGGAGCGGGCCCGCCAGCTGTGCGAGCGGCCCGCCTGGATCCGGGGCATCGACCACCGCATCGAGGCGCACGGCCTCGGCGTGCGCGACCTGACGGACTCGCCGTCGACCCGCCTCGCCGCCGAGCGGGCCGGCGCCTTCGAACGGCCCGTCGACACCGCCGAGTTGCACGCACCGTTCACCTCCCAGGAGGTGGTCCTGCGCAAGGCGCTGCGGCTCGGCGAGGAGGTGCGCGTCAACCCGTCGGGCGGCGCCCTCGCCGCCAACCCGGTCATGGCCGCCGGGCTCATCCGTATCGGTGAGGCCGCCGCCCGCGTCCACCGGGGCGAGTCCGACCGGGCGCTCGCCCACGCCACCTCCGGGCCCTGCCTCCAACAGAACCTGGTCGCCGTACTCGAAGGGGATCCGCGATGAGCAAGGAGCCCGTGGCCGTCGTAGGCATCGGCCAGACCAAGCACGTGGCGGCCCGACGGGACGTGTCCCTCGCGGGACTCGTCCGTGAGGCCGCCGGGCGGGCGCTCGCCGACGCCGAGTTGACGTGGGCCGACATCGACGCCGTGGTCATCGGCAAGGCGCCCGACTTCTTCGAGGGCGTCATGATGCCCGAGCTGTACCTCGCCGACGCGCTCGGCGCGGTCGGCAAGCCGATGCTGCGGGTGCACACGGCGGGTTCCGTCGGCGGCTCCACGGCCCTGGTCGCCACGAACCTGATCGCGGGCCGCGTCCACGGCACCGTCCTGACCCTGGCCTACGAGAAGCAGTCCGAGTCGAACGCCATGTGGGGCCTGTCCCTGCCGATCCCCTTCCAGCAGCCGCTGCTGGCCGGGGCGGGCGGCTTCTTCGCACCGCACGTACGGGCGTACATGCGGCGCACCGGCGCGCCCGACACCGTCGGCTCGCTGGTCGCGTACAAGGACCGGCGCAACGCGCTGAAGAACCCGTACGCCCATCTCCACGAGCACGACATCACGCTGGAGAAGGTGCAGGCCTCGCCCATGCTGTGGGACCCGATCCGCTACTCGGAGACCTGCCCGTCCTCGGACGGCGCCTGCGCGATGATCCTCACCGACCGGGCGGGGGCGGCCCGCTCGCCGAGGCCGCCCGCCTGGCTGCACGGCGGCGCGATGCGCAGCGAGCCGACCCTGTTCGCGGGCAAGGACTGTGTGTCGCCGCAGGCGGGCAAGGACTGCGCGGCCGATGTGTACCGGCAGGCGGGCATCGCGGACCCGCGCCGTGACATCGACGCCGTGGAGATGTACGTGCCCTTCTCCTGGTACGAGCCCATGTGGCTGGAGAACCTCGGTTTCGCCGAGGAGGGCGAGGGCTGGAAGCTCACCGAATCCGGTGTGACGGAGCTTGACGGGGACCTGCCCGTCAACATGTCGGGCGGCGTCCTCTCCACCAATCCGATCGGCGCTTCCGGCATGATCCGCTTCGCCGAAGCGGCACTTCAGGTGCGCGGTCAGGCGGGAGAACACCAGGTGGAAGGGGCTCGCAGAGTGCTGGGACACGCCTATGGAGGGGGATCCCAGTTCTTCTCGATGTGGCTGGTCGGGGCCGAGCCACCCACCTCCTGAAAGCGTCCCCCTCACGTGGCCTGTCCGCCGCCGGAACCGATCGCTAGGCTGGCGGCGGACGACGAACCGGGAGGAGCACGGACGTGGCCGAGAGCACCATCGAGCAGCACCCGCTGGCGGGGTGGGACAAGCCTGAGCTGGACCTCAGCAACGCCGAATGGCAGTCCAGCAGCCAAGGGCGGGGAGACGTCCAGATCGCTTTTGTCGAGGGTTTCATCGCGATGCGCAACAGTGACCGCCCCGCGAGCCCTTCCTTGATCTTCACACCGGCCGAGTGGGGCGCGTTCGTGTCGGGCGCCCGCGAGGGAGAGTTCGACCTGACCTGAGCCGACCTGACCCGTCCTGACGTCGAGACGACGAGCGGACGCCCCGTACGAGGAGGCGATACGCGACGTGGGTCCCGTCCAGGGGCCGGTGCCCGAGCCGGGGTCCGGTCCCAGGACGAGGCTTCCTCTTGGGGGGGGCGGGCGATCCGTGAACGGCACGGCGGCCCCGGGCGACCGAACGGCGTGGCGGCCCGCAGCGGCTGAACGGCACGGCGGCCCCGAACCGCTCATGGGTGCACGGGTGCCTATCATTCAGGTCATGGCGGACTCGATCGACGCGGACACCCGGCTCGCCCTGGACCTCGTCCTCACCATCCGGCACGACGGACAGGGCGGAGTGGCCGACGACCTGACGGAACCCGGTGGACTCACCACTTGGGTGCGCGGGCACGCCGACCTGCTGCCCGGAGCCGACGCCTTCCTCGTCGACGCCGCCGCGCTCGCCGCCGTACGCGACCTGCGTGCCGCGATCCGCGCCCTGTTCGCCCGCTCCGTGCGCCCCGGCGACCCCAGCCCGGCCGACGCCGCCCGGCTGCTGCCCGTACCGCAGGCCGTGCTGTGCCTGAACACCGCCGCCGCCCTCGCGCCGACCGTCCCCGTCCTCACCTGGGACGACGGCGCCGAACCCGTCGTACGCCGACAAGCTGTGGGCGGCATCGCACCCCTCCCGGCACTGCTCGCCCGCGCCGCCCTCGCCTTCCTCGCGAGCCCGGACCGGTCGCGGCTGCACGCCTGCCACGCGCCGCGCTGCGTGCGCTACTTCATCAAGGAACACCCGCGACAGGAGTGGTGCAAACCCTCGTGCGGGAACCGTGCACGTGTCGCCCGCCATCACGAACGGCACAGGAAATCCGTGCAGGCCGTAGGGGATTGACCGAAGAATCCGGTCGGTCGGCCGAAGCCCGCACTGGTAGCGGCGGAAGGGCTCCCCACGAGGCGCTACGAGCGTACTCTGAGGTCCCTGGAGGTCACGGTACGCATCCGCTCCCCGCGTGGACCGCACCACCGTGGCCAGGGGGTGGATCATGGGACAGCGCGCTGCACGCAGCAGAAGGACTCTCTTCGAACGGGAGGGTGAACTCGCCGCGGCCGACGAGGCGTTGAACGAGCTCACCGGTCTGCGCGAGGACGGAACCGAAGCATCCGAGCGGCCCCGCGGCGCGCTTCTCGCCTTCGCCGGACGTGCCGGAATCGGCAAGACCACGCTCCTCGCCGAGGTACGGCGCCGCGCCGCGGCCCAGGGCTGCACCGTCCTGTCCGCGCGCGGCGGCGACCAGGAACAGGGCGTCGCCTTCCATGTCGCCCGCCAGCTCCTGCAACCGCAGCTCGCCGGGCTCGCGGAGGCGGAACTCCGCGCCCAGCTGGGGAGTTGGTATGCGATCGTCGGCCCCGCGCTCGGCCTGTGCGCCCCGTCCGAGGGAGCCCCGCCCGACCAGCAGGGCCTGCGCGACGGCCTCGACTGGGTGCTCACCCACCTCGCGGTGCAGCGCGCCCCGATGGTGCTCGTCCTCGACGACGCGCACTGGGCCGACCCCGAGTCACTGAGCTGGCTCGCCGCCTTCGCGCCGCGCGTCGAGGAACTCCCGCTGCTGCTCGCCGTCGCCTACCGGCCCGACGAACTCCCCGACCACGCCGAGGCGTTCAGGGGCCTTCCCGGACGCGCGGGCCAGCGCCCCCTCGACCTCGAACCGCTCAGCGCCGCCGCCGTCGCCGGACTCGTCCGCGAGGACCTCGGCACCCAGGCCGACGACGTGTTCTGCCGTGAGTGCTGGGCGGTCACCGCGGGCAACCCCTTCGAGGCGGTGGAGCTGACCGCGAAGGTCCGCGACCGCGGGCTGGTCCCGACCGAGGAAGGGGCGCACCTGCTGCGCGACCTCGCCGCCGCCGTCAAGGGCAGCGGCCTGATCGCCCGCCTCGAACGCCTCGGCGCCTCCACCGTGCGCTTCGCCTGGGCCTGCGCCGTCCTCGGCACCGAGATCCCGCCGACCCTGGCAGCCGCCGTGGCCGGCCTCGGCACCGAGGAGGCCGCCGACGCCGCGGACGCCCTGCGCGGCGCCCGTATCCTCGCCGGCGCCGACACCCTGGAGTTCGTCCACCCCCTCATCGCCACCGCCGTCTACCGCGCCATCCCCGGCGCCGTCCGCGTGGCCCTGCACGGCCAGGCCGCCTGGTGCGTGATCAACGAAGGGCTCGGCCCCTCCGCCGCCGCCCGCCACCTCATGGAGACCCACCCCGAGGGCGACAACTGGGTCGTCCAGCAGCTGCGCGCCGCCGCCCGCGAGACCCAGCGCGCCGGAGCCCCCGACACCGCCCGCCGCTACCTCGCCCGCGCCCTGCGCGAACCGCCGCCCCCCAAGGAACGGGCCGCGGTCCTCCACGAACTGGGCTGCGCCTCCCTGCTCACCGAACCGGCGACCACCGTCAACCACCTCCGGGCCGCCCTGGAAGAACCCATCACCGACCCGGAGCTGCGCCACAACATCGTCTACCGGCTGTCCCAGGTCCTCGCCCACAGCGACCGGCTCGCCGAGGCCTCCGAGACGCTGGCCCGTGAGATCCGCGTGACCGGCGACGCCCGGGTGCGGCTGCGCATGCAGTCCGAACAGTTCATGTGGGACGCCTTCCGCGCCGACGAACCCGACTCCCCGGCCCGCTCCCGCCGCCTGGCCCGCCTCGCCGACCGGCTCACCGGCCGCGACCTCACCGAGCGCTATGTCATCGGCCTGCGCGCCTGGGACGCCACCCTGCGCGGCGAGCCCGCCCACGTCGCGCTCCACCACGCCGAACGCGCCCTCGCCGGAGGGATCCGCTGGGCCGAGGCCGACCGCGGCTTCGAGGTGCCCGTCCTGGTCGCCCTCACCTTCATGTACGCCGACCGCCCGGGCCGCACCGAGGAACTGTTCGCCGCCGGGATCGCCGACTTCGAGTCCCAGGGCTGGCACGGCGCCCACCTCTCCTTCGGCTACACCCTCCTCGGATACGTGCGCTACCGCCGCGGCCGACTCGCCGAGGCCGAGGACTTCGCCCGCGCGGGCCTCAGGCTCGCCGAACGCGTCGGCGCCGGAACCCCCGTCCACTGGTACGCCGTCGGCGTCATCATCGAGATCCTGCTCGCCCGCGGTCGCGTCACCGAGGCCGCCCAGATCGGCGAGGACCACGCGTTCGGCGCGCCCTTCCCGGCCGCCGTCACCTTCCCCGACGTCCAGACCGTGCACGGCGAACTGCTGCTCGCCCGCGGCCTCACCAAGGAAGCCGCCGCCGAGCTCGAAGCGGCCGGACGCCGCCTGGACCCGCGCGGCATGCGCAACCCCTCCTGGTGCCCCTGGCAGCTCCACCTCGCCCGCGCCGAACGGCACGACGCGCCGGAGCGCGCCGTCGCCACGGCACTCGAAGCGGTGCACCGCGCCCGCCAGTTCGGCGCCCCCTCGGCCGTCGGAGAGGCGCTGCGGGCCGCCGCCGACGTCTCCTCCGGCTCGACCCGCGTCAAGCTCCTCGAAGAGTCCGTCAGCCATCTGGAGCGCTCCCCGGCCGCCTACGAACTGGCCTGTGCGCTGGTCGCCCTGGGCACCGAACTGCGCCGCTCGGGCTCTCCCAAGGAAGCCGCCGAACACCTGTACCGGGGACTGGACGCGGCCGTGCAGTGCGGCGCCGACGGCCTCGGCGACGAGGCCCGCGCCGAACTGGCCGCCGCCGGACTGCGCCCGCGCCGCCTGCACAGCACCGAGACGGACACCCTTACCGCCCGTGAACGCGCGGCCGCCGCGCTCACCGCCCGGGGCCGCACCACGACCGAGGTCGCCGAGGAGCTGGGGACCGAGGAGCCGGCCGTCGTCCGTCTGCTCTCGGCGGTCTACCGGAAGGTGGGCACGGACCGTACGGGACTGGCGGCGGCGCTGGGCCAGCAAACGGTCCGGTAGCCATGCGCGACGGGTCCGGCCGCCCTCGGCAACCGGTCCGGCCGCCCTCCACAACCGGGTCCGGCCGCCCTCGGCAACCGGTCCGGCCGCCCTCCACAACCGGGTCCGCCCACCCTCCACAACCGGGTCCGCCCACCCTCCACAACCGGGTCCGGCCACCCTTCACAACCGGGTCCGGCCATCCTCCACAACCGGGTTCGACAACCGCGCACAGCGGGGTCCGGCGGCCACGCGCGGGGGACGCCCCCGAGGCCCGGTTCGCGCCCGGGCACGTACCATTGCGGCATGTCCTTCCTCCGCCGCCGCAGCGCCACGCCCGCCGGGCCCGACTTCGACGTTCTGGCCATGGATCCGGGTGACTGGCCGGGCAATCTCGGTGCCGGTCTGCTGCCCGCCCCCGACGGCAGCTGCCAGGGTGTCTTCCTGCGCTACGACCTGTTCGGCGGCCGTGGCCCCGCGATGATCATCGGCAATCTGCCCGAAGGCTCCCCGGCCCGCGAGGTCGCCGAGGACGAGATCCCCTTCGAGGTGGCCCAGCTGCTGCTCGCGCTGGAGAACGACGAGGAGGTCACCGTCACCGGGACCGAGGACATCCCGGTGATGCAGGGTGACGGTCTCCTCATCGTGCGCCGTCTCAAGCTCTCCGAGACCCGCATCTCCTGCGTGCAGTTCGACCGCAGCGACAACGTCCTGGTGACCATCGCCGCCTGGGACCGTCCCATCACCGACGACCTGTACGCCCTGCTCAAGCCGCTGCCCCCGGAGCTCTTCCAGCAGGGCTGAGGCCCCGGCGCCGCGTTCAGGCGGCCGGCCGCCACCCGAGTGCCGGACCGAGCCGGGTGGCGATGTCGGTGAGGATCTGCACGTAGTCCTCGTGCCCGAAGGTGAACGGCAGCGCGAACGCGACCTCGTCGACCTCCCGGAACGCGGCATGGGCGTACAGCCGTTCGGCGATCTCCTCGGAGGTGCCGACGAGATCGGGCGCGAACATCATCCGGGCCGGGCCCTGCGGGGTCGCGGTGCGAGGAGTGCGCTTCAGGGCGTACTCCTCGTACTTCTCGCGCTGCTCGGGTGAGGCGCTGTCGGTGGGGATGACGACAAGGCCCTGGGAGACCCGGGCACGGTCGCCCTCGGGGTGGTGGGCGCGGAACGTCCGGATGTGCGACCGCTGGATCTCGGCGAAGTCCTCGGACTCCTCCGCCTTGACGACACTACTGGTCAGCAGATTCATCCCGTGCTCGCCCGCCCACTGCGCGGAGCGCAGGCTGCCGCCCCCGTACCACATGCGCCGGCCCAGTCCCGCGGCGTGCGGCTGGACGCGGTCGGAGAACACCTCGAAGCCTTCGACGCCACTGAAGTCGGTCGCCGATGTGCCGCGCACGAAGTCCAGCAGTCGTTCCACGCGGGCGTAGCTGAAGTCCTCGACGTCGCCGGTGTCAGGGTAGAGGGCCTGCTTGACCTGGTCGTAGTGCATCGGCGGGCCGACGCTGACGCCCGGGTTGAGGCGGCCCCCGGACAGGATGTCGACCGTGGCGAGGTCCTCGGCCAGCCGCAGCGGGTTCTCCCACCCCACCGGGATGACCGCCGTCCCCAGCTCGATCCGGCTGGTGCGCTGCGAGGCCGCTGCCAGCACGGCCACGGGGGAGGAGATCCCGTACTGGAGATGACGGTGTCGCACCCACGCGCTGTCGAATCCGAGCCGCTCACCGAGCTCGATGATTTCCAGCGTCGACTCGTGACCACGCCGCGGGTCGGCCTCGTCGAACAGCCCGATGGTCAAGAAGCCCAGCTTCCGCAAGGGGCGTGAGGGCAGTGGCACGAGGCTCCTCCAACGTTCGCGACGATCTCTGTTGAACAAATGATCTCTGTTGAACAGTCGAACGTCAGCGCCGCGGCGGCTATGCCCGGGGTGGCAGGCGGTTGCCGGGCTTCCGCTCCGGCGTCCGCGGAGTCCGCCGGGTGGCGCGGTTGCGACATGTCCCATCCGCGCCACCGGGAAACGGTGACATCGCGTCCGGCGGCAGCGGATTCTGTGCAGCACCCGAATGAAGATCTCCTCACGCGCACAACCATGCACGGAAAGGTGCTGAGCAGATGAGACGCATCCGCCTCGCGGCGGTGATATCGGCCGGCCTGGCGCTGACCGCCGGCGGGATGCCATCGGCGGCCGGCGCGGCTGGTGTGTCCAGTACGGCCGGGACGACCACGACGACCACGACGGCAACGGCTGCCTCGGCTGTCTCGGCTGTCTCGGTGGGAGGCTCGCCCGGCGGCAGCGCCACCGTGCGGCTGATCACGGGCGACCGTGTGACCGTCACGACGGACGGTGACGGCAAGCGGATCGCCGCCGTCGAGCCCGGCAGCGGCAGGCGCGGCATTCTGTTCCGCACCGTCGAACAGGACGGCGACCTGACGGTGCTGCCCTCCGACGCCCAGGACCTGGTCTCCGCCGGGCGCCTGGACCGGCAGCTGTTCAACGTCAGCGCACTCATCAAACAGAAGTACGACGCGGCGCACACCGACACGCTCCCCCTGATCATCGGCAGGCCGGACGGTGTCCCGGCCTCCGCGATGCGCAGGCTCACCACGCTGACCGAGGACGACGCGCCCGCCCGCACGCTGGACAGCATCGACGCGCAGGCGGTCCGGATCCCCGACGACGACCTGGACAGGTTCTGGAAACAACTCGCCCCCGCCCCGAACAGGGTGAGCGCCGCGGGCGTGGCCGCCACGCCCAGGATCTGGCTGGACGGCCGGGTGGACGCCACCCTCGACCGCAGCACCGCGCAGATCAACGCCCCGGCGGTCTGGAAGGCCGGGTACGACGGCAGGTCCGTCAAGGTGGCGGTCCTCGACACCGGTGTCGACCAGACCCACCCGGACCTGGCCGGACGCATCAGCGAGGCGAGGGACTTCTCCGGCAGCTCCGGCACCGGTGACGCCTTCGGCCACGGCACCCACGTCGCCTCCACGGTCGGCGGGACCGGCGCGGCGTCCGGCGGCCTCCGCAAGGGGGTGGCCCCGGGCGCCGACCTGCTGATCGGCAAGGTCCTGGGGGACGACGGCTCCGGAACCGAGTCGCAGGTCATCGACGGCATGGAGTGGGCCGCCGCCGAGGGCGCCAAGGTCGTCAACATGAGCCTGGGCTCGGACGAGGTGAGCGACGGCACCGACCCGATGAGCCTCGCCGTCGACGAACTCAGCAGCTCCAGCGGCGCCCTGTTCGTGGTGGCGGCCGGCAACAGCGGAGAGCAGGGCCAGGAAACCATCGGCTCACCCGGCGCCGCGGACACCGCACTGACCGTGGGCGCGGTGGACCGGGACGACTCACTCGCCCCGTTCTCCAGCCGCGGTCCGCGCCACGGCGACCGCGTGGTCAAGCCCGACATCACCGCGCCGGGCGTGGGCATCGTGGCGGCACGCGCGGCGGGCACCACCATGGGTGACCCGGTGGACCAGTACTACGTGGCGGCATCCGGTACGTCGATGGCCACTCCGCATGTGACGGGCGCCGCCGCGCTGCTCGCCCAGGCGCATCCGACCTGGAGCGGACAGCAGCTCAAGGACGCGCTCATCAGCACGGCGCACACCGTCGAGGGACAGCAGGTGACCGAGGAGGGCGGCGGCCGCGTCGACGTGGCCGCGGCGGCTCTCGGACCGGTCACCGCCACCGGGAGTGTGGCCCTGGGGCCCTACGGGACCGGTGGCGACGACAACGGCGCCCCGCGCACGGCCACCGTCCGCTACACCAACACCTCGGACAAGGAAGTCACCCTGGCCCTCGCCGCCCACCTGGCGACCAGCGGCGGCCGGGACCTCACGACCGGTGCGCTGCGACTCGGCTCCGACACGGTGCGGATCGCCGCCGGTGCCACGGTGGACGTGCCGCTGACGGTGGACCCCTCCCTGGCCGGCCGGGGCGACTACTACGGTTATGTCACCGCCGCCACGACCGACGGCGCGGTCAAGGTCCACACCACGGTCAGCATCGTGGTGCACGGGCCCGTCCACAAGCTCACCGTCACCACCTACGACCACGAGGGCAAGCGCGTCCAGGCGCTGCCCACCATCTGGGGCCCGGACGGATTCGTCGGCTACGTCAGCACCGAGCCGGCCGTCGCCGAAGTCGAGGAAGGCACCTACCAACTCGACTACTCCAGCCTGGACACGGCCGACGACGGACAGGAACTGCGCCAGGTCGTCGTGCCGGAGGTGAAGGTCACCAAGGACATGGCGGTCACCCTGGACGCGCGCAGGACCACCCAGGTCGACATCCGCACGCCCCGGCCCGCCGAACAGCGCGGCATCCTCAACTACCAGACGTACCGGAAGATCGACGGACACAGCCTCCTCCAGGGCACGATGTACTTCGACCTCGCCAAGCGGCTCTACGTCAGCCCCACCACGGCCGTCACCGACGGCACCTTCGAGTTCGCCTCGCGCTGGCAGCTGGTCGCCCCGCTGATCGAGGCGAAAGTCTCGGGCAGTGACCTCGCCCTGAACCCGTACTACATGCCGAGTTCACCGCTGTTCGACGCCGGCGGCACCACCTTGACCGCCGTGGACGCGGGCACGTTCGACAAGCCCGACTTCAGCCGGGCCCGCGGCAAACTCGCGATCGTCCGCAACGAAGAGGGCACGTACGAAAGGGAGTTGGCCCGGCAGGCGGCCGCCGCGGGCGTACGCGGACTGCTGATGACCCACTTCAGCGACCTCGGCTGGACGCGCTGGAGCCCGGACGGCGAACGCAACGCCGTGCCGACCGTCCGCATCGGCAGGGCGGCGGGCGCCGCCCTGCTCGACCGGCTGAAGAAGCACCCGAGCACCACCATCGGATTCACCGGAACGGCGAAGAGCCCGTACCTCTACGACGTCATGCAGACGTCGTCCCAACAGATACCCCGGCAGGTGGTGTACACGGTCTCCGAGCGCAACAGCGCGGTGCTGCGGACCACCTACGCCGACAACGGAGGAGCACCCTGGGCCAGTGAGCAGCGGTTCGCCTGGCGCCCGTACCAGGACACCGCCTGGCTGCAGTACACCCGCTACGTGCCGACGGGCTTCGTCCGCACCGAGTACGTCAGCGCGAACGACACGACCTGGCAGCACCTGGTGCATCACACCACCACGTTCGACGTCGACATGCCGCTGGCCGTGGGCATGAAAGACGATCCCCGCACCTACCGGGCGGGCCAACAGCCGGCAGAGCGCTGGCAGGGGGCAGTGGTGCGCCCCTCGATCCCCCGGGGCACCACGACGCCCTCGGTACGGACCGGAGACGTACTGGCCCTGCGCATCCCGGAGTTCACCGACTCCACGGCGGGTCACTGGTCACGGCTGCTCGCCGGTGACGGCGGCGGGGTGGGCGGACTGGCCACGGCGGCCGACGCGCCGGGCGGTGACACGGCAGCCGCGGCGCTCTACCGCGACGGGGTGAAGGTCGCCGACGCCGGCAGCGCCTGGACCGATTTCGAGGTCTCCCCGGGCGCGGCCGACTACCGGCTGGACCTGACGACCTCGCGCGTGGACGACGAGTGGGCGTTCGCCGCCCGTACGGACACCTCCTGGTCCTTCCGCTCCGCGACCACGGCCATGGCGACACCGCTGTCCCTGCTGCAACTCGACTACGACGTACCGGTCGATGCGCACAACGCGGTGGGAGCCGGGCGGACGCACACCATCGGCCTGGCCGTGCGCGCCCAGGACGGGCAGCCCGCCCCGCGTGGAGTGTCCCTGCGCGTGGAGGTGTCCTACGACGACGGCAGGCACTGGGGCGGTGCGGCGGTCCAGGGCCGCGGGCACAACGCCTTCCGGGCCACCATCACCAGGCCCTCCGGTCACGGCGACGCGTATGTGACCCTGCGGGTCACGGCGAGGGACCGGCTCGGCAACACTGTCCGACAGACCGTGCAACGCGCCTACCTGCAACGGGGGTAGACACGGCTGCGCACAGCGCGCACGGCGGGTGCACGGCGGAGTGACGCGGCCGTGCACCCGCCGCCCGTCCACACGGATGCAGTACGGTGTTCAACGGTTGGACGGGGTGGGACCAAGGAGAGCGCCGTGACGCTGGAAGCCGCCGGGGTCACCGATGCCGAGGAGTCCGCCTACCGGATCCTGGTGACGATGAGCAACGCCTCGGCACGCGAATTCGCGATGCGCTCGGGTGCCACCACCGCGGACGCCGCACAGACCCTCGAGGCGCTCACGGCCAGGGGACTGGCCAGTCACACCGACGGATCACCACGGCTCTACCGGGCCACGCCACCCGATGTGGCCCTCATGCCCCGGCTCAAACGCAACGCCGACGCCCTCGACCAGGCCCGCGCCACGGCCACCGCCCTGCTGGCGACCTACCGGGACACCATGCGTCGGCGCGACGCCGGCGAGCTCATCGAGGTGATCACCGGGGCGGACGCGCTGCGCCAGCACCTCCGCCGCATCCAGGCGGACACCCAGGACGAGATGCTGTGGTTCTGCAAGGCCCAGTACGTCGCCATGCCGTCGGGCAGCAACGAGGCGGAGTTCGACGCCCTGGCCCGCGGGGTGCGCTATCGGGTCCTCTACGAGAAGGCGTTCTTCGACGACGAGGGAGCCGTGGACAACGTTATCGAGGGCGTACGGGCGGGTGAAGTCGCCCGCGCGGTACCCCATCTGCCCCTGCGGCTCGCCGTGTCCGACCGCGCCATCGCCATCTGCCCCCTCGTACCCGGTGGTCCGCACGGCAGCCCCGAGGAACCCACCACTGCCCTCGTGCGCGACAGCAGCCTCCTCGCCGCGCTCATCGCACTCTTCGAACGCTACTGGGACGACGCCGTACCCCTGCACGTCGACGACACCGGAACGGTCAGCGGCACCGACGGGACATCCGGCGCCGACTCCCTCTCCACCACGGACCGACGGCTGCTCTCCCTGCTCGTCGCAGGCGTCACGGACAAGGCGATCGCTTCGCAACTGGGCCTGAGCAGGCGTACGGTCCAGCGTCATATCCAGCAACTGATGACGTTCGCCGGGGCGGCCACCCGTATGCAACTGGCCTGGCAGGCCGCTCGCCGGGACTGGGTGTAGCGGAGATGGGCCCGGCGCCCGTCTCCGGGCAGCACGCCCGCCACCGATAGGAGTCCCCATGACCGACGGTTCACTCATCGTGGAAAGCCTGAAGGTCGGTACCCACCTGAAGGACCTGCGGATAGAAGCCCGGGAGATCTATCGGTTCCGTCCGCAGAACGTCGGGCCCGGGCAGCCGGACGTCTGGACGGTCATCGAGTTCAGCGTGGCGGCGGCACGCGCGGCGGAGGTCGCCGAGGCGATATCGGAGGCCTTGGACCAGCCCGGCTGGTACGCGGATCTGCGGTCCGCCGATGAGACGTTCGTGGTGTTCCCCGGGCGCGTTCTGCGTTATGCGCGGGGCGATCGCGCGGCCCGGGCCGAGGCCCGGGCGGTGGGCTGGACCTTCGGGGTGCCGGAACACCAGCTCGACTGGTCGGAGTAACGACGGTACGGGAGCCGGGGCCGGGGGCGCTGTCCGCGGCCCGGCCCCCGCCCCTCGGCACCTATGCGCGCGAGCGCGTCAGGTTCACGTCCGCCGCCCGCACGAACGCCACCCGGTGGCCGAACTGGATCTCGTAGTACATGTCCTTGCCGATCACGACCCGGTGCGGGGCCGTGTCGAACGTCGGCGCGTAGAAGTACTCGCCCGGCACCTTGTCACCGACCGCGTACTTCTGGCCTGCCAGGATCTTGTACGGCAGCGGCGAGACGGCCTGGACGGGCACGCCCGCGGGGTACGCAGCCGCTTCCGGGTAGGCACGCCCGTACACGGGGATCTCCGTGACGCCGGCCTTGGGGGTCACGACCTGACCCGAGGCGTTCACCGCCGTCGGCCGGCTCTGAGGGTTCTTGAACCAGGCCTTCTGGCCCAGGTACCAGATCGCCGTCCAGTCGCCGTCACGGTCCGCGACCGCGTACCGCTGTCCGGTGGAGACCCGTGAACCCACGTCGTTCACGTCGATCGTCGAGTCGTCGCCCTTGGGACGCAGCCCGACGTCCTTGATCAGGGGCGAGGTCTCGTCCGGCCGGGAGTAGAGCCGCACCTCGCTGGAACCGTGCGCCGCGCAGGGCTCGCCGCTGGTGACACAGCCCGTGTACCGGGGCTGGTTCTCCGCGAAGTCCGGCAGGACGGTGAGCAGACCGCCGCTCGTCCTGGTCTTCGCCTTCGTCGCACCCTGGAAGGGGTGGCCGAGCAGCGTGAAGTAGTGCTGCCAGTCCCAGTAGGGGCCCGGGTCCGTGTGCATGCCGGGGATGGTCGACGTCGTCGGGCCCGGCACGTTGTCGTGGCCCAGGATGTGCTGCCGGTCCAGCGGCACGCGGTACTTCTCAGCGAGGTAGGTCACCAGCCGCGCCGAGGCCCGGTACATCTCCTCCGTGTACCAGGCGTCCGGCGAGGCGAGGAATCCCTCGTGCTCCAGGCCGATCGACTTGGCGTTGATGTACCAGTTGCCCGCGTGCCAGGCCACGTCCTTCGCCTTCACATGCTGGGCGATATGACCGTCGGTCGAGCGCAGGGTGTAGTTCCACGACACATAGGTCGGGTCCTGGACCAGCTTCAGAACGCCGTCCCAGCTGCCCTCCGTGTCATGGATGACGATGTACTTGATGCTCTGCGACGCGGGCCGGTCACCGAGGTCGTGGTTGCCGTAGTCACCGTCGCCGAACTGCGCGTACGGGGCCGGAATCCACTCGCAGGACACGGTGGTGGGGCACTGAGTGTCCTTGGCGGAGACGGTACGCAGCCCGGCCCGCCGCAGCCGCGCGGTGTCGGGGCGCAGTCCGGGCCGGGCGGCGAGCGCGACCTGCTGACCGGCGTCCGTGGTGCGCTCCTCGCCCTCGCGGATCACTCCGTAGACGTCATTGGCGTATGTCGCCGCGGTCGCGGTGTCGTCCGCGCCGGAGAAGCGCGCCACCGCGCCGTACCAGTCGGCCGCGTCGTTGCTCAGCGGCTCACCGAGGTCCTTCTGCGCGGCGGCCAGGAGCGCGGCCCCGCCCGCCACGTTCGCGGCTGCGTCCGTGCGCAACCGCTCCTCGGGCAGGCCGGTGAGCCGGGCCGCCTTCGTCAACGTCTTGAGCCGGGCCGGGAGTGGGGAGTTCTGCGGCACCTTGGTGGTGGGCAGCAGGGCCGCGCGCGAGCTGTCGCCGCGGGCGTCCTCCGTGCCCTCACTGTGGTGCGGTGCCTCCGCGATCGCCGTCCGCGCGTCGGTGAGGTGCATGGGGCCGTAGCCGCCGCTGACGCTCGGCGCGCCGGCGTGCGCGTCCCAGCGGGACTGGAGGTAGGAGACGCCGAGCAGGACGCTCAGCGGCACGTGGTACTCGGCGGCGGCGCCGGCGAAGGCCCGCTGGAGTCCGGCGGAGGACGCCTGCGCGGTGCTGTTCGACGGTGCCGCGCCGAGCAGCGGCAGCAACATCGCCGCCGAGGCGACGGCGCCCGCGGTACGGCGCGCGCGTCTGTGCCCGGCGGTGGCCTCGGGGTCGGTGAAGGATCCTCGCAATGCAGCCTCCTGGGACGGTCGAGCGCGGTGGGGCGTGCGGGCCGAACGTGGGTCAGTGGTATCGGCTCTCCGACGATCCGTCAATCATGCCCAGGAGCAGGCGGTTTCCCATGTCAGCCGGCCACGAACAGGTTTTCGTGGCGGCGGCGGGACGGCCTGCAAGGCGTCAGTGGAGTGGACCGGTGGCGCGAACGGGTGAACATGCCCTGGAAGGGATACCGGCGGGGAAGCGCCGCTCGTCGTACATCGGCGCCCCCGGCAGTGCCCCCGCATGACGAAGGCCCGCGGTGTGCCGCCGTTCAGGCGCACCGCGGGCCTTCGTCCCCGTCAACGAGTGCCGACCGCCGCTCGAACGGCCCGACGGGCCATCTGGCAGTCGTCGTGCAGCCGCCGCAGCAGCAGCCGCTGTTCCTCGCCGGACGGCACAGCACCCGGATGGGCCGGTCCCGGTGCCGCCGGGGTCGCGTCGTGCATCGAACGCTGCACGGCCGTCTCGTACGTACGGATCTCCCGGGTCAGTACGAGCATCAGGTTCACCAGGAAGGCGTCGCGCGCCGCGGGACCGGCGGACTGCGCGAGCTGACTGATCTGGCGGCGCGCCACGGGAGCGTCACCGAGGACCGCCCACAGCGTCGCCAGGTCGTAGCCCGGCAGGTACCAGCCCGCGTGCTCCCAGTCCACCAGCACTGGACCGGCCGGTGAGAGCAGGATGTTCGACAGCAACGCGTCCCCGTGACAGAACTGGCCCATGCCCTGACGGCCCGCCGAGTGCGCGATGCCGTGCACCAGCTTCTGCAGGTCGCCCATGTCCCGGTCCGTGAGCAGACCCAGCTCATGGAAACGGGAGATCCGCTCCGCGTAGTCCAGCGGGGCGTCGAACGTCCCCGCCGGCGGCCGCCATGCGTTCAGGCGGCAGATCGCACCCAGTGCCGCCCGGATGTCCGCGCGGGGCGGCGCCTCGGCCGGGTGCCGCTGCAGCGCGGCCACCCGTCCCGGCATCCGCTCGATCACGAGGGTGCAGTTGTCCGGGTCCGCCGCGATCAGCCGGGGCACCCGGACCGGCGGCCGATGCCGCACGAACGATCGGTATGCCGCTATTTCGTGCCTGATCCGCTCCGCCCAGATCGAGGAGTGGTCCAGTAAACACTTGGCGACCGCCGTGCTGCGCCCCGTTGTGCCGACGAGGAGCACGGAGCGTCCGCTGCGGCGCAGTACCTGGACCGGAGCGAACTCCGGACAGATCCGGTGCACCGACGCGATCGCCGTGCGCAGCTGCGCGCCCTGGGGGCCGGACAAGTCGATTCTCCCGCTGAGCGGTTGGGTGCCGAGCCCCGGAACGCGCCGCGTCCTGCCGGCGCCGAGCACGGGGGCCGCCGGTCGAGCGGGGTCGAGGTAGGGGCCGCTGCCCGCCGCCGCCGGGCGGGGGTGAAGCGACCGGGGCGGAGCGGACACGGAGGACGATGCTGTGTACATGGGCGAAACAGATCCCTTCGTGTGCCTGCAAGTTGCTGCGCTACCCGCCCCGGCCGCCCTGGTACACCCTGGGGGAATGTCCCTCGGCAACCGGGTCGGGGTGGCGCTTTCCTACCTGACACCGGATGCCCAGTGGCAGACCATCTGGCGCACCCTGGCGAACCCTGGCGAATAGTCGCTCAGCAACTGACAGAGGGTTACTGTCAACTCAGCCGAGAACCTGGGGGCTTGACGTGAACGGACAACCCAACACTCGTCTGTCGGATCTGTTCGGCCTGGCCGGCTGGTCCAAGGGCGAACTCGCGAGGCTGGTCAACAAGCAGGCGGCGGCCATGGGTCACCCTCAGCTGGCGACCGACACCTCACGGGTGCGGCGTTGGATCGACATGGGAGAGATCCCGCGCGATCCGGTTCCGCGAGTGCTGGCGGCTCTTTTCACCGAGCGTCTCGGCCGTGTCGTGACCATCGAGGACCTCGGTCTGGTGCGGCACGGGCGTGTGGGGAAACGGCCGGGCGGCGGGAATGTGGAACATCCCGACGGTGTGCCGTGGGCGCCCGAGCGAACCGCTGCGGTCCTCACCGAATTCACGGGAATGGACCTCATGCTCAACCGACGCGGCTTGGTGGGCGCGGGTGCCGCGCTCGCCGCGGGATCCGCACTCAGCAGTGCCATGCACGACTGGCTCCACACCGATCCGGCCCTCATGGCCGACGCCCCTGTAGTCGACAATCCCCTGCACGCCGACCCCGCTGGGTTCGACCGTTACGAGGCCGCCCCCATCGGGTCGCAGGAGATCGAGGAACTGGAGCGCTCGGTCGAGGTGTTCCGGGCCTGGGACGCGGCCCGCGGCGGCGGGTTGCAACGCAAGGCCGTGGTGGGCCAGCTCAACGAAGTGGGAGGCATGCTCTCCTACCGACACCCTGACCATCTGCAGCGCCGCCTGTGGGGCGTCGCCGCCAATCTCGCCGTCCTCGCGGGCTGGATGTCGCACGACGTCGGCCTGGAGCCCACGGCCCAGAAGTACTTCGTCATCGCCGCGCACGCGGCCAGAGAAGGCGGCGACCGGCCGCGCGCCGGGGAGGCGCTCTCGCGCGCCGCCCGTCAGATGGTGCACCTGGGCCGGCCCGACGACGCCCTGGACCTGATGAAGCTCGCCA
Source organism: Streptomyces sp. NPDC096311 (assembly GCF_044763085.1). Classification (NCBI taxonomy): domain Bacteria; kingdom Bacillati; phylum Actinomycetota; class Actinomycetes; order Kitasatosporales; family Streptomycetaceae; genus Streptomyces; species Streptomyces sp. NPDC096311. Next base: position 180,769 of record NZ_JBIWFN010000013.1, read on the forward strand.
AGTCGGGCTCGGGTTCCGAGATGTTGCCGCGCGCCCGCGCCATGCTCTCCACGATCGAGGCCTGGGCTCAGGCGTCGATGGGCAAGGGCCAGGCCATGCGGCGCACCCTGGGGGAGGCGGAGGACCTCTTCGTCTCCGACAAGGGTGATGTGCCACCGCCGAGCTGGATGCAGATGTTCGACGAGGCGGACATGCACGGCATGCAGGCCCTGGCCTACCGGACGCTCGCGGAGCACGACCCGGCCGCGGCGACCACGGCGCAGCGCCACGCGAAGGAAGCGTTGCATCTGCGGGAGAACGGGCGGCAGCGGTCACAGATCTTCGACTGGCTGTCGCTGGCCTCGGCGTGCTTCATCGCGGACGACCCCGAGCAGGCGGACCGCTATGCCCGGCTGGCCCTGGTGTCGATGGGGGCGAACTCCTCCCACCGCACCTGGGACCGACTGCGCGAGATGTACCGGCTCACCGCCGAGTACTCCGGCTACCCGAAGATCCACGAACTGCGTGAGGAGATCCAACTCGCCCTCCCCAAGGGCTCGCTCAGGCCGAAGCGCGGGGGCACCACCACACAGGCATGAGTACTCCTCGCCGTGTGCACAGAAAGGGTTCCAGTGCGCAGAAAGGGTTCCAGGCCGGGTCGTTTCCAGGTCGGTCCGTGAGCCGGTCCAGGCGAGGTCTATGAGCCGATCCTGGCGATGAGCACGCAGGCGTCGTCCTCGCGCTCACTCTCGCCGCATTCCTCGACAACCGCCCGTACGCAGTCCTGGGCCGTGCGGGCTCCGCGGAAGCGCGGGGCCAGGTCGAGCAGCCTCTGCACGGCTTGCGCTCCGTAGTGCCCGGGGACCAGTCCGTCGGTGTGCAGGAGCAGCAGGTCGCCGTCTTCGAGGGTCTCTTCGGCCTGCCCGTAGACGGCCCCCGAGGTCGCCCCGAGCAGCACGCCGTCCGGCGCTGCCAGCATGCGCCCCGTCCCGTTGCGGAACAGCAGCGGGGCGGGGTGTCCTGCCTGTGCCCAGGTGAGGGTGCGGGTCGCGGGCCGGTAGCGGCAGCAGACGGCGCTGCCGAGCGACGGCTGCACCGAGGCGTCGAGCAACTGGTTGAGCCAGGACATGAGCTGCCCGGGCTGGGTGCCCGCGACGGCCATGCCGCGCAGGGCGCCGAGCAGCATCGCCATGCCCGAGGCGACGGTGACTCCCTGCCCGGTGAGGTCACCGACACTCAACAGCGTCGCTCCGTCGGGCAGTTCCATCGCGTCGTACCAGTCGCCGCCGATCAGCGCGCTGTTCGAGGAGGGCAGATGGCGGGCGGCGAGGTCCAGGGCCTCGGGGCCCCGCTGCGGGAACCGCAGGGAGCCGCGCCAGGGCGGCAGCACGGCCTCCTGCAGCTGGACCGCGAGCCGGCGCTCGCTCTGCGCGTGGTGCCGGTGCAGCTGAAGCGACTCACGGCTCTCGCTCACCGTCCGCTGGCTGCGGCGCAGTTCGCTGATGTCGCGCAGCACGGCCCACATCGCGGCGGTGCTGCCGTCGGTGTCGAGCACGGGCTCGCCCATCATGTGCACGGTCCGTACCCCGCCGTCGGGGCGCACGATGCGGAACTCGCCGTCGATGGGTTTCGCGTCGATGAGGCAGTCGGTGACCATCGCGGTCAGCATCGGCCGGTCCTCGTCGAGCATCAGCGACGGCAGTTCGTCGAGGGTGAGCGGGGGAGCGGCGGGGTCGCGGCCCAGGATGTCGTAGAGCTCTCCGGACCAACTGGCCTCGTCCGTGAGCAGGTTCCACTCGGCACTGCCCACCCGGCTGAGCAGCGAGCCGCGCCGGGGCGCGGCCGACACGGCGGGCGCGCCGGCCGGCTCCGCGGGCACCGGCGGGGGTCCGTCCCGCAACTGTGCCAAGTGCGCGTCGAGGTCGTCGAGTTGGTGCACCGCCAGATCGCACAGCGCCCGCTGCCAGCGTCCTTGGGGGTCCGTGCCGTCGAAGGGAGCGTCCCGCCGTACGGCGTCCATCTCGCCGCGCAGCCGTCGCGTCTGCGAAATGAGCGCGTCGACCGAGCCGCGCGGGGGCGGCTGGGCGGCTGGGCGGTCCGCAGAGAGATGGGACGGCATGACGCACTCCGATGGGGGACGGTACGACCAAGGCTGGGGGGAAGGACCGTTACGACTGTTGCACAGCCCGCGACGCCCTGTAAGGGATTTGGCAACACACGATCCGGTGGTGCTTCTGGCATATGCCGCAGTCCAGACGGACGGGTCGACCGGCCTGGGTTCGGTACACGGGTCGCGCGCCCAAGTCGTAGAAAGCGTACGTGACTTGAGGGGTTCCAGGGGTGGCCGGGACCCTCCTTCATTTCTTTGTTCGACGGTCATATGTACGCCGCGTGTCCATGCCGGGGAACGAGGGGCCCGCGTTCACAGTGAACGGACGAAAGGCGGCGGCGTTCGGCCGCTGTTCATTCGTCCCTCACCGCATCGGTATGACCCTTGGCGATTGCCGCGTGCACGCTGGCGCGCGGTGTGCCGCAGGGGCACTCCGGTGACGAGGGGGCGGGCGAATGACACCGATCAGCCGAAGAGGCTTCGTGGGACTCGGCGCATCCGTGGCGGCGGGCGCCGCGCTGGGCGTCGGCTCGCGCCCGGCGGCGGCCGCCGGCGCGACGACCGGCACCATCTCAGACGTACGGCACGTCGTCGTCCTCATGCAGGAGAACCGCAGCTTCGACCACTACTTCGGCCGCCTCAAGGGCGTCCGTGGCTTCGACGACCGCAGTGGCCTCACCCTGTCCGGCGGGTACTCCGTCTTCAACCAGCCGAACGGCGCGGGACGGCAGTACCCGTGGAAGCTCAGCTCCACGCCCGCCGCGGGCGGCAAGGACGGCGAGACCCTCGCGCAGTGCAACGGCGACCTCCCGCACTCCTGGTCCTCGCAGCACTCCGCCTGGAACAAGGGACGCCTCGACAACTGGGTCTCCGGCGTCGGCAACGTCCGCTCGCTCGGCTACCTCGACCGCTCCGACATTCCCTTCCACTACGCGCTCGCTGACAACTACACGATCTGCGACGCCTACTTCTGCTCCGCACTCAGCGCGACCGGCCCCAACCGCACCTATCTGTGGAGCGGCAAGGTCGACGGCTCCAGCTACGACGGCGGCGACGAGTCCGGACTGACCTGGCAGAACTACGCCGAGGCGCTCCAGACGGCCGGAGTGACCTGGAAGGTCTACCAGAACGCGCAGGACAACTACGGCGACAACGGCTGCGCCTATTTCAAGAAGTTCGCCTCCGCCAAGGCGGGCGACCCGCTGTACGACCGCGGCATGGCCTCCGTGCCGAAGGCCTCCGGCTCCACTCCCGACGACATAGCCGCCGCCATCAAGGCCGACGTCCTCGCGGGCACCCTGCCCCAGGTCTCCTGGGTGGTCGCCAACCAGGCCTTCTCCGAGCACCCCTACGCCCCGCCCGGGGACGGCGCCCACTTCGTCGACCTGGTGTACAAGGCCCTCGCGGCCGACCCGGACGTCTTCGACTCCACCGTCCTGTTCCTCAACTACGACGAGAACGACGGCTTCTTCGACCACGTGCCGCCCCCGGCCCCGCCCGCGAACACGGCGGGGGAGTTCCTCAACGGCGTCCCGTACGGTCTCGGCTTCCGTGTCCCGATGCTCGTCATCTCGCCCTGGACGCGTGGCGGCTGGGTCTCCTCGGAGGTCTTCGACCACACCTCGGTCCTGCGCTTCCTGGAGACGTGGACGACGGCACTCGGCAAGCCCGCCGCCTGCCCCAACATCAGCGCCTGGCGTCGCAAGGTCACCGGCGACCTCACCGGAGTCTTCGACTTCGGCAACCCGGCCTACGGGACGGTCCCGCTGCCCGCCACGAGCGTGCTCGGGATCGCCACCTGCGGCCCCCTGCCCAACCCGGTGCCGACCACCAACGCCCTGCCCGCCCAGGAGCCCGGCACCCGGCCCGCCCGCGCGCTGCCCTACCAGCCGAACGGTTACCTGGACCACCTGGAGTTCGGGACGAGCGGCAAGATCCTCGCCTGGTTCACGATGGCCAACCAGGGCACCCCGGCCGGCAGGGCCGCGCACCTGTCGATCCACCCGAACGCCTACCGCGACACCACGCCCTGGCAGTACACCGTCGAGGCCGGTGCCACCGCCTCCGACTCCTTCAACATCGGCTCGGGGTACGGCAACGGCAAGTACGACTTCACCATGGCCGGCCCCAACCGCTTCCTGCGCCGCTTCAAGGGCGACGCGACTCAGGCGGGCAAGTCGGCCGAGGTGAGCACCCGTTACGCCACCGAACCCGGCACCGGCAAGACCGCCCTCTACTTCAAGATGACCAACTCCTCGGCCGGCCCGGCGAAGTTCACGATCACCTCGAACCAGTACCGCGGCGACGGGCCGTGGACGTACACCGTCGCCGCGGGCGGTTCGACCGAGGACTTCTTCAACGCCGTCGCGTACCAGAACGGCTGGTACGACTTCACGATCACCGTCGACTCCGACGCGAGCTGGTCGCGCCGGTTCACCGGGCACATCGAGACGGGCCGGGCGAGCGTCAGCGGCTGATCACGCGTAGAGGTCCGGGCGCGGGGCGAGTTCGACGCTCACCCGGGCGCCGCTCTCCAGCGCCCGGACCCCGGCCTCGGCGACGGCCGAAGCCGCGTACCCGTCCCACGCGCTGGGCCCGGTCACCTTCCCCTGTCGGGTGGCGTCCACCCAGGCCTGCACCTCACGGTCGTAGGCGTCGGCGAACCGTACGAGGTAGTCCTGTGCCACCTCCTCGCGGGCACCGCCCGCCGTCGTCACCACCATGGTGTGCTCGTCCCCGATCCGCGCGCTCCCGGACTCGCAGACCGCCTCGCAGCGCACCTGGTAGCCGAAGCCGGAGTTGACGAAGACCTCGACGTCGACGAGAGCGCCTTCGGCCGTCTCGAACACCACGAACTGGGGGTCGAGAAGACCCTCGGGGGCACCCGCGGACGGCCGCGGGCGCAGCACGGTGACGGCGGTGAGCTCCTGGTCGAGCAGCCAGCGTGCCACGTCGATCTCGTGCGAGACGGAGCTGTTGACCAGCATCGCCGACGTGAAGCCGGGCGGGGAGGACACGTTGCGGTGCGTGCAGTGCAGCATCAGCGGACGCCCCAGCCGCCGACTGTCCAGCAGGGACTTCAGGCGCTGGTACTCGGCGTCGTACCGGCGCATGAACCCGACCTGCACCAGCCTCCGGCCGAGCCGCGCCTCCGCCTCCACCACCCGCAGTGCCCCGGCCGACTGGGGCACCATCGGCTTCTCGCACAGCACCGGCAGGCCACGCTCGAAGGCCGCGAGCAGTGCCTCCTCGTGCGCGGGCCCGGGGGAGGCGATCAACACCGCCTGTACGCCGGGCGCGTCGAGGGCCGCCGCCACCTCGGTGTGCACCGAGACACCGTCGATGCCGGCGACGGCGTCCTTGGCGCGCCCGGTGTCGGGATCGGCCACCGCTGCGACCCGGGCGCCGTTCACCACCCGATCGATCCGCCGTACATGGTCGGCTCCCATATGACCCGCACCCAGGACCGCGACACCCAACAGCTCACTCACGCGCTCACCTCTCCGGCAGACAGCTCTGGAGGCGATTGTCTGCCGGAATGATCAGTAGCGCAGCACCCCGGCGATGCCTTTCGCGTCGACGAGACTGCCGTCGGGGACGAAGCGGACCTCCGCTCCGGTCTCCAGACACTGTTCGACGATCTCGTCGACGATGTCCTCGCGGGCGTCCAGATCTCCGCTCTCGGCCGGGATCAGATGGTCGCCGCCGTCGTCGCGTACTGTCACGCGGTAGTTCTCCTCGACGGCCAGCAGCCGGACCCGGCCCTGGGAGGCGTTCTGCCACACCTCGTCGACCCCGGCCGCGAACTCCTTGCGGCCACGGGCCGACTCGAGTTCGCGGGCCACCGCGTCGGTGTCCCTGCGCTCCTCGGCGCTGACCAGCGGACGGACCGCCTGCCACACGGCGTCGGGGGTGCCGTGCGCGAGTCCGCCGTGCGGGATGTGCGTGGCGTCCTTGGTGACCGTGCCGACCTCGTCGAGGAGGGAGAGCGCGGCGGTCTCGCCGGTGACGTACAGCGGACGTGGATCCTCGCGCAGGACGGCGCTCATCGCGGTGTCGGCGTCCCGCACGAAGTGCTTGGTCCGTTCGTCGCGGAAGGTGCTCGGCAGGTCTCCGATGCGCTCCTTGCGCTCGGCGTTCGGGTCCTCGAGGCTGCGGGTCCGCGGGAAACCGCCGATGCGCTCCTCGGTGACCCGGTCGGCGCCGCCGTTCCACAGCGTCACCCGGTCTGCCGACACCGCGAGCACCCAGAACGGCCGCTCCGATACCTGCGCGGCGACGAGGTTGCGGGTCAGGAAGGTGTCCGAGAGCACCACGCGTTCGGGCACCGTGCGGGCCAGCGACCACACCTGGTGCTCGCCGGGTGCCGCGAAGATCGCGAGGCCCTCCTCCGCGTGCGCCAGGTCGACCTCCGCGAGGGCCTGGTCGAGCTGCTGGACGAGGTCGGTGCGCCGTTCGCGGGTGACCGCCGGATCGGACTCGATCTGTTTCTTGGCCTCGGCCACGACATTGCGCAGCCGGACCGGATCCTGGGCGTTGTCGGGTTCGCGGCGGTGCGTGGGCGTCAGCACCGACACCGCGGGATAAGGCCGCGGCCTGCGCAGCATGGTGAGGGTCGCTGGGCTGAGTGCGTGCTCCATAACAGCACGATAGAGCCGATTCAGTTATCGGGCATTTGGGGCAATTGATTGTTAGTGTCGCTCGGGTCGCCAGATGACGTTCCCCGCGTCGTCGTCGCACGACGACGCCCGCCTCCGCAGGACGCCCATGACGCAGGCCGACACCGAAACCCATGCGCCCCCGGCCGCCAAACTGACGCTGCCGACCCTCACCACGATGGTCGTCGGCTCCATGGTCGGGGCCGGGGTCTTCTCCCTGCCGCGCCTCTTCGCCCAGGAGACGGGCGTGGCGGGCGCCCTGATCGCCTGGGCCGTCGCGGGCACCGGAATGCTGATGCTCGCCTTCGTCTTCCAGCGGCTCGCGGTCCGCAGACCCGACCTCGACGCGGGCGTGTACGCGTACGCCAAGGCCGGTTTCGGCGAGTACCTGGGCTTCTTCTCGGCGTTCGGCTACTGGGCCAGCGCCTGCGTCGGCAACGTGACGTACTGGGTGCTCATCATGTCGACGATCGGGGCCGTCGCCCCAGCACTCGGCGACGGTGACACCCTGCTCGCCGTCGCCCTGTCCTCGGTGGGGCTGTGGTGCTTCTTCCTCCTCATCCGCAGAGGCGTGAAGGAGGCCGCGGCCATCAACCGGATCGTCACCGTCGCCAAGGTCGTGCCGATCCTCGTCTTCGTCGTCCTGGCGCTCTGCTACCTCAAGCCCCATGTCTTCGCCGAGAACTTCGCCGGCGCCGACTATGCCGGTTCGCTGTTCAACCAGGTCAAGGGCACCATGCTGGCCACCGTCTTCGTGTTCCTCGGTGTGGAGGGCGCGAGTGTCTACTCGCGGCACGCCCGGCGCCGCGAGGACGTCGGCCGGGCGACCGTCCTCGGCTTCCTGAGCGTCTTCGCCATCTTCGCCTCCGTCACCATCGTGTCGTACGGACTGCTGCCGATGAGCGAGATCGCCGAGCTGCGGCAGCCCTCCATGGCCGGGGTCCTGGAGAGCGCGGTCGGCACCTGGGGCAAGGCCTTCGTGAGTGTCGGCCTGATCGTCTCGGTGCTCGGCGCCTATCTCGCCTGGACGTTGATGGCGGCCGAGGTGCTCTTCGTCGCGGCCGAGGACGAGGACATGCCCCGCTTCCTCGGCCGCTCCACCGCCGCCGACGTGCCTGTGCCCGCGCTGCTGATGACGACGCTGCTCACCCAGGTCGTGCTGGTCGTCACGCTGTTCTCGGACGACGCGTTCAGCTTCGCGCTCGACCTGACCAGTGCGCTCACCCTGATCCCGTTCCTGCTGGCGGCGGCCTTCGCCCTGAAGACCGCACGGGGGAGTCCCGGCGGTGACCTGGCGGTCGCCGCGCTCGCCACCCTCTACACCGCGTTCCTGCTCTACGCGGCCGGACCGAAGTACCTTCTCGTCTCCTTCATCGTCTACGCGCCCGCCACGGTGCTGTTCGTGATGGCCCGGCGCGAGCAGGGCAGACGGCTGTTCTCACCCCGGGAGCTCGTCATCCTTCTCGTCTCGATCGCCGGCGCGGTCCTGGGGATCGCCGCCCTGGCGCTGGGCTGGATCAGCCTGTGACCCGCCCGTCCCCGCTCCGGAGAAAGGCACACCGTGACCAGTCAGGACACCACCGGCCGCCCGGCGTACGGCGTCCACTCCGAGGTCGGCAGACTGCGCAAGGTACTCGTCTGCGCGCCCGGTCTCGCGCACCGCCGGCTCACTCCCACCAACTCCGACGGCCTGCTCTTCGACGACGTCATGTGGGTCGAGAACGCCCGGCGCGATCACGCCGACTTCGTCGACAAGATGCGCGAACGGGGCGTCGAGGTCGTCGAACTGCACGATCTGCTCGCCGGGACCATGGCGCTCCCGGTCGCCAGGGACTGGCTCCTGGACCGGAAGATCACCCCGAACGAGGTCGGTGTCGGACTCGTCGACGGCACCCGCGCCTTCCTGGAGACACTGGAACCGGCCCGGCTCGCCACGTTCCTGATCGGCGGTCTCGCCACCGCCGACCTGCCCGAGGACCACCGCTCCGCCCACCTCGCACTGGCCCGCGAGTCCACGGGCGCACACGAGTATCTGATGCCACCGCTGCCCAACACCCTCTACACCCGCGACACGACCTGCTGGCTGTACGAGGGCCTCACGCTCAACCCGCTGTACTGGCCGGCCCGGCACGACGAGACGCTCCTGATGAAGGCGATCTACACCTTCCACCCCGACTTCGCGGGCTCGACCGTGTGGTGGGGCGATCCCGAACGGGACTGGCGGGAGGCCACGTTCGAGGGCGGGGACATCATGCCGGTCGGCAACGGCGTCGTGCTCATGGGCATGAGCGAGCGCACCTCACGCCAGGCCATCACCCAGGTCGCGGCGGCCCTGTTCGAGAACCGCGCCGCCGAGCACGTGATCGTCGCGGGCCTGCCGAAGCTGCGCTCCGCGATGCACCTCGACACGGTCTTCACCTTCGCCGACCGTGACCTGGTGACCCTCTATCCGACCATCATGGACGCCGTCCGCACCTTCTCCCTGCGCCCGAGCGACAAGGCCCCCGGCATCGAAATCACCGACGAGGGCGCACGCCCCTTCACCGAGGTCGTCGCCAAGGCCCTCGGGCTGTCCGAACTGCGGATCGTGGAGACGGGCGGGGACGTGTACGCCTCCGAGCGGCAGCAGTGGGACAGCGGCAACAACGCGGTCGCGCTGGAGCCGGGCGTGGTGGTCACCTACGACCGCAACACCCAGACCAACACCCTGCTGCGCAAGGCCGGGATCGAGGTCATCACCATCGTCGGCGCCGAGCTGGGGCGTGGCCGGGGCGGCGGGCACTGCATGACCTGCCCCATCATCAGGGATCCGGTGGAGTTCTGAACGCTCAGAACGCGTCCGGATCCGCCGCGTTCCAGTCCGCCTCCCAGGACGCGGGCGGCTCAGCGAGCAGTACCCCGGGCTCCAGCCACTCATAGAGCTGCGCGTACGACCGTACGGTCGCCGGGTCCGTACGCCGCAGCAGCTGATGCGGTCCGAGCTCGGCCGGATCGCGTACCCCCATGGCGGCCATGATCCGGCTCGCGCTGCGGACCGTGGCCCGCTGGTAGCGGTGCACCCGCGCCGACTTGTCGGCCACGTCCAGCGCGCGCACCCGGCGCGGGTCCTGGGTCGCGACCCCGACCGGGCAGGTGTTGCTGTGGCAGCGCCGGGCCTGGAGGCAGCCGAGCGCCCACATCATCGCGCGGGCCGCGTTCGTGTAGTCGGCACCCTGCGCCAGCCGTTTGACGATGTCCGAGCCGGTGGCGACCCGGCCGCTCGCGCCGATCCGCACACGGCCGCGCAGCCCGCTGCCGACCAGCGCGTTGTGCACCGTGATCAGCCCTTCGGTCAGGGGCGTACCGAGGGAGGTGGCGAACTCCGGCGGCGCGGCCCCCGTACCGCCCTCGGCGCCGTCGACCACGATGAAGTCGGGCGAGACCCCCTCGGCGAGCATCGCCTTGCAGACGGCGAGGAACTGGCGGCGCGAGCCGACGCAGAGCTTGAAACCGGTCGGCTTGCCGCCCGTCAGCTCCCGCATCCGGGCGAGGAAGCACACCAGCTCGCGCGGGGTCGAGAAGACCCGGTGGTACGGCGGTGACACCACCGCCTCGCCCTCCGGGACGCCGCGGGCCCGGGCGATCTCGGCGCTCACCTTGGCGCCGGGCAGCACCCCGCCGATGCCCGGCTGCGCCCCCTGGGAGAGCTTCAGCGACACGCACTTGACCTCCGGCAGCGCGGCCTTGTCCGCGAACTCCCGTGCCTCGAAGCCGCCGACAGGGGTGCGGCAGCCGAAGTACCCGCTGCCGATCTCCCAGATCAGGTCGCCGCCGCCCCGCAGATGGTGGTCCGAAAGACCGCCCTCGCCGGTGTCGTGCGCGAAACCGCCGAGCGCAGCGCCCCTGCTGAGCGCCAGGATCGCGTGCGAGGACAGCGCCCCGAAGCTCATCGCGGAGACGTTCAGCAGGGCCATGTCGTACGGCTGGGTGCAGTCCGGGCCGCCGACACGCACCACGGGCGGCTCGTCCGGCATCTCGACCGGACGCATCGACGGTTCCAGGTACTCGTACCCGTCCCCGTACAGGTCCAGCCCGGTGCCGAAGGGCTCCTCGGCCTCGACGCCCCCGGCGCGCTCGTACACGATGGCGCGCACATCACGGTCGTCGGGCCGCAGGAGGAAGCGGAGGTGGCCGAGCAGGGGACGGTTGCGCAGGACCGCGTGGCGGCGCTGGGCCAGGTCCCGGACGGCGAGCGCGGTCAGGGCGAGCAGTACGGCGGCCGCCCACCACCACCAGGGCGAGACGGCCCATGCCAGGACCAGCGCCCCGGCCGCACCCAGGGCGACGAACAGTGGCAAGAGCATCCGGCGCACACCATGAGTCAAACCCATGGGACGCGAAGGGGCGAAAGCGGGCATGTCGCTCGGGTCCCCGAGGATCCCCCACGGGCGCCCCGGCGGATGTTGAGGAAGACTTTGCCTGTGGCCGATTCCCGTTCGCGGACGCCCGGCAGCGGGCCGATCCGCCCGTCCGCGGGATGCAAAGCGCGGCCGAAACCGTCGGGGTGACGGGTCCGGTCAGGTTACGCACGTGTTGACGTCACTTGCGCACATGACACAACCTCGTCATATAGCTGCCCAATACAACTGGTTTTGTGGAGGCGTCGGCCCGCCCAAGAAACCGCAGGCAGGCGCGGTGTTCCGGCAGAACCGGACGCGGGAGGTAACACATGTGCGGCATTACCGGCTGGGTCTCCTTCGACCGCGACCTGCGCGCCGAGGCGGAGACATTGGATGCAATGACGGAGACGATGTCCTGCCGGGGCCCCGACGACCGTGGCACCTGGACCGAGGGGCCCGCGGCCCTCGGGCACCGCCGGCTCGCGATCATCGACCTGCCCGGTGGACGCCAGCCCATGACCGCCGAGACCCCGGACGGCACGGTCGCGCTCGTCTATTCGGGGGAGGCCTACAACTTCACCGAGCTGCGCCGCGAGCTGACCGACCGCGGGCACCGTTTTTCGACCGACTCCGACACCGAGGTGGTGCTGCGCGGCTACCTCGAATGGGGCGAGGCGCTCCCCGAGCGGCTCAACGGGATGTACGCCTTCGCGGTCTGGGACGGCCGGCACGACAAGCTCGTGATGATCCGCGACCGCATGGGCATCAAGCCCTTCTACTACTACCCGACCCCCGACGGCGTCCTCTTCGGCTCCGAACCCAAGGCGATCCTCGCCAATCCGCTGGCCCCGGCCCGGGTCCGCCTGGACGGACTGCGCGAGCTGTTCACCTTCGTCAAGACGCCCGGACACGCGATCTGGGACGGCATGCGCGAGGTGGAGCCCGGCACCGTCGTCACCGTCGACCGCTCCGGTCTGCGCCGCCGCGTCTACTGGCAGCTGGAGACCCGGCCGCACACCGACGACCGCGACGCCACCATCGCCACCGTCCGCTCGCTCCTCGAGGACATCGTGCGCCGCCAGCTCGTCGCCGACGTGCCGCGCTGCACCCTGCTCTCCGGCGGCCTCGACTCCTCCGCCATGACCGCGCTGGCCGCCCGGCAGCTCGGCGAGCACGGCGAGAAGGTCCGCAGCTTCGCCGTCGACTTCGTCGGCCAGACCGACCACTTCGTCGCCGACGAGCTGCGGGGCACCCCCGACACCCCCTTCGTGCACGACGTGGCCCGCGCCTCGGCCACCGACCACCAGGACATCGTCCTCGACGCGCACGCCCTGGCCGACCTCGACGTCCGCGCGAAGGTGATCAGGGCCCGCGACCTCCCCATGGGCTTCGGCGACATGGACGCCTCCCTGTACCTGCTCTTCCAGGCCATCCGAGAGCACTCCACGGTCGCGCTCTCCGGGGAGTCGGCGGACGAGGTCTTCGGCGGCTATCTGCAGTTCTTCGACGAGGAGGCCCGCAGTGCCGAGACCTTCCCCTGGCTCGTCCGGTTCAGCCGGGACTTCGGCGACGACGCCGACGTACTGCGCCCGGACCTCACCAAGACGCTGGACCTGGAGTCGTACGTCGCCGACGGATACCGCACGGCCGTCGCGGGCATCCGGCGGCTCGACGGCGAGAGCGACTTCGAGTACCGGATGCGGCGGATCTGCCACCTCCACCTGACCCGCTTCGTCCGCGTCCTGCTCGACCGCAAGGACCGCGCGAGCATGGCCGTCGGCCTGGAGGTGCGGGTGCCGTTCTGCGACCACCGGCTCGTCGAGTACGTCTACAACGCGCCCTGGTCCCTGAAGTCCTTCGACGGACGGGAGAAGAGCCTGCTGCGGGAGGCGACCGCCGACCTGATCCCCAAGTCGGTGTACGACAGGGTCAAGAGCCCCTATCCGTCGACGCAGGATCCCAAGTACGCGATCGCCCTCCAGGAACATGCCAAGGACCTCCTGGCCCGGCCCGCGCACCCGGTCTTCGACCTCGTCGACCGGGAGCGGGTCCACCGGGCCGCCCACCGCGACGGCCCGCAGGTCACGCAGGCGTCGCGGCGGGGCCTGGAGCGCACCCTGGACCTGGCGCTGTGGCTGGACATGTACGCCCCGGACGTGCTCCTTACCTGAGTGCCCGGTCGGCGGCCGCCTGCGAGGGCTTCCACCACGAGGTCACCGGCTCCCACACCAGGACGACGCGACCGACGCCCAGCTCACGCGCGGTGAACGCACGTCCGAAGCGCACGGGGTCCGCCGAGACGCTGATCCCCTCCACCCGGCGGGCCTCCGGGTCCGCCGGATCGGCGATGGTCCGCAGGGCGGCGTAAGCCGTCCGTCCCGCCTCGAGCAGGTACGGCCTGCTGCGCCCCGCGGGCACCGGCAGGGCGGCGCCGTCGAGGTCCCCGAAGACAACGGTCGGGATGCGATCGACGGTGCACGCCCGGGTGGAGCGGTTGGTGACGCCGAGGTGCAGCAGGGTGGGGTCGGCGGAGCGGTGGGCGTGGACGGCGACGGCCTTCTCCGCGCACTGGGCGGGCCGCGCGGCGGCCGAGCCGCTCTGCGGCACGGCGAGCAGCAGCGTCACGGCGACGGCCGGGAGGGCGAGAACGGGTCGGAAGCGCATCGGTGGGTTCCCCCTGTTTCGGTCACGAGCGGTGTCACGAGCGGTGTCATGCGCGGTGTCATGCGTGGTGTCACGGTCGGTGAGTGATGCCTGCTCAGTGTGACGGCCCAGGTGTCCTTCGGGTTGTGTCCGACCACTCAGGGCGGCGTCGCGTCCTCCGGGCCGCAGGAGCTGCCGTTGTCCGGCAGTGAGCCGTACAGCAGGAAGTCGGTGACCTTCTGGCGCACGCACTTGGACGACGCGTACCCGGTGTGGCCCTCGCCCTTGTTGTCGAGCACGACGGCCGCGGAGCCGAGCCGCTCGGCGGTCTCCTCGGTCCAGCGGTACGGGGTCGCGGGGTCCCCGCGGGTGCCGACGAGGAGCATCTTCGGCGTGTGGACATCGCGTACCTTTTCGCGGATGTAGTCGCTGCCCTTGGGGCGGCCGTAGCACATCAGCAGCTGGTTGAGGCGCAGCGGGCCGAAGATCGGCGACGCCTCCTGGTAGGCGGCCTTCAGTTCGTCGATCTCCTTGGTGAGTTGCGCGGCGCTGGGCCGATCGGGGTCGTCGGCGCAGTTGATCGCCAGGAGTGCGGTCTCGAGGTTGTCCGGGGGCACGTCCGCGGGGTCGACCAGCCCGCTGTACGTGGCGTGCGGCAGGGCGACGCCCCCGGCCGCCTGCAACAGTGGGCTCGGGTCGCCGTCCTGGACGAGTGAGGCGAGGGACCGCTCGAGCTTCGGCCACTCCTTGCGGTTGAAGAGTTCGAGCCCCATGGTCGCCACCAGGTCCTGGCCGGAGAACTGCTGCCCGAGGCTCGTCGGCACCGGGTCCTTGTCCAGCGAGTCGACGAGCCGGGCGACCCGCTGACGGGCATCGCGCGGATCCTGCGCGAACGGGCACGAGGTGTCCTGGGCGCACCAGGTGAGGAAGTCCTCCAGGGCGGTCTGCTGCCCCTCGGCGCTCACCAGGCCCGACTCGGACAGCGGCTCGGTGAGCGTGTCCACGCCGTCCAGCACCATGCGGCCCGTCTTGTCGGGGAACTGGCTCGCGTACACCGCGCCCAGGCGTGTTCCGTACGAGAATCCCAGGTAGTTGAGCTTCTTGTCGCCGAGGGCCTGGCGCATCACGTCCAGGTCCCGGGAGGCGTTGACCGTGCCGATGTGGGCCAGTACCGGGCTCGAGTGCCTGGCACACGCGTCGGCGTCCTTCCGCACCTGCTTGAGGAGTGCCTCCGGGCTGCTGTCGTGGGTGGCGGGGCCCGCCGAGCCGGAGGCCTGGCCCATGTCGCCGCCGCAGCTGACGGGAGAGGACCGGCCGACACCGCGCGGGTCGAAGGTCACCACGTCGTAGCCATTGGTGAGCGGCATGAAGTCCTTGCCGCCGGCGGCGAGCTGCGGGACTCCCGGGACGCCGGGGCCGCCGTAGTTCAGCAGTACGGATCCCCTCGACGCGCCGGTGGCGCGGTAGCGGGCCAGCGCGAGGTCGAGCGTCCCGGCCCCCGGGTGCGCGTAGTCCAGCGGGACGGTCACCTGCCCACACTGCAGATCCGCGGGCATGCCGTCGCCCTTGCAGGTGCCCCACTTGATCTGCTGGTGGTAGAAGCGGGACAGGTCGGGGTCCTGGGCGGCCGTCGCCACCCCCGAGGGCAGCCCCGCCGCCAGCAGGGCCAGTGCCACGACGCCGGCTCCGGCGTACGCCCAGCGTTGGTGCGCGGACAGCATGGATGCCTCCAGGGACGCCCGGCGTCGTACCGGGCGCCAGGGGATAGCTCCTCGCTCACGATATGCGGGTGTCCGGGGGCGCGCCTCTGGGCGGGCGTTCGATAAGCGTGACCCTCGATGGGGTGAAAACACGATCAGCCATAACGTCGGATGGTTCTCCCGCGTTTTACGCGGTGCGGGTGAGTGCCCGCGTCCATGTCTGGAAGGCAGGGAACCTATGAAACGGGTTACCCGAAATGGTTTGATCGCCGCGGCCGCCGCCTCGGGCGCGGCGATGGCCGTGACGGTGCCGGCGCACGCAGACGCCTCGGCGGACGGCGGCACGGCGGCTTCGGCCGGGCTGATCTCCGGCAACACCCTCCAGCTCCCGGTGCACGTCCCCGTGAACGTGTGCGGGAACACCGTGAACGTGGCCGGGCTCCTGAACCCCGCCGCGGGCAACGGCTGCGCGAACGTGAGCGAGGGCGGGGGCCCCGGCGTCGGCGGGCGGAGCCACGGCAGGAGCGGCGAAGGCGCTGGTGGCGTGGCCCGTGGCGGTGCCGTCACGCGCGGCGGTGCCGATGCGGTCGGGAGCGGAAAGGATTCTCCGGGCGTGCTCTCGGGCAACGGCCTGCAGCTCCCGGTGCACCTCCCCGTGAACGTCAGCGGCAACTCCGTGACCGTGGTCGGCCTCGGCAACGCGTCCGTGGGGAACACGTCCACGAACACCTCCGGCGACCACCCCCAGCCGGTGAAGACCGCCCCGAGGCCGCACACGACGCCCAGGGCGCAGGGGACGCCGTACCAGGCCCCGCCGCGCCCCATGGCCTCCCTCGCCCACACGGGCGCCGACCAGACGATGCCGGCGGTCGCCGCGAGCGCCGCCCTGCTGCTGGGCGGGGCCGTGCTGTACCGGCGATTCCGGCCCACGGGGGTCCGCTGACGCGCTGGGCCCCACCGGGCTCACGACCGGTGGGGCCCCGTTCGGGTGGCTTCCGCGAGCGGTGCCCGGGCGGGGTCAGCGCATCTCGGGAAGGTCATCGCGCAGGATGCTGTAGCGCACGCCGTCGCGCCACCGGCCGTCCCGGAACGTCACACTGCGCAGCACGCCCTCGCGGGTGAACCCGGTCTTCTCCAGGGCGCGTTGCTCGGCGATGTTCTCCGCCTCGGTGTCCGCCTCGATCCGCACCACGGTCGTGTGCGCGAACAGGTAACGGACGAGCTGCCGGTGGGCTTCCGTGCCCCAGCCCTTGCCGCGCGCCTCCGGCAGCAGGCCGATGCCCATGTTCCAGTAGTACGTGCTCGGGGTGGGCCGGATCTTGCGCCACCCGACGAAGCCCAGGCGCTCCTCGCCGCGCACGACCATCAGATGGCCCGCGTCGTCGCCGAGCATGCGGTCCTCCGCCCACTTGCGCTGCCAGCGGTCCGGGTCCCGCCAGCCGAACCACTGGAAGGGTGTGGCGGTCTCGGGTTCCGTCAGGAACCGCTCCAGGACGGGCAGGTCGTCCTCGGCCACCGGGCGCAGGTTCACGTCGTCGACACTCATGGACGGCAAGCCTATGAGTGACGGAGGCTGAAATCCGTGGAGATCGGGAAGGATGCTGCGGGCGCGGGCGACCGCCGCGCACCGCCGCCGCAAGCGAATGGAGCGCACACATGACTTCTCCGGGTCCCGCGGATCTCGTCGTCGCCCGGGCTTCGCTCGACGACTGGTCGGTGATCAGCGGGTGGGCGGGGGACGAGGGATGGAACCCGGGGCTGTCCGACGCACCGAGCTTCTTCGCCCAGGATCCCGAGGGTTTCTTCATCGGCAGGATCGACGGGCAGCCGGTCTCGGCGGTCTCGGTCGTGACGTACGACGCCGACTACGCCTTCCTGGGCTTCTATCTCGTACGACCGGATCTGCGCGGCCGCGGCCACGGCCTCACCACCTGGAAGACGGCCCTCGCCCACGCCGGCGGCCGGACCGTCGGTCTGGACGGTGTGGTGGCGCAGCAGGACAACTACCGCAAGTCCGGCTTCGAACTCGCCCACCGCACCGTCCGGTTCATCGGAACCGTGCCGGCGGAACAGATGCCACCGGGGGTGCGGGCCGCCGCAGCGGCCGACTTCGCGTCGATCGCGGCGTACGACAGTGCCTGCTGCCCGGCCGACCGCCCCCGCTTCCTGGAGCGGTGGCTCACCGGTCCCGGCCACCGCACCTTCGTCCGCGTCGCCGACGGCCACCTCACCGGCTACGCGGTGGTCCGGCCCGCCCTCGACCGCCCGCGGGTGGGCCCGCTGTTCGCCGACACCGCCGGGGATGCCCGCGCCCTCCTGCTGGCGCTGGCAGCCGACGCTCCCGGGGGCGAGGTCGCCATCGACATCCCCGAGTCGAACGCGCCGGGCGTCGCCCTCGCCGAGGAGTTCGGCCTCACCCCCTCCTTCGAGACTGCCCGGATGTACACCGGCCCGGTCAGGCCGTTCAACGGCGAGCGCGTCTTCGGGGTCACCACGCTCGAACTCGGCTAGGTCCTGTCGGCCCTGGGCCTGTCCGGCGGATGAGGTCCGGCGTAGGTTCAGCCGGCGGCGCGTTCGGCAGGCAGGCGGCGGCGCAGGGCGGTCTGCTGGACGGCGGGTGGGTTGTAGGCCATGTCGAGCCTCCCGATGTCGGTGCCGGGCGGCACGATCGCGTCGATCCGGTCGAGGATCTCGTCGGTCAGAGTGGTCTCCGCGCCCGCGAGGAGGTCGTCCAGGTGGGCCATCGTCTCGTACGGCGACGGTGCCGTCCCGTGCGTACGCCAGATCCGCGGGCTGCTCGACTCCGGGCTCACCACCGAGATCATCCGTGTCATCCTGCCGTTCCTCTCCGACCCCGGTGAGATCCCTCTCCACTCCGGGTGCCTGAGCCAGGAGACCGCCGCGCGCCTGCGGGGCGAGATCGACCGCATCCAGAGCCGTATCGGCTGCCTGGCCCGCAAACGGGACGCGCTACGGGCCTGCCGCGACACCGTCCAGCCGGGAACCCCGCGGACTTGAGCTGCCCGGCTCACGGCGGGCGTCAGTTGGCGAGCGCCCGGGCGCGCTGGGCGGCCTCGCTCACGGATCCGCGGTGCACCGAGCCGTGCCCGGGCAGCAGGACGTCCGCCGGGAGTGCCTCGATGAGCTTCAGCGACGCGAGGGCGTTCGCGCGCTCGGCGTGGAACATGGCGGGCAGCAGTTGCGGGCCCTGTATGCGCGAGGTGGGGTGACCGCTGACCAGGGCGTCGCCGGAGATCACGATGCCGGCGTCCGGCAGGTGGTAGACGCAGTGTCCGGCGGTGTGCCCGGGTGTGTGCACCGGCACCGGACCGCCGGGAAGGTCGAGCGCCCCGTGGCCGGGGAACGGCTCGGGCCGGGTCATCCGGACGTCCGCCGTGCCGCCGGACCTGATCGCGTGCATGGCCCAGGGCAGCACGCCGGGACGCCAGGCCTGGCGCATCACCTCGCCCACGCTCACCTGCTGGAGGAACTCGCGGCGCGCGTGCGGCACCTCCTCCTCGTGCAGATGGACCGGGACGCCGAAGGTGCTGCTCAGATACTCGGCCGACCCGAGATGGTCGTTGTGCGCGTGGGTGATGAGTACGGCGCTGATGGCCTCGGGGGAGTGGCCGAGCGCGTCGAGGGAGGCGAGGACGTCCGGACGGTCGCCCGGGTATCCGGTGTCGATCAGGGTGACGGCGTCCCCCTCGGTCAGGATCACCCAGTTGGTGTTGCTGCCGTGAACCAGATGGATTCCGGCCGCCACCTCGACGATCGCGTCCTCGCGCATGACCATCCCGATGCTTGAGATCTTTGCCGGCCAGGTCGGGCCGGATCGCACTGAAGGTACCGCGTGCGGGTGGCGACGCGACGGGCGGCCTCCGGGACACGGACGCGTTCACCGACGGCGTGGCCGAACGTGAACGGGCCCTGTCGGCAAGGGACTTGACGCGCCCGCGGAGTGGCGGCTCCCATATGGCGAGTCTCGTTGACTTTTGTTCGAGTCTGCGAACAAACCGCTCAAGGGAGAGCCGTATGTCCCCCCATTCGCACACCAAGCGCCTCAGAGGCCTCCTGAAGCGCGCAGCCGTTCATGGCGCCGTCCTGGGCCTGGCCGTCGCCGCACTGGCCGGAGTCGGACGCTCCGCCACTTCGCTCACCGCCGAGCCGACCGCCGTCAGCACCAACCAGATCGGGGTCGCCCCGGCCCCGATGGGCTGGGCGTCCTGGAACACCTTCGCCAGCGTCATCGACTACGACACCATCAAGGCCCAGGCCGACGCCCTCGTGTCGTCGGGCATGGCCGCCGCCGGCTACAAGTACGTCAACATCGACGAAGGCTGGTGGCTGGGCACCCGCGACAGCAACGGCAACATCACCGTCGACACCGCCAAGTGGCCGGGCGGGATGAAGGCCGTCGTCGACTACATCCACAGCAAGGGCCTCAAGGCCGGGATCTACACCGACGCGGGCAAGAACGGCTGCGGCTACTACTACCCGACGCCCTCGGGAACGCCCGCCGCACCCAACACCGGTATGGAGGGCCACAACCAGCAGGACCTGGAGACCTTCCAGAACTGGGGCTTCGACTTCCTGAAGATCGACTGGTGCGGCGGTGACGCCGAGGGCCTCGACCAGGAGACGACGTACAAGGCGATCCGCGACGCCAACACCGCCGCGACCGCCGTCACCGGCCGCCCGCTCGTCCTGTCGCTGTGCGAGTGGGGCACGGGCAACCCCTGGAACTGGGCCGCCGGCACGGGCGCGATGTGGCGCACCAGCACCGACATCGTCTACTACCCCGACAACCCGACGATGACCAACATCCTGGCCAACTTCGACAAGTCGCTGCACCCCGCCGCCCAGCACACCGGCTACTACAACGACCCGGACATGATGACGGTCGGCATGAACGGCCTGAGCGCGGCCCAGAACCGCACCCACATGGGCCTGTGGGCGATCGCCGGCGCCCCCCTGCTCGCGGGCAACAACCTGGCCACCATGAGCTCGACGACCGCCTCGATCCTCACCAACTCCGAGGTCGTCGCGATCGACCAGGACCCGCGCGGCCTCCAGGGCGTCAAGGTCGCCGAGGACAGCACCGGCCTGCAGGTCTACAGCAAGATCCTCTCCGGCACCGGGAAGCGCGCGGTCCTGCTGCTGAACCGCACGTCCGCCGCGGCGAACATCACCGCCCGCTGGCAGGACATGGGTCTGACCACCGCCTCCGCCGCCGTACGCAACGTCTGGTCGGCGTCCAACGCCGGTTCGTTCGCGACGAGTTACACCACCAGTGTCCCCGCGGGTGAGGGTGTGCTGCTCACCGTCTCCGGCACCGAGGCGTCCGGGACGACGTACGAGGACACCACCTCCGCGACGACCCCGGCCTTCACCGGAGTCACGGCGTCCGCCGCGGGCACCAAGCTGATCGACATCACCTACGCCAACGGCGGTACCGCGGACCGCAAGGCGACGCTTCAGGTGGGTGGCCAGTACGCGCAGACGCTGGCCTTCCCGCCCACCGGCTCGGCGACCACCTACCGGACCGTCTCCGTCCTCGCGTCCCTGGCGAAGGGCTCCAACACGCTGACCTTCGGGGCCTCGGGCACCGCGCCCGACATCGACGCCGTGGCCGTGCGCGCGGTCCCGGGCACCAACGGGACCGCGGTTGTCGGCACCGGATCCGGACGGTGCCTGGACTTCTTCAAGAGCACGATCACCAACAACAGCCAGGCCGAACTGTGGGACTGCGGCGGTGGCCAGAACCAGACGTTCACCTCCACCTCGCGCGGTGAACTGGTGGTCTACGGCAACAAGTGCCTCGACGCCTACAACAGCGGTACCGCCAACGGCACCAAGGTCGTCCTGTGGGACTGCAACGGCGGCACCAACCAGAAGTGGACCTTCAACTCCAACGGAACCGTCACCAACAACGTCTCGGGCCTGTGCCTGGACGCGCTGGGCGCCGCGACGGCCAACGGAACCCTGATCGATCTCTGGTCGTGCAACGGCGGATCCAACCAGCAGTGGACCCGCAACTGAACCACGCCTGACCAGCGACGAAACACCGGGGTGGGGTGGCCCGATCGACTCCGCCCCGGTGCGCAGCCGTTGCCCTATGCGCTCCGGGGTGCTGGAGTGACCCCATGGATCACGTTGCGGTACTGGCCCTGTTCGACCGGGACATGCGGGAGGGCGCGCGGCCCGACAGCCCGGGAGCCGGGGTCGAGCGCGTCGGCAAGGTGGTGCGCCAGGTCGGCACCGAGCAGGGCTGGAACGGGGTGATCTGGTCGGACCTGGACGAATCGATCGCCGATGCCGCCATCGCCGAGCAGATGCGCTACTTCGGCGAGCTCGGCCGCGAGTTCGAGTGGAAGCTGTACGGGCACGACAAGCCCGAGGGCCTGGGAAAGCGGCTGCGCGCCGCCGGGTTCGTCGCCCAGCCCGAGGAGACCCTGATGATCGCCGAGTTGGGCGACCTCGCGCTCGATGCCCAGCCGCCCGAGGGTGTACGGCTGCTGCCCGTCACCGACCGCGCGGGCGTCGACCTCGTCGCGGACGTCCACAAACAGGCCTTCGGTACGGAAAGCACCCGGATGCGCCACCAACTCCTCGCCCAGCTCACCGGCGACGAGGACAACGTCGTCGCGGTGGTGGCCCTCGCCGGTGACGTCCCGGTCAGCGCCGCCCGCATGGAGATGGTCCCCGGCACCCGCTTCGCCGGCCTCTGGGGCGGCGGCACCATCGACTCCTGGCGCCGCCGCGGCATCTACCGTGCGCTGGTCGCCCACCGCGCCCGCGTCGCCGCCGAGCGCGGCTACCGCTACGTCCAGGTCGACGCCACCAGCCAGAGCCGCCCGGTCCTCGCCCGTCTGGGCTTCGAACCCCTGACCACGACAACGCCGTACGTGTACGGGTGACGCCGGACGCCGTCCGGGCAGGGACGGCGTCACCGACCGCGGGCCGGCCCCGTCAGCGGCGCACCTTCACCCGGTCGAGCGCCGCGACGCCCACCGCCGCGAGTCCGATCTGAATGACCCACTCGATCCAGTCGATGCCCTTCGTGTCCGCCACGCCGAACGCGGCGGCGATCCCCGAGCCGATGAACGCGGCCACGATGCCGACGAGGATCGTCCACAGGATGCCGATGCGCTGGCGTCCCGGGACCACGAGCCGGCCCAGTACGCCGATGATGATGCCGATGAGAATGGCACTGATGATGCCTGAGATCTCCATCTCCGCCCCTTTTTGTCAGGACCCCCGCAGTTAGGTGTGTTCCCCCTGCGGGCGAAGACAGTCCGTTCCGCTTTCCGGCCGTCCCGCGCCCGCTCCGGCGGGCTCCTGTTCAGTCGCGTTCCTGCCATGTACCGTTCAAGAATCTGTCGCGCGGCAGACGGCCAACCACCGTTCTACGCGCGCAGACTTGGCGCCCGCACCGCCTCTCCCCACCCCTCATGGAGGTTTGCAGGATGCTCGGATTCAGACGATCACGCCACAGACTCACCACGGCCGCCGCCGTGTTCGGACTGCTCGTCGCGGGTGCGGCCGTCCAGGCGTCCGCGGCCGCTCCGGCCGCCGCCGCGACCCCGCACCGCATCCTGTTCGACAACGCCCACGCGGAGACGGCCGGCAACGCCGACTGGATCATCTCCACCAGCCAGCCCGACCCACTGGGCCAGGACTCCTCGCCGTCGGCGGAGACCGACTGGACCGGAGCCCTCTCCTCCTGGGGTGTGGCCCTGCAGAAGACCGGCGACTACAGCCTGAAGACGCTGCCTTCAGGCTCCAGCCTGGCCTACGGCGGCTCGACGGCCACCGACCTGTCGAACTTCGACACGCTGGTGCTGCCCGAGCCCAACACGCTCTTCACGACCGCGGAGAAGACCGCGATCATGACGTTCGTGAAGAACGGCGGCGGTCTGTTCATGGTCTCCGACCACACCGGAGCCGACCGCAACAACGACGGTGAGGACGCGGTCGAGATCCTCAACGACCTGATGACCAACAACAGCGTCGACTCCACCGACCCGTTCGGCTTCTCCATCGACACCCTCGACATCAGCTCCGGCTACCCGGCGGCCATCAGCGACAGCACCAACGCCGTCCTGCACGGCTCGTTCGGCACCGTCACCAAGAGCCTGATCGCCGACGGCACCACGGCCACCCTCAAGCCGGCCGACAACTCCGCCGTCAAGGGCCTGGTCTACCGCAGCGGATACTCGGGCAACACCGGCGCCTTCTTCGCCACCAGCACCTTCGGCAGCGGCCGAGTGGCGTTCTGGGGCGACAGCTCACCGATCGACGACGGCACCGGCCAGTCCGGCAACACCCTGTACGACGGCTGGAACGACACCGGCGCCACCAACGCAGCCCTCGCCCTGAACGCCACCGAGTGGCTCGCGGGCGGCAGCAGCAGCGGCGGTGGCGGGGGAGGGGGCGGCGGTACCTGCACGGCCGCCCAGCTGCTCGCCAACCCCGGCTTCGAGTCCGGCAACACGTCCTGGACCGCGACCAGCGGTGTCATCACCAACAGCTCCAGCGAGGCCGCCCGTACGGGCTCCTACAAGGCCTGGCTGAACGGCTACGGCTCGGCCAACACGGACACGCTCTCCCAGTCGGTCAGCATCCCGTCCGGCTGCGCGGCCACCCTGAACTTCTATCTCCACGTGGACACGGCCGAGACGACCACCAGCACGGCCTACGACACCCTCAAGGCCCAGGTGCTCAACAGCAGCGGCACGGTCCTGTCGACGCTCGCCACGTACTCGAACCTGAACGCCGCGGCGGGCTACACGCTGCGCAGTTTCGACCTGTCCGGCTATGCCGGGCAGACGGTCGCCGTCAAGTTCACCGGCACCGAGGGTTCCACCCTGCAGACGTCGTTCGTCCTCGACGACACGGCGCTCAACGTGAGCTGAGCGCGAACGAGCGAGAGGGCGGGCCCGGGAGCGGGCCCGCCCGTCGTGCGCCGGAGTTCGACGGGTCCGGCGAATCAGGCGCGACGCACCTTGACGCCGTCGGCCTCGAAGTCGTAGACGTACTGATTGATCCGCAGTCCGTCCACGGCTCCGGTCCACAAGTGGTCGCGGCCCTTGCCCACGGCGGCGGAGTAGATGACCGGCACCGCGCCGCCGTCGTCCAGTGAGCTCTTCACCTGCGCGAAGGTGCAGTGGGCGGCGTCGTTGCAGGCGGTCTCGCCGCCGGTGAGATACCAGTAGCCGCTCGTGGTGGCATTGATGTAGCCACTCCAGCGGTTCGTCACCGTGAGCGCGTCCGGCACCCATACCAGCGTGGAGTAGGTGTCGCCCGGATGCGCGCTCACGTTCGGATTGATCTCGAACTTGATGTTCGGGAGGTTCGCCGGGCCGCCGTAGTCGACGTTCTCGCCGGTCTGGAAGACGTGGAATCCGACCTTGTTCAGGCCGAGCACCGGGTCCCCGAAGAAGTCGACCTCGTTGCCGAAGTCGACCTTCTCGCTGTGAGGAGTCAGCGAGGTGGAGTTGTCCGCCACTTCGATTCCGAGGCTGCCCCTTCCGTAGGGCGGCCTGCCGGAGGAGTCCAGCACGCCGAACGAGCCGTAGGGGCCGTTCCTGAGAGCGGCGACGGGGGAGCCGATCGTGTTACGGGTGATCACGCCCCAGTGCTCCGAGCGCACTCGGTTTCCATCAGCGAGAGCGGGCACCGATCCCGGGACGGTCGAGGCGAGGATCGCGGCCAGTGCGGTGACCGCAAGCGCCTTTCCTCGGCTCACGCCAAAACGAGCTTTCACGCTCACTCCTTGCAGGTAGTCGAAGGGTCGGACGTGCGCCGGTGTTCGATCGGCGCGACGGCCGTCACGCTATTCGACTCTCCGTGACGAAAGCGGTAGCGACATACCGTCGGCATATGACTATTCAGGTCATAATGCATAAGAAGCGCGGGTGAAAGTCACTCTCCGTGTCGGTCGGATTCGGTGTCGGCCGCCGGGACGGTCGTCTCCGGCGTGTTCCATCCCGAGACCCGTACCCGGGGCACCGAACCGTGCAGATCGGCCGTGCGGTAGGTGGCGGTGAGCGTCGTGGACTCGCCGGGCCACAGGCTGACCTGGTTGTCGGACCACTGGACGGGCAGGACGGGCTTGCCGGCCGAGTCCACGAGGTGCACGTCGGTCAGCAGCGACGGCGTCCTGCCGGTCCCGGTGTTCCGCAGCGTGACCGTGGTCATCGAAGCGCCGTCCACGCCGGCCGAGGTCGAAGCCGTCGCCGAAACCGGGACCTGTGCCATGGAGTCGAGCCCCTTGAGGTCCGCGTAGCTCGTCGTCGGCGTGTAGTACCAGTCGGTCTTGGCCCAGTCGAGGGTGTCGGACTTGGTGGACAGCCAGTAGACGTTGCGGCTGACCTCCTTGCCCTCGGCATCGGTGAGGACGAGGCGTGCCAGATAGGCCGTCGACAGTCCGCTCACGGAGGACGGCACGGTGAGGGGAGTGCTGTGGGCGCCGTCCCCGCCCACGTCCACCCCGGTCGCGGTCCCGTCGTACTTCTGCGTGCCGTCGGTGTTGAAGAGCGTGACCCGGGCCGTGAGTCCGGACGCGGCGGCGTGCCGGTTGTTCACGACGACGATCGAACGGGTGTCGTAGGAGTACTGGATGTGCAGCGGCTCGTTCGCCTTCCTGGCCCCGAAGTAGGCACCGCCCTGGTCGAGGTAACGGTCCATCAACTGCCAGTGCAGCGACGTCCATCCGCTGTTGAACATCCAGTAGACGACCCCGGTCGCGGGCTTGGCGGAGTCGGTGGCGTTGCGCCCGTACGCCTCGTACTGCGCGCGTACGTTCTCGTACTGGGCGAGCTGCGCCTTGCGCACGTAGTCGGTCAGGCCGCTCGGCACTCCGTACCGTCCCGCGAGCGCGGCGTCGTACAGCTTGAGCGTGCCGAAGGTCGACGACGGTGAGCGGTGGTACTGCTTCGTGGTCGGGCTCTTCCACAGGGTGTCCAGCTCGGCGGGGGACATCATGCGGCGCAGGGTGTCGAGGGTGGGGATGTCGGGGCCCGCGCTGGTCTCGGAGTTGAAGCCGGTGGCGCCGCCCTCGCGCTTGGCGTACCAGTAGTTCGGCGGGATCCAGTCGTAGGGACCGGTCATCTTCATGCCCGAACTGCCGCTGACCGGGGAGGACTTGTCGGAGGCGGCGGCGACCACGGGGTTCGGCCAGTCGGCGGCGGCCAACGCGTCGAGGTAGTTCTTCTCGATCGTCGCGTCCGGCGCGAAGTCGCTGCCGATGAGGAAGGAGATGACGCTCGGGTGGTCGCGCAGCCGGGCGGCCTCGGCGGCCATCGACGCCTTGGCCACGGGGTAGTCGGCCGCGGTCCACTTGTCGCCGGCCTCGCTGCCGTTGACGTTCCCCTCCCACTTGTCGCAGCATTCCCAGCCGGGCAGTGTGAGGATGCCGTACCGGTCGGCGAGGTCGAAGAACTCGTCCGGCTCGATGTGGCCCTCGAGGCGGATGGTGTTGAGGCCGAGGTCGAGCGCGTACTTCAGCCGGTCCTCGACATACGTCCGGTCCCAGCGCAGGAACTCGTCCGGGGACCAGCCCCCGCCCTTGATGAGCAGCCTGCGGCCGTTGACGCTGTACTGCCGGGCGCCGTCGGAGTTGAGGGGCGCCTTCACCTCACGGATGCCGAAGTCCTCGTGCGCGGTGTCCGAGGCGGTGCCGCCGACGGAGGCCGTCAGGTCGAGGCCGTACAGCGGCTGTCCGCCCATGCCCGCGGGCCACCACACCTTCGGCGCGCTCAGCTGCAGGCCGGGGGTGTCGGCGGGGGAGAAGGTGACGGTCTTCGTCTCGTGCGCGGCGAGCGAAACGGTTTTGCTGAAGGAGGCGTCCGAGCCGATGCTGCCGGACACCGTCGCCGTGACGGGAGCGCTCGTCTCGTTGCGGGCCTGTGCCTTGACCGTCAGGTCCGCGGAGGCGAGCGAGGGGACGGCGAGCTCGGTGACGACGTGCGCGTCGCGCAGTGCGACCGGACCGCCCCGGCGGACGAGAACGTCACGCACGATGCCCATGTTCTGGTCGGGCGGGGGCTGGAGCCAGTCCAACCAGCCCATGGTCAGGTGCTTGTTGGGCTCGTTGGGCCGGATGCGGAAGGCGACCGTGTTCGTGCCCGACCGCACCAGCGAGGTGATGTCGAGTTCGTGCCGCGTGTAGGCGCCCGTGACATCGGCGGCGGTGGCGACCTGCTTGCCGTTGACGTAGACGTCGGCCGCCGAGATCACCCCGCTGAAGTCCAGGTAGCTGCGTTCGGTGGTGTCGGCGACCGTGAAGTCCGAGCGATACCACCAGGGGACCTGGAAGTCGGTCTTGGGGATCTTCTGCTGGTTGGTCGAGAAGAACGGGTCGGCGTACTTCCCGTCCGCGAGCAGCGCCGCGAGGACGGTGGAGCGGGAACCCGCGGGGTACCAGCCGCTCGCCGGATAGCCCGGGCTCGAGACGTCGGACGCCGCGTCCGTGACCTTGGCCGTCGACTGGATCGCGTACCCGGACAGCGCGGTGGTGCTGCCCGCGGTGGCGGGCACCGGGGTGACCGGCACGTGTACGGGCGCGTCGGGTCCGGCGCTCCGGGACCCGGCCCACGCGCTGGTGGAGAGGGTGCACAGGAGGCACAGGGCGACGGCGGCCGTGGCGGAACGCCGTCCTGGGGCAGGGCGATGGAACACGGTGGTCTCCTTGGGGGTGGGGAGCATCCGCGCTACGAGACTGCATGTCGGCACTGCGAGGCATGAGCAAGGCAGGAGCAAGGAGGCGCGAGCCGGGTCTGCAAGTTAGGAAACTTTACTAACTGGCGCACAAGCTAGGCGGCCGAGCAATCCGTGTCAATCACCGAAGGCGAGTGCCCGGTTCAGGACGCCGAGCGTCGCTCGAACACCACGTCCCTCGCGGTACCGAGGGCCGTCGCCACCGCGCCCAGCAGAACCGCGTCCTCGCCCAGCCGACTCGGCACGATCTTCGGACGCAGGGGCGTGAGCGTACGCAGGGTCTCGCGCACGGGCCGCAGCAGCAGGTCGATGCTGTGGCCCACGCCGCCACCGAGCACCACCAGATCGGGATCGAGCACCGCGGCGGCCGCGGCCACCGTGTAGGCGATCCGCTCGCCCTCCAGCCGTACCGCCCGCACCGCGGCGGAGTCCCCCGCGCGCGCCGCGTCGAACACGGCCTTGGCCGTGAGCTGGCCGGTCATGCCGAACTGCCGCGCGGCCTCGACGACGGCCTCCCCCGACACCGCGTCCTCCAGCGTCTCCGGCTTCTGCAGCCCCGGCCACGGCAGGAACCCGATCTCCCCGGCCCCGCCGCGCGCCCCCGTGAACAGCCGCCCCTCGCTCACCACGCCCATGCCGAGACCGGTGCCGATCAGGATGTACGTGAACAGCCGGCTGCCCGCGCCGACGCCGTACGTGTACTCACCGAGCGCCGCGAGGTTCGCGTCGTTGTGCACCTCCAGCGGGATGCCCAGCTCCTCGCGCATCCGGTCGAACAGCCCCGCACGGCCCCACCCGGGCAGATGCATCGCGTACCGCACCCGGCGCCGTTCCTCGTCGTACACGCCCGGCGTGCCCACCACCGCGTGCGCCACCTCGTGAGCTCCCGCACCGGAGTTGGCCACGACCTGACGGGCGGTGGAGACGACGAGGTCGGCCATGGCGCCCGAACTGCGCGCCCGATTGCGCACATCGGCGCGTGCGACCACGCCGCCGTCCAGATCGGCGACCGCCACCCGCAGCCAGCTGCGCCCGATGTCGATGCCCAGCGCGTACCCGGCCGCGGGATCCGGGGCGTAGAGCACCGCCACCCGGCCGCGCTCGGGTGCGTGAGTGCCCGCCTCACGCACCAGCCCCGCCTCCTCCAGTGCCGCGAGCGCGCTGGAGACCGTCGGCTTGGACAGCCCCGTCTCCCGGGCGAGCTGAGCCCGTGAGGCGGCGCCGCCCGTACGCAGCCGGTCGAGCAGCAGTCGCTCGTTGGTACTGCGCAGCCGCTGCCGGTTCCAGGGCTGTTCGGGCTGCGCTATGGCGTCGCTGGCGGGCATCGCACCATTCTCACGCATGCCTTGTACCCTCTTGACGCATCTAGTAAGTCTCCTTAACTTTATCGCCCAGTCAGCCTCGCCGGGCCGGCCGAAGGGGAGCCCGCCTCCCCGCGTCCCGATATCAGGAGACCCCTATGTCCGGTAGCCCGCCACCCACCGGCGGTTTCGTCCGCCGCGTCGGCCTGTTCCAGGCCACCGCCATCAACATGAGCCAGATGTGCGGCATCGGCCCGTTCGTGACGATCCCGCTGATGGTCGCCGCGTTCGGCGGCCCGCAGGCGATCATCGGCTTCGTCGCGGGCGCGCTGCTGGCCCTCGCGGACGGCCTGATCTGGGCCGAACTGGGCGCGTCCATGCCCGGCTCCGGCGGCAGTTACGTGTATCTCCGCCAGGCCTTCCAGTACCGCACCGGACGCCTCATGCCGTTCCTGTTCGTCTGGACGGCCATGCTCTTCATCCCTCTGATCATGTCCACCGGCGTGGTCGGCTTCGTCCAGTACCTCGGCTACCTGGCCCCCGATATGGGCAAGACGACGGGCGACCTCATCGGCCTGGCCGTGGTCGCCCTCGTGGTGCTGCTCCTGTGGCGCGGAATCGAACACATCGCCCGCATCACGGCGGTCATGTGGGCGGTCATGATCACCTCGGTTTTCCTGGTGATCATCGCGGCGGCCACCGACTTCAGCGCCCATCTGGCCTTCACCTACCCGGCACACGCCTTCGAACTGACCAGCAGCCACTTCTGGATCGGCTTCGCCGCGGGCCTGACCATCGGCATCTACGACTACCTGGGCTACAACACCACCGCGTACATGGGCGCCGAGATCAAGGATCCGGGCCGCACCCTGCCCCGCTCCATCGTCTTCTCCATCCTCGGCATCATGGCGATCTACCTCCTCCTCCAGATCGGCACGCTCGGCGTCATCGACTGGCACCGCATGACCGATCCGACGGACATCGCCTCCACCTCCGTCGCCTCGGCCGTCCTCGAAAAGACCTGGGGCAAGGGAGCCGCCGACACGGTCACGATCCTCATCCTCATCACCGCGTTCGCCTCGGTCTTCACCGGACTCCTCGGCGGCTCGCGCGTCCCCTACGACGCCGCCCGCGACCGCGTCTTCTTCCGCCCGTACGCCAAGCTGCACCCCAAGCACCGTTTCCCGATGCTGGGCCTGGCGACCATGGGCGTCATCACGGCGATCGGCTTCCTCATCGGCCGCCACACCGACCTGGCCACCCTGATCCAACTCCTCACCACCGTCATGGTGATCGTCCAGGCCCTGGCCCAGATCGTCGCCCTCTCCGTCCTGCGCAAGCGCCAGCCCACCCTCCACCGCCCCTACAAGATGTGGCTCTACCCGATCCCCAGCCTCCTCGCCCTCGTCGGCTGGCTCACGATCTACGGCTACGCCGACAAGAACTCCCCGGGCCGCCACCCCATCGAATGGTCCCTGGCCTGGGTGGCCCTGGGCTGCGTCGCCTTCGTCATCTGGGCGAACCTGGAAAAGGTGTGGCCCTTCGGCCCGAAGGAGATCAAGGAGGAGTACCTGACCCCCTCGACCCCGGACCCGGAGCCCGCCGGAGCCTGAACAGCCCACCGCCCGCACCCGACGACGCACGGAAGGGGCCGTGCCGGTACGCCGCGAGCCCGTCGCTCACGCTCGGATCTGGAAACGGCTCCCTATGGGGCAACGCCTGATCCGGCGGCGACGGGCTCGACGTAACGGCACGGCCCCGACCCACCCACGACTGCGTCGGCGCCCGTCACCCCCCGATCCCCGCGCAACGCAACGCCGCCCGGACCTCGTCCGCCGGATCCCCCCGGTGGTAGGGCCGCTCCGAGGGCTCGATGCCGTCCAGGAACTCCTGATACCGGACGGCGTACGTGAGGTGGGCCAGTGGCCCGGCGAGGTCGAGCGCCCGAGCCGGGTCACTGCCGGGCACCCGCGATTTCCAGGCCGCCACCCAGGCCCGGGCGGCCGCCGCACGACCCGACTCGGGAAGGAAACCCTGGACGCGCAGACCGTCGAGCACCGGATTGCCCCCATAGGCATCGGCGAAGTCCATCACGACGGGCGCCCCACCGTCGCTGCGCCAGTTCCCGGGGTGGAAGTCGCCGTGCACCAGCGTGTCGGGCAGCCCGCACTCCGACAGAAGCTCCCACCGCCCGGCCAACTCCCGCGCTCCCCGCACCTCCCGCTCGGTCAACTCCTGCGCGAGGGGCCCGTCGAGCAGATCACGAACCGCCACCTCGAGAACCGGCGCACGCCAGTCCCGCACCCCCGCCACGAAGCCGCTCTCACCCGAACCCCCGGAGGCGACCGCGGCCTGCGCGCCGACGAACCGCTCCATCGCCGCACCGACCGTCTCCGGCGAGGCCCCCCAACAGTCCTCACCGGGAACGTGCTCCATCAGGACGCGCCGCTCACCCGCGCCGAGGAGCGGGGGAACGAGCCCCGGGTCGACCCCCGCGAACGCGGCGATGACGGCGGCCTCGTCCGCCGCGAAGCGCGGTGTCGCCTTGAGCCAGACCGGACCACGCGCGGTGGGCAGACGAAAGAGCCCGGCCAGATTCCAGGTACGCCGCTGCACGACCGGACCGTTCACCGGCCGCCCCGCCGAAGCCAGCTCCCCGGCCGCCCAGTCGAGCAGCTCGCGCAGCCCTTCCGCCCGGGCCCACGGCGACCTGAGCGCCTCGGAGCCGTCCAACGTCCCTGGTTCGAAGGGTCGTTGACCCAGCAGACCGCTCACCGGACGCTCCAACGCCTCGACGTGGTACGTCACATGGCCATCCCGCCCGCCCGCACCCCCCACCACGTCCAGCAGACGAAGTACCAGCACGGGCACCCCGAGCAGTCCCTCCAACCACCCGACGACCGGACCCACTTCGGACCACCAGGGAACGTCCACGGCGAACGGCCCCGCGCTCCCGAGGAACTCGTCACCCGAAGTCACCCGCGCACTCACAGTTCTTGTCACCGCGCGAGTGTGAACGACCGGATGCGCCCCCGGCCAGCGATTATCGGCGGCCGGGACGCGCGCATCGGAAGGCACGGATATCGGACGACACGCGCATCGGAAGGGGAGCGGAGCCGATGCGGCGACTCCGCTCCCCTTCCCCCGGGTCCCCCAACCCGGTCCCCCCTCGGGCCCTGTGGCCTTCCGGGCCGGAGCGCCCCCCGCGCGCCCCGGACCGAAATCCTTCTGTCCGACCCGGACCCGGGGGCCGGACAGCACATCGAACGAAACCCCCGGCGTCAGCCCTCGGCCTCGGTGTAGACGAAGGTCTCCAGCAGCCGGCGGTCCGCCGCCCGGTATCCCGGACACACCACGAAGGCGACGGGGCGCCCGGCCTCGCACGAGGGCCAGAGAGCGTGTTGCTCCGGATCCGCCGGGGCGCCGGACTCCACCGCGAAGTCGAAGTGGGTGGCATGGCCACTGCCGCTCATGGCCCGGAACAGATGGGCGGCCTCCGTGCCGACCCGCTCCAACAGCCGCTGGTGGCGCGCGTCGAGCCCCACCACCCCGGCGTCGGTGGCGATGCGGGCCAGTGCGGCGAGGTCGGGCTCGCCGAGCCCACCCTGCTCGTCGGGGCCGAACAGCACCACGCACAGCCGGCTGATCAACTGCGCCTGGCGCCGTACGGCATCATGGGGGCGCTCCGCCGTCAGCCGCGGCTGGATCAGATCGGGCATCCGCTGGGTGTACAACGCCCGCAACCGCTGGGCGAGTTCGTAGTGGACGAGAAAGTCCTCACGAGTGAGATCGTCCCGCCCCGCCACCTGGGTGACCCGCACCAGGTCCAGCGCCTCGCCCTGCTCGTCGAGCGCGCGGCGGGCGTCCGCGACGGCCGTCTCCAGCGTCCGGGCCCGTTCCTCCGCGCGTTCTTGGCGCATCCTCAACTCGATCAGCCGGTCACCCAGCGGGTCGAGCGCGGCGAGCGCGGCCCGCTGGTCGTCCGCGGCGGCCTCCAGCTTCCGGATCCGCGACTCCAGGGTGTCCAAGCCGTCCAGCCTGATGCTCACTTCCTGCGGCCGCTTGCCCTTGTCGCGGTTGAACAGCACGTCTCCTCCTTCGGGGCGGTAGGCCATGGCTATACGCGGTCGAAGTCGACGGAGACCCGGCTGGTCTCTCCGGTGGCGGGGTCGAACACCTCGACCCGGAGTTCGGCGGCGCCGAAGTAGAACAGCAGCATGATCGGACGCTCCCGCAGCGGTCTGCCGACGGTGCCGGACAGATCGACGGTCAGCCGGCCGATCTCCTCGGACCCGTCCTCGTCGACGTACCGGGGATCGGCCTTCGCGGAGCGGTACAGGCGTACGTCCAGCTCGTCCTGGTCCTCGCGGACCGGCACGATCCGGAAGGGGTGGGCGTCGTTCACCCGCACACTGTCCAGGCGCCGGACCGCGACACCGAAGCGGCCGACACACAGGAGGTCGCCCTCGTCGTCGCGGTACATGCGCATCGTGGAGTCGACCCCCTCCTCGAAGGGCTTGGCCGTCTCGAAGCCGTAGGTGTACTTGGCCTGCCGGGAGACGAACACGTCCGGCCGGTAGGCGAAGTGGACGGCGCCCTCCAGGACCGCGAGGGCTGGGTCCGGCGGGACGAGGATGCGGTGCCGCTCGCCGAAGCGAGCCCGCATCCGCTCGCGCAGCCACGGGGAGCGGGCGAATCCGCCGACCAGGACCAGGGTCTCCGGCTCCGCGCCCACGCCACTGGTCCGGCCGATGGTCGCGAGCTGCTCCGCGACCTTGTCCAGGATGCCGTCCACCCGCTCGTCGAGCAGCCCCTCCACCTCCTCGGGAGGCAGGACGATCTGCCGCGGCAGCCCGGCGGCGTCGAGTGTCAGCCGCGCCCGCACCTGCTCGTCCAGGAGCTCCCACACGGTGACCGGAACCTCGATCCGCACCGGGTCCAGCACACGGGCGACCGGATCCGCCTCCTGGTCCAGTTCCACCGTCGCCTTGGCCCGCTCCCACTGCCCGGACAGCTTGAGCAGCTCGCCGGGGTGATCCCGTTCGATCCGCTTCAGGGCCGCAGGACCGAAGCGGTCGCCGAGCGTCTTGTCGAGGAAGGCCTGGTTGACGTATTCCGAACCCAGCCACCCACCGGTGGCGAGGCCGATCTCGCGCAGCGCGATGGACGGACCGGCGTCGCCGTGCGACTCGTACGCCGTGATGTCGACCGTGCCGCCGCCGCAGTCGACGACCACGGACCGGAAGCCGTCGAGGTGCAGGGGCAGCCGGGCCCGCCGGTGCGGACCCGAGGCGGCGTCGGGCATCCGCAGATGGCAGTACAGGGCCGCCGCCTCCGGCTCGATGGCCAGCAGCAGCCGCTCGGGATCACCGGGGAACCCCGCGTCCACGGCCAGCCGCCGCAGCACCGCCTTGTCCTCGTCGTCCCAGATCGCGGGGACGGTGATGCACCAGCGGACCTCTCGTTCCGTGTACGTCATCCTCTTGATCTCCGCGGTCGCCAGTTCGCGGATCTCCTTGAGGTAGGCGGTGACCAGTTCCCGTATCAGACCGCGGTCGCAGCGGTCGACGAAGCCGCCCGTGATCGGCAGGTCCGCCATCGAACCGCCGCTCTTGAGCGCCGTCTTGAAGGCGTAGGCGTAGCCGAGCCCTTCGGTCTCCCCCTTCGCCAGGGCCTCGACCCACCGAGCGCGCGCCTCGTGGCCCCAGGCGACCGTGTCCCCGCCGTCCGTCACCAGGATCGCGGTCAGGTTCTTCGGACTGTCCAGCTGCCGGCCGGGGAACCGGGTGAAGAACTGGACCCGCCTGGTCAGCGGATCGTCGTTGAGCGGCGTTCGCACCGTCCAGGCGAAGCCGGTGCCGTGCGTGCCGAAGTCGACGGCCGCCACCACCTTGGCTTCGTCCGATCCCATGACCAGTGCTCCTGTCCGCCGGTGCTCGCACCCTTGCTCGCTGTAAGCTCGCTCACAGACAGAGTGGTGGGTTTCCGCGGCGACGTGGAGCGGTCGGCTGTTGCCAACGCTTTCTGGCAACACAGGGCGGGGAGCGGGCCGTTGGGAGGATGGCGATCGAAGAGAACGCGTTCGGCGCAGAGCTGCGCCGACGTCGGACGGCGGCCGGCAAGTCACTGAGCGAGCTGGCCGAAGAGGTGCACTGCAGTCGCAGCTTTCTGAGCAGAATCGAGACGGGCCAGCGCCGTGTCACGCACGAGCTTGCGCAGCTGTGCGACGAACGGCTGGAGGCGAAGGGCGCGCTGCTCGCCCTGGTTCCCGATCCGTCCACCGAGCGGATCTCGAAGACGATCGGCCCGGGCCCGGGGGAGCGGGCGGCCAAACTGGTCAAGTCCGGTGCGGGCAGGGGAGGTTCCCCCGCCGCCCGGCAACGGGACCAGTTCGACCGGCTGCTGCGGCGCGGCGACCTCAGCCACACCGCCGGGGACATGCGCGAGGCGGACCGGCTCTACCGCGCGGCGTACGCGCGCGCCGAGGCGGATCCGACGGCACGGGCGGAGGCCGTCATCAGGATGGCCCGCCGCTGGTCGGACCCCGGGCAGGTCGACCACGAACTGCTCCAGCTGATCAGGGAGAGCCTGGCCGCGCTGGGCGACGACGGGAGCGTCGAGGCCGCCGGACTGCGCCTCAGGCTCAACGCGCATCTGGCGAAGAAGCTGTCCATGGCGGTCAGCCAGGACACCGCCGCCGGCCAGGCGGGCCCGGAGCAGGGCGCACGGCTGGCCCGCAGCACGCTGCGCAGGCTGTCCGTGGACGGCAAGGACGACGAGGTGGCCTGCGAGGTGCTCACCGAATGCCGGTGGGGACTGTACGACTTCATGTCCACCGCCGAGTCCCTGACGCTCTCCGAACGCCTGCGGGACGCCGCGGCCCGGCACGGCTCGGCCTACTTCCGCGGCGAGGCGCTCATGGCCGTGGCCCTCGACCAGCTGCGGGCCGGCAAGGTGTACAGCGCGCTGGCCACGGCGAACCAGTACCGCAAGCACGCCGCGGACACCCGCGGCGTGCTGACCACCTGGCAGCAGCACACCCTGGACGCCCTGCTCGACCTGTGGCACGGCCGGTTCGACAAGGCCGCGGGCTGGATCTTCGGAGACGCGCTGACGTTCGTCGAGCGATTACCCGCCGATCTGGCCGTCCCCGCCGACAACCTGCACCAGACCCGCCTCGGCCAGGCCTACTGGCTGCTGCGCGAACAGGGCCGGATGGCGGACCTGTTCGCCTCCGGTCTGGCCGACACCGTCGAACGGCACGGCTACTTCCCCGTCTGGCGGGCGGGACTCGCGCTCGCGCTGTGCGAGACGGGTCAGTACGCCGAAGGGGCGGACCGGCTCGTCGGATTCGCCCACGACACCGCCGGCTTCAGCCGGTTCCCGCCCTCCGGATGGGCGGTGCCCACACTGGTGCTGCTCGCCGAGGTGAGCGCCGCGCTCGACGCCCGGGGTGGATTCGAGGCCGAGCTGCGCCAGGTACTGCCGGTCCTGCGGGAGCGGCTCGCCGCCCACGACGGCGAGCAGATCGCCCTCGCGGGTTGGCCCACCGTGCTGATCGGACCGACCGCCCGCGCCCGCGGACTGCTGGCCCTGGCCGCCGGAGAGCCGGACACCGCCCTCGCCCACTTCCGCACCGCGACCGAACCGGTCCGCTCCTCCCAGCCCCAGCTGGCCCGCCTCCGGCTGGCCCAGGCCCGCGCGCTGCGCAGGTCCGACCGCCCCGGCGCCGCCGCCCACGCCTCCGGACTGCTGCGAGAGGCGCTGCGCGTGGCCCGGACGTACGGCATGGTGGCCCTCGCGGCCGAGTGCGCGGCCCTGCTGGACTCCACGGCGGACGCCTGAGCCCGTCCGGGCGGATCACGTCGGATGGAAGCGACGGTGCCTCATCGGCACAGGGGGCCGTGCCAAGCCCCGCGTCTTCGGCACGATCCGCCGGACAGGCCCTGGCGATCGGCCGACGAGAATGTCCGTACCGCCTGGCAGCCGCAGGGACACCCGTGCCGCCGTCCCCTTTCGCGTGGGACCGGCGGCACGGGTGGTGGGGAGCGGACGGGCTACGGCTTGCGGGCCACCACTCCATACATCGCGATGTCTTCGTCGCGGATGTCCGTCTCCGTGCCGTCCGGGTGCCACTTGTGGACCTGGACGACGCCGGGCTCGACGAGTTCGAGGCCCTCGAAGAACTCCTCGGCCTCCGCGTGGGTGCGAAGCCGCATGGGCATGTTGCGGGCCGCGTACTCACGGGCGACGCGGGCCACCTCGTCGGGCGCGAACTCGGCGGTGCCGATCGACATCGCCAGATAGCTGCCCGAGGGCAGGGGCTCCAGGAGACGCCGGACGATGCCGACCGCGTCGTCCTCGTCCAGGACGAAGTGGACGATCGCGATCACCGTGAGGGCGACCGGCTGGGTGAGGTCGAGGGTGTCGCGCAGTTCCGTCGCGCCCAGGATCGTCGCCGGGTCGAGCATGTCCGCCTCGACGTACGCGGTCTTGCCCTCGGGGGTGCTCGACAGTAAACCCTGCGACAGGGTGAGGACGATGGGGTCGTTGTCCACGTAGACGACCCGGGAGTCGGGGGCCACCGACTGGGCGATCTCATGGAGGTTGGGGGAGGTGGGGATGCCGGTGCCGATGTCGAGGAACTGGCGTATCCCCGCCTCCTTGGCCAGATAGGCCACCGCGCGGTTCATCCAGTCGCGGTTGGCTTTCATGTGGATCGGCAGGGCGGGCCACTCCCGCGCCATCGCGTCGCCCGCCTCCTTGTCGGCGGGGTAGTAGTCCTTACCGCCCAGGATGTAGTCGTAGATGCGCGCGGAGTGTGCGCTCTCGGTGTCGATACGGTCGGCAGGCCATCCGTTGTCGGGCAACGCCGCCCCTCCCATCAAGTCGTCGGTGCACAGCGGGGGTTCGTGGGGGAAAGATCACTTCGTGGGGAACGAGAACGTCGTGGGGGAAAGAACAGGGCATAGGAATCAGACAAGGTTGTCAGAGGAGGAAGTCGGCCTCCCCCGCCTTGACGCCCGCAAGAAAGCTCGTCATTTCACGGGGCGTGAAAACCAGGGCGGGTCCTTCGGGATCGGTGGACTGACGCAGCGCGATCCGGCCGTCGCCCAGTTTCTTCGCCTCGACGCAGGCGCCGCCCGCGTCGTCGCTCCACGGCTTGGACCAGCCCTGCGTGCCCAGTTCCCGGGACGGCATACCGTTGCGTATGTGGTGGTGCACTCATAGCTCCTTGCGAATCGCACCGAGAAGTTCCTCGGTCTTCCTGGCGGGCGCCGACTGTGCGCCCAGCCGGTCCAGGGCCTCGCGGTACACCACGACGTCGTCGTCCTTGTCGAGGTAGACGGCGCCCACCAGACCGCTCAGATAGACGATGTCCGGCAATTCGCGTGCCCTGAACCGGAAGAGATGGAACGCGCCGGCCCGCATGGCCGGATGCGGGCCGTTTCTGAACGGCATGATCTGCAGGGTCACATGGGGGAGCTCGTTGACCGCGATCAGATGGTCGATCTGCGCGCGCATCACCTCGGGCCCGCCGACCGGCCACCTCAGCACGGTCTCGTCCATCACCACCCAGACGCGCGGCGGAGCGGGCCGGGACAGCAGCTCCTGACGGCGCATGCGCAGCGCGACCCGGCGCTCGGTCGCCTCGGCCGAGGCGTGCGGATTGCCCGCGCCGAGCAGGGCGCGGGCGTATGCCTCCGTCTGCAGCAGCCCGTGCACGAACTCCGCCTCGTACGCGCGGATCTGGAGGGCCGCCTGCTCCAGGCTCAGATACGCCGCGAACCAGTCGGGCAGGACATCGCGGTACGTGTGCCACCAGCCGCGCTTGTTGGCCTCGCGGACCGACTTCAGGAAGGTGTCGATCTCCTGCTGGTCCGTCACGCCGTACGTCTGGAGGAGCTTCTCGGCGTCGGTGAGCCGGAGCCGGGCCACCTTGGCGGCTTCCATCCTGCGGATGGTGGAGTGGCTGACGCCGATCGCCTCGCCCGCCTGCTCGTATGTCAGCCCGGCCTGGGTGCGCAGCTCCTCGAGCTGCTTGCCGAGAATCATGCGCAAGACGGAGGGGGCGCCGCCCCAGTCGGTCTCCGTGGACACGCCTTACCCCCTCACAGCGGGCTTCGAGGTCGCAGTCTGTCACGATCATCCGTCAACGGGGGAAGCATGCACCTGGCACATTGCAATTTTCAACTTGTCGGTTGCGAGGTGTTGTTGGCAGCTGCCACAGTGGTCCTATCGTCCCTGGCCCGGTGAAGGGAGTGGTTGTGCGGCCCAGTTGGGGGAGACGGGGTTGCAACGTGATGTCCTGCGCGGCGAGTTGTGTACATCTCGCGGCAGTGCGGGGCCACGGGGGACGGCATTGGCACCACTTGTGGTGCGAAGGCAGACGAAAGGCGAACGGCGATGACCCCGCCCTCCCTCCCCCAGCCTTTAGGCCTACCGCCAGGGGACGAATATCCCCATCGGGCAGGTGTGTTCGCCCTGCCCGCGGCCCCCGCCTCGGTGGGTATGGCCCGAAGAGACGTCCGTGAGTGGCTCACCGAGTGGGGCATCGACGCCGAGACCCGCGACAACGCGATTTTGGTGACCTCCGAGCTCGTCACCAACGCGCTGACGCACACGGCGAGCGAGTGGATCGTGTGCAGGGTCCACATCGCCGAGGAGCGGCTCCACATCGAGGTCGAGGACCAGCACCGCGGCTGGAGCCTTCCGGCCCAGCGCAGGCCGGGGCCCGACGACCAGGGTGGACGAGGGCTCCTTCTGGTCGGCGCCCTGAGCAGCGACTGGGGCGTCAAAGACACCGCCGACGGCTCCGGGCGCATCGTCTGGGCCGTACTGCCGTCGAAGGGAGGAGACACCGTGTCGACCGGCTCGCCGGCGACCGTGACCATGGCCCGGCCCATCCCCCACTCGGCCGAAGGATCTTTATCTGATGGAACGACAGCACATTCCTGACCTGCGCGATCACCAGCCCGCCGGACACCCGGGCGACCACCTTTCCGCCCTCGACGGCCAAGACCGTCTCCCGGCCCCCGACGGCCGAGGCCCTCTCCTGGCCCCCGACGGCCGCGATCACACCGCCGCCGTCGAACCGCGCCCGTATCCCGCCGTCCTCGGCCTGCGCATGTACCTCCCCACCGCGCCGCCGCACGAGTCGCCGGCACGACTGGCGATACCCGCCGAGTTGTCCGCCGGCCTGGGATACGACGCCGTGGGCACCTCCCCGGAACACGGGGAGCGGATCATGGACTGTCTGCCCCGTGTCGGTTGTGTCTTCGCCGACGACGAGCGGTGGTGGTGGATCGTCCCCTCCGGCTCCCACATAGGCGTCACCTGGCCGCCCTCCACCAGCTACGCGGTGGGCGCCCGGCTGGCCGACCCGTCCTGGACACGGGCCCTGCTGCGCTCGCGGTCCGACCGCCCCCGTCTGATCCACCGGCCCGAGGGCGACTCGCCGTACACGCCGCCGATTCCGCTCTACTTCCTCACCTGCCGCCTCGCGGGCAGCACCCCGAGCTGGTCGCTCGGCGCGGGTATCTAGAGACCTGCGGCTCTTCGGCCCGCCAACACGCAAGCAATCACCTGGGCAACTGTCCGTGGCCGGTCGGCTGCCCCGATCGGGATGTGTGCGGGGCGGGCGTGAAGGAGGCCGGTCCGTGTGGGCGGGCCGGCCTGTGGGGTTGTCCGTTTCCTTTCGTGGGCCTGGGCTCAGCTCGGGCATCGACTCGCGGGGCTGAGCCCGGGTAGGGGGGCCTCCGGAGGTGGTCCCGGGAGTGTCCGTCGGGACCGCTCCGAAGGGTGTCCGTCGGGCCTACGCCCGAGGAGTGTTCCTTGTCGTCGTGACCGCGCACAGCGCCCCGAGCACCACGGCCAACGCGCCGATGATGATGTTGTTGATGACGACGCCGGTGTCCGGGCTGGTTCCGACCACCCACGGTGAGATGATCATCCACGCGCCCATCGCGCAGATGGCCCAGCTCAGGCCGTACATCCTTTCGGGGGCCCTGGTGAATCCGAGGGCCAGCAGGCCTATGGCGATGCCCATGATGAGGTTGTGTGTCGCCAGGGCGGGCTGGCTCGTCGTGTAGTGGAGTATCCATGGGGACGCGGCGCAGTACAGACCGAGCAGGAACACCGGTCCGTCGACGAGCGCCACATCGCGGCCACCGAGTATGCGGTCATACCGCTCCCGCATTTCGGATGTATCGGGGTGGGTCGTGATGTCACTTCTGGGGTGCGAGACGTTGGCCATGAGTCGTCTCCTTCGTTCTGTGCAGGCCTGACCGCTTCTGGCGCGGTATGCGGTTGGCGCCGCTTGTT
This sequence comes from Streptomyces sp. NPDC096311, assembly GCF_044763085.1. NCBI lineage: Bacteria > Bacillati > Actinomycetota > Actinomycetes > Kitasatosporales > Streptomycetaceae > Streptomyces > Streptomyces sp. NPDC096311. Next base: position 222,586 of record NZ_JBIWFN010000013.1, read on the forward strand.
TTCATTGTGCGCTTATTTCTTCTTTATGTGTAGAGGTGGCTTTTTGCTCCGCCGGGGCGGGATCGATCGTCAGGGGGTGGTGAGGAGGCGGGCGACGGCGCGGTGGGCCCGCGTGGGTGCCTGTGGGTCGCGATGGAGCTGGATGGACTGATTGGCCGCCAGGGCCACACCGTTGAGCTCGAAGGCGAGCTGTTCCACATCGGTGTGCGGCGGCAGTTCGCGGGCCTCGACCGCCGTGCCCAACTCCGCCGCGACATATGCCGACCACGAGGCGAGCGCGTCGAGCACCGCGTCGCGGACCGGACCGGGCCGGCCGTCGAACTCGCTCGCCACCGAGGTGAGGAAACAGCCGCCGTGCCCCTCACCCTCCGTCATGTAGTCGATCCACTCGTCGAAGGCGCGCGTCAGCCGCTCCGTGCCGGGTCTGGCGCCGACGGCACGGGCCGGCACGCGTAGCCGGAACCTCTCGACGGCCGCGGCCAGAACGGCGAGTTGGAGCGCTTCCTTGCTGCCGAAGTGGCCGATCACTCCGGCCTTGCTCATCTCCAGATCGGTCGCCAGGCGGCCGATGGTGAGGCCTTCGAGGCCGTCCGTGGAGGCCAGCGTCAGGGCGCTGTCGATGATCCGGCTCCGCGTGGCGGCGGTTTCGGCAACGGACTTGCGGGGGCTCATGCCGTCACTTTAACCTAACGACCGTTCGCAATTAGCTGACGATCGTTCGGTAGCTATGTGCTCGGGTCCGTGAGCGGGCGGTACCGGGCGCGTGCGAGGGCCCCATCGAAGCGATCCAGCGAAGCGACCCACCGAAGGGACTCACCGTGAAGATCCATCACCTGAACTGCGGCTCCATGCGGACGATCGGCACCGAGGAGGGGAGTCTTCCCGCGGTCTGCCACTGTCTTCTCGTGGAGACCGACCGGGACGGGCTCGTCCTCGTCGAGAGCGGCATCGGTACGCAGGACGTGGCGCGGCCCGAGGAGAGCCTGGGCCCGGACTTCCTCGGCCGGGCCCAGCCCGTCCTCGACCTCGCGGAGACCGCCCTGCACCAGGTCACCGGGCTCGGCTTCCGCCCGGAGGACGTCCGGCACATCGTCCTCAGCCACCTCGACCTCGACCATGCCGGGGGACTGCCCGATTTCCCCTGGGCCAAGGTCCATCTCAGCGAGGCCGAACACCGCGCGGCGATGGCGGCCCCCGGGGCTCACCCCGAGGACCGCGTCCGCTACCGCCCCGCCCAGTGGGCGCACCGGCCGCACTGGGTGACGTACGCGCGGCCGCACGGCGAGGCGTGGTTCGGCTTCGACGCCGTGCGCCCGCTGGAGGGCTTGGACGCCGAGATCCTGCTGGTCCCGCTCGGCGGCCACACCCGCGGCCACAGTGCGATCGCCGTCGCCGACGGTGATCGCCGGCTGCTGCACTGCGGGGACGCGTACTACTTCCACCACGAGATCGACCCCGACCACCCCCGGGGACACCCCGGCATGGACGTCCTCCAGCAGATCACCGAGGTGGACCGGCCGCTGCGCCTCGGCAACCATGCCCGTCTGCGGGAACTGGTGCGGCTGCACGGCGACGAGGTGGAGGTCTTCAGCGCACACGACCCGTGGGAACTGGCGCGCTACGCGGGCGGGGCCGAAGGTCCGGGAACGACTCCGTCGTGATCGCGGTCCACCCCGGCCGGGCCCCGCTGCTGCCGGCGGATCGGCTCGCGGGGGCGAGTTCGGGCATTCAGCCGACGGCCTGCGCGCGCAGACAGCGGCGCAGTTGGTGCAGTCCGCGCCGGGAGTGGCTCTTGACGGTGCCCAGTGGCCAGCCGGTGCGCTGGGCGATCTGGGGCTGGGTCAGGTCCTCGTAGAACGCGAGGTGCAGCACCCGGCGCTGGGGCGCGGGAAGTCTGGCGAGCTCGCCGCGCAGGAGGACGCGGTCGAGCACGGTCTCCGGGCGGCTCTGGGTGTCGTCGACCGGGCCGAGGAGGGCTCCGGCGGCGGCGACCAGATCGGTACGGCGGGTGCGCGCCGAGAGCGCGTCGGCGATCTTGCGGCGGGTGATGCCGACGAGCCAGCCCACGAACGCGCCCCGCTCGGGGCGGTACCCCCGACGGCCCTGCCAGGCGGCCAGGAACACCTGCTGGGTGACGTCCTCGGCCTCCCGGGCGTCGCCCAGCGAACGTCCGGCCAGTGTCTGCACCAGGGTTCCCCAGCGGTGGTAGGCGGCGGTCAGACACTCCTCGTCGCCGTCCACGAGGCCCTGGGCCAGATCCGTGTCGGAGAGCGCCTCGCACCGCCCGTCGACGCACTGCTCGGTGATGGAATCCACGGTCATGGCCACGGCTCCTCGGTTCGGGCGGGCTCCCGGTCACCGTGCGCTTCCCGCGCCGCGCCCGGTGATCCCCATCGTGTGAACCGAGGCACAAGACGGACAACTCGCATCGTTTGTGCGTCGTATAGTCGCCGCATGGGCGAGAACCAACCGGCACGGCGGCGGGAGGCGGCCGCGCGGCCCGTCGAAGCGGGCGTCACGACAGGGTCCTTGGCCCGCCGCCTCGGGGTGTCGCCCACGACCCTGCGCTCCTGGGACCGGAGGTACGGAGTGGGGCCCGCGGTGCGTTCCGACGGGCGGCACCGCCGCTGGACGCCGCAGGACGTGGCGATGCTCGAGGAGATGTGCCGGCTGACCGCGGCCGGGGTACCGCCCGCCGAGGCGGCCAGGACCGCCCAGGAGGGCGTCGGGCGGAGTCGGCCCGAACCGGAGCCCGGGGGAGACGACCGTCCCGGTGGGCATCGTTCGCAGGCGGCCGGCGCGCTGCCGCTCGGTGACGTCCGTCAGGAGTGCAGGGGTCTCGCGCGCGCCGCGGTCCGCCTCGACGCACCGACCGTGGGCGACCAGCTGGCCTCCCTCGTGGCGCGCTACGGCGTGGTCCTCGCCTGGGACGAGGTGATGGTGCCGACCCTGCACGCCGTCGGACGCAAGTGGGAGTCGTCCGGCGACCGTTACGTGGAGGTGGAACACCTGCTGTCCTGGCACATCTCACGTGCCCTGCACCGGGCCACCGCGCCGGTCGGGCCCGTGGGAACGCAGGCCGCCGCCGCGGGTCCGGTGGTGCTGGCGTGCGTCCCGGGCGAACAGCACAGCCTGGCGCTGGAGGCGCTGCACGCGGCGCTGGTCGAACTCGGCCTGCCGACCCGGATGTTCGGCGCGGCGGTTCCGACGGAGGCGCTGACCGCCGCCGTACGACGGCTGGGCCCGAAGGCCGTACTGCTGTGGGCCCAGACGCGTTCGACGGCCGACCTGCCTTTGGCCCGGCATGTCGCGGACACCCGGTGGGGAGTCAAGGGGGCCCGCAGTCACCCGGCCGTGCTGCTCGGCGGGCCGGGCTGGGCGGGCCGCTCGGCGCGGGGGATGCTCCGCCCGCCCGGGCTTCGGGCCGCCCTCGGGACCCTCTCGGCCCTGTACGACTCAGCCGTCCCGGCCACCCGGAGCTGATCCCCCGCGCGCCGGTGGGCCGGGAACGGCTCAGCCGACCGTCCCGGTGGGCGAGGGGGAGCTGCCGGCGGGCGCGGTGAGTACGGCGGTCGGCTCACCCGGCGCGGGCGCAGGCGGCGTGAGATCGGAGGCGGGCAGCTTCGGCGGGGTGGTCTCCTGGAACAGCACCTGGTCGAAGTTGACCAGTCCGGTCTTCTCCATCACCGTGATGTGGTCAAGCACGGTGGTGTTGGCCTGGTCGGCCAGCTGGCGGACCAGCGAGTTCTCGGTGGTGGACCGGATCTTGGCGATCGTGTTGAAGATCGAACCGTGGGTCACCCGCAGGATGTTGGCGAAGTCGGTGTCGAACTGCTTGCCGGTGTCTCCGCTCAGGGTGGACACGAAACCCTGCTGCTGAGGAGACGGCTTGTTGGGGATGGTGATGCCGAGTGCGGCGGCGACCTTGCGGTCGGCCTCGTCCAGCGCGGCATGGCCCTTGATCAGGTGGTCACCGGCGGTCCTGACGGCCGGGATGGTGCCCTTCTGAAGACCCAGCATGCCGACGGGGTACTCCCACAGCCCGGCCGCCCGCACCTTGACGACGAAGTCGCGGTCGGCCTCGGTCAGCGGGCCCGTCGCGGTGTTGGCGATGATGCGGTTCTGGGCCGTGGCCGTGGTCTGCAGCCCGAGCATGCTGGGGTATGCGAGCGCGGCGAGAGTCATGACCAACGCACCTGCCACGAAGACGGTTCCTGCGGTTCGTGCAATGCGCATTGAGCCTCCTGGCGGGGCGGCGGCCCGGAGTGAGGCTCCGGTGGGCCGCTCGGTGGATCCGGTGCGTGGATCCGGTACGGGTGTGTCGGACGTTCACCAGTACGGATGTGCGGGCCGGAGAAATCTTTAGGGGGAGTAAAATCCGTGCCGCCACCCGCGCAGTCGCGAACCGCTGGGCCACCGTCTCATCTGCGGTCCCACCCGCCGCGATGCCGCTCAGCCGTGATGCCGCTCAGCCGTGATGTCGCTCAGCCGCGATCCCGAGCGGCCCTGAACCGGGCCAGCCCGTCGGAGAGTTCGACGACGGGCTCCGGGTAGTCGTACGCCGCGCGCTCCAGGCCCTGGAGTTTCCAGGGTTCGTGCACCGCGCCGCCCGCGAGCCCCGCCAGCTCCGGCACCCAGCGCCGGACGTACTCCCCGTCCGGGTCGTACCGCTTGGCCTGCGTCACCGGATTGAGGACGCGGCCCGGCCGCGAGTCCGTGCCCGTTCCGGCCATCCACTGCCAGTTGAGCTGGTTGTTCGCGACATCGCCGTCCACCAGCAGGTCCAGGAAGTGCCGGGCCCCGATCCGCCAGTCCACGTACAGCGTCTTGGTGAGGAAGCCGGCGGCCAGCAGCCGTGCCCGGTTGTGCATCCAGCCCTCTTGGCGCAGTTGGCGCATCGCCGCGTCGACGACCGGATAGCCGGTGCGTCCTTCCTTCCACGCCCGGATGTCCCCGCGCGCGGTCCTCCCCGAGCGCCAACGGTCGTGCTTGGTGCGGTAGTCGGCCACAGCCGCGTCAGGCCGGGCGGCGAGCACCTGGTGGTGGAAGTCCCGCCAGGCCAGTTGGCGTACGAAGGTCTCGGCGCCCGGGCCGCCCGCCGCGCGCGCCCGGTGCACGAGTTCGACCGGGGACAGGGTGCCGAAGTGCAGATGGGGGGAGAGCCGGGAGGTGGCGTCGCCCGGCAGGTCGTCACGGCCGTCGTCGTACGCGGTGATCCCCGCCCGCAGCCAGGCCGTGAGCCGCTGCCTGCCCTCCCGCTCGCCGCCCCGCGCCAGCCCCGGCGACAGCCCGGACAGACCCGTGCGGGAGGGGATCTCCTCCGAGCCGACGCCGTCCGGCACCCGGATCGCCCGGGGCGCGGCGACCGCGTTGCGCAGCGGCTCCTGCGACCAGCGCCGGTAGTACGGCGTGAACACGGCGAAGTGGTCCGAGCTGGACGGCGTGACGGCGCCGGGCGCGAGCGCGGTGATCACGGCGTCGTGGACATGGAACCGGCACCCCCCACCCTCCAGGGCAGTGCGCAGCCGCTCCTCACGGCGGCGGGCGTAGGCGCTCACCCCCGCCGCCATGTGCACCTCGTCGGCGTCCGCCTCGGCGACCACCTTGCACACCTGCGCGACGACATCGCCGCAGCGCACCACGAGACGGCCGCCGCGCTCGCGCAGTCCGACGTCCAGGTCCGCCAGACAGTCCGCGAGGAACGCCATGCGGTTGGGCGCCGTGAACCCCACTTCCGCGACGCCGTCGTCCCGTACGAACAGGGGCACCAGCGCGGTCGAGCCGTCCCGCGCCGCGCGCAGCGCCGGATGGTCGTGCAGGCGCAGATCCGAGGTGAACAGGACGACCGAGACGTTCATGGGGTGACTCCGGGACAGGGGGAGGCGGTGCTGTGACGGGGCGGCGACGAGTGCGGCCAGGACTGCTTCGGGCCCGCGGTCCCTGGCGGATGCGGTCATCGGCGAGTGGATGCGGGACTCAGCGGGACGGCACGACGGGCTGCCGCGCCCCGGACGGTACGTCGGCCTCGGCCGCCGCCTTGGCGATGTTGCGGGCCATGCCGCCGAACGCGACGGCGTGGAAGGGCGAGATGCTCCACCAGTAGGCGTGTCCCAGCAGGCCGTGCGGATGGAACAGCGCCCGTTGCCGGTAGCGGGACCGGCCCTCCGCGCCGGGCTCGGCGTACAGCTCCAGCCAGGCGAGGCCCGGCAGTCGCATTTCTGCGCGCAGTCGCAGCAGACGGCCCGGCTCGATCTCCTCGACGCGCCAGAAGTCGAGCGAGTCACCCACGCGCAGCCGGGCGGCGTCGCGCCGTCCGCGCCGCAGGCCGACACCGCCCACCAGCCGGTCCAGCCGGCCCCGGAGCGCCCAGGCGGGCGGGAAGGAGTACCAGCCGTTCTCACCTCCGATGCCCTCGATCACCCGCCACAGCGCCCAGGGCGGCGCGTCCACCGCCTGTTCGCGTCGATCGGTGTAGAGGCTGCCGCCCGCCCAGTCGGGGTCGGTGGGGAGGGGATCACTGGGCGCGCCGGGTACGGAGGCCGAGGACCACCGGGTGGTGACCTGGGCGTCCTGCACCCGTTGCAGGGCCAGCGACACCGCCTCGTCGAAGCCGATCGGACGCGCCGGGGGATCGGGGACGTACCGGGCGATGTCGTGTTCGTGGCAGACGACCTCGTGGCGCAGCGATTCGGTGAGCGGGCGCGCGATGGACGCGGGCACCGGGGTGACCAGGCCGACCCAATGGCTGGAGAGCCAGGGGGTGAGCACCGGCACGGGCAGGATCAGCCTGCGCGGCAGCCCGGCGACGGCGGCGTACCGCTGCATCATCTCCAGATAGGTCAGGACCTCGGGACCGCCGATGTCGAAGGCGCGGTTGACGTCGGCGGGCATCCGCGCGCTGCCGACCAGGGTGCGCAGCACGTCCCGTACGCCGATCGGCTGGATCCGGGTGCGCACCCAGCGGGGCGTGACCATGACCGGGAGGCGTTCGGCGAGGTAGCGGAGCATCTCGAAGGAGGCCGAGCCGGAACCGATGATCACGGCCGCCCGCAGGACCGTGGTCGGCACGCCCGACTCCAGCAGGATGCGGCCGACCTCGGCGCGCGACCTGAGGTGCGGCGAGAGGCGTTCCTCGGGGACACCCGCCGGGGTGAGGCCGCCCAGGTAGACGATCCTGCTCACCCCGGCGGCGCGGGCCTGCTCGCCGAAGATCCGGGCCGCCTTCCGGTCGGTCTCCTCGAAGTCGTGGCCCGTGCCCAGGGCGTGCACCAGGTAGTACGCGACGTCGATGCCGCGCAGCGCCTCGGCGACCGAGTCGGCGTCCGTGACGTCGCCGCGCACCACCTCCGCGTCGCCCGCCCACGGGTAGTCGCGCAGCTTGGCGGGGGAGCGGGCGAGACACCGTACGGGGTGACCCGCCTCCAGCAGCTCGGGGACCAGCCGGCCGCCGATGTAGCCGGTGGCACCTGTCACCAGACAGTGCGGGCCGGGGCGGGGATCGTCGTCGCTCATGGGTGCCTCCGTCGTTCACCGGGCCACCGGCTTTCCGTGTTCCCTCCCTCATCTCTTCCACGCGAACACGGCGGTCGGATGCGCCCAGGAGCTGTCCGGCGGAGTCTTTGCGGACATGTCCGGGGGAATCGCGGGCAGACGGGAGAACACGAGAGTCCGAGGTCACCGCTGGAGGTGTCTGCCGTGAGGGGCACGAAGGTGTTGGAGCGGTTTCCCGCGGGAGGCCCGCGCGGATCCTGGACGGCGGAGGAGTACGCGGCCCGGCGCCGCACCGAGGGGCAGCCCGCGACGGTGGTGATGGACCTGAAGTCGGACGCCTTCCTCGTGGTGGTGCCGGTCGGCGACGAGGACTGAACGACCCCGGTCAGGGCCGACCCGAGAGCCGGGCGCCGAGCTCCGCCGCCCTGCGCGCGAACGCCTCGATGCTGCTCGCCGGCATGCCCTCCTGGTCCACGCGTTCCGCCCGTGGGGCCAGCACCTCGGCCGCCAGCCGTCCGGCCGTCGCGACGAGCGGATGCGGTGGGGTGGTCATCGAAAAAATCTCCCGCTGCCGTCGTGTCGTGTGTCGATCCGGCCGTCTCCGGTTCGTGTAGTCAGTGAAAGACCACCCGAGAACGAGCCGAGAACGACACGGCCGAGGAGCACACATGAAGTACTACCTGCTGAGCGTGATGCAGCCGCCTGGTGAGCCGCCCGCGCCCGAGATCCTGAAAGAGATCATGCACAATCTCGACGTCTTCCACGCGGAGCTGCGCGAGGCCGGTGCGTGGGTGTTCGCCGGGGGACTGCACGGACCGGAGACGGCCACCGTGGTGCGCGCCAAGGACGGCGACGTGCTCGTCACCGACGGCCCGTACACCGAGAGCAAGGAGTACCTGGGCGGGATCTGTCTGATCAAGGCACCCGACCTCGACGCGGCTCTCGCATGGGGCCGCAAGGCGACGGTGGCGACCACGCTCCCCATCGAGGTGCGGCCTTTCATGGGCGAAGCCGAGGACGGATGACCCCGAACGCCGACATCGAGGCCGTGTTCCGCGCCGAATACGGCCGCGCGGTCGCCGTCCTCGTCCGCTTCCTCGGCGACATCGACCTCGCCGAGGAAGCGGTCCAGGACGCCTTCACCACCGCCCTGCGGAAGTGGCCGGAGTCGGGCATACCGCCCAGCCCGGCCGGGTGGATCATCACCACCGCGCGCAACCGCGCCGTCGACCGGCTGCGCCGCGAGTCCACGCGCGAGGCCCGGCACGCCGAGGCCGAGCGGCTGTACGCCCGGGACGACCCGGCCGAGGAGGGTCCCGTGCGCGACGACCGGCTCCGCCTGATCTTCACCTGCTGCCACCCCGCGCTCGCCACCCAGGCCCAGGTCGCCCTCACCCTGCGCCTCCTCGGCGGTCTGACCACGCCGCGGATCGCCCGCGCCTTCCTCGTCCCCGAGCCGACCATGGCGCAGCGGATCGTCCGCGCCAAGGCCAAGATCCGCGACGCTCGCATCCCCTACCGCATCCCGCGCGACGCGGACCTCCCGGACCGTGTCAGGGGGGTGCTCGCGGTCGTCTACCTCGTCTTCAACGAGGGCTACGGCGGCCGGGAGGACCTCTGCGCCGAAGCCGTCCGGCTCGGCCGACTCCTCGTCGAGCTGATGCCGGACGAGCCCGAGGCCCTCGGCCTGCTCGCCCTGATGCTCCTCATCGAGTCGCGTCGGCCCGCCCGCGCCACACCGGACGGCGCCCTGATCCTCCTCTCCGACCAGGACCGCTCACGGTGGGACCGCGATCTCATCACCGAGGGACAGACCCTCGTACGCCGCTGTCTGCGCCGCGACCGGCCTGGCCCGTACCAGATCCAGGCCGCGATCAACGCCGTACACAGCGACTCCCCGACCGCGGCCGCCACGGACTGGGGCCAGATCCTCCAGCTCTACGACCAGCTGGCCGCGCTCGTCCCGAGCCCGGTGGTCACCCTCAACCGGGCTGTCGCCGTCGCCGAGGTCGAGGGCCCGGAGCCGGCGCTCGCCCTCGTGGACGCGCTCGACCTGGACGGCTACCACGCCTTCCACGCCGTACGCGCGGACCTGCTGCGCCGCCTCGGACGCCACACCGAGGCCGCAGGGGCGTACGAGGCGGCCATCGCGCTGACCGACAGCGCACCGGAGCGCGCCTACCTCGAACGGGCCCGCGCGGCACTCCCGCGAAGCCCACCCTCCGACCTCCGTCCGTGACCCCGTGATTGCGGAACGTATTCCTCGTGCACCCGGAATTTATTTGGGCACATGAAAGGTTGGTGTTTACACCGAGCCCTCCGGCTCAAGACGACCGCCCGTGGGCCGCCAGGTCCGCACCGATCAGCGAGGCACCGTGAACGACCGCACCCCCGAGCAGCCCGCCGACATCGTGGCCCGGCTGCGCGCCACCTTCCGCTCCGGCCGCACCAAGCCCCTCGCGTGGCGCACCACCCAGCTGCGCCGACTGCGCGAACTGCTCACCACGCACGGCGCCGAGCTCGCGGAGGCCCTCCACGCGGACCTCGGCAAGAGCTCCACCGAGGCCTTCCGCACCGAGATCGACTTCACCGTGCGCGAGATCGACCACACCCTCGACCACCTCGACGAGTGGCTGCGCCCCGAGTCCGCCCCGGTCCCCGCCCACCTCGGCGCCGACGCGACGGCCTGGACGCGGTACGACCCGCTGGGTGTCGTGCTGGTCATCGCCCCCTGGAACTATCCGGTACAGCTCCTGCTGACGCCGATGCTCGGCGCGCTGGCCGCGGGCAACGCAGTGGTCGTCAAGCCCAGCGAGCTCGCGCCCGCCACCTCGGCGGCCGTCGCGCGGCTGCTGCCGCGCTACCTCGACACGGACGCGGTCGCCGTCGTCGAGGGCGCGGTTGCGGAGACCACCGCGCTGCTGGCGGAGCGTTTCGACCACATCTTCTACACCGGTAACGGCGCGGTCGGCCGGATCGTGATGCGGGCCGCCGCCGAGCACCTCACCCCCGTCGCCCTCGAACTGGGCGGCAAGTCCCCGGCGTTCGTCGACCGGGACGCCGACCTGTCCGTCGTCGCCGACCGGCTCGCCCGCGGCAAGTTCCTCAACGCCGGGCAGACCTGCGTCGCACCGGACTACGTCCTCGCCGACCCGGAGACCGCCCGCGCGCTGGAGCCCGAGCTCGCCCGCGCCGTCGAGGCCCTGTTCGGTGCCGAGCCGCGGCGCTCGGGCGAGTACGGGCGGATCGTCAACGAGCGGCACTTCGACCGGCTCAGTTCGCTGCTGGACTCCGGGCGCACCGTCATCGGCGGCACCGGAGACCGGGCCACCAAGTACCTCGCGCCCACCGTCCTCGCCGATGTCGATCCCTTGGCCCCCGTGATGCAGGAGGAGATCTTCGGACCGATCCTGCCGATCGTCACGGTGGTGGGGCTGGACGAGGCCATCGACTTCATCAACGACCGCGACAAGCCCCTGGCGCTCTACGTCTTCACCGAGTCGGACGCCACCCGGGAGCGGATCGCCGAGGAGACGTCCTCCGGAGGCCTCGGCCTCGGTCTGCCGCTCGCCCATCTGACCGTCTCCGACCTGCCGTTCGGCGGGGTCGGCGAGAGCGGCATGGGCCGCTACCACGGCCGCTACTCCATCGAGACGTTCAGCCACCGCAAGGCGGTGCTGGAGAAGCCGTTGGGCTAGGTCCTGTCCGACCCTCGGTGCCCCGGGAGATCGTTGAGGATCTGCCGGGGCACCGTTGTGCGCCCCTCTCTGCCAACGTTGTCAGATCTGACTGGTCTACACCCTTGACTGGTACATACCAAAGCGGTTGAGTGTGGCTCCACACCCCCCACCACGGCCGCCCCCGATGCCGTGGCCGGCCCCGCCGGCACGTGCGTACAAGGCTCAGCTCCGCGCTGCCCTTGACGGGGAGCGGCCGTGTCCCGCAAAGGAGTTGACCTGTGTCGAGGCGCCGCATCTCCGCAGTCCTGACAGCCCTCGCCCTCGCGTCCGCCACCCCGGTGCTGCTGCCGGCCGCCGGCGCCTCCGCCGCCGCCTGTTCGAGCTATCCGAGCTGGGTGGCCGGGAGGTCGTACGTCACCGGTGACGTCGTCCGCTACACCGACGGGAAGACCTACATCGCCGAGCACGACAACCCGGGCTACGACCCCACCATCAGCACCTGGTTCTGGGACCCCTACGCCTGCGACGGAGGTTCCACGCCTCCCTCCGACGGCTTCGTGGTGAGCGAAGCGCAGTTCAACCAGATGTTCCCGAACCGGAGTTCCTTCTACACCTACAGCGGCCTGCGGGCGGCGATGAGCGCCTACCCGGCCTTCGCCAACACCGGCAGCGACACGGTGAAGAAGCAGGAGGCTGCGGCCTTCCTCGCCAACGTCAGCCACGAGACCGGCGGCCTGGTCTACGTGGTGGAGCAGAACACCGCCAACTACCCGCACTACTGCGACTGGAGCCAGCCCTACGGCTGCCCGGCCGGACAGTCGGCCTACTACGGCCGCGGCCCGATACAGCTCAGCTGGAACTTCAACTACAAGGCCGCGGGCGACGCGCTCGGCATCGACCTCCTCAACAACCCCTACCTCGTACAGAACGATGCCGCCGTGGCCTGGAAGACCGGCCTCTGGTACTGGAACACCCAGACGGGTCCCGGCAGCATGACGGGCCACAACGCCATGGTCAACGGCGCGGGATTCGGCCAGACCATCCGCAGCATCAACGGCTCCCTGGAGTGCGACGGCAAGAACCCGGCACAGGTGCAGAGCAGGGTGGACGCCTACCAGCGCTTCGTGCAGATCCTCGGGACCTCGGCCGGCGGCAACCTCTCCTGCTGATCGGCCGTCGACGGCAGCCGTCCGGGCCCGCAGAAGGTGTGCGAAACTGCCGCGATGACCTCGGAAACGATCACCGCGGCAGCTTCCGGCACCTGGACGCTCGGAGATCTCCCCGTCCGCCGCATCGGCTTCGGCGCGATGCGGCTGACGGGCAGCGCGGCCTTCCACCTCGGTACGCCGAGCGACCGCGACCGCTCGATCGCCGTGCTGCGCCGCGCGATCGAGCTGGGCGTCGACCACATCGACACCGCCGCCTTCTACTTCTCGGCGGTGCGCTCGGCGAACGAGCTGATCAACAGCGCGCTGGCCCCGTACGCCGACGACCTGGTCATCGCCACCAAGGTCGGGCCGTTCCGCGACTACGCGGGGGAGTGGGGCACCCCGGCCCGGCCGGACCAGCTCCGTGCCCATGTCGAGGAGAACCTGCGGCAGTTGGGCCGCGACCACCTCGACCTCGTGTATCTGCGGCGGACGGGGCAGGACTCGATCACCGAGCACTTCGGCGCACTGGCCGAGCTGCGCGAGGCGGGGCTGATCCGGCACCTCGGCATGTCGAGCATCGGACTCCGGCACCTCGAGGAGGCGCTGGCCATCGCGCCGGTGGTGAGCGTGCAGAACCGGTACGGGCTCGACTCCCCGAACGCCGGGACCGACGAACTCCTGCGCAGGTGCGGGGAGCTGGGCGTCGCGTTCGTGCCGTTCTTCGCGATCGCCGGCAAGGGCGGTGAGCAGGGCGCAAGCGGCGGCGGCGACGGCGACGAGGAGGTGCTCGCCGTCGCGCGTGCGCACGGCGCGACGCCCGCGCAGGTACGCCTCGCGTGGACCCTGCGGCAGGGCCCGCACGTGCTCGCCATCCCCGGCACCGGCAGCCCGGACCACCTCGTCGAGAACGTCGCCGCGGGCGCGCTGCGGCTCACCGACGACGAGATGGTCCGCCTCGACGCACTCCATCGGCCGGGCGAGTGACCGACGGGCCCCGTCACGGGGGGCGGTCCTCGTCGGGCCGCCCCGGGTGACCTGCTCAGCCCAGTTGCTCGTGCAGGAAGGGCACCGTGCGCTCCCAGGCCCGCGCTGCCGACTCGGGGTCGTACGCCTCCGGTCGGCCGTCATTGAAGAAGGCGTGGTGGGCAGGGTAGAGACGGAAGTCCGCGGCAATGCCGGCCTGCTGCTGGACCGCCTCCCTCAGCTGGTCCAGGTTCTCCGTCGGGATGCTCGTGTCGAGTTCGCCGTAGTGACCCAGGATCTGTGCCTTCAGGCGGGAGAAGTCGGGCAGTTCACCCTGGATCACGCCGTAGAACGGCACCGCCGCGCTGACCCGGGGGTCGGCCGCGGCCAGGTGGAGGACGAAGCCGCCGCCCATGCAGAAGCCGACCGCGCCCACCGTGTCCGAGGTGACCTCGGGCAGCCCGAGCAGATGATCGACCGCACCGGAGAGCAGCTCGACGCCGCTCGACACCGGCAACTCCTTCATCATCCGGAAGGCCTCGCCGCTGTCATGGGCGACATTGCCGCCGTACAGGTCGGGCGCGAGGGCCACGAAGCCCTCCGCGGCCAGCCGGTCCGCCACCTGCGCGATGTGGTCGGTCAGACCCCACCACTCCTGGATGACGATCACCCCAGGTCCCTGCCCGGACGGCGGCAGTGCCAGATAGCCGTGGGCCGTGGTCCCGGCGCTGGGGAAGGTCACGTTCTGATGGGCGGGGGCTCCGGTCGGCTTCGGCAGCTCGGACATCGCACTCAACTCCTGTGGGACAGCGCTGGGCAGGAGCCGGGGGGGCCGGCCCCGAGTTGATCTCCACGATGTCATGCGCGGGCGCCCGGCCTGCCCCCGGCCCGCACGACGCGCCCCGCGGCCACCTTCTGCAGCAGGCTGTACGCCAGCACCGGCAGCAGGACGTGCGGCCGGTCGGGCAGGGTCGTCGTGATGAGGACCGCGCTCGCGCTGCTGTTGTTCATCCCGCAGGCCAGTGTCACGGAGGCGCCCGCCGGAGCGTCCAGGCGCAGTGCGCGGGCCGTGATCCCGCCCAGGGCGAACGACAGGCCGCAGACGGTGGCGGCGACGACCAGCGCCGCCACCAGCAGCACCGGTTCGGGATGGGTGAGGAAGGGGCCGAGGACACCGCTGGCGTTGACGTACGTCAGAAGCAGTGAGCCGATCATCGCCGTGGGGACCGCGGCGGCGAGGAGGCGGGTCAGCGCGCGGTCCGGCAGGGCGAGCCGGCACAGGATTCCCGCGCCGCAGGGCAGCAGGACTCCCGTGAGCGCGAAGGCGTGTCCGGCGGTCCGGGCGGCCCCCGACAGCGTGTTCGCGTAGTCGCCGCTCAGCAGGGGGCACAGGGCCGTCATGGTGACCGGGATCGTGAGCGGGCTGACGATCGTGGACGCCAACACCAGGCCCACGGTCGTCGACTGGTCGCCGTCCCCCTTGCTCGTCCACACGGTGGCCCCGGCCGCCACCGGCATCGCGACGATCAGGATCATCGCCGCGATCATTCCGCTGCCCCCGTCGCTGTCGGGCGACCGGCTCAGGACGAAGGCGACGCCCGGAATGATCAGCAGGGGTGCGACCAGATGGAGGACGAGCCCGGTCAGCAGTGCGGCGGGGCGCCTGACCAATGCCCGCAGTGCGTGGACCGGCACCTGTAGGCCGGCGGTGAACAGGAGCAGGGACAGCAGGAGACGCGGGGTCTCGAAGGCGATGTGCGGTAACCCGGCCGCCCAGATCAGGTGCGGCTGACGCAACCACCGCCCCGGCGCCGGCAGGGCCGCGGCGGCGAGGTACGACGCGCCGACGGCCCAGCCGAGGTGGTCACGGAGCCGAGTGAGGGGGGACTTCGCGGTGCGGGTGGGAGTCATCGGGGCGCTCTTCCGTCGGCGTGGGACCAAGGCGGAGACGGAGCGCCGATATGGAAGAGAACGTGTGCGGGGCGATGCGGGCGAGGACATAGACGCTGAGGCTCAGCCAGCACAGGGCGAACAGCCAGCCGCCGAGCACGTCGGAGAACCAGTGGACGCCTAGGTAGACCCTGGTGAGTCCGACCAGGACGGCCCAGCATGCGAGGAGCGCCGCGAGGGCCCGCCCGCCGCGGGGCGCCCGCGAGAGCACCGCGAGGACGAGCAGACCGCCGGTGATGGCGGACGTGGTGGTGTGGCCCGAGGGGAAGGACCAGCCGGAGGCTTGCGTGGCCCACTCCACCGTCGCGGGGCGGGGGCGGGCGACGAGGGACATCACGCCGTACCGAACGGCCTGGGCGGCGGCGAGACAGCCGACACAGCCGAGGGTGAAGAGGATGCGCTGTCGTGCGGTGCGGCCGAGGACGACACCCGCCAGCGCGACCAGCAGGTACGGCAGGACGCCCGTGCCCGTGTAGGTCAGCCCACGGGCCACGGCCAGCGCCACGGGTGGGCGGTGGTCCGCGGACCAGGCGTTGAGGTCCTGGTCGCCGAAGAGCGGGGCGCCGTCCCGGCCGGTCACGACCAGCGCCAGCAGCACGAAGGCGACCAGGCTGCCGACCGCGGTCGATCCCGCGAGGTCCGACGCGTCCGCACGCCTCATGACAGGGCCCGGAGGACATCGACCGCGTACGGCGGCGCGGCGCGCAGGGCTGCGGACATCGACGGAGGCCCCTTCCATGATGGGCGTGCGGGCGCGTCGGAAGACCGCGTCCGCGGTGACTACAATCCTGTAGACGGTCTACAGAACTGTAGACGATTGGCGCGCCGAGATCGTTCCCGCGGCGGCCGCGAAAGATGAACGCCGCGCGTGGGGCGCGGCCTTGCCGGACGCCGGCGGGCGACGGAGGCCGAGGGTGTGCTCAGCGTCCCGCACCCCGCCGCACCTGGCGACTCGGCATGGGCGGGGCGGGAGCGTGCGGCGGGGCGGGCGGGAGCATGCGGTGGGATGCCGTACCCTAACGTGTTACGTATAACTACCTAAGGGGTCCCGATGCGACGCATCGCGCTGGTCACCCTCGTCGTCGACGACTACGACGAGGCGATCCGCTTCTACACCGAAGCCCTCGGGTTCCGGCTCGTCGAGGACCAGCCGCGGCCCGACGGCTCCCGCTGGGTCGTCGTCGAGCCGGGCACGGAGGGCGGCGGCAGCGGACTGCTGCTGGCCCGGGCCAAGGACGAGGCGCAGCGCGGCCGGGTCGGCGACCAGACCGGCGGGCGCGTGGGCTTCTTCCTGCACACCGACGACTTCGCCCGCGACCACGCCCGCATGCGCGAGGCGGGCGTCACCTTCCTGGAAGAGCCGCGCCACGAACCGTACGGCTCGGTCGTCGTCTTCCAGGACCTGTACGGAAACCGCTGGGACCTGCTCCAGCCCGCCACCGCCTGACATCCACCCATCTGTTCAGAACCTGCCGAGGAACGACACGCATGACCGCGCCCCGCATCGACATCGACACCATCCGCCGCCTCCCCAAGGCCGTGCTGCACGACCACCTCGACGGCGGCCTGCGCCCCGCCACGCTGGTGGAGCTCGCCGCGACGGTCGGCCACACGCTGCCCACCACCGACCCGGACGCGCTCGCCGCCTGGTACTACGAGGCCGCCAACTCCGGTGACCTGGTGCGCTACATAGCCACCTTCGAGCACACCCTCGCCGTGATGCAGACCCGCGAGGGCCTGCTGCGCACGGCCGAGGAGTACGTGCTCGACCTGGCCGAGGACGGCGTCGTCTACGGCGAGGTCCGGTACGCACCCGAGCTGATGGTGAACGGCGGGCTGACCCTGCCCGAGGTCGTCGAGACCGTGCAGGAGGGCCTGGCGGCCGGTATGGCCAAGGCGGCGGCAGCGGGCACCCCGGTCCGGGTCGGCACCCTGCTGTGCGGGATGCGCATGTTCGACCGCACCCGGGAGATCGCCGATCTCGCGGTGGCGTTCCGGGACGGCGGCGTCGTCGGCTTCGACATCGCGGGTGCCGAGGACGGCTTCCCGCCCGCCGACCACCTCGCCGCCTTCGAGCACCTGCGCGGCGAGAGCGTCCCGTTCACCATCCACGCCGGTGAGGCCCACGGTCTGCCCAGCATCCACCAGGCCCTCCAGGTCTGCGGCGCCCAGCGCATCGGCCATGGCGTCCGCATCACCGAGGACATCGTCGACGGCAAGCTCGGCCGCCTCGCGGGCTGGGTGCGCGACCGCCGTGTCGCCCTGGAGATGTGCCCGACGTCGAACCTCCAGACGGGTGCCGCGACCTCCATCGCCGAGCACCCCATCACCACCCTGCGCGACCTCGGCTTCCGCGTCACCCTCAACACCGACAACCGTCTGGTGTCGGGCACCACGATGACGCGCGAGATGGCGCTGCTGGTCGAGGAGGCGGGCTGGACGGTGGAGGACCTGCGCACGGTCACGGTGAACGCCGTGAAGAGCGCGTTCATCCCGTTCGACGAGCGCAGGGCCCTCATCGAGGACGTCGTGCTGCCCGGCTACGCCCTCTGAACCAGCCCCCGTACATAGGCGGCCTGTCCGACGTGCTGCAGATCGTCGGACAGGACGCTGACCAGCCGTACGCCGAGCGTGACCGCGGGATCCCAGCGCTCGTCCACGATCCGCTCGAAGTCCTTGGCGGCCAGCCCGCGCAGGAACTCCAGCGTCTGTTCGTGCACGGCGTCGTAGTAACCGGTCAGCAGGTCACCGGAGTCGACCCGCACCTTGGCGACCTTCGCGGAGCTGTGCCCGTACCCCGTGTCCCGGCGCGGCAGATCGAGCCCGAAGCGCTTCTCCCAGTCCTGCGTGAGCCAGACCTGCTCGAGCCCGGCGGCGTCCGCGACATGGTCGTCCTGGACGCGGGTGAGGTGCCAGACCAGCCATGAGACGGAGTTGGCGTCGTCCGAGGGACGGGCGTTGAGAGCGTCCGGCGGCAGGCCCCCGACGGCGGCATGGACCTCTTCCTGGATGCGGCTGTACGCGTCGATGAGGATGTCCTTTGCATGCATGCGTCCACCATCGCGCATCGCGGTCCCTCACGCGTCCGGAATCCAACTCCCGTGGAAGCCGAGCGGCACCCGCCCCGGGAGATGGATCCGGGCGACCGGCTCGCCCGTGAAGTCCTGGGCGGCCAGGACCACCAGGTCGGCGGCCCCGCGATCGGGATTGTGCACATAGGCGATCGCGTAGCCGTCGTCCTCCGCCCGTGCGCCCTCGGAGGGTACGAAGACGGCTTCCCCCGCGGCGGCGTCCCGCGGCAGCCGGTGGACCTGAGTGGTCCCGCGCAGCAGGTCGTGCTTGATCAGCGCGTTGGCGAAGGCCCGGTCGGGCGGGTTCCCGTCGGGTGTCAGATACGCCAGGGTCATGTCCGCGGCGGCGACCGTGTAGGCGTAACGGTGCCGCCTGGACACCAACGCCTCGTGGACGCGCGGGAACTCCTGGGGGCGGTCGTCGAGCGTCCTGGTGCGCACCCGGCCATGCGCCACGTCGATCGTCCAGCGTTCGAGCGAGGCGGTGCCGGCGCCGTACGGTCCGTCGGAGCCGCGGCCCGCGACGTAGAAGGGCGCCGGGTAGGTCGTCATGTCGACGACCACGGACGAGCCCTCGTCGTACGCGTTCAGGGTGTGCGAGTAGTAGACCGGATCCACCTCGAACCAGCGGACCTCGCCCCCCGCGCGCGGCAGCAGACCGACCCGCGTCGGGTGCTTCTCGTTCCAGACATAGGGCACGAGGTCGCCCCGCTCGGCTCCCGCGGGGTCGAAGGTGATGGGCAGATCGAAGATCACGACGTACTTCTCGGTGAGCGCGAAGTCGTGCATCATCGGCGCGTCCGCGACCGGGATCCGCGTGGTCCTCGCGACCCGGCCCGTGTGGTCGATCACCTGGTGCCGGACGTGGTCCCAGGTGGGGTAGTAGGCGATCGCGTGCAGTTCTCCGGCCGCCGCGTCGAACTTGGTGTGGGCGGTGAAGGCCCCTTCGAGGGTGCCGCGGAAGTCGTACGTGCCCACCGTGTCGAGCTCGTGGTCGAGTTCGTACGGCAGCGGCCCGCTCTCCTGGAGCGCGAGGATCCGTCCCCTGTACCCGATCACATGGGTGTTGCACGGGAAGTCGTCCGGCGGGACGGGCCCGGGGTACGGCTCGCCGAGCTTCTTCGCCACGGAGGCCGAGCGGACCCAGCGGTTGCGGTACCACTCCGCGCGCCCCTCCCGCAGCCGCACGCCGTGCACCATGCCCTCACCGAGCATCCAGTGGTGGGCGCGCGGGTCCTCCAGGCCCAGGACGTTGGGGCCGTTGCGTAGGAAGCGGCCGTTCAGCTCGCGCGGGATGTGTCCGGTGACCGGCAGGTCGAACGCCGTCAGCTCCTCGGTGACGGGCTTGAACGCCCCCTCCAGGAAGGGGAACCGATGCCCGCCCTGTGCCGCCGTGCCCGGCACCGGTGCCGCCGCTGCCACCCGGCCCCCCATCGCGCCGACGAGCCCGCCCGCCGCCGCGACCGCCGTCCCGCGCAGGACCGTCCGCCGTGTGTGATCCGCCATCTCCGTACTCCAGCCTCGCAGTTGCCTTCGTGGACGTCCACGAGTCTGCGGCCGGGCAGCGGGCCGGGTCAGGAGTGCTGGAGCCCCTCCGGAGGTGGTGTCAGGCCCCCTCTTGCCGGGTGTCGAGAAGCACCATCAGCGCCCGCGCCGCCGGACTGGTGGCGTCCGGCGGCGGCAGCATGGCGACCGTCTCGTACGAGGCTTCACAGGCGCCCTTGAAAGGGAGGACGGTGAGATCGCCGGCCTCGCGCTTGTGGCCGAAGTGGCGGGGCACGACGGCGATGCCGAGGCCCTCGTGGACCAGCTCCAGCAGGCTGTGCACGTCGCTGACCTCCAGCGCCACCGTCCGCCGTACGTCTGCCGCCGCGAAGGCCGCGTCCGTGGTACGGCGCGGCCCCCAGTCGGGGTGGAAGTCGACGAAGGCCTCGCCGCCCAGTTCCTGGGGCGTGACCACGGCGGCGGTCGCGAGGTGGTGCGTGGGATGGCAGAGCACGGTCATCGGCTCGCTGGCCAGCGGGACCGACCGCAGCTGGTCCCCGTCCGCCCGCGTCCTGACGGCGAAGGCCAGGTCGAGACGGCCGGCGGCGACCTCCTCGGCCAGCGCCTCGGAACCCGCCTGCCGCAGCCGGATCTCGACGTCGGGATGGCGCCGCCGGAACGCCGCGAGAAGCTTGGCCACGTCGACGCCCGCGATGCACTGCTCGGTGCCGAGGGAGAGCGTGCCGCGCAGGACGCCCTGTACGGCGGCCACGGCGTCCTGCGCCGAGCGCACCTGGGCGAGGATCCGCTCCGCCTCGCCGAGCAGCGCGCGACCGGCCTCCGTGAGCGTGACCCGGCGGGTGGTGCGCACGAACAGCGGGGCCTGAAGCTCCCGCTCCAGGGCACGGATGGAGGACGACAGTCCCGACTGCGACACCATCAGCCGTTCCGCCGCCCGGGTGAAGTGCTGGTCCTCGGCGACCGCGACGAAGTGCTGAAGGTGGCGCAGTTCCATGGGGCACCACAGTAGTCGCCGATTGAGAAGCGCCGTCGCTCAGTCCCATCCGATTCTCCCGTTGGACCTCTGCACCGTGCCCGCGCGAGAGTGGAGACCTGTTTTCCCGGCCTTCCAGGAGTACGCGTTGTACACCGCACACCCCGACCGTTACGCGGACATGCCCTACCGGCGCACCGGACGCAGCGGACTGAAGCTGCCCGCGCTGTCGCTCGGCCTGTGGCACAACTTCGGCCCAGACCGGCCGGTGGCGACCCAGCGTGCGATCCTGCGCCGCGCCTTCGACCTCGGTGTCACCCACTTCGACCTGGCCAACAACTACGGTCCGCCGCCCGGCGCCGCCGAGTCGGCCCTCGGCGACGCCCTGAAGGCGGACTTCGCGCACCACCGCGACGAGCTGGTCATCTCCACCAAGGCCGGCTACCTGATGTGGCCGGGCCCCTACGGCGAGTGGGGCTCCCGCAAGTACCTGCTGTCCTCGCTCGACCAGAGCCTGGCCCGGATGGGCCTGGACTACGTGGACATCTTCTACTCGCACCGCCCCGACCCGGAGACTCCCCTGGAGGAGACGATGGGCGCCCTGCACTCGGCGGTCCAGCAGGGCAAGGCGCTCTACGTCGGCATCTCCAACTACTCCGCGGAGCAGACCCGGGAAGCCGCCCGCATCCTGGCCGAGCTCGGCACCCCGCTGCTGATCCACCAGCCGCGCTACTCGATGCTCGACCGCCGCCCCGAGGACGAGGGGCTCCTGGACACGCTGGACGAGCTGCGGGTCGGCTCCATCGCCTACTCCCCGCTGGAGCAGGGCCTGCTCACCAGCCGCTACCTCGACGGCATCCCGGAGGGCTCGCGCGCCGCGAGCGACAGCCCCTTCCTGAGCGCCGACACGGTCACCGAGGACCTGGTGGGGCAGCTGCGCGCCCTCGACGAGATCGCCAAGTCCCGCGGCCAGTCCCTGGCGCAGCTGGCGCTCGCCTGGGTGCTGCGCGGCGGCCGGGTGACCTCCGCGCTCATCGGCGCGAGCAGCCCCCAGCAGCTGGAGGACAGCGTCGCGGCGACCCGTGCCCTGGACTTCACCGCGGAGGAGCTGGCGCGGATCGACGCGATCATCAAGGCCTGAGCCCCGCTGGTCAGGCCGTAGGAGAAGCCGACCCGGCCGTGCGGTCCGGTCGTCAGGCGGTGAGCCGCTCGCTGAGCTCCCAGAGGCGGTCGACCGCCACCGGATCCACGGCGTAGGGCACGACGCCGGCCTTCCACGACCTGTTCCCGAGGGACCACTCACGGCCCTCCTCCGCGGACATCGGAGGGGCGATGTCGCTGTTCTCGCAGTAGACGCCGCCCCTGCCCTCGAGCAGGGGGCTGGTCGCGCACCACACGCTGGTGGCCGCCCCCTGCTCGACGGTCTTCAGCTGCCGCTCCGGGTCGAGGATCGGCCGGCCGTCCGCGTCGAGGACGCCGACGGCCCTGAGGTCCTCCTCGGCCAGGTACTTCTTCAGACCGGTGGCGACGATGCTTCCCGGGTGCAGGGCGAAGGCCCGGATCCCGTCCGCCCTGCCGCGCTCGTCGAGACCGAGCGCGAAGAGGATGTTCGCCGTCTTCGACTGCCCGTAGGCGACCCAGCGGTCGTACGCGTGGTGCTCGAAGTGCGGGTCGTCGAACAGGACGGGGGAGAACCGGTGGCCCCACGAGGACACCGAGACGACCCGGGCCCCGTGCGCCCGGCGCAGTGCCGGCCACAGGCGGCCGACCAGCTGGAAGTGGCCGAGGTGGTTCGTGGCGAACTGCACCTCGTACCCCCGGGCGTCGCGCGTCAGCGGCGTCGCCATGACGCCCGCGCTGTTGACGAGGACGTGCAGCGGCCGCCCGGAGTCGAGGAAACGCTCGGCGAACGCGTCGATCGAGGCCGGATCCAGCAGATCCATGGGCGCGGTCTCGACGCCGTCGATCCCCTTGAGCGCGGTCCGCGCCCTTGCGCTGTCCCGCGCCGGTACGACGACCTCGGCGCCCGCGGCCCGCAGGACGCGCACGGTCTCCAGGCCGATGCCGGAGTAGCCGCCGGTGACGATGGCGACCTTGCCGGTCAGGTCGATGCCCTTGATGACGTCCTCGGCGCTGGACGCGGCGTCGAATCCGGAGTGGAGGGGCTGCTGCTGTTGCTCGGTGGTCATGGTTCGGCTCTCCTCATGTGTGCCTTCCCGACCACCGTAGAACCGGGCCTCCGTACGATGAATGCTTGATAGTCCGCATTACTTGCGCGATAGTACGGACATGCCTGCGGATCCCCTCTCCGACACCCTCGGCCTCATGGACGCCCGGTGCGTCATCTCCGGCGGTTTCACGGCCGGTGGTGACTGGGCGCTGCGCTTCCCGCCGCCCGGGATGCTCAAGATCGCCGCGGTGGTGAAGGGCGGCATGTCGGTGTCCCTGGACGGACTGCCGGAGTTCGCCCGGCTGGGGCCGGGCGATGTGGCCGTGTTCGACGGCAGCCGGGCGTTCGTGGTCGCGAGCGATCCGTCCGTGGAGCCGGCGGACGCCGCGACACTCTTCGCGGACACCCCCGGGTCCGTGATTCGTTACGGCGGAGGAGAGGACGCCGTCTTCGTCGGCGGGCACATCGAACTGGGCCGGGCGGGCGAGGAGTTGCTCCTGCATGCCCTGCCGCCGCTGCTGTGTGTCCGGTCCGGCGCCGAGGAGGCGCCGGTCATGCGCTGGCTGCTCGACCAGCTGCTGCGCGAACTGACCACCGAGCGGGCCGGGGCCGATTTCGCGGCCGACCAGCTCGCCCAGCTCATGTTCGTCCAGGTCCTGCGCGCCTATCTCACGGATGCCGACGCCCTGCCTGCCGGACGTCTGCGCGCCCTCGCCGACGAGCGCATCGCCCCGGCGCTGCGGCTCATGCACGCCGACCCGGGCCGCCCCTGGCAGCTGGAGGAGCTCGCCAGGGCGGCGGCCATGTCCCGGACCACCTTCGCCGAGCGCTTCCGGGCCGTGGCCGGGGTGCCGCCCCTGACGTATCTGCTGGACTGGCGGATGAGTCTGGCCCGCCGGGCCCTGCGGGACGGTGAGACGTCGGTGTCGGCCCTGGCCCAGCGGGTCGGCTACACGTCCGAGAGCGCGTTCAGCAACGCCTTCAAGCGAACGACGGGTGTCGCGCCGCGGCGCTACCGTGACGTCGCACGGGCGGCCCTCACGGGCTGAGGCGCTCCTCCAGACGGACCGTGACGGTGTCGCCCTCCTGCTTCCCGATCGCCTTGCGCACATCGGCCTTCACCGGCAGCTTGTGGGAGCCGTCCCCCAGGGCCATGAAGGAACTGCGGAAGGGGTGCCCGTCGATCGTGCCGCTGACCTTCACCAGCCCGCGGGTTCCGAAGAAGGAGACGGACTCAGGCCAGACGACGTAGGTCCAGCCGCCCTTGGCGGGGCTCTTGCGCAGCACCGCGCTGAACTGCTGGTCCAGCCTGCCCGCCCTGCCTTTCTTGCCGACGCTGTTCATGTGGTCCTCCGCTTCCGGTGGGTGTCCTGCTCAGGAGACCACCGGAGGCGGGAAAACTCATCGCACTCCGCGCTGACGCACTGGAGGCGCGGGAGCGTCACTGGGTCGGCACGCGGTCCAGGAATCCGTGCACGCTGCGGATCCGGCCGTCGCCGTCCAGGGTGATCACGTCGAATCCCGCGACGGGCGCCGTGCCGTCGGCCTCGTTGACCAGTTCCCAGCCGAAGCGGGCGATGTCGTGGTGCCCGTCGACCGGCCCGGCGGGCCGGAAGGAGAACCCCGGGAACTGCTCGTGCGCCGCCGCGATCACGGCCGCGATCCCGTCGTGCCCGCGGACCTCGGCCAGCGGGTCGGTGTAGCTGCCGTCCGCGCTCCAGGCGGCGGCGACCGCCTTGGCGAGCGCATCGCGGTCAGTGGCGTTCCAGGCCTCGAAGTAGCGGGCGACGGCGTTCTCGTAACGGTTGTCGACTGCGGACATGGTGGATCAACCTCCGTGGAAAGTAGGGTAGTTGCTGGTCAGCGAGTGGATTCCGGGCGGTGGTTCCCCGCCGGGATCCGATACCGCAACCATGCCCGCCGATGCCCGAGGGCGTCGATTACCTCCCGGGTAAGGACAGCGAGTCGCGTTTCGGCCAAAGCGGGCAGTGAATATGCCAGGAGACTGGCTGGAATGGCATGGTGACAGAGTGTCAGGAGTGGCGATACTCGAGTGACAGGGCGATTCAGCCACGCCCGCGCGCTGCACGACCATGCACGACGCGCGCAGCACCACCGTGCACCACGAACGAGCCGCACGCAGTGAACGAGCCGCAGGGGAAGCGAGGCCGGGCCGGCGGAGAGCGTTGCAATGGGGGAGCGATCGTGCACGACGAATTCCTGTGCCATGTGACCGCATACGGAATATGCGGAGGTAGACGCATCGGCGTCCCGTTGGGGACCTATCGCGCGCCCACCCTGGCGCTGGCCCTGTGGTGGATGCGGGACCGTGCCTCCTGGATGGCGTCGCGGCTCGATCCGCAGCCCGACGATCCGACCTTCCCGCCGAACTCGATCGCGCCGGTGGCGGACACCGTCCCGGACGTGCCGAGCGTCCTGCGCGCCTGGTGCGGTGACACCCTCCAACAGGAGCTGGTCGCCGAGGAGTTGGCCGCTGGAAAGCTCGTCCGCATCGCCACCAGCGACGACACCACCGAGTACGAACTGCTCGCCGAATCCGTCGACGCGCTGCGCATGCAGCGGACCGCCGCCGCCCTCGGCAGCTCCGCCGCCTGACCGCCGCCGGGCAGGTCCCGGAGGGTCCCGCCGGCCAGCAGCGCCAGGTCGGTGATGTCGGAGACGAGCGTGCGCCGCCGCGGGTCGTAGGCGTACGGGTGCACGCCGAGGACGATCGTGACGTCCTCGCCGGTCGCCGTCACCCCACGGCAGGGCGGCCCGACGCGGGCACCGGCCATGAGCCGCTGATCAGGCGCATATATGAACGAATGGCTAGAATTCTGGGCATGGGAGAGCGGTCGGTCGCGCCGACGGCGCCCGAACTCGTCCTCGAAACGGAGACGGGCTCCACGGTGCTGAGTCCGAGCCGCGACTATCACGTCGGGCGTGACCCGTCGAGCGAGATCGTCATCGACGACGTCCGGGTCTCGTGGCACCACGCGGTCCTGCGGCCCGAGGCCGACCACTGGACGATCCAGGACGAGAACAGCACGAACGGCACGTACGCCGACGGCAGGCGGGTCCGCGAACGGGGCGTCGGACCCGGCAGCGTCATCCACTTCGGCAGCCCCTCCGACGGCCCCCGGGCGGTTTTCGCCGACAAGACCCCGCAGCGGCTCTCGGGCGAATTCCAGCCCTGGGCCAGCGGCACCTTCCCACGGCTGACCACCGTACGACCGCTGCCCACCCGCACCGTCCGCATCGGCCGCGGCGCCGACAACGACCTGGTCATCGACGACCTGGTCGTCTCCCGGCGGCACGCCGAACTGCTGGCCCACCCGGACAGGACGTACGAGATTCTCGACCTCGGCAGCCACAACGGCACGTTCCTCAACGGGCAGCCCGTCACCCGCGCCGCGATCACCCCCGGTGACATCGTCGGCATCGGCCACTCCGCGTTCTGCCTCGTCGGAGACGAGTTGCAGGAGTACGTCGACACCGGCGAGGTCTCCCTCGATGTCCAGGAACTGACCGTCGCCGTCGACCGTGGCCGCAAGATCCTCCTCGACCAGGTGTCCTTTCCCGTCGGCGAGAAGTGCCTGCTGGCCGTCGTGGGCCCCAGCGGCGCCGGGAAGTCCACGCTCCTCAACGCCCTCACCGGGCAGCGCCCCGCCGACCGCGGAGCGGTCCTGTACGACGGCCGCGACCTCTACCGCGACTACGCCGAGCTGCGCCAGCGCATCGGCCTCGTGCCGCAGGACGACATCCTGCACGCCCAGTTGACGGTGCGGCGCGCCCTCGCGTACGCCGCCGAGCTGCGCTTCCCGCAGGACACCGCGAAGGCGGAGCGCCAGGCGCGGGTCGACGAGGTCATCCAGGAACTGGGCCTGGAGCAGCGCGCCGGCCTGCCCATCCACAGTCTGTCCGGCGGTCAGCGCAAGCGGGTCAGCGTGGCCCTGGAACTGCTGACCAAGCCGTCGCTGCTGTTCCTGGACGAACCCACCTCCGGTCTCGACCCCGGCATGGACCGCTCGGTGATGCACATGCTGCGCGGCCTCGCGGACGACGGCCGTACGGTCATCGTGGTCACCCACAGCGTGCTCAGCCTCGACGTCTGCGACCGGCTCCTGGTGCTCGCTCCCGGCGGCAAGGTCGCCTACTTCGGACCGCCCGACGACGCGCTCGCCTACTTCGGCTACGAGCAGTGGCCCGAGGCCTTCGAGGCCTTCGAGCGGGACCAGGACCGGGACTGGGCGGGGGAGTACCGCAGCTCGCCGCTCCAGGGCCGGTACATCGACAGCTCCAGCACACAGCCTCATCTGCTCCGGCCCGGCCCGGCCGCCCCCGTCGGACCGCCGCCCAAGACCCAGAGCTGGGGCGCGCAACTCGGCACCCTGGTGCGCCGGTACGCGGCCGTGCTCAGCGCCGACCGGACCTTCCTCGCCGTCATGATCGCGCTGCCGTGCATCATGGGCGTGATGACCCGGGCCGTCGCGGGCAGCAGACTGACGCTGGAGACGTCGATGAACACGCTGCTCACCCTGTGCATAGGCGGAGTCCTGGTGGGCGCGGCCAACGCCGTACGCGAAGTGGTGAAGGAACGGGTCATCTACCAGCGGGAGCGCGCGGTCGGCCTGTCCCGGTCGGCGTACCTGATGTCGAAGATCGTGGTCCTCGGCACCATCACCGTTGTCCAGGCCGTCGTCCTGACCCTCGTCGCGCTGTTCGGCGTCGACCTCGACGCGCCCCGCGGCAAAGGTGTCCTCATGTCGCCGCTTCTCGAGCTCACGCTGACCGTGGCCCTGCTGGCGTTCAGCGCGATGATGCTCGGCCTCCTGGTCTCCGCCGTGGTGACCAAGGAGGAGGTCACCATGCCGCTGCTGGTGCTGATCGCCGTCGTCCAGGTGGTTTTCAGCGGCGCGCTGCTCAAGCTGCACGGGGTGCCCGGAATGGAGCAACTGGCCTGGCTCGTCCCCGCCCGCTGGGCGCTGGGCGCGATGTCGGGGACCATCGCCCTGGGCCGGATCGTCCCGGGGCCGCTCACGTCCGACCCGCTGTTCCGGCACGAGCCCAGCGTGTGGCTGGTCAACATGAGCATGCTGGTCGTGCTGTCGATCGTCTTCGGGTGCGTGGTGGCCCGGCTGCTGCGGCGGCACGAACCCGAGGTCATGCGGAAGTAGGTGCGATGACGACTCCCGACCCGGCGACGACCGACGAGTTCCGCCCGACGCACGTCGTTCCGCCGGACGGCCTGCCCGCCTGGGAGGCGCCGGACCCCTCCCGGCCCACCGTGCCGCTCGACGCGCTGCTCCCGGTGCGGCTCGTCGAGCGGCTCGGTGACTGGGGCCGGGTCGTCTGCGCCAACGGCTGGTCGGCCTGGGTCGACGGCCGACTGCTGGTCGCCGTACCGCAGCCGCCGCCCGCGGAGGGCGACCCCCTCACCCGAACGGCCGACCCGCGCCCGCTCCTCGCCCGCGTCGAGCAGGCCCTCACCCGCTATCGGAGCGCGGCCGAGGACCTCGCGGCCGGGCGGCTGGACGGGGCGTCCTTCCGCGGCATCACGCGCGGGCAGCGGATCGGGGTGGTCGTCGACGGTGAGTCCCTCTGGCTGTACGACGCCGAGCACGAGCGCTGGGTGTACACCGACGGGACGCGGCTGAGCACGTACGCGGTCGCGGACGAACCGGCGGCGACCGGGGAGCGGAACGGGAGTGTTCCGGGCCGGGCGCGCACAGGTGTCGTACGGGCGCCCGACGACCATGAACCGACCCGTCTGGTCCCGGGGGTGGCGGACGAGCCGGGTGACCGCTGACGGCGCGGGAGCCGACCGCCCTGGCCGCGGGTGTCCTTCCTCGCCGCCTTCCTAGCCGACCGTGTCCTGCACGACCTCGCCCTTTCGGCGGACTCCCCTCGCCAGCAGGGCGCCGAGGAACCCGGTCACCAGGCCCCACACGACGGCGAGGCCGAGCGCGCTCCAGAGTTTCGGCTCGAGGAAGAGCTCGCCCGCGAGGCCGCCGCCGGCGTCACCGATGCCGATGAGCGACAGGCCGTAGTGCGCCGAGATCCTGCCGACCAGGCAGATCATGAGCACCGTGAGCGCCAGCGCGAGGGCCATGCGGACGGCGTGCTGCCAGGCCCGCATCCGGGCCGGTGAGCGGGCGGCCATCAGGAAGGCGGCACCCAAAAGCAGCAGCGCGTCGACGACCGGCAGCCACCACACCCTGCCGTCGTAGTGGCCCAGGGTGCGCAGGTTGACGGCGGAGACGTCCGGGGTGCGCAGCACCTGGTCGAGGACGTGCGGCATGGGCAGCCCGAACGGCCCGTCCACGCGACCCCGCCAGGTGGCGCCCAGCCCGATCGTGAGGGCGAGCCAGGCGAGGTTGGGCAGCCCGAGGAAGATCACCGCGAAGGTCTCGGGGACGTGTCCGCGCGTCGCGGCCACCATCAGCGCGACGACCGCTCCCGCCGCGACGCAGGCGAGGAGCAGGACGACCATGGCGTACGCGGCCGGGCGCACCGACTCCTGGAAGCGCAGCAGCCGGGCCGGGAGCGGAGCTCCGCGCGACACCAGCAGGGCGAGGACGAGGACGCCCGCGAGCCACAGCACCCCGTAGCACAGCGTCACCGGCACGGCTGTCTTGAAGCCCACCTCGGGCGAGACCCCGATGAGGTCGCCGATGTCGCTGATCGTCCCGGTACCGAGGGAGATCTTGAAGTTCTGGTGGGAGTAGAGCGCGAGTCCGACGAGGGCCAGCAGCCACAGGACCGCGATCCTGGCGGCCCAGCCGGCCAACTCGGCGGCACCCGCGACGGCCCGGTGCCGCAGCGGCCGCAGGAACCCGGCGGCGATCATCAGGGCCCCCGCGAGCGTGACCGACAGAGGGATCACCGTCAGTCCCGCCCGGGTGTCGGCGATCACGCCCGCGTCACCCGCGAGCTCGATGGTGCCGCCGACCGCGGTCACGACGGAGGCCGCGACGACCCGTGGGTAGGCGTGCTCGGGCAGGCCCGTCGCACCGGCACCCCACAGCCCGAGGGCGGCGACCGCGAGCATGACGATCACCCCGGCCACCACCGCCAGCAGGGCCTGGACCCAGCCGTGACGGGCGGCCGTCCGCTCGCCTGGAGCGGCGATGACCTGGTCGGACCGTGTCTGCGGGCGCACGCTGCCACGCTAAGCAGCACCGGGGTCCACCGCCCGTCGGGAGGGCCGACCGCGTCAGCTTGCGGGGGACACCCGGCCGGAGCACACAATGGCTCGTTGTGGAATGAAACGGCATATAAGGCGTGAAATGCCGCGAGATCCCTACGCGCGGAGGAAGAGCCAGTGAGCGTCGACCCGCCGTCCTCCGACCGGCCCACCGGACCTCCTTCGGGACCGCTGTCGGGCTCCCCCCGGCCGGGTGCCTCCGACCACGCTCCGACCCAAGGGATCGGCCGCCCGCTGCCGCCACCGCCGACCGGTCCGCCGACCGGTCCACCGGCTGGTCCACCGGCTGGTCCGCTCGGCGGCGGCGGTCCCGGCGGCCGGCCCCGGCACGGCGGTGGCCCGGACCATCCCTGGTGGAAGTCGGCGCCGCGGGTGGCGCTGATCACCGGGGTCGTGGCGGCCGGGGTGGTGCTCGGTGTCGTCCTCTCCCGCTCGGGCGGCACGTCCGGCACGGCGTCGGGCGGTGAGTTGTTCCTGCAGGCCGCGAGCAAACCGGGTCCCGACCCGTTCACGGAGTCGACGGCGAAGGACAGTTCCCTCACGCCGGTGACACCGGCGGCGAACGCGCCGGAGTCCGCCAATGTGACGCGCGGTGTGTCGGGTTCCGCACCCGGGCTCTACGGCGGCACCCGCAACACCGCGAGTTGCGATGTGGAGAAGCAGGTCAAGGCGCTCCGGGCGGAGCCGGCGAAGAACAAGGCGTTCGCCTCCGTGGAGGACGTCCGGCCCACCGAGGTCCCCGCCTACCTGCGCTCGCTGACCCCCGTACAGCTGCGGATGGACACCCGCGTCACCAACCACGGCTACCGGGGCGGCGCGGCCGCCAGCTACCAGGCGGTGCTCCAGACGGGAACGGCGGTCCTCGTCGACGGCCACGGGGTGCCGCGCGTGCGCTGTGCCTGCGGGAACCCCTTGACACCGGCGGTCGCGCAGCAGGCCGTGCCCAGGCGGACCGGTGACACCTGGGCCTCGTACCGGTCGCAGAACGTGGTGGTCGTCGTGCCCGCCACGACCACCATCGACGTCTTCGTCATCTACGACCCCCACCGCGACGAATGGGTCGGCCGTCACCGGGGCGACTCCGACGGCCGCCGGGACAAGGAGACGTCCCCTCCGGCGAAGCCGTCCCCCGCGGCGAGCGAGTCGTCGGCGCCACCGAAGTCTCCGGCATCGAAGTCTCCGCCCCCTTCGTCTCCGTCGCCGTCCTCTTCCGTCTCTGCCTCTTCTTCTTCTGCCTCCCCTTCCTCTCCCTCCTCCCCCTCGTCGCGCGATGCGCCGTCTCCGGCCACCTCTTCGTCATCGGATCCGGAGTACCCCTCCTCCGACCCTGCCACGACGGCATCGGAGTCGGCGGGGGCGTACTCCGGTCGCACGTCTCCTGACACGACCACCGACATCACGGCGAGTGCGGGCGCCACGACGCCGGACACCTCGTCGTCCTACGACGCGCCGGAGCCGGCCCTGACGCCTCCCGGGTACTGAGGCGACCTCAGCCGGTCCGTACGACCAGGGCGTAGTCCCCGAGCCCGACCAGCCGGTCGCCCGGGATGTCGCCCAGGGCCGTGCACATCTTCTCGACGCGGCCGGTGACCGGGTCGAAGGCGATGTCCCGCACGGTGTCGCGCTCGTCCCCGTCCTCGGTCAGGACCCGGACGCCCAGGATGTCCACGGGCGCCGGGGGAGGGGCGGTGTCCAGGGCGGTGCCCGACCGGACGAGGACGGCGTCCGGGCCGATCACGTGCACGGCGCTCCAGTCGATCGCGAACTCCTTGCGACCCCGGGCCGGCGACAGCCGTACCTGGCCGATCAGCCCCGATACGACATCGATCGTGAGTGACCTGACGACGCCGAGCTCGTCCGCCTCGCCGAGCGTGACGACCGGCAGGCCGCGGATCCTGGAGAACAGCGTCACGGTGTGGGTTCCGTCCGGTCGGCGGTGTCCCGCAGCCGGAACGCCTCGACCTGGGCGGCGAAACCGGCCAGGTCGTCCGCGACGAAGCGGGTCGCGTCCGCGGGGATGACAAGAGCCTGTCCCGACACGGCGATCGTCTCGCCCCGGGGGACGTACACCTTGCGGCGGCGGCGCTTCGAACCGGACTCCAGGGACTGACGGGCGGCGATCTTGAACCCCACCACGCGGCCGCTGATACCGGCCTCGACGACGAGGTCGAGCACGCTCCCCACCTCCGTGCCGCCGTCCGTGAGGACCCTGGCGCCCAGCACCCGGCCGTGCGCCGCCTCGTCCCGGGCGATCACCGCGGCCGGTTCAGCGAGGACCCCCCGGCCGAGGATCATGACGGCGTCGCGGCCCAGCGAGTGGACCGCGCTCCACGGCAGGCTCTGTTTCAGCGGGCCCGCGAGCAGCCCCCGGCCGTTGAGCGTGAAGCCGGTGACACGTCCCGCGGGCCCGTCGAAGACGGTGTCCTTGACCCGCGCCACCGCCTCACCGCCGAGCGTGACCACCGGCCGTCCGCCAAGGTCGCGCGCGGACATCAACTCGCTCATCACATCTCCCGCTTCCCGAACCGCTGCCCGCGCCGCACGGCGATGACGGTCCCCGACCGTCTGCTCGTCTGCACCCAGACCGCCGCCGCGCTCAGCAGCACCAGGGCCGCGACCACGACGACCGGCCACATCCACCAGTCCACCGTCCACCTCCGGGCCTTCGGGCCCCGGCCGCCGTCGACCGGATTCCGCCCGGTCCGGGTGCCCCGAGCGGACCGGGGAATGCGCGGTGGCCGTCGTCGTTTCGGCGGCCGAACCCGGGCGAGACGTCAGCCGGACGGCGTGCCGACCGGTCTGCCGGACCAGTCGAGACACACGATCAGCGCGTCGTCCAGCGGTTCGGTGACGCGGTACCGGGCCAGCTCGTCGAGGACGGCGCGCGGTACGTCGGCCGCGGGCAGCAGGGCGGTGGCCGACACGGCACGGGCCAGCGCCCGCTCCCCGAAGACCTCGCCCAGCGGGGACAGGGCGTCGTACACCCCGTCGCTCACCACCAGGAGCCGGTCACCGGGCAGGACGCCGAACTCCTGTGCCACGTAGTCGGACTCCTCGAACATGCCGAGCGGCAGCTGCGCCTCCAGCTCGATCCGCTCCACGGCCGTGCCCCGGCGGCGCCACATCCGGGGCGAGCCCGCGTCCACCGCGAGCGCGCTGCCGGTGGCGAGGTCGAAGGAGAGCAGCAGCGCCGACACGTGCTGGTCGCCGTGGTGCTGGGCGTAGAGGGCCTGGTCGGCGAGTCTGGCCTGGTCGGCGACCGGGAGCCCGGCGCGGCGGGCGTTGCGCAGGGCGCCGACGGCCAGGTGGGTCAGCAAGGACGCGTGGATGCCGTCCCCCATCCCGTTGATGATCGACAGGGTGAGCCGGTGCGCGTCCGAGGACCAGTCGAAGTTGTCCCCGCGCACCGCGTACGCGGGCTCCAGCTGGGCGCCGACGGCGAACTCCTCGCGGGCACAGGCCCGGCCCGGGAGCAGCTCCCACTGCATTTCGGCGGCCAGCGTCAGCCGGCCGACCCGCCGGGCCTGACGGTAGACGTCCGTGTCCCGTTCGGCCACGACGATCGCGTGGCCCAGCAGATCGGCGACCTGCACGAGTTCGTCGGTCACCGAGGGGTCCACGGGCCCCGGGGGCAGCAGGACGGTGAGGATGCCCAGGCGCTCGCCCCGGGCGGTGACCGGCAGATGCAGACGCGTCCGTGCGGTGGTGCGGGGGTGTTCCTCGTGCGGCTCCTGACTGCCGAAGGCGCGGCTCTCGGGGGTGTTGTGCAGGGACACGGCACGCGCGAGGTCGCCGGGCTTCTCGACCGGCTGCAGCACGGTCATGCCGTAGTCCGCCAGCAGCAGGTCGGCGTCGATCGCCCCCCAGACATCCGTCAGGAGGGGGCGCAGGGTGTCGAGCAGCGCGTGCGGCGGGGCCGCGCGCAGGGCTCTGTCGACGTCGTTCACAGAGGTCACGGTCGTGATGACTTTCTCGTGCGGTGGGCGTGCGAGGGGGTCTGCGTGGTCGCAGGGGTCTGTTTCGAGAGCTCCGGTGGACCGGCGCGGCTGGCAATGGCCTTGAGTTGATGACAAGGTGGATCGGTGCCTCGCTCGATCCGTCCACGCGTCTCCCGAGAAGAAGCCGCGCATACGCTCGACGCCGTCTCGGAGCTCCTCGAACTCCTGTGGGGTCGAGGGCAGGAGTCCGCGCCGTCCGGACCGGTGCCGCCCTCTCAGCTACGGGCCCTGATCGTGATCGAGCAGGGCGGGTCCATGAATCTTCGCTCGCTCGGTGACGCCCTGGCCTCGCGTCCCTCCTCGGTCAGCCGTCTGTGTGACCGGATGGAGGCAGTCGGCCTGATCCGCAGAGTGCCGAGCTCGACGAGCCGGCGTGAGGTCGAGGTCGGCCTCAGCCCGCTCGGCGAGCAGGTGCTGAGCGAACTGCGGGAGCACCGTGCGCGCGAGGTGCGGGCCGTGCTGGAGCAGATGTCCTCGGCGGACGTCGCCCGGCTCACCGAAGGCCTCGAAGCGTTCCGGGCGACCGCGCTGGACCAGCTCGAAGAGCGCTCCGGCGGGTCCGGCCGGGAGCCCGGGCAGGCGACCGGTACCGGTTAGCTCCATCTGCGTCCCTTCGGTGCGACCCATCACTGCGACCCCATCACTGCGACAACCGGCCCACGGGTCGCCGGACTTGGGGTCGCAGGGGCACCAGATTGTTGCCTGACGGCAATTGTTGTCAAATGACAACGATCGGCTACGGTAGGGCCTGACACCGCTCCATCGCGGCGTTGTGGCGCACCGTCCCCATGCGGTTACCCCACTCTCCGCGGATTCGACAACATTTCGAGGGATCGCTGTGCATTCAGGCCGGAGTCCAGGTCAGGCGGCCATGTCGCTGTCGATGCGCGAGGACGGTCGTTCGACCGTGATCGCGGTCCGCGGCGAGGTGGATCTCGACAACGCGGGTGAGCTCGACGAGGCCCTCGCGGCGGCGGGCCGTGCCGGTCCGGGAGCGGTGGTCCTCGACCTGGC
This sequence comes from Streptomyces sp. NPDC096311, assembly GCF_044763085.1. NCBI lineage: Bacteria > Bacillati > Actinomycetota > Actinomycetes > Kitasatosporales > Streptomycetaceae > Streptomyces > Streptomyces sp. NPDC096311. Next base: position 257,760 of record NZ_JBIWFN010000013.1, read on the forward strand.
CGCGGTGACCTTCCTGGACTCGACCACGATCAACGTCGTCCTGCGGGCCCACGGGGTGCTCGGCCCGCGGCTCCGGCTGGCCGCCCTCTCCCCGTTCGTGGAGCGGGTGCTGGGCCTCACCGGCGTCTCGGACGTGCTGCCGGTCTTCCCCGGCGTGGGGGAGGCACTGGAGGCCGATGCGGTCTGAGAGCGTGTCAGACGGACCGGTCGGGTGGCCCGGGTGTCTGCGCGTGCTCCGGATGCCCGTGGGCCAGCGACGGGCCGAGCGAGCGCAGCGCGGCCAGCAGTCCGCTCAGATCGGACTCCGGCATCCGCAGCAGCGCGTCCTTGATCCAGGCGGTGCGCTGATCCCGCACCCGGTCGAGGGCCGAGCGGCCGCGGCCGGTCAGACTCAGGCCGACGCCCCTGCGGTCCTCGGTGCGCGGCGAACGGGCCAGCAGTCCTGCCTCTTCGAGCGTGTCGCACACCCGGCTCGCCCGGGAGCGGCTGATCTGCGCCCGCTCGGCGAGTGCCGCGAGCGTCAGACCCGGATCCGTGCCCACCAGGGTCAGGGCGCGCAGCAGCGGCGGCGAGAGTCTGCTGTCGACCGCGACCGCCGTACGGGCCGACACGGAGACCAGGATCTCCGCCGCGGCCGCGAGCCGGTCGGCGGCCTGGAGCAGGGCGTTGTCCCGTTCCCGGGGCGGTATGCCGTCCCGTGCATCGGGGTCCTGTCCGTCCATCCGTCCGCGCCCCTTGCTCGTACCGAGAACTCGGTGACCGGTCATGCCTCGACTGGAGGCCCTGCCCTGCCGCGTCGGGATGACACCGTTCCCTTGTGGGAATCGTGTGCGGAAGCCACCCGGACGGGGGAACATCGGGGTGACTGTGGAGGACTTCACGGGGTACGAGCCCCTGTGCAGCAGCGTCCGGACGCGCAATGTCCCGACGTACCGGCATCCGAGAGAGAACCACATGATCGAGCGCTTGGACGGAGCGGTGATACCGACTGGCTTCGACGTGCCCGTGGAACCGCTTCGGCGGGCGGCGCACTACACCGGCGAGCCGGGGTGCATCGCCGAAGCGCGCCACTTCGCCGAGCTGTTCGTCGAACAGCTCCGTTCGGAGTGGTGTGCCGAGATCGGCGCACAGGCCACCGGCGACCTCCTGCTGGTCGTCAGCGAGCTGGTCACCAACGCGGACCGGCACAGCCATGGGCCGTACATCCTGGAACTGGAGGGAACCGACACCTCCGTGACCGTCATCGTGTACGACAGCAGCGCCGCCCTGCCCCGGCCCTATCCCCGGGATCCCGAACGCGTGGGGCGGCACGGCCTGGAGATCGTGCACGCGCTCGCGACGGAGGTGACCGTCGGGCGGGTACCGGTCGGAAAGTGCGTCAAGGCCCGGCTCGCCCTTCGCCGTTGAACCGGAGCGACGTACCACTAGGCTCACGGCGGACCATGGTCGTCGTGGGTCATCCAAGGGGGGCGAGCGTGGCGGATCGCCTGCCGCGGACAGGTGAACGAGGCGCGGTGCCCCGGCAGGGGAGTGCGGATCCCCGCTGGGGCCTGGACGCCACCGCGGTACTGCTGCTGGTCGAGGACGACGCCGGAGACGCACTGCTGGTGCGGGAGGTGCTGGCCGACAGCGGACTGCCGAGGGAGGTCACCTGGTGCAAGTCCCTCGCCGAGGCACGCGTGTTCCTCGACGCCACGCCGTACTCCGTGTGCGTCCTGCTGGACCTGCATCTGCCCGACACCCACGGACTCAGCGCGGTCCGTCAGGTACGTGACGCCGCGCCCGACGCGGCCGTCGTGGTGCTCACCGGAGTCGCCGAGAACGAGGCCGGGCTCGCCGCGGTGGCCGAAGGAGCGCAGGACTTCCTGGCCAAGGACGGCCTGGACGCCGAAGCGCTCAGCCGCGCGGTCCGGTACGCCCTGCAACGCAAGCAGGTGGAGCGTTCGGGCGCCGAACTCCAGGCGAGTCGGCTGCTGGCCCGGGAGAACGCGCGCCTGGAGCGCGGACTGCTGCCCACACCCCTGCTGCGGAGCGCCGGTTGTCAGGTGGCCTCGCGCTACAGCCCGGGACGGGACCACGCCCTGCTCGGCGGCGACTTCTTCGACGTCGTCGAGAGCGAGGACGGCACCGTGCACGCGGTGATCGGGGACGTCTCCGGCCACGGCGCGGCGGAGGCCGCCCTCGGCGTCTGTCTGCGGGTGGCCTGGCGGGCCGCCGTGCTCTCCGGATGCGTGGGCACGCGCCAGCTCGAGCTCCTGGAGGAGATCATCGGCGCCGAGCGCGCCGCGGACTACATCTTCGCCACCCTCACCGTCCTGCGGATCGCCAAGGACCGCAGCCGTATGAGCGTGATCCGCGCCGGACACCCGGGACTGCTCGTGGGCACCTCGCGTGGCATCGAGCTGTTCGAGCCGGCCCCGGGCCCCGCGCTCGGACTGCTTCCGGGCCGGACCCACTGGCCGGAGACCGAGCTGCCCGCGCACGACATCAGCGCCGTCACGCTGTTCACCGACGGCCTCTTCGAGGGCGTCGTGGCCCCGGGCCGGCGGCTGGGAGAGGAAGGGCTGCTCGCGGTGGCGAGGAAACACCAGGCCCTGCGCGGGCGCCCGTTCGCCGACGCGGTGGTCGAGGACGTCGCCGCGCTGACCGCCTCCCACGGCGGACTCGCCGACGACGTGGCCGTCCTGCACCTGGCGACGGACGGGATGTCATGACCCGTACGCCGAACGCCCCGGGACCGGACGACGCCACGGCGGACACTCCCGAGGACGTAAAGCCCCCACGCGTCGCCCGGCTGACCGTGCAGGGCTGGATCCACGTGGTGCTGGCCGCCAACGTGCTGCTGGTGATCGTCTTCGCCGTGTCCGGCGGTGTCCTCCAGGCCCGCGCCGACGACCGCACCGATCTGCTCACCGACCGCATCCAGCCGGCCCGCGCCACCGCCTACCAGCTGGAGACCTCGCTGGTGGACCAGGAGACGGGCGTACGAGGCTACGTACTGAGCAGGGACGCCGGTTTCCTCGATCCGTACGCGTCCGGAGCACGGGACGAGAAGACCTTCGAGGCCCGCCTGGCGACGCAACTCGCCGACCACGCCAAGATCGCCGCGGACCTGAGGACAGCCGGGCGCCTCAGTGACGCCTGGCGCCGCGACTACGCCGGGCCGCTGATCGAGGCGGCCCGCACGCCCGGCGGCGCCCAAGCCCCCTCCCTGGAGGCGAGCAAGGCCAGGTTCGACGAGATCCGGGGTCAACTCGCCACCCTGGAGAAGGACATCCAGCAGCTGCGCGACCGGACCCGCGCCTCGGCCGACGACAGCCGCCGGTCCCGCAACCTCCTCTTCCTCGGCATGCTCGCCGCCTTCCTGGCGAGCGGCCTCGCGCTGACCCTGCTGCTGCACCGGATCGTGGGCCGCCCTTTGCGGGTTCTGGAAGCGGCCTCGGTGGACGTCAGCGGCGGCGCGTTCGAGCGCAGGATCCGGCTCGACGGGCCACGCGACCTGGAAAGGGTCGCCCAGGCCGTCGAGGAGATGCGCCACCGCATCGTCGAGGAACTCTCCGCCTCCAAGGCCCGTGAGGTCCTCCTGGAGCGGCAGGCCGAGGAACTCGACGCCCAGACCCTGGAACTGAAGCGCTCGAACGCGGAGCTGGAGCAGTTCGCCTACGTCGCCTCGCACGATCTGCAGGAACCCCTGCGCAAGATCGCGTCCTTCTGCCAGCTCCTGGAGAAACGGTACGGCGACCAACTGGACGACCGGGCCAAGCAGTACATCGACTTCGCCGTCGACGGCGCCAAACGCATGCAGATCCTCATCAACGACCTGCTGACCTTCTCCCGCGTCGGGCGCGTCGGCGAGGAGCCGGTCCCCGTCGCCCTCGACGACGTCCTGGACCGGGCACTCGGCAACCTCAGCGTGGTCCTGGAGGAGACGGGTGCGCATGTCGTACGGGAGGGGCCACTGCCCACCGTGACGGGCGACGTCACCACCCTGACCATGCTCTGGCAGAACCTGATCGGCAACGCCGTGAAGTTCCGCCACCCCGACCGGCCGCCCGAGATCGCCGTCCGCTGTGAGGCGGATCCGGAGGACGGACAGTGGTGGCTGACCGTGCAGGACAACGGCATAGGCGTCGAACCCGAGTTCAGGGAGAAGGTCTTCGTCATCTTCCAGCGGCTGCACGGCCGCGACGAGTACGAGGGCACGGGGATCGGCCTTGCCCTCTGCCGCAAGATCGTCGAGCATCACGGGGGCGCCATCACCCTGGACGATGCCGCCGGTGCGGGCACGCGCGTGTCCTTCACCCTGCCCATGGCGCGACCGGAACCCGCCCTCGGGGCCGAGGAGGCAGCGCGCCCACCCGAAGGAGCACACACGTGAGCACCCCCGCCGTACCCATTCAGGTCCTGCTCGTCGAGGACGACCCCGGCGACGAGCTGATGACCCGCGAGGCGTTCGAGGACAACAAGATCCGCAACACCCTGCATGTCGTACGGGACGGCGAGGAGGCCCTCGACTTCCTCTACCGCGCCAACCAGTACACCGAGGCTCCGCGCCCCGACCTGATCCTGCTCGACCTCAACCTGCCCAAGTACGACGGGCGCCAGGTCCTGGAGCGGATCAAGTCCGACGACGAACTGGCCCACATCCCCGTCGTCGTCCTCACCACCTCCTCCGCCGAGGAGGACATCCTGCGCAGCTACAAACTGCACGCGAACGCCTATGTGACCAAGCCGGTCGACCTCGACCAGTTCATCGCCGCGGTCCGCCAGATCGACGACTTCTTCGTGACCGTGGTGAAGCTGCCCAAGACCATCTGACCCCCGCACCGGCCGGGGTCCATGAATGCGCGAAGTCGGGGAACAGGGACAACGGCGGCACAACCTTGCCGACCAGGAGATCTGTTGTCGAGACGCGAGGGTGGGCCTCAGATGAGAAGGCGCGGGACGGGGCGACGAACAGGCAGTGGCACGCCGTGGTGGCCGGGCGGGGCGGCCACGGGACCGGCCGGGCCCTCCGGATGGCGGCGGACCGTGGCCGGTGGACTCGCGTGGGGCGCCGCCGCCGCGGCCCTCGGCGCGTCAGGGAACCGGACCGCGCGCCGGGCCGCGCTGCGCGGCATCGGCACCGTCGCCATCGCCTCGGCCGTGACCCGCGTGCTGGCGCGCCCCGCGGCCCGCAAGGCGCAGCCGCCGGGCGCGGCCGGCCGGGTCGCGTCGGCCGCCGCGTTCGCCGTCGGCGTCCTGCTCGAAGCGCCCCGATACGGCCTGTTCGCGGTGCCCGGCGCCGCGGCGCTGACCCTGGCCCGCACGCGCTCGGGGGACCGGCGTCCCGGCGACGTGGCCGTGGGCGTCGCGATCGGTGTCGGCGCCGCCGCGCTGACCGCCCGCTGGTGGCCGGTCAAACCGGAGGCGGCGGCCGCGGCGGCACCCCCGCGGCGGCCCGCTCCCGCGCTGCCCGGGGGCGCCGGACTGCACATCGTGGTCAACCCGTCCTCCGGGCTCTCCTGGAGCGCCGATACCCCTGACGCGAGCGCGTATCTGCGCGCCGCGCTGCCCAAGGCCGGGATCACGGTGCCGCAGGAGGACCAGGACCTGGTGGAACTCCTGGAACAGGCCGCCCGGCGGGCCAAGGCCGAGGGCGGCGCCCTCGGCGCCTGCGGCGGCGACGGCACGATCAACGCCGCGACGGAGATCGCCGCCCGGCTCGGTCTGCCGCTCGCGGTCTTCCCCGGCGGCACCTTCAACCACTTCGCCGTCGACCTCGGCAACCAGACCCTGGAGGACGTCGTACGAGCCGTGCAGGCGGGCGACGCGGTCGTCGCGGACCTCGGGCGGGCCCGCGCCCCCGGCGGACCGGAGCAGGTGTTCCTCAACACCTTCAGCCTCGGCGTCTACTCGGACCTGGTCGGTGCCCGGGAGAAGCTGGAGCAGCGGATCGGGAAGTGGCCCGCGCTGGTGGTCGGACTGGCCAGGGTCCTCACCAAGGGCAGCCCCGTGAACGTCTCGGTCAACGGCCGCCCCAAGCGCCTGTGGCTCCTCTTCGCGGGCAACGGCATCTACCACCCCGCCGGGTTCGCCCCCACCTACCGCACCCAACTCGACGACGGACTGCTCGACGTCCGTGCCGTCGACGCCGGCACCCCCTTGGCCAGGACCCGGCTGCTGCTCGCCGTCCTGACCGGCACCCTGCACAACAGCCGGGTCCTCACCACGGCGCAGGTGCGCGGCCTGCGGCTCGAAGTGCTGCACGGCGACCCGCGGTTCTCCTACGACGGCGAAGTGACCCGGGTCGCGGCGCCGAGGCTGGTGCTCGACAAGGTGACACGCGCCGTGACGCTGTACCGGCCCGCGGAGAAGGACCAGTGGCTGCGCTGAACGGGCTGAAGGGCCCCGGCCACCCGGTTCCTCCCGATCGACGCGGGCCGGGTCCCGCCCCGACTCCCGGGTACGGCGGGTGACTTGACATCGTTTCGGGGCGGCGGAAAACCGGTGGCGGATCGGGTTCGGTACGCCGATGCTCGTAGGCATGGCCGACACCACACTTCCCCAGCCTCCCCAGCCTCCCCACTCCGGGAACACCCCGTCCGAGCGGAGCTTCGGGTGGTGGGACATGTTCGTGCACCCGGACGACGATCCGCGCTCCGACGGCGGGTTCGTGGGGGAGCGGGACACGCTCGTCGGGTATCTGCGCGACCAGCGGCTGACGTTGGAGATGAAGTGCGCGGGCCTGGACGCCGAGGCGATGGCCCGGCGTTCCGTCGAGCCCTCGAACATGTCGCTGCTCGGGCTGGTGCGTCATCTGGCGGGGGTCGAACAGGCCTGGTTCCGTGGGGTGCTGGCCGGCCAGGACGCGCCGCGGCACTACCGCTCGGACGGCGACCCGAACGGCGACTTCAACGGCGCGGTACCCGACCCCGAGGCGGTGGCGGATGCCTGGGACACCTGGCGCTCCGAGGTGGCCTTCGCCGAGCGGTTCGTGGACGAGGCCCGTGACCTCGACATCACCGGCACCCACGACGACGAGCCGATCGCGCTGCGGGAGGTGCTGGTGCACCTGATCGAGGAGTACGCCCGGCACAACGGCCACGCGGACTTCCTGCGCGAGCGGATCGACGGGCGGGTCGGGCAGTGACGGGCGTGTCGGACAGTGACGGTGCGTCGGGCAGTGACGCACGGGTGACGTGGTTCGATTCCCCCGAGAGCGGAATGCCGAGCCGATCCCTTCCGTCGTGGCTCGGCGCTTCTAGGCTGAAGGGGTGAGCAACCAAGCGCCGAACGAAGCCCGCGTCATTCCCCTCCGCCCGGCGACCGCACCGGCTCCGGCCAGCGGCCCGGCGACCCGTCCCACCGGCCCCGCCGCCCCCGTGGCCGACGCGCCCCAGCGGCCCCGCCCGGCCCTCGCGCCCCGGCAGACGCCACCGGCGCCCAGGATCAGGGAGCCGCTGTGGCGCGACGTGGTGGGTGACGTCCTGCGGCGCGAGCGGCTCGCGCAGGAGCGGACGCTCAAGGACGTCGCCGACGCGGCTCGGATCTCGATGCCGTACCTCTCGGAGCTGGAGCGCGGCCGCAAGGAGGCGTCGTCCGAAGTCCTCGCGGCCGCCGCGCGCGCCCTGGGCCTCGGGCTCACCGATCTGCTCTCGCTGGCCCAGGGCGAACTCACCCGCCTCGCCCAGGTGCGGCCCGCCCGCCGCCGCACTCCGTCGGCCTCGCACCACAACGGCATGTGCCTCGCCGCCTGACCGGGCCGACCGGCCAGGGCCTGCCCGGCGAACCGCGCCGCGGACGCGGGCCCTGGCGGTGGTCCGGTCTCAGACCGTCGCGAGCCGTCGGCTCAGGACCTCGTCCGCGAGTCCGTATGCCACGGCCTCCTGCGCGGTGAACACCTTGTCGCGGTCCATGTCCGCGCGCAGGGTCGGCACGTCGTGGTGCGTGTGCCGGGAGAGGACCTCCTCGACCTGGGCGCGGATACGGAGCATCTCCTTGGCCTGGAGAGCGAGGTCGGACACCGTCCCCTGCCGGCCGCCGCTCGCGGGCTGGCCGAGCAGCACACGCGCGTGCTCCAGCACGAACCGCCGCCCGGGATCGCCGCCGGCCAGCAGCACCGCCGCCGTGGAGGCCGCCTGGCCGACGCAGAACGTCGAGATGGGCGCCTGTACGAACGTCATCGTGTCGTAGATCGCCATGAGCGAAGTGAACGACCCGCCGGGCGAGTTGATGTAGATCGCGATCTCGCTCTCCGGGCTCGACGACTCCAGATGGAGGAGTTGCGCGATGACGACGTTGGCGACCCCGTCGTCGATCTCGGTGCCGAGAAAGATGATCCGCTCGGACAGCAGCCGGCTGAAGACGTCGTAGGACCGCTCGCCCTGCGGGGTCCGCTCGACGACGTTCGGAATCGTGTACGTACCCATGTCAGAGCCCCATCCGTCGCCGTGACGCGGCCGGGCGGACGTCGTCGAGCGACTCCACGACCCGGTCCACCATGCCGTACTCCTTGGCCTGTTCGGCCGTGAACCAGCGGTCGCGGTCGCCGTCCCGGGAGATCGTCTCCTCGCTCTGGCCGGTGTGCTCCGCGGTGATCCGCTCGATGGCCTGCTTCGTGAACTCCAGGTTCTGCGCCTGGATCTCGATGTCGGCGGTGGTGCCGCCGATGCCCGCCGACGGCTGGTGCATCATGATCCGCGCGTTGGGCAGCGCGTAACGCTTGCCGTGGGTGCCGACGCTGAGCAGGAACTGTCCCATGCTCGCGGCGAATCCCATGGCGAGGGTCGCGACGTCGTTGGGGATCAGCCGCATGGTGTCGTAGATCGCGAGCCCCGCGGTCACCGATCCGCCCGGGCTGTTGATGTACAGGCTGATGTCGGTGCGCGGGTCCTCCGCCGACAGCACGAGCAGCTGGGCGCAGACCCGGTTCGCGGACACCTCGTCGACCTGGGTGCCGAGAAGGACGATGCGCTGCGTGAGCAACTGGGCGGCCAGATGGTCGTCGAAGCGGGTCGCGGGGGTGTCGCCGTCCTCGGCGCGCGGTGCGTGGGCCGGGTACCGGCCGGTGATGAAGGGAGTCATCGGTCCTCCTCGTGGTGGCGCGGCTGGCGTCGCCGCGATCCCCACTCTCGGACCGAAGGGCCTGGCGGATCAGCTTTCTCGGCCGGCAGCAGATTCGCCACGGGCAGAGGGGCTACGGGGTTGCCGTCACGAGTGCCACCGGCGTCACCGCCGGCCCCGGCGGGGACCGGGGCTCAGGTGTCCGACCCGTGCTCAGGCGTCGGTGCGCAGGTCCCGGAAGAAGGACCGCACATCCCCGACCAGCAGCTCGGGCTCCTCCGCCGCGGCGAAGTGTCCGCCCCGGTCGAATTCCGTCCACCGCACGATGTTGTTCGTACGCTCCGCGATGTGCCGCAGTGGTACGAGGGGCTCGTGCGGGAAGACGGCCAGCGCGGTCGGCGCCGTCGACGGCTCGGGCGCGGTGCCCCAGTACTCCGCGTGCGCCCGCTCGTAGTAGATGCGGGCCGAGGACCCTGCCGTGGCGGTCAGCCAGTACAGCATCACGTTGGTCAGCATCAGGTCCCGGTCGACGGCGTCCTCGGGGCGGTCCTTCGCGTCCGTCCATGCCCTGAACTTCTCTGTGATCCAGGCGAGTTGACCGACGGGGGAGTCCGTCAGCGCGTAGGCCAGGGTCTGTGGCCGGGTGCCCTGGAGTTCGGCGTAACCGGCCTCCTCGCGGCGCCATTCCAGACCCCGTCGCCACGACAGCAGCGTGCGCTCGCGTTCTTCGGGGCGCAGCGAGGCCAGTTCCTCGGGAGTCGGCTCGGTGGCCGCGGACGATCCGGGCAGCAGGTTCAGGTGGACACCGACGAGCCGTTCGGGGTACGCCCGGCCCAGCTCGCGGGAGATGGCCCCGCCCCAGTCGCCGCCCTGGGCGCCGAACCGCTCGTAGCCGAGCCGTGTCATGAGCTCGGCGAAGGCGGCGGCCACCCGTTGGAACTCCCAGCCGGTGTCCCGGGTGGGACCGGACAGCCCGAAGCCGGGGATGCTCGGTACGACGAGATGGAAGGCGTCGGCCGGATCGCCTCCGTGCGCGCGCGGATCGGTCAACGGGCCGACGACGTCGGTGAATTCGACGATCGAGCCGGGCCAGCCGTGCGTGATGACCAGCGGGGTCGCGTCCGGCTCCGGGGAACGGACATGCGCGAAGTGGATCCGCGCGCCGTCGATCTCCGTCGTGAACTGCGGCCATGCGTTCAGCCGTGCCTGCGCCGCCTGCCAGTCGTAGTCGTGGCGCCAGTACCGTACGAGTTCGCGCAGGTACTCCCGCGGGACACCGTAGGCCCAGCCGACCCCCGGCAGTTCGTCGGGCCAGCGGGTGCGATCGAGTCGTTGGTGCAGGTCGTCGAGGTCGCTCTGCGGGACGTCGATACGGAACGGCTCGATGCGCGCGCTGTCCGAGGCGGAGGAAGGGCTGGAGGAATCAGCGGAGGAGGTCATGTCCGCGCATGCTATAGCGCCCCTTGGAGGGCGCGGCGAACGACGCGATCGGCCGCCACCGTCTTCGCGGCGAAAGGATCCCGCGCGACGCCGATGAGTTTTGGGACGACGATCGGTCGACAGAGGTGACGAAACTTTTCCCGCCGCAGGAGGTACGTATGTCCGCCGACGGATTCACCACGTGTCTGTGGTTCGACGGTCAGGCCGAGGAGGCCGCGCACTACTACGTCTCGATCTTCAAGAACTCCCGGCTCGGCAGGATCGCCCGCTTCTCCGAGTCCGAGCACGGCACCGCCGGTTCCGTGATGGCCGTCGACTTCGTGGCCAACGGACAGAAGTTCGTCGCGCTGAACGGCGGCCCGCAGTTCACGTTCGACGAGGCCATCTCGTTCCAGATCCACTGCGACGACCAGGAGGAGGTGGACCACTACTGGAACAAGTTCGTCGAGGACGGCGGCGAGGCGGGTCCCTGCGGCTGGGTCAAGGACAAGTACGGCCTGTCCTGGCAGGTCGTCCCGAGCAGGCTCATCGACCTGATCAGCGACCCGGACACCGAGAAGGCGGCCCGGACGACCCAGGCGATGTACAAGATGTCCAAGCTGGACATCGCGGTCCTGGAGAAGGCGTACGCGGGCGAGTAGCGGACCGCCGGCACGACGGGCCGGCCCGCGTCTCCTCGCCCGGGCGGGGATCGGCCGAGCCGGCCGCCGTGCAGCGCCGAGGTGGCCTGGTCGGGCGGGAGCGGGCTCTGGGTTCGCGGCGCACGGGAGGCAGCGCTCCGCTCCGGCCCGTCGTGACGGCAGGCCACGAGTGCCCGCTTTGCGTCTTGACCGGCACGCGCTTCCCCTCCCCCTCCCCATCACTCAGCTGCTGGGTCTCTTTTCGCGACTCTCATATGCTGGGGGGATGAGAAGGACTTCGTTCGCGAACTGGCCCTGCTCCATCGCGCGCACCATGGACTTGCTCGGAGACTGGTGGACGCCTCTCGTGCTGCGTGAGGCGTTCTACGGAATCAAGCGTTTCGACGAGTTCCAGCAGGAGCTCGGGATCGCCCGGAACACCCTGGCGGACCGGCTGCGACGCCTGGTCGACGAGGGCCTCATGGAGAAGCGCTCCTACCAACAGGATCCGGTGCGCTACGACTATGTCCTCACCGAGATGGGGAGTGACTTCTTCGGCGTGCTGGCAGCCATGAACGGCTGGGGCAACCGGTGGCTGGCCGGCGAGCAGGGGGCTCCCGTCGTCTTTCACCACGACCGCTGCGGACACCAGGGCGAGCCGGAAGTCGTGTGCGGTGAGTGCAAGCAACCCATGACCGCGGCGGATACGCATCCGCGGATGGGCCCTGGATACCCGCCCCACCTGGCGGAGCGTCCGGAGATCCGGCAGCGGTTCACGCCATCACTTGACGGCGCCTGACCTGCGTGTGAAACGCGGGCACCAGAACGATCCGCATCCTCATGCAAGGCGTCGGCCGCCCGCGGCCCGCGCAGGTTCTTTCGCGGGATCTCGCCCGCAGGCGACTTGGGGATCTCGTCCGCACAAAGGTGGGGATGTGCCGTCTCCGGGGCGATGAATGCGTGGGGCAGCTCCTCGCCGTCGGCCCTGCACACCCCGATCACGGCCGCGTCAGCGACGCCGGGGCGGGTGATGAGCAGGTCAGCCCGTAGCCCTGGAGCGTGGTGGCGTTCGGCCGTCTGGCCGGCGCGGGACGGCCACGGGGGTGATCGTCAGGCTCCTCGTTGAGTCGTTGAGTCGTTGAGTCGTGGAGTCGTTGGGCGGCAGGCGGCCCTCAGTGAGACGCGGGGCTCGGCTCCTTCGCACCTTGCTCGGCTCGCCGGCCGGACGCCTCGATGTCCTGGCGAACATCATCCTTTCCCCTCGAGGGCAGTAGGCCCGCCGGGGCGGTCCTGGCAGGAAGTCGGACACTGCGGCGGAAGGATGCCCCTCGCTCGGTGAGCGGGCGGCCATCCGCCCGGCCGATTGCGAGGGTCGCGACTGCGAGGATGCGATCCGTCACCATCGGGAGATGCTTGACACCTAAGTCTATCTACGAAACTCTCAAGGTCAGAGGCGCGACAGCGGGGAGGCTGAGCGGCAGATGGAGTGGACAGGCGCACGGTATGCGGATACACCGACGGTCGAGGTGGACACCTGGATCGACGCTCCCCCGGAGCGGGTGTGGACACTGGTGTCAGATGTCGAGCTGATGCCGAGCATGAGTGCCGAGCTGCAGTCGGTGCGGTGGCAGGACGGGTGCTCAGGCCCAGCGCTGGGCGCACGGTTCATCGGCCACAGCAAGCACGACGCCCTCGGCGAGTGGGAGACGACTTCGTACATCGTGGAGTACGAACCGCTCCGGGTGTTCGCCTGGGCCGTGGAGGACCCGGACCGGCCCACTGCGCTGTGGCGGTTCTCCCTCCAGTCACGCGACGGCGGCACGCAGCTGAGTCAGTGGATGCAGATGGGACCTGGCCGCTCGGGGCTGTCGTTCGCGATCGACCGGATGCCGGAGAAGGAGCAGAAGATCGTCTTCGTGCGGATGCGCGAGTTCGAGACCGGCATCACCACCACCTTGGCGGCGATCAAACAGCGCGCCGAAGCGGGAACCACCGGAAGGACGGGTGCCTGATGCGCACGGCGACCACCATCGAAGCCTCTGGCGGCTCATGGCAGGAGACGGTCGACTTCGTCACCGAGGCCGAGAGGCTCGGCATGGACATCTGCTGGGTGGCCGAGGCATGGGGCTCCGACGCCCCCTCGCCGCTTGGCTACCTTGCCGCCCGTACCCAGCGCCTCCTGCTCGGCTCCGGCATCATCCAGCTCGCCACCCGCAGCCCCGTAGTGATCGCCCGCACCGCGATCACGCTCTCCCAGATCTCCGAGGGACGCTTCCTGCTCGGTCTCGGCCCTTCCGGGCCGCAGGTCATCGAGGGCCTGCACGGCGTTCCGTTCGCCCGCCCGCTGGCGCGGATGCGGGAGACAGTGGAGATCATCCGGCAGGCCACAACAGGCGAGAAGATCACCTACTCGGGGCGGGAGTTCCAGATCCCGCTGCCCGGTGGCGAGGGCAAGCCCATGCGCCTGTCCACGCGCGCCGAGCACGACATCCCCATCTACCTCGCCACGCTTTCCCCGAAGATGCTCCACCTCACCGGTGAAGTCGCGGACGGCTGGTTGGGCACGAGTTTCGTCCCCGAAGGGGCCAAGGAAGCGTACTTCGACCACCTCGACGCCGGCCTGGCGGCGGCCGGCCGCTCCCGCACCGAGTTGGACATCTGCCAGGGTGCGGAAGTCAACTTCGCCGAAGACGAGGAACATCTGCGCGCGCTCATCGCCCCCCGCAAGAAGGAACTCGCCTTCAGCCTGGGCGGGATGGGCTCCGGCAGCACCAACTTCTACAACGACGCCTACAGCCGCCAAGGCTGGGCCGATGTCGCGACGGCTGTGCGCGAACGCTGGCAGTCCGGCGACCGTGAAGGTGCCGCCGATCTGGTCACCGACGACATGGTGCTGGGTACCACCCTCATCGGCACCGAGCAGATGGTCCGCGACCGCTTGCGGATCTGGCGCGACGCCGCTGTGGACACCGTCCGCTTCTATCCGGCAGGGGACACCCTGGAGGCCCGCCTCACCACCCTGGGCCGCGCCATCGATCTCGTACGCGCCATCGACGACGAGGACAGGGTGCGGCCGCAGCGGAAAGCCGGCGCGTAGCCCTCCTCGGTACTCGATCAAGACGCGCGCCGCGCGTTCGAGACCGACTTCTACGAACCGCCGCATGTCACGCGGGCGTTCGTGGCGTTATCACCTGCTCGAGTGGTGCACCGGGCGGGGCCGCGCCCGCGTGGGGCCGGTTCCCGGGCTCATGCCCGGGAACCGGCCCGAATGCGTCGGCGTGTGCCGAGCTCTTACTGGCCGAAGCCGTAGGCGAACAGGTGGTCGGTGCCCGTCGAGCCCGTCACGGGCAGCGTGATCGACGCCACCTGCTTGGATGCGTCGAGCGGGACCTTCGTGGCGAAGACGTAGGTCTTCACGTTGTCCCGGCCTCCGCTCCCGGTGTTCCGGTAGGCCGTCGTGACGGCCGTCGTGTCACCCGCGAGCGGCTTGCTCGACCCGCCGTTGAGTGTCCAGTCCGAGAAGCCGACGGTCGCCTGGGAGGTGGTGCCGTCGGTGTAGGCGACGGTCACCGTGCCCGAGACCCCGCTGCCGTCGGTCGGCGCGTTGGCCGCCGAGCCCAACAGGCCCAGCGACGCACCCGACGTACCGGCCGGCATCGGGATGGTCTGGCCGGCCATCTCCAGGTTGTCCAGCTGACCGGACGTCACCGTCGGCCAGGTGTAGGAGACGCCGTCGACCGTGACGGTGGACCCGCTCGTGACACCCGCCGCCGACAGCGCGTTCTGCGAGAACGCCCAGCCGCCGCCGTCGAAGCCGCCCGAGTAGCCGGCGCCGTCGGGGTAGATGCCCTCGTTGGTGTCGTACGGCCACAGCGCACCGGCCTTGGCCACCGCCACGCGGAGGGTGGCCCCGCTCACGGCCGTACCGGTGCCGTGGTCGGTCAGCGCGAAGGTGACCGGGAACGTGCCCTCGTCCGCGCCCGCCGTCACATGGACCTTCGCCTCGCCGCTGCCCGAGGCGGGCACCGTCACCGAGCCGGATGTCGTGTCCAGCGTGACGCCGGAGGGCGCCGTCGCCTTCCAGTCGACCGTGACGGCCTTGCCGCCGAGGTTGGTCAGGTCCAGCGTGCCGTCACCGGACGCGCCAGGCTGGAGCACCAGGCCGTCGCTGGAGGGGCCGGTCGCCGCCAGGACCCGGTCGCCGCCCGTGGTGTCGGACGGCGGTGCCGCCGACGGGTCGGACGCCCAGGACGTGTCGGGTTCGGTGCCGAGCGTGAAGTCGACCGTGCCCGCGCCCGCGAATTGCTGGTACGTCAGCCAGGAGGTCGTCCACTCCTTGTCCTTGACGTCGAGCGACTGCACGTACGGCGCGTCGGGTGCGGCCTGGGGCGCGGTGATCTGCACCGACTTGCCGTTGCCGAAGGTCACCTTGGCCACCGGGAACGCCGGACTGCCGAGCGCCAGGGTGTCCGTGCCCGGGGTCTGCGGGTACATGCCGAGCTCGGACCAGACGTACCAGGAGCTCATCGCGCCGAGGTCGTCGTTGCCGAACGAGCCGACGGGAGCGTTGAAGTACAGGTTCTGCTGGGCCTTGCGGACGGCCACCTGGGTCTTCCACGGCTGGCCCGTGTAGTCGTACTCCCAGGGGATCTCCACGCTGGGCTCGTTGCTCAGGTCGGCGTCGGTGTTGCCGGGGCGCGTGATGTTGTCGAGCAGGCTGTCCAGGAAGGACGAGTACGCCTTGGCGCCGCCGCGCGCCTGGATGAGCTGCTGCAGGTTGAACGGGACCATCGGCGTGTACTGGGCCGAGGTGCCCTCCACGAAGCCGTTGGAGGTGCCGGGGGTGAAACCGGTCGCGAACTGGCCGTCCTTGTTCTTGCCCTGGACATAGCCGGTCTGCGGGTTGAAGACGTTCATCCAGTCCTGGGCGCGAGTGGCGAACTTCTCGTACACGGCCGTCTTGCCCAGCGACTTCGCGAAGGCGGCGACGGCGTAGTCGGCGGAGTCGTACTCCAGCTGCGTGGAGACCGGGCCGTAGAAGTTGCAGCAGCCGTAGTCGTTCTCGTCCAGCGGGAGGTAGCCCTTGGTGTCCCGCACCGACTCGCCGGGGCGGTCGTTGTTCGGGGCAGTGGCCTCGTGCTGCAGGGCGGCGAGTGCCTTGTCGGTGTCGAAGCTCCGGGCGCCGAAGGCGTACGCGTCGGCGATGATGCCGGCGGCGGGGTCGCCGACCATCACATAGCTCTCGCCGTTGTTCGAGGCCCACTTGGGCAGCAGGCCCGTCTCGTCGTAGCCGTTGAGCATCGAGGTGACGACATCGCTGGTGACCTTGGGCTCGACCATCGCCATCAGCTGGGTCTGGGAGCGGTAGGTGTCCCAGCCCGAGTAGTTGGCGTACTGGGCCTGCTGGCCTTTGGCCAGCTTGTGGACCTGGTTGTCCATGCCCATGTACTGGCCGTTGTCGTCCGAGAAGACGTTGGGGTGCAGCAGCGCGTGGTAGAGCGCGGTGTAGAACTGCACCTGCTGGTCCGAGGACCCGCCGCCGGTCCGGATCTTGTTCAGTACCGCGTTCCAGGCGTCGTGGTTCGCCTGCTCGACGGCGCCGAGGTTCCAATTCCTGATCTCGGTGGTGAGGTTGTCCGCGGCGTTGGCGTCATTCGTGTACGAGATGCCGACCTTCGCGCTCACCGTCGGGGTCGAGGAGGTGTCGAAGGTCAGGTACATGCCGTTCGCACCCGTGGTGGGGGGCTCGACGGCGGCCTTGCTCGTGGTGGAAGCCCCGGACCCCGCATCGGCGCTGGGCGCCGGGGACGGCGTGCTCGAGGATGCGGTGCCGCTCCCGTGCACGGTCGGGGAGGGCGCCGCGGGAACGGTGAAGTGCTTCTCCTTGAGCGGTTTCGACGGGTGCGTCTGCAGGTTCTGCTGGGCCTTGTCCGCCTTCAGCGACGTCGCGCTGGGGTTGATGGTGCTGCCGACCCAGGTGCCGCTCGCGGTGAACGGCCGATCGAACTTGATGTCGAAATGCAGCGTGTACCTGTTGCTCGCGCCGCAGAAGTGACCGCTGTCGATCGAGCCGCTGATCTCCTTCTTGTTCACCGCCTGGACTCGGGTTCCGTCCACCTGCGTGGCACCCCCGCTGAGCTTGAACAGCAGGTTCGCCTGCCGGCCCGCGGGGAAGGTGAAGGTGCCCAGCCCCGCACGGGTGGTGTCGGTCAGTTGGGTCTTCACCCCGTTCGCGTCGGTGACTTTGTAGTACCCGATACCCGCCTGCTCGTTGTCGTGGCTGAAGCCGACGGACGTGTCGCCGAGTTTGCCCGACAGCGCGCCGGTCACCGGCAGGACGGGCAGGTCACCCGCGACGCCGCAGCCGGGGCCCGAGACATGGGTGAGGCTGAAGCCGGAGATCTTGTTGTCGTTGTACTCGTAGCCGCCGCCGGAGGGCCGGTCGGGCGTCGTGTCGGGACCCCACTGCACCATGCCGGCGGGCATGTCGGGGCCGGGAAAGGTGTCCACCGCACCGGAGGTACCGATGAGGGGGTTGACGAGGGACGCGGGGTCCTTCACCAGGGCCGGCGTCGCGGCGCTCGCGGCATGGGCGCCCCCGATCGCCGGGAGTGGGAGTACGGCGATGCCCAGGACGGACACCACCGCCAGGCGTTGCCGGAATCTCATTCGGTCACGTGGCGCCGTAGAACGTCGAGGTCTGACCATCGGTTGCCTCCGCAGCGGTTCACGATTCGCACATCGGTGCTGACGTCCTCGGGGAACGGAAAACGCCAGCGAGGGGCAACGGCGCCGGTCGCTCCGACGGCCTGACAACGTTGCCATGCACGAGAGTCGAGTGAAACGCGAGTGCTTGCGGCATGTCAACGAGGCCAACAAGACTTTCTGAGCGCGAAGTTCGCAGAGGGATGCTCTGAGTGTCGTGATCCCGAGGCCGGCCGGACCGGCCAGGTGCCGTGCAGCCTTGAGGGAGTGGCCGTCTCGGCGAAGGCTCCTTGCGCTCGCGGCCACGAGCACACATCACCAAAGACAGGGGCAAGGCACGGTTGTTCGCGTTGCGACCCCGCTGCCCGGGCCCAGCGCCTTGCACCCGGGGAACATCAGCGCCGGGAGTGTGGCGTCGTGTGCCCGGACGACGCCGGCCACGATGGCCGGACCCGGACCCGGACCCGGACCCGGACCCGGACCCGGACCCAGCCATGGCTATGGCTATAGCCATAGCCATGCGACGGGCCAGGACCCGGACCAGGCTTTCGCCCGCGGCCAGGCCGAGTGCTACGACGCCTGGCGCACCCAGATCCGTGAACTGGCCGAACGAGGTGTCACCGAGAGGGAGTTCGGCTCCGGCGGCCTGGACGGCTGCACGGTCCGCTGCCCCGCCCTCGCCGACGGTCTTGCCCCGCAACGGCTGCGGCAGGCACCCCCGCCGAGCACCGAGGACACGCGCCGCCACCTCAACCGTCTGATCGAAACGGAACTCTGACGGTGGTCGTGAGACGGTCGCGGGGCCCTGCACAATGGTGCCCGGCACCGAGCAGGAGGACCCCGCATGTCCCGCAACCCCGAACGGAAATACCGCGTCGTCACGTCGTTCCAGCGGTGGATCGGCAATCCGCTCCTGAAGCGCCTGCCGATCCAGACCCTGCTGGAGACCACGGGACGCAAGTCGGGGCTGCCGCGCCGGACCCCGGTCGGCGGACGTCTGACGGGACGGGAGTTCTGGTTCGTCAGCGAGTACGGCGAGCGTTCGCAGTACGTGCGCAACATCCAGGCGGACCCGAGGGTCCGGGTCCGCGTCCGGGGTCGCTGGTACACCGGGACCGCCCATGTGATGCCCGACGACGACGCCCGCGCACGACTGAAGAGCCTGCCGCGGTTCAACAGCGCCGCGGTGCGGGCGATGGGCGCCGGTCTGACGACGGTACGCGTCGATCTCACGGACTGATCCCCGGCGCGCGGGGAATTGTGAGCCCGGCACGGAATTCCCATGTGCCTTTTCCGGAAAAGTGTAGGAGCGACGCGGTCGCGGCAACCGTCGAGCACGACGGAACCCTCGACGTCCTCGTGAACAACGCGGGCGTCATGCTCAGCGGCCCGATCCTCGGCGCGGACACCTCGGAGTGGACACGCATGGTCGAGACCAACCTGCTCGGGTCGATGTACATGGTCCACGCGGCGCTGCCCCACCTGCTCGAAACCAAGGGCGCGGTGGTGCAGGCCTCATCGACCTCAGGAAGGACGGCATCGGCCACGAGCGGCGTGTACGCGGCCATGCAGTTCGGCGTCAACGCCTTCTCGGAGGCGCTGCGCCAGGAGGTCACCACGTAGGGCGTGCGGGTCGTCGTCATCGAGCCCGGCTTCGTAGCGACGACTCGCGAGTCAGGTCACGGACCCGGCCGTCCAGGCCGCGGCCAGGAGCATGGCCGAGTCGATGCGCACGCTCCAGCCCGAGGACATCGCCGCCGAAATCGTCTACGCCGTCACCCAGCCCGAGCACGTAGCCGTCAAGGAGATCCTGATCCGGCCGACCGACCAGTCCCGCCAGCGGGCTCCATCGAGGCGGAGGAGACCCCCGGGCTCGTCATCCTCGACCGGGCCTTCGCGGTGCGATCGGCGTCGCCGGGTATCGGGCGATGGCTGCGGAGGCTTCCCGGCGACGACCCGGGCGCGGGCCGATTGCCGACAGTCGTCCCGTCCGTGGCAGCCGCGACCTCGCGGGCCGCGGACCGGAACGAGGCGACAGCATGAGCACCTTTCGCCCGCGTCACCTCTGCGGACGGCGGACGGTGGCCGGCTCGCGCTCTATGGAGCCCATGTGCGGGGGCGGGGGAGCGAGGACGGGGTCGCCGTCGTCGTCGAGCACGCGTCGGCAGGCCAGATGCTGCCGTTGCTGATGTCGGACTACGCGCTGACGGGCCGGGAACGGGAGGTCGTCCGTCTCATCCGTCGGGGCAGGTCCACGGCACAGAGCGCCGCGAGTTCGTCAGTGACCCTGCACACGGTGCAACAGCACCTCAAGAGCGTCTTCGCCAAGACCGGCGTACACAGCCGACGGGACCTGGTGGGGCTCTTCCTCTCCGGCCGGTACCGACGTTCTGCGACCGGTACTGACAGTGTCGGGCCTATGACCTACGCGGCGCGGTAAAGGCCGCGGCCCGAGCGACGGATCCGCGCGGTGCCGACCAACCGGTCGAGAGTGCTGCGGACCGCGTTGATGCTCCCGCTGTCCGTGGCTCGGCCGAGCGCCGCCGCGACATCGCGGGCCCGTACGTCGGTGTCGCCGGCCCCGGAGAAGTAGTCCAGGATCTGCTCGGTGAGCTTGCCGTACTTGTTCTGCTCGCCCGTCACTTCGGAGGATTCCGGCGCGACTCCCTGGTCCTGGGGTGCGGCCGTGGGCACAGCCGGGTCCACCACGGAGGGGCCGGGCGCGGGCGTCGCGGCCGCAGCATCCGAAGAGCTCGATCCGGCGGGCGGCATGAGGATCTGAAGGGCGCTGAGAGCCCGCTGGACGGAGCCGAGGTGGGCGACGACCGCGGCCAGTTCTCTCTCCAGCGCCTGCTTCTGGACCTCCAGGCGGGCCAGGTCCCCCTGCAGGCTCTCGGCGGTGACCTCGATGTGATGTGCCGCGTGGGTGACAGACACCATGCGTTCCTCTCGTCCTCAACCCGTGTGATCGGGTCCGGGCACGGCTCGCCTCGAATTGTCCGCCCCCACACGTACCACTCCCCATCATATGGGGGATCCCTCTTGTGCCGTGAAGACATCAGATCCATGCACACGGTGCCTGGGTGTGTACCCAGTGAATCCGCTTCCACTCGAAGTCGCAGCCAGGGTTGGGAGCGTCCTGTCGCCGCGATTCCGGCCGATGCGAGTCCTGGTTGCCGACGGTGGTCCGGGCCAGGAGTTTCGCGCTGACGCCAGGACCGCCTGGACACGTTGTGACAACGTTTCGTTCCGATGATGGTGATCGCCTACCGCGTGTTGGGAAGCGCGGTGGAGGCCGAGGACGTCGCGCAGGAGGTGTGGCTGCGAGGGCCGAAGACCGATCGTGCGGCCGTGGTCAGCCCCGTGGCCTTTCTGTCGAGCGCGACGACCCGGCTGGCGATCAACGTGGCCCGGTCCACCCGTGTGCGCCGGGAGACTTGCATCGGCCGTGGTTGCCGGAACCGATCGACACGAGCAGCGATCCGGACGTGGGCGCGCAACGGGCGGAAGGGCTGGAACTCGCGCTCCTGCTGGTCCTGGAGAAGCTGACGCCCGCGGAGCGGGCCGCGTACGTCCTGAAGGAGCACAGGCGCCTGCTCGAGGCGTTCGTGGCGGCGGCACGGCAGGGTGACGTCGCCTCGCTGGAGGCGCTGTTGACACCCGGGGCCGTGAGTCCGTCCGACGGCGGCCTGCGCGGCGCCGCTCGCGTTCCGGTGCTGGGACGTGCGCGGGTGGCGAATCCGTCGACCGCGTTCCCGAGGTTCTGGGGCGAGGTGGAGGTGCGCTTCGTCGAGGCGAACGGACGTAGCGGGGTGCTGCTCTGCCGGGGCGGCCGCCCCACGACGTTCATGACGGTGGCGGCTTCGACTGAAGGCGTTCACCGGGTGATGTGGGTGTGCAACCCGAACAAGATCGCCGCGTTCCTCGACTCGCCTTCGCGGTACGAGACCGTGCTCGGCGTGTGAGGGCGATCCCGGTCAGATGTGGGCGAGGCGGGCCGCTCCCGCCGTCGGTGCGGCCGCCGTGGCCTGTCCTCGCCGGCCGCACCGGCATGGCGTGGGTGCGTCAGCGGTAGCTGGGAGCGGCCTGGTTCCAGGGACGTAGCTTGTCGGGGTTGACGACGACCCAGACCTGAACGACCTGAGGGCCGGCGAGGTCGAGGCTGATGACCGCGGCGACCCGCCGGTCGTAGCGCACGACCAGCCCGGTCCGCCCGTTGACGGAGTGCGGGTCCACCGTTGTGCGCGGACGCGGGGCCAACAGCGTCAGCAGACTCCGTGCAACCTTTTCCCGCCCGTGCGCGGGCCGTACCTGGGCCCGCACCTTGCCGCCGCCGTCGAAGAACGCCGTCACGTCCTGGGCCAGCGCCGCCATCAGCCGCTCCGGATCCTGGAGCGTGCACGCCTCGCGCACCTCGCACACCACCGCGTCCTGCTGCTCCGGTGTCGTCGGCCGCCCGCGCGTGGCCCGTAGACTCCGCCGGGCCCGTTCCGCCAGCTCGGAACACTCCGGCTCGGACTGCCCGACGATGGTCGCCACCGTTCCGGGCGCCATTCCGAAGACATCGTTGAGCACGAACGCGGCCCGCTCGGCCGGGGACAACGCGTCCAGCGCCCCCAACAGCACCGTGCTGACCTCCTGTTCCAGCATGCGCCGCTGCTCACCGGCCGCGTCCTGCGGCTCCGTAGCGGGCCCGCCACGCCGCCGCCTGCCCGGCCGCGTCAGGCGCTCCAGGCAGATCCCGCCCACCACGTGTGACAACCACGCGCGGGGTTCCTCGATCACCGCCTGTTCCGATTCGGGAAGTCCGTACCACTGCCGATAGGCCTCATCCACCACTGCTTCGGCCTCACCGCCACTGCTCAGCATCCAGAGCGCCACATCCAGCAGATGACGCCGCTCGGCCACCAATTCCCCGATCGGCAGCGCCCCGTCGGTAAACTCCATGCCCGCCTCCTTCTCCGTCTCGAAAGACGAGACCAGGCAGGCACAGGTCTTGTGACATCGCGGCGGCGACCGCGGCGATGTGTCTCGGATGCCGAACCGGCCGGCGCTTCGGTGTCACACAAGCACGGTCCCCCCGGTCTCATGTGCCAGAGACCGTGACGCTGTTGTGAGCGGCACAGGCAGGATTGCGCCCCCAAGCGACCTCACCGCCGTGGCCACAGCGGTTCAGCGCAAAGAACGTGTCACCTGTCGTGCACGCGGGCGAACGCCGGGAGCGGCTTCCACGTGGTGGGGGGCCCGCGCTCGCGTCTCCCCGGCGTGGGGCACAACACCGCACCGTGCGCTTGCGAACCCAACCACCTTTCCGCACAGGAGGAAGCTCATGGACTGGCGTGAATTGTCCAGCTGCCGGGGCATGGACCCCGAACTCTTCTTTCCCATCGGCGCGAGCAGCAGCGTCGCGGCACTCGACCAGATCGACGAGGCGAAAGCCGTGTGCCACACCTGCCCCGTCATGCCGGAATGCCTGGGCTGGGCACTGAACGTGGCAGCCGTGGAGGGAATCTGGGGCGGAACCACGGATGCCGAACGCCGTGCCCTGCGACGTCGCAGGGCACGCGGCGACCGCGCCGAGGCGAGCACCTCTGCTTGAACGCCGGCGCCGCCCGGGCATCACTGGTCCCTTCTCCTTGGGGAGACCTGTCTGGACAGCTTCCTCAGCTCTTCGTCGTGACCAGACGTCAGGCCCTCGTTCTCCAACGGCATGACCGCGGCCTCGTCCTGCACGCTCGCGCGAACGGCATGCCGATCCGCGTGCGCGGCGCAGCAGAAGGAAGTCGCCGACCGACAGCACTGGCAAACACCGTCTCACATCGATGTCACACCTTCGACGAGTCAACTGTCATGACAGTGCACGCGGTACGTAATCCCACTGATATATGAAGGAAGAACATGAACCGTCCCATACTCGAATCCGCTGCCCAGGCGATCGCCGATGCGACGGCCACCCCGCCGTTCCTGTACGAACTGGGCCCGGACGGCGCGCGGAAGGTGCTCGACGATCTGCAGTCCGCGCCCGTCGAGAAGCTCGATGTGCAGGAGAAATGGATCACGGTGCCCGCCGACGTCGACGACGTCCAGGTGCGCATCGTCAAGCCCGCCGACACCGAAGGCACCCTGCCGGTCGTGCTCTATGTCCACGGCGGGGGCTGGGTCATCGGCAACGCCGGCACCCACGACCGTCTGGTCCGCGAACTCGCCGTCGGCGCGCGGGCCGCCGTGGTGTTCGTCGAGTACGACCGGTCCCCGGAGGCCACGTACCCGGTCGCCATCGAGCAGGCGTACGCGACCGCCCAGTGGGTCATCGCGAACGGCGTCCGGGAAGACCTCGACGCCTCCCGCATGGCCGTGGCCGGAGATTCGGTCGGCGGCAACATGACGGCCGCGCTGACCCTCATGGCCAAGCAGCGTGGTGACGTGACCTTCGTCCACCAGTCGCTCTACTACCCGGTCACCGACGCGGGCCAGGACACCCCGAGCTACCGCGAGTTCGCGGACGGCCCCTACCTCACGGCGAAGGCGATGGCCTGGTTCTGGGACTGCTACACCACCGACCCGGCGCGGCGCGCGGAGATCACGGCGTCGCCGCTGCGGGCCCGGCTCGAGGACCTGCAGGGACTGCCGCCGGCGCTCGTGCTCGTGGACGACAACGACGTTCTGCGCGACGAGGGCGAGGCGTACGCCCGCAAGCTGACCCAGGCCGACGTGCCGACCACCAGCATTCGCTACAACGGCAGCCTGCACGACTTCATGATGCTCAACCCCGTGCGGGACACGCGAGCCACCGACGCCGCCGTGCAGCAGGCCATCCGCAGCCTGCGCACCGCCCTCCACGACGACTGACACGCACCCGGCGTCCTCCTCGGCGCGGCCCTCCCCGGCCGTGCGCCCACCCCTCACCCGCGCTTCCGTCCGACCGGACGGATGAAGCAGTCTCCATTCCGAAAGGCCCTGCCATGCAACGACCTTCTCTGCCCCGACGCGCCCGCGGCCCTCTCTCCCTCCTGGCCACGGCAAGTGTCGCCGCGGCTCTGCTCGCCACGTCGGTCGCGCCGGCGAGCGCCGGCAAGGGTTCTCCGCCGCCCGGCCGAAAGCGGACCGTCGTTCTCGTCCACGGCGCGTTCGCCGACTCCAGCAGCTGGAACGGTGTCGTGCAGCGGCTGTCGAGGGAGGGCTATCCGGTCGTGGCCGCGGCCAACCCGCTGCGCGGGCTCGGCATCGACGCCGCCTACCTGAAGGAGGTCTTGGCCGAGATCGACGGGCCCGTGGTGCCGGCGGGACACTCCTACGGCGGGTCGGTCATCAGCGACGCCGCCCAGGGTGTGAAGAACGGCAAGGCGCTCGTCTGCATCGCTGCCTTCCTGCCGGAGAAGGGAGAGAACGCGGTCGAGCTGTCGGGCACGTTCCCCGGCACCGAGGACCGCAGCATTCCTCGGAAGGCCCAGTACTTCACGGCCGACCGTGCCCACGCGTACACCACCGAAGTAAGGACGTCGCACGCCGTGAGCGTCTCGCGGCCGGGTGAGGTCGTCCGCGTCATCGAGGCGGCGGCGGGAGCGGCGCGCTGACGCGGCTTCAAATTCTGTGCTGAGGCGGCGAGTTGGCAGCCCACCCTTCGTTGCCCGCGTGCCCACGCCTACGACGCGCCGGCCGCCCGGTGTGTCACGCAGAGTCCGGGAACGCAATGATCCCGCCCGATCGGAAGGATCGGACGGGACTGGACGGGACCGGAAGGAGCGGACAGGATCGCCGGAGTCATAGTCGTCCGGGCGCCGACTCGTGAGCGGAGCTCAGGGCGCGCCGCAAGGGTGTGGTGACGCGGGCGCCTTCTCGGCTGCGGCGGCCCGAAGCTGCCTCAGGGCGTCGGACACCGACTGCATCTGTACGTCGAGCAGTGCGAGGGTGCCTCGCAGTTCGGAGATGTGGGCGGTGAGAGAGACGGCCTCCGCGGCCAGAGACCGCGCGAGGTCCGCGACGGAGAGCGGGGCGGGGGAGGTGGTCGTCATCGTGTGGTCCTGTCTCGGCGGGACGGCGGGAGAGAGGGCTGGTGTGGATGTGGCTGGTGCGGAAGTCCTGACGTCAGGCGGTGGCCCGATCGGCCCGGATGGTCCTTGATGTGCGGGTTCCCTTGAAGTCGGGCCCTCTGAGGTGCTCGTCGCGTTCCGTGATGCCCGTGTCCGGGCTCTCGGTCCGCTCACTCGCGTGGGCCTCCGAAAGCAAAGGCCGGGAACCGTCGAGTTCGAGCAGTCCTTCAACGGAATCGAAATTTCCGCCATGTAGACAACGGTCAATCGCTGGTACCGGCTGAGGCGGAAATCCGCGACGGGGTGGCTCTGTCGACGGGCCATCCCGGGAACGCTCACGCCTGCTGCTGTGCGAGCCACTGCGTGAAGCGGGTGTCCGCGATCCGCGCGTCGGGGCCGGGCAGCAGGGTGGTCTTCTGCAGCTCGGCGCCGAAGTACCTGGCGTGCGGGCCGGTCACCACGGTGCGCGGGTCGTTCTTCGCGGCCAGCCCCTTGCGGATGACCTCGTCCAGCTGGAACGTGTCGGAACCGGACATCTCCACGACGCCGTTGACGGGGGTGCCGAGGGCCGTACGGCCCACGGTGGCGGCCACGTCGTCCGAGTGGATGGGGCGGATCGTGGCCGGGGCCAGCCGTACGGTGTCATCTTCGGTCGCTTCGGCGGCGATCCCCTTCATGAACTCGAAGAACCGCGTGGTGTGCACGATGGAGAACGGGATCCCGGACGCCTTGATCAGCTCCTCTTGCGCCTGCTCGGCACGGAGGCAGCCACTGTCCTGGAGGTGCTCGGCGCCGACCACCGACAGGGCGACGTGGTGGGTCACACCGGCCTCGCCCTCGGCCTTGAGGAGGCTGGCGGTCGAGGTGCGGAAGAACTCCATGGCGTCGTCGTCCGCGAACGAGGGGGAGTTGGACACGTCGACCACGACCTGTGCGCCCTCCAGGACCTCGGCGAGACCCTCACCGGTCAGCGTGTTGACGCCGGTTCCGTCGATGACTACAACCTGCATGATGCAATCCCTCTCGGAAGGCTCGGCGGATACGTTTTGGTCTTCATCAGGTAAAGACCGGGTTGTCACCGTGGTTGTGACAGCCACCCGCAAGAATTTCGATTGCTTGGTCCGTCACTGACTCCGAGCCGGACCGCGGGGTGTTCGTGACAACCCGGGGCCCGTGGCGGTGCGTCAGGGCAGAAGGCTGCCCAGCGGGACGGCGGGATCGGTGAGGGCGGCGTCGTCGAGCTCGGCCCCGGACTCGATGAGCGCGCGGATCGGGTCGATGACGTCCCATACGTTGACGCTCATCCCCGCGACGACGCGGTTCCCCGACATCCAGAAAGCGATGAACTGGCGATTGTCGGTCGGGCCCCGGAAGAGCACACGGTCGTTTCCGCCGGGTTCGGTGTGGCCCGTGTACTCCATGCCCAGGTTGTACTGGTCCGTGTAGAAGTACGGCAGGCGGTCGTACACGGCGTGCTCGCCGAGCATGCTCGCCGCCGCCGTGCGGGGCTGGTGGAGTGCGTTGGCCCAGTGCTCGACGCGCAGATGACGGCCGTACCGAGGGTGGTAGGCGTTGGCGACGTCTCCCGCGGCGTAGATGTCGGGCGCCGAGGTGCGCAGATGCTCGTCGGCGACGATGCCGTCGCGCACTTCCAGGCCGGCTTCCTGCGCGAGGCGGACGTTCGGCGTGATGCCCACACCCACGACGACGGCGTCGGCCGGCAGGTGGGTTCCGTCGGCGAGCAGCACGCCGTCCGCGCGGCCGTCGCTCGCGGTGATGCGCTCGACCTCCGCATGGGGGTGCAGGCGCACTCCGTGTTCCGTGTGGAGACCGGCGAACACCTGGGCCGCCTCCCGGCCCAGGACCTTGTGCAACGGCAGCTCGGAGTGCTCGAGGACCGTCACCTCCGACCCGGCCAGGCGGGCGGCGGCCGCCGTCTCCAGGCCGATCCAGCCGCCGCCGATCACCACGATCCGCGCGCCTTCGGTGAAGGCGGCCTTGAGCCGATCACTGTCGCCGACCCGGCGCAGGTACAGCACGTTCTCCAGGTCGGCTCCGGGGACCGGCAGACGGCGCGGCGTCGAGCCGGTGGCGAGCAGCAGCCTGGCGTACGCGATGCGTCGGCCACCCTCCAGTTCGACCAGTGCCGCGCGCGGGTCGACGGTGCGCACGGTCGTTCCGAGCAGCAGGTCGACGTCGTGGTCGGCGTACCAGTTCTCGGGGTGGACGTAGATCGACTCGCGGTCCTCCTTGCCCAGCAGATAGCCCTTGGACAGCGGGGGCCGGATGTAGGGCCTCTCCCGTTCGTCACCGATGACGAGGAGGCGGCCGTCGTAGCCGCGTTCGCGCAGGGCCTCCACGGCCGTGCCCGCGGCCAGGCCGCCTCCGACGATCACAAAGGGATTCACACCAGACATGGAGTTCCTCGTTTCCGGTCGTGCCATGGCGGGAGGCATGGTGCGTGACTCAACCTTCAGACCGAGTGATCACCCATCTTGTGACAGGAGCGGCGGGTGCGAGCGTGAGGTCAGGGCAAGCGAGGATCACACTGTTGTCACACTTTTACGTGTTGCTTGGTCATACAGGTGCCGAGAGGGCTGCGCCGGTCAGCCCCGATGACAGCGAACGTCCCCAGGGGCGCCGCCGTCCACCGTGACGGGGGCGCGGTCCGGGCGGACGCCGGCGACATCGCCGACGCCCTCCCGCACCGCCACGGCGGCCGGGTCCGCGCGGCCACCGGTGTCGGCGAACGGTGGTCGGCAGCCCGCCCTAGGAAGCCAGCCTGATGGTGGTCGGAGTGCCGCGCCACGCCATACGCGCGTAGGGACAGAGCGAGTCGGCCTGCTCCAGCAGCGGGGTCGCGATCTCCGGATCCACCTCCGGCCAGTTCACCACCAGAGCGATGTGCAGCAGATAGCCGCCGTCGTCCGGATCCCGCCCGAAGGAGACGGTCGCGTCCACCGAGATGGCGGCGGGGTCGAGTTCTTCCTGGCGCGCCACCAGGCTCAGAGCTCCGTGGAAGCAGGCCGCGAAACCGGCGGCGAACAGCTGCTCGGGATTGGTCGCCCGGCCGTCCCCGCCGAGTTCGGCGGGCATGCGCAGGTCGAGATCGAGGGCCCCGTCGGACGAGACTGCCCGGCCGGAGGCGCGCCCGTGGGAGGCGACGCCGCCGCTCACGGTCACGGTCGTCGTGTAGATGGGGGAGAAAGCCGTGCCCACGTAGTCCTTCTCCGTGGACAGGTTCGGCAACGGGAACTGCTCGGTCACAGGATGACTCCGGCGTTGTCGTGGCACGTGCACGGGCCTATGCCTGGTGACACGTACAGATAGGGCAGGGACGCGGTGGGGACGCCGCCCGCGGGTGGGGGGATCTTCTCTCGGCCGGCGAGGCAGAACTCCCGTTGCCGGGCGGGCGCCTGCGCGTCGCTCACGACATGTGTCACGTTGCGCTGTCCTTCGGTCAGGGGACATCCGGATTCCGTATGGCTGGTTGACCGACGAGTACGCGTTCTTGTGACATCCGGGCTGCCACGAGGTTGTGGGCGAGTGGCATCCCTGCCCGGAGGGGGGTCGGTCATCCCGGCGAGCCGGGCCCTGAATCGTCGAGAGCGAGGGCGAGCACGGACTCGTCGGTGGGGTCGGGCAGCGGCTTGAAGCCGTGCGCGCGCAGTTCGCCGATCACTTCCGCGCGCGAGGCCGGCCACATCCAGAACGTCTCCGTGTGCTCGCGCAGTACGCGCCGTCCCGCGCGCACCCAGTAGTCGAACCGTGCGCGGATCCGCGCACCGTCGGCCGACATCACCATGCGCCCTCGGTACTCGTGCCGGCCGACCCGCTGCGCTGGGAAGTGACGCACGACGTCCTTGCCGGGGAGGCGAGTTGGCGGGAGCTGGAGGAGGAGCGTGCCGCCGGGGACGAGGGCGTGGGCGAGCGACGGCCACAGGGCGCGGCGCACGGCAGGCGTCAGACAGGCGACGGTGTTGTGGCAGACGGCCACGTCCGCGACGTCGTACAGCCCGGCCCGGTCGAGCGGGTGGGGATGAACCGTGACGCGTGTCCTCGACTCGGCGGGCAGCGAGGCCAGATGTGTCATCAGGGAGGTCCGCATGGCCCGAGCGGGTTCGACGGCGTGCACGCCCACCCTGGATTCGCGCAGACTCATCCACGTGACACGACCGGTTCCGGCGCCCACATCCAGGACGCCGAGGCGGGCACCGCGCACGGCGTCGCCGTAGAGGTGGTGGACCCGTAGCTCGTCCTGCTGGGCCTGGAGCACGTCGTAGAACTCGGCGCTGACGGCGTACTCGTTCAGCGCGGGCGCAGGATCCGGCGCCCGGGAGATGAATGTGTGCATACACATCAAGACCGGCGATACTCCGCTTTCGTGACAACCGTGTGTTCCGGCATGGAACCGACGCACGCGCCGCGAAGGCCCCCGTGCCATGAGACGACCGGGGCCTTCGAAGCAGCGCGGATTCCGCTGCCAGGCAAAGCGGATTGCGACGTCAGGACCGCGTGACCGGCATGAGGTCCGCACCGAGGGCGTCGGACTCGAGGATCGTTTTGACAGTGCCGAGATAGCGGGCCGCGTCGGCACCGTCCACCAGGCGGTGATCGTACGAGAGCGACAGGAACACCATGTCGCGGATGCCGATCGCCGCCGAGCCGTCGGCCTCCACGATGGCAGGACGCTTCACCACGTTGCCGACACCCAGCGTGGCGGCCTGGCCGAGGGGCACGATCACCGTGTCGAACAGGGCCCCGCGGGAACCGGTGTGGGAGACGGTGAACGTGGCGCCCGAGACGTCGTCCGGGGTGAGGAGGCCGGTGCGGGCCTTGTCGGCGAGTGCGGTGGTCACGCGGGCGATCCCCGCGATGCTCAGGTCGCCCGCGGCCTTGATGACCGGGGTCGTCAGACCCTTGCCGGTGCCGACCGCGATGCCGATGTCCTCCGTGTCGAAATAGGTGATGGTCCCCGCGTCCGTGTCCAGCCGCGCGTTGACGACAGGGTGGGTCTTGAGCGCCTGGGCGGCCGCCTTGACGAAGAACGGGAAGGGGGACAGCTTGACGCCGGTGCGCGCCGCGAAGTCCTCCCGGGCGCGCGAGCGCAGCCGCATGAGCGAGGTGACGTCGGCCTCGACGAAGGTGGTGAGCTGGGCCTGCTCCTGCAGCGCCTTCTTGAGGTCGTCGCCGATGAGCCTGCGGTTGCGGGTCAATGGGGCGGTCTGGCCCCGCAGCGACGAGGAGGGGGTGGCCGGTACGGGTCGGGTGACCGCCGTGGGCGCCGGGGTCTCGCGCACGAACAGTGGTGGCGCCGAGGGCTGCGGCGCAGAGGGCACGGGCGGTGCCACGTACGGGACCACGGGCGGTGCCACGTACGGGACGGACGCCGGCGGTGCCACGTCGGGCGCGGGCACGGGCGGTGTCGCGTCGGGCGCGGGCACGGGCGGTGCCGCCTCGGGGACGGGCGCCATGGTCTCGTCAGGCCCCGGAGGCTTGAGGTCGCCAGCGGGCAGCGGCGAAGCCTCTTCCGTTTGGCCGATGACGGCGAGCTCGGCTCCGACCTCCACCGTCTCGTCCTCGGTCACGGTGATGCTGATCAGGACGCCCGCGGCGGGGGAGGGGATCTCGGTGTCGACCTTGTCGGTGGCGATCTCCAGGAGAGGTTCGTCGGCCTCGACGGTGTCTCCGACATTCTTGAGCCAGCGCGTGACAGTGCCTTCGGTGACACTCTCGCCCAGTGCGGGCAGGGGAACGGAAACGGTCATGATGGTGCGTGCTCCTTGTGTCGTCGCGGGGCGCCGTCGCACCCCAGGTCCTCGTCCGGCGTCGGCGACCGCAGGCCCGGTCGGGCCGGTCATCCCTTCCAGCCGTAGCGATCGCGGGCCTTGGCGACCATGGCGGGGTCGATCTCGTCGGCCAGGGCCAGTCGGTCCAGCGCCGCGACGACGATGGACTCGGCGTCGACCCGGAAGTAGCGGCGCACCGCGTCCCGGGTGTCCGACAGGCCGAATCCGTCGGTCCCCAGCGACGAGTAGTCCTGCGCGACCCATTGGCTGATCTGGTCGGGTACCTGACGCATCCAGTCGCTCACCGCGAGGACCGGACCCGCGGCCCCGTCGAGCGCCCGGGTGACGTAAGGGACGCGTTCCTCGCCGCGCAGCCGGGCCCGGTCGGCGTCCAGCGCGTCCCGGCGCAGCTCCGTCCAGGAGGTCACCGACCACACGTCGGCGCGAACACCCCAATGCAAGCTCAGGAGTTGCTGTGCCTCGAGCGCCCAGTGGATCGCCGTGCCCGAGGCGAGCAGCTGGATCCGGGGCCCGGTGGTGTCCGCGTCCGCTTCCCGGAAGCGGTACAGGCCCCGCAGGATGCCCTCTTCCACCGCGGCGCCCGGCGGTATGGCCGGCTGGCGCTTGGGCTCGTTGTAGACCGTCAAGTAGTAGAAGACGTCCTCGGGTCGCTCCCCGTACATCCGCCGCAGACCGTCCTTGACGATCACGGCGATCTCGTAGGCGAAGGCCGGGTCGTAGCTCACCGCCGCCGGGTTGGTGGAGGCCAGCAGGTGGGAGTGGCCGTCGGCGTGCTGCAGACCTTCGCCAGTCATCGTCGTACGCCCGGCCGTCGCACCGATCACGAACCCGCGCCCCATCTGGTCGCCGAGCGCCCAGAACTGGTCGCCGGTGCGCTGGAATCCGAACATCGCGTAGAAGATGTAGAAGGGGATCATCGGTTCGCCGTGGGTGGCGTACGAGGTCGCCGCGGCGGTGAACTCGGCCATGGAACCGGCCTCGGTGATGCCTTCGTCGATCAACTGCCCGTTCCTGGCTTCGCGGTAGTGCAGCAACTGGTCGGCGTCCACCGGCTCGTAGTTCTGCCCCAGCGGGGCGTAGATCCCGGCCGTCGGGAAGAGCGACTCCATGCCGAACGTCCGGGCCTCGTCGGGGATGATCGGCACCCAGCGCGGCCCCGTCTCCTCGTCCCGCATCAGGTCCTTGACCAGTCGGACCAGTGCCATGGTGGTGGCCACCTCCTGCTGGCCGAACCCCTTGTACAGGGCTTCGAAGGGTCGCGCGGGAGGCTGCTTCAGCGGCTTGGGGACGACGACGCGCGCGGGGGCGGGGCCGCCCAGAGCGGTGCGCCGGTCGCGCAGATACAGCACCTCGGGAGAGTTCTCGCCCGGATGCCAGTACGGGACCAGGTCGCCGCTGAGCGCGCTGTCCGGGATGGGCAGATCCAGTGCGTCGCGCATGTCGCGGAACTGGTCCATGGTGAGCTTCTTCATCTGGTGGTTGGCGTTGCGCGACGCGAAGCCCTGCCCCAGGGTGTGGCCCTTGACGGTCTGCGCGAGAACGACGGTGGGCTGTCCGCGGTGTTCGGTCGCGGCGCGGTATGCGGCATACACCTTGAGCGGCTCGTGGCCGCCGCGTGACTCCCCGAAGAGATCGAGGAGTTGGGCGTCACTCAGCCCTGCCGCGATGCCGGAGAGCGGGTCACCGGTGAAGAAGTGCGTGCGGATGTAGGCGGCGTCGCGGGTGGCGTACGTCTGCATCTGCGCGTCGGGCACCTCGCCGAGGCGGCGGACGAGTGAGCCGTCGGTGTCGTGGCGCAGGACAGTGTCCCAGGCCTCGCCCCACAAGGACTTGACCACGTTCCAGCCCGCTCCGCGGAAGCGTCCCTCCAGCTCCTGGACGATCTTGGAGCCGGACCGTACGGGCCCGTCCAGGCGCTGCAGATTGCAGTTGACGACGAAGGTGACGTTGTCCAGGCCCTCCCGGGCGGCGAGCGCGAGCGCCGCCGTCGACTCGGGCTCGTCCATCTCCCCGTCGCCGAGGAAGGCCCACACCCGGGAGCCGGACGTGTCCTTGATGCCCCGGTCGTGCAGATAGCGGTTGAAGCGGGCCTGGTAGACGGCGGCGAGCGGGCCGAGCCCCATGGACACGGTGGGGAACTCCCACAGCCACGGCAGCCGCCTCGGGTGCGGGTACGACGGCAGCCCGTGGCCGTCGGCCTCGCGGCGGAAACCGTCCAACTCCCTTTCGTGGAGACGCCCTTCGAGGAACACCCGGGCGTAGATGCCCGGCGAGGCGTGCCCCTGCACGTACAGCTGGTCGCCGGATCCGTCCCGTTCCTTGCCGCGGAAGAAGTGGTGGAAGCCGACCTCGTAGAGCCAAGCGGCCGAGGCGTATGTGGCGATGTGGCCGCCCAGGCCCAGGCGGGAGCCGCGGGTCACCATCGCGGCCGCGTTCCACCGGTTGAGTGCGGTGATCCGGGCTTCCATGGCGAGGTCGCCGGGGTAGTCGGGCTGGGCCGACGCGGGGATGGTGTTGATGTAGTCGGAGCTCAGCAGGGCCGGCACGGGGACGCCGGCCTTCGTCGCGTAGGCGTGCACGCGCCGCAGGAGGTACGCCGCCCTGTCCGGTCCCGCGGTGCGCACGACGGCCTCCAGGGAGGCCTGCCATTCGGCGGTCTCTTCGGCGTCGCGGTCGGGCAGTTGGTCGAGTTCGCTGGTCGAGGGCTCAGCGGGCCGGGCCGGGTCAGTCATGTCGGTCTTTCCTGTCGTGGCGCATGGGGTGAGAAGGAGCCGGTGCCGGCGCGGGAGCCGTGTTCCCGCGCCGGACAGTGGTGGAGAGGGCGCGGGTATTGGCCGCGGCGGTCAGTGCCGCGCGAGCCACTGCGTGAGCGTCTCGTGTCCCGGGTGGGCCGTCGCGCCGGGCAGCAGCGACCGCTCGCCGACCACGGCGCCGAAGAACGGAGCGCGTGTGTCGGTGACCACGCCGCGCGCGTCGCCGTGGGCGGCCTGCAGTTCGGCGGCGAGTTCGTCGAGGCGGTATTCCTCGGGCCCGGCGATCTCCAAGGCACCGAACTGCGGCAATCCGACGGCCACATGGGCGAGTCGGGCCGCGACGTCGTCCGTCGACATGGGGCGGATCAGTACGGGCGCGACGCGGACCTCGTCGGTGTGCGCGGTCGAGCGGGACAGGGCGTCCACCGACTCGAAGAACGGTGTGGCGCGCACGAGGGAGTGCGGGGTCGGCGAGCGCCTGGCCCGCTCCTCCTGCACCGCCTTGGCGCGGAAGTAGCCCTGCTTGATCCGGTCGACGCCCACGAGGGACAGCGCGACATAGTGCTCGACGCCGGCCGTGGCGGCGGCGTCCAGCAGGTTGCCGGTGGAGGCGTCGAAGAACGCGACGCTCGTCGCCTCCGTACGGGAGGGTGCGTCGGTGACGTCCACGACCACATCGGTGCCGTGCAGGGCCTCGGCGAGCCCTTGTCCGGTGATGACATCGACACCCTCGCGGCGCGACACGGGCACGACCTCCACACCGTGGTCCCGGAGCCGGGCGACGGTCCTGGATCCGATCACGCCGGTGGCCCCTGCAACAACGACTCTCATCTGCGTCTCTTCCCGTCAGGGGGTCGGCGACCCCGCGGTTGCGTTCGTGACGGCGACATCAGCCACCCACCACACCTAGGACAGTCGTTGCGTCGCTGTTGTGACACTTTCCGCGAACATGGCCGCGGAGCGCCGACTCCGTGTCACAGATCCACTCACTGCCCGGTCAACAGGATCGAAGGGGTGGGGAGTTCTGCCCCACCCGGCCACCTGATGACTCACGAAAGGTGCACAACAGTGTCGGACCATCACGCAGAGCACATGCACGGAGCCGGCGACCAAGGGGCGACGGAAAGCTGGATGAAGGCGGCGCAGCTGCTGCAGGACGCCTCCCCACTGACGATCCCCGAAGGTGCCTCGGCCATGACCATCCAGGTCGAGTGGGAGCCGGGCGACGCGGGAAGCCCGCCGCACCGCCACTCGGGTCCCGCCTTCGGCTACGTCGTGGAGGGCGCGGTCCGCTTCGAGTTGGAGGGCGAGCCCGAGCGGGTGGTGGAGGCCGGCGGCACGTTCTGGGAGCCGGGCGGCGACGTCATCCACTACCAGGACGGCAACGCGCTCGGTGACGCGCGGACCCGGTTCGTCGTGACCATGATGTGCGCGCCGGGCAAGCCCATGCTCGAACTCGTCTCCAAGGAGGAGCTGGCGCAGCGCGCCCATCTGCGCGCCCCGCGGCCCACCGAGTGAGGCGCTCGATGGATGGCCGCCGCGCGGGAGGGCACGCCGGGCGATGAACGCCGCCGACACCGTGCACGCCCTGCTGACCGCGCTGTTCGTGGGCGCGGCAGGCTACGCCGTGCGGCATGCGTGCGCACCGTCCGGCGGGGCGTGGCGCGGCCGCGTCGACCATTTCCTGCACGCCGCCATGGCTGTGGCCATGGCGGCGATGCCGTGGGGGCCGGTGCCGTCGCGGATGGGACAGACCGTTCTCTTCACCGCCGCGGCCCTCTGGTTCCCGCTCACCCCCGTGCGCAGGGCCGGTGAGTCCCGCTCGGCGGCGACGGTGCGGCGACTGCCCTCCGCGCTCGGCATGACCGCGATGGTCTGGATGCTGCGCACCGCGCACGCCCCGCACGCCCTGCACCACGCGCCACCCGCCGGATCACGGGTGGCGGTCTTGCTGGCCCTGTGCCTGCTCGTCTGCGCGCTGTGGTCGCTGACCCGGGACATGCCCGTACTGCGTGCAGGACCGGGGACCTCGGCGGTACTGCGGTCCCCGTACGGTCACTTCTGGGACGGGTCGATGGCCCTGGGTGCGGCGGTCATGCTGGTCATGCCGCACTGACCGGCACGACCGCCGGCGCCACGTCACCGTGCGCCCCCCTTTGCCACGTCGCCCTGCGCCGATGACGGCCTTGCTGCGCATCAGGAAGTCGGACAGACAGCTGTCGTGGGGCACTCCGGGCGCCATCCAATGGGTCGGGTGATCGCCGATGTACAGGTTGGCGACGGTGGGCTCCGCCAGCGGCTGCTCCAGGAGTGCCTGGTCGCGCGTCAGTGCCGACAGCACGAGCGTGTCACGCAGCGGGGCGATGCCGTCCGACCTGCTCCAGGGCGCCACCCACGCGCAGGGGAAGGGGAGTTCGGTGCGCAGTGGGACGGCGCCGGCGCGGTCGACCTGGTGGACGGCGGGGCGCAGCACGGCACTTCCGTCGCCGTGCGGCCCGGCCCCTGGGGCAGCACCCTGGGGTCGTGGGCGTAGTGGGCGACGACATCGTCGCCGCCGTACACGATGGCCCGGTCGGCTCCGTCTACGAGGGTGTCGGCGGCGTGGTGGCCGGTGGGCAGGAGTACGACCTGGTCCTCGCCCACCCCTGCCTGACGCAGCGCCCCGACCAGCCGGTGCGGTGTGAACGGCTCGCGTCGCGAGGGGCGGACGGCGACGCGATACCCCAACGCCAGCGCCTCCAGCCACAACCGGTGCACGCCCGGATGATTGCCGGAGGCGTTGACGGCGAACACCTCGCCGCGCCGCGCATTACGGGCTTCCGGCGGCCAGGGTATGGGCCGGCAGGTGGTGGAAGGCTGTGACGACAGGACCTAGCCCTGACCTAGCCCGGCTCGACGACCGTGGAGAGCAGCCCCGTCTTCAGGTCGTAGGCGTAGCCGCCGACCTTGAGGTTCCCGATGCTGCCTGCGAGCGCGGGGGCCGTGCGGAGCTTCTCGACGTCGCTGCGCACGGTCGCGGCCGGGTCGAGCACGGCCATGGCGGCGGCGGTGTCCTCGTCGTAGCCGCCGCGCGCGGCGTAGCCCCGGCGCAGATCGGCGTCCGCGAACAGGGCGGAGCCGCAGTCGGTGTGGTGGATGATCGCGACCTCGAACCAGTCGGCGTCCGGGGTCTTGTTCTCGTGCAGGTGGCAGATCCAGGCGAGGTCACGCACGACGGATTCGGTGACGCGGCCGCCGATGTTGCGGGCCACGATCGCCTCGCCGAGCTGCACGCCGACGATCGCCGCCGGTTCCACCCGCGGATCCACGCAGATGAGCAAGTAGAGCTGCTGGAACGGGATGAAAGGGATCTCGGGGACCCGGAGCTTGGCGTCGGTGGCCGCGAACGTCTCGTTGCGCTGCAGGTAGGCGGCGAAGTTGGAAGACACGGAGAACCGCTCCTCTCAAGAGAGGCGAGGTAGATGTAACGTTCGTTCTCTCTAGGTCGAATCTACTCGGGGCCGCGAGGCGTACTTGCGGGCCACCGACACCGACCTGCGCGCCGCGGTCGGCGTCGCTCTTGACCAGGGCACCGCGCAGCAGGCCGCCGCCGCTCTGCTCGAGCTGATAGGCCAGGTCACCTGCTCCGCGGGCTTCCGCGGCTGCCACTTCATCAACGCCTCGGCCGAATACCCCGACCCCGAGGACCCGGTCCGCGTCGCGGTCGCCGAGCACCGCGCCTGGTTCCAGGATACCGTGACCCGCCTCGCCGAACGCGCCGGGCACCCCGACCCGGACTACGCCGGACGCGCCGGGCACCCCGACCCGGACTACGCCGGACGCGTCCTGGTGCTGCTGCACGACGGCGCACTCTCGGCGGCCGAACTCGACGACCCGCAACAGGTACGCGACACCGTCATCCGCGCCGGGCGCGAGCTGCTCCGCCTCGACGCCTCAAGGTCGTGACTCGAACGAGGTACAGCCGACAGGCCGTGGAGAAGAGAAGAACCCGCTCCTGACCAGTGACCGAAGGTCGGTTCCCACCCCCGCACCAGGGCGGACAGCGGAACCGGGCGGCGTTCGAGGGCGGTCCGCAGGTGCGGGTTGCCGCCGTAGAGCTCATCTCCCTCCTTCGCCGCCGCGGCCGTACTCCTGGCCGCCTTCCTGTGCCTCCAGGCCTGCGCCGCCGACCCGATGATGCCGCTGTGCCTCTTCAAGGACCGCACCCGGTCGCGCAGTTATGCCACCCTGTCGTTCATCGGCGCGGGCATGTTCGCCACGTTCCACCCCGTCACGACGGGCCTCGGCCTGGGGATGGCCGCGGGCATCAGCACCAAGCTGGTCACGCACCTCGCGCCGCGCCTGATCGCCGGTCCCGGCCTGCTGGTCGCGGCCGTGGGCATGCTCAGTGGCGTCTCCCACCAGGACACCGGCGTCGCCTCCGCACTGCTCAACACCGCCCAGCGGATCGGCGGCGCGCTGGGCCTCGCCATCCTGTCGACGATCTCCACCTCCGTGGCCGACGACAAGCTGTCCGAGGCGGCCGGCTCTCTCTACCGGGGCCTGGCCGCCGAGGACTTCGCCGACGCGGGCGGCGCCCGACGGCCCTGGATCGTCTCCGTCCACCACGGACCACCGCCGCGCTCCCCGTACGCCGTCACCCCGCACGGCAACGCCCTCCCCACCCCGCTCGCCGCCCTGGAGGTCCGGGCCGAGGAACACCTGCCGCCGCACCCCGACCGACCCCGCCACAAGACCCTGGCAGGGCAGCCCCGAGGACCGTCAGCCGACGCGGTCCGCTATCACCCGGGTGATCTCGCGCGTGATCCGTGCGATGCCGGGGGAGCGGACCGGGCAGGGCTTCGGGGTGGATGTGGTCGGCGCCAGGCAGAAGTGCAGATAGTCGTCGTCGCGGTGGAGGGCGGCACGGTCGCGGCCCGGCTCGGTGCAGTACGACGGATGGTCGTGCTCGTACGCGGTGCACGGCAGGTACTGCGCCCACGTGTAGCGGGCTGTCGCCGGGCTCACCGTCCTCCCGGCGTCGGCGACCAGGTCGTGGGAGGCCGCGGCCCGTGCCGCGTAGAGCGCGTTCACGGTCCGGATCCGCTCGGGGGTGATCGGGTCCGGACCCTGCGACACCCAGACGATCCGGGGCCGTCGGGCGCCCCCCGCGTCCGCGATCTGCTCGGTCAGCCGCTGCATGTCCGCCGCGTACCGCTCGAAGTACGTGGCCGGTTCCTCGGCGTACGTGATGCCGTCCATACAGGGCGTGTAGCCCCAGGAGTTGCCCCAGAACTGGAGCACCACGAAGTCCGGACGCAGCGAGCGCACCAGCGCGGCGGCCTTCGCCGCGGGCGGTACGAGGGATCGCTCCCCGGTCCCCTCCAGGTAGTCGCAGAGGGTGGTGCCGGAATAGGGGGCGCTCGTGTAACGGGCGTTCACCTGCTCCCGGAGCGACTGTCCGAGCACCTTCTGGCTCTCCATGGCGAGCGAGTCCCCGAGGTAGACAACGGTGGGCGCCTTCGCCGTTGCGTCAGCTGCCGTGGGAGTCGTGGGTGAGGCGGCGGGGCGCTGGGCGGTGGTCGTGGTCGGTGACGGAGCGGCCGTGGGCAACGCGGGATCCGGCGGCGACTGCTCCGGCCCCGACGCGGGATCCCCGCACGCACCGAGCAGCAGCCCGGCCAACAGCACCCCCACGATCCACGGCCTCCGCATGAAGCAACCCCCGCCCCGCCCGCCGAAAGGGGTCCCCAGGCAAGCACAGCGGGCCACAAGGGGGAAGACGTACGTCGGTCACGGCGGCGTCGGGCCTCAGGCCGGGGGACGGTGGCGGATGCGGGCTGCCAGCAGCGCCACGTCGTCCTCCGCGTGCCGGGCGTCGAGCCCTACGAGGACCCTGTCGAGGGTCGCGTCGACACCGGTCCCGGGAGGCAGTCGCAGCCCGGCCAGCCGGGCGAGCGAGGCGTCGATGTCCTCACCGCGCCGCTCCACCAGACCGTCGGTGAACATCACCAGGGTGTCCTCGGGAGCGAGCGCGCGCATGACCGCCTCGTAGCCCCCCACGCCGGTGCCCAGCGGCGGACCGACCGCCAGTTGAAGGAGTTCCCCGGTGCCGTCCCCGGCGAACACGACCGGCGGCAGATGCCCGGCGCTGGCCAGCGTGGCCGTGCCCCGGGCCGGGTCGACCTGGACGAGCAGACAGGTCGCCGGACGCCGGGCGCTGTCCTCGGAGACGGCCGCGTCCAGGCGGCGCAGCACCCGGTGCGGCGGCAGATCCGTCGAGGCGACGTAGCGCAGCATCGAGCGGTACGCGTTCATGTCCACCGCGGCGTCCAGACCGTGCCCCATGACGTCGCCCACCACCAGCAGGGTGCGCCCGAAGTGCAGCCGTACGGTCTCGAACCAGTCCCCGCCCACCAGGACGCTGCTGCCGGACGGCAGATAGCGGGTGGCGAGGTCGAGGTTGGGATGCGGGCGGCCCGGTTCGGACAGCAGCGCCCGCTGCAGTGAGAGCACGGTGTCCCGTACGGCGTCGTGCTGCCGTGAGTGGCCGAGGTGGACGGCCGCGAGCCGTGCCGCGTAGTGCGTGACGGCGGTTCCCCGGTCGCTGAAGGCCCGCCCCTGCCGGACGGCCAGCAGCACTCCGAACAGGTGGCCGTGTGCCAGCAGCGGCACCGTCATGACCTCCCGGGGGACCGTGCCGGACAGGTCGAGCGACGCCGTGATCGGAAGCCCCTCGTCGAGCGCCTGGACGGACAGCGGGCGGGCGCCCTGCGGGGTCCAAGGGGCGAGCAACTCGGCCCGGCCACCCGTGGCGACACGGGTCAGGTTCGGCTCGTGCGCGTGCTGCGCGGCCGGGACGTCCGTGGGCAGCAGATCCACCGCGGCGGCGTCGCAGACCTCCCGGCACACGAACTCCGCGAGCTCCTCGCAGGTGGTCCGCTCGTCCAGGGTGGTGCCGATCGCCTCGACGGCGTCCTCCATCGCGGCGAACGACGCCCCTGCCCCCGTAGCGTCGTCACCGCCTCGGCCCGTCATGCCACCTCCACCGTCGCACACACGTCTGGTTCCATCCACGCACGCGCGTCGCGGGCGCGCATGCTCAGCTGCGCGCCGGGAATTCGTTCACCAGCACGGCCGCCCCGTCGAAACGGCCGGCCTTGAGGTCCCGCAGGGCCCGCTGCGCCTCGGACAGCGGGTAGGCGTGCGTCGTGGCACGTACGCCGTGGCGGGCCGCCAGCGCCAGGAAGTCCCGCCCGTCCCGGCGGGTGTTGGAGGTGACGCTGCGCAGCTCCTTCTCGTAGAACAGGTCGCTCTCGTAG
Source organism: Streptomyces sp. NPDC096311 (assembly GCF_044763085.1). Classification (NCBI taxonomy): domain Bacteria; kingdom Bacillati; phylum Actinomycetota; class Actinomycetes; order Kitasatosporales; family Streptomycetaceae; genus Streptomyces; species Streptomyces sp. NPDC096311. The sequence continues at coordinate 299,464 of NZ_JBIWFN010000013.1, forward strand.
TGCAGCGGCGGGGTGTCGCTCAGATGGATCCCGGCGACCGACAGGATCCCGCCCCGGTCGAGGGCCCGCAACGCGACCGGGACCAGGTCGCCGACCGGAGCGAACAGGATCGCGCTGTCCAGCGGCTCGGGCGGCTCGTCGTACGCGCCCCGGGCGGACGCGGCCCCGAGTTCCAGCGCGAGCCGCCGCGCGGCCGGGTCACGCGTCAGTACGTGCACGGTGACGCCCTGTGCGAGGGCCAGCTGCGCGCACAGATGGGCGCTGCCGCCGAACCCGTACAGGCCGAGCCGTCCGGCGTCCGGCAGCGCGGCCCGCAGCAGCGCGCGGTAGCCGATGATGCCCGCGCACAGCAGCGGCGCCAGCGCGACGTCGTCCACCTCGCCGGGCAGCCGGTAGGCGAAGGCCGCCGGGACGGTCGTGTACTCCGCGTAGCCGCCGTCGGCGTCCCAGCCTGTGTATTCGGAGGCCGGGCAGAGGTTCTCGGACCCGCGCGCGCAGTACCCGCACGTGCCGTCCGTACGGCGCAGCCAGGCGACGCCCACCCGGTCGCCGACCGCGTGGTCGAGCACGTCCTCGCCCGTCGCCGCGACCACGCCGACGACCTCGTGGCCGGGCGTGACCCGGGGCCGGCGCACCGGCAGGTCTCCCTCGCTGACGTGCAGGTCGGTGCGGCACACCCCGCACGCGCGCACATGGACGAGGAGCTCGTCGGCCCCCGGCACCGGGATCGGCCGCTCGACGAAACGCAGCGCTTCCCCCTCGATCGGCCCGGGCCGGGCCACTTCCCACGCGTGCATCATCCCGTGTCCCCGTCCCGTCGGCGACCACCCGAGGCCTCTCTCCAGTGTCGTCCAGGGCGTCCCGCTCGGCGCGCGGCCCGGACGGAGGCTGGCTAGCGTGAAACCGGAATGAACCATAACGAACCGGGAAGAGTGGAACGCCATGGCCGTACAGCCCGAGGGAACGCCCTGCTGGGCGGACGCGATGTTCAGCGATGTCGAGGGAGCGAAGAGTTTCTACGGTGAGGTGCTCGGCTGGACGTTCGGCGAGTCGTCCTCGGAGTACGGCAACTACACCCAGGCCTACGCGAACGGCAAGGCGGTGGCCGCCGTCGTCCCGCCCATGCCCGGCCAGGAGGGCCAGTCCGCCTGGTGTCTGTACCTCGCGTCGCCCGACGCCGCCGCCACCGCCCAGAAGATCCGGGCCGACGGCGGCGAAGTGCTGATGGAGCCGATGCAGGTCGGCGACTTCGGCACGATGGCGATCGCCCGGGACCCGAGCGGGGTCGTCTTCGGAGTCTGGCAGCCCGGCCGGCACGAGGGCTTCGAGGCCCGGGGCGTGCCCGGCGCGTACTGCTGGGCCGAGGTGTTCACCCGTGAACCCGAGAAGTCGGACACCTTCTTCTCGGCCGTCTTCGGATACCGCATGAAGCAGCTGGACGACGACGCCGTCGACTTCAGGCTGTACGACCTCGGCGAGGATCCGGTCCTCGGCCGGATGCGGATGACGGACGACTTCCCGCCCGAGGTCCCGCCCTACTTCAACGTGTACTTCACCGTCGAGGACTGCGACGCGGCGGTCGCGAAGGCCACCGAACAGGGCGCGATTCTCCGCTTCGGGCCGATGAGCAGCCCGTTCGGCCGCTTCGCCGCGCTGAGCGACCCGCAGGGCGCGGCGTTCTCCGTGATCGACGTCAAGACGACCGAGGGCGCGATGCCCAAGGCGACCGACGTGTCCTGAACGGACCACGGATCCCCCACGGACCGGCCCCCCGGAGAATGGCGGAATTTCTCCGGGGCGGACCGGGCCTTTTGCCCCCCGGGCAACCATGCGCATGCGGTTACTCGTCCTTTCTTGTGGTTGCGGCACGTTCGAACGGCCGAACCCCCCACAAGGATTGCGAGCGAAAGAGACCTCATGCTCCGCATTCACTTCACTTCGGACGACCTTCAGAACATTCGAGTGGCCCGGCAGCCTGATCCCCTGTGGGAACTGATGTGCAGTGTCTGCCGTCTGGAAACCGGCCAGGGACCGCTGGAATTCGGACATTGGCGTCGCTCGGCACGGCAACGATTCTCCGGCGATTCGAACCTGGGCCGCGCGCTGCGCCCATTGCGCGCCCTGATCCCCGCCACCGGCTATATTCCGGACTTCCTCACCCCATCGGTCACCGGCGGCGGTCTTTCCGCCGGACTCGACCAATTGCTGCGCACACCGCGTGTGCAACTGGTCCGCGAAGTGTCGCGGCTGGCCGAGTCGCGTCCGGTCCCGAACTGGGCCGCCTCGCTGGGCAGACCGGGCAGCGACGCGCTCAAGGTGCTGGCGAACTCCCTGGGGATCTACTTCCGCGGTCTCCTGGAACCGCACTGGCTGCACATCCGTACGGCGGTTGGCAACGATGTCGGGGTGCGCGCCCGAGCCCTCCTCGACGGCGGCACCCAGGCACTGCTGGAGAGCCTGCGCCCGGTCGCGCGCTGGAATGCCCCCGTGCTCGAAGTGGACTATCCGGTCCAGCGCGACCTGTACCTGGAGGGCCGCGGACTTCTCCTGGTGCCCTCCTACTTCTGCTGGCGCAGACCGACCGCGCTGGCGGACCCCGGTCTGGATCCCGTGCTCGTGTACCCAGTGGCGAAGACTCCGCTCGCCGTCGCGGACGGTACGGACGGCGGGGTCGAGCGCCTGCTCGGCCGCACCAGGGCCGCCGTACTGACCGAGGTCGCCGGACAGAGTGCCCGCACCACCTCCGAGGTGGCCGAGGCCGTGGGGATCGCGCTGCCCAGCGCCAGCTACCAGATCGGCGTGCTGCGCGACGGGGGACTGGTCGCCAGCCATCGTGACGGCAAGTACGTCCTGCACACGGCGACGCTGCTGGGTATGCGGCTGCTCGGCACCAGCCCCCGGATGCGGGAGAGCGTGCTCCGGCCCGTGCGGGGAGCCGCCGCCGGACCGTGGCATGATCGGGGACATGCTTGAACGTGTGGTGGCCGCGTGTGACGGGGCTTCGAAGGGAAACCCGGGACCTGCCGGATGGGCGTGGGTCGTGGCCGACGGCGCGGAGACGCCCACCCGCTGGGAGGCGGGAGCGCTGGGTACGGCGACGAACAACGTCGCCGAACTCACCGCGCTGGAACGCCTGTTGACGGCGATCGCGCCGGACGTCCCGCTGGAGATCCGGATGGACTCCCAGTACGCGATGAAGGCCGTCACGACCTGGCTGCCCGGCTGGAAGCGCAAGGGCTGGAAGACGGCCTCCGGAAAGCCGGTCGCCAACCAGGAACTGGTCGCGCGCATCGACGAACTCCTCGACGGCCGCACCGTGGAGTTCCGTTACGTCCCCGCCCACCAGGTCGACGGCGACCGGCTGAACGACTTCGCCGACCGCGCCGCGAGCCAGGCCGCCCTCGCCCAGCAGCCCGCCGGCAGCGACCTCGGCTCCCCGGAGCCCCCGCCGTCTCCCGACACCCCGGCCCCCTCCGGCGCCGGCCGCCGCCGCACCACGGCCACCGCCTCCGCCAAGACACCCCGGCAGGGCACATCGGCCCGCACGATCAAGGCCAAGTTCCCGGGCCGCTGCGTCTGCGGCCGCTCCTACGCGGCGGGTGAGCCCATCGCCAAGAACGGCCAGGGCTGGGGGCACCCCGAGTGCCGTACGGCCGAGCCCAGCAACGCGTAGTACTCACCCTGCCTCGATCTCCTTCGGGGGCTGTCCGCCGAGAGTTCGGCGGACAGCCCCCGAAGTGCGTGCCGGACACTGGTGCGAAGACGGGCGTAGGGGTGTTCGAGGCGCTGGAGTCGGGGGACCCGCGTCAGCTGGGGCGCTACCGGATCGTGGCGCGGCCCGGTCAGGAGTTCGGCGGGAGGCTGGACAGCTGTCCCGCCGCAAGGGAGTTGATCCACTGGCGCTGCCTGCTCGCCGCCGCCGGGCTGCCAGGCTCGCCCGCCCCGGAAGCTCTGCAGGAGGCCTTGTACCAGGTGGGCGCCCGGTGGCCGCTGGAGGACGCCGTCGTCCTCACCGAGCGCCCCGTCGCCCTGCTGCGTCAGGACGCTACGGACACCACCGCACCGCACGTACGGATCGGGTACGCGGACGGCCGGCAGGTGGAGGACGTCTGGACGAGCGGCGTGGGGTCCCGGTCGCCCCTCCCGGTGAGCAGGGGCGAGCGGGACCGGACCTGTGAACGCGCGGTCAGACGGTGTCGAAGGTGTAGAACGCGGTGTGATCCAGCAGGTCCGCCGGTTTCACGTCGTTCCACGGCTTCATGGTCTCGTCGAGGTCCACGACGTCGGGGGTGCCGGCGAGCGGCAGATAGCCGGAGGCGGGGTGGCGGTGCTGCCAGTCGGCCCAGAGCTTGTCTATGTAGGCGTGGTGCAGCCAGAAGACGGGGTCGTTGGGGGAGACACCGGTGGCCATCTGGCCGCCGACCCAGACGTGCACCCGGTTGTGGAGGTTGACGCCGCGCCACCCTTCGAGGTGATTGCGGAAACCGTCCGAGGAACTGTTCCAGGGCGCCATGTCGTACGTCGCCATGCCGAGCACGGAGTCCACCTCCGCGCGGGTCGGCAGCTCACGGGCACCGCTGCCGAGCGAACGCCGCAGATATGTACGGCTGTCGACGCGCACGTTGATCGGCCAGTTGCCCGCGGAGGCAGCGAAGGGGCCGTCCATCACCCGGCCGTCCAGACTGCGCCCGGTGCCGCCGAGGAAGTCGGGGGCCCACAGGGTGGAACGGGGCGAACGGTCGGTGCTCCAGTCCCAGTACGGGAGGGCGACGGAGGCGTCCACGGACTGCAGTGCCCGCTCGAACTCCAGCAGGAATCTGCGGTGCCAGGGCAGGAAGGAGGGCGAACGGTGGCCCGTCCGTTCGCCGTTGTCCGTGTCGCCGAGGATGAACGCGTTGTGCGTGGTGACGAAGGCGTCGTACCGGCCACTGCGCTTCAGCTGGAGGAGCGCGTCGGTGAAACGCCGCTTCTCGTCGGCGGTCAGGTTCGCCTGGTTCTTGCGTACGGTCATGTGCGGGACTCCACGGTGTGCTGACGGGGCTGGGTCACTGCTGGGGCATGGGCATGCCGAGGGGGACGAGCGGTGCCCCCTGGAGTTCCACGACCGCGGCGCGGGCGGCGGCGCGCGGGGTGGGTACCGGGTCGTAGTGGCTGACGACGCTGATCCAGCTGCCGTCGGCGTTCTGCATCACGTGCAGCGCGACCCCGTCGATGAACACGGCGTACCCGGCGCCGTGTTCGTGATGGTGGCCGCCGCCGGCGGCGGCGCGGCCCGTGATGCGACGACCCCGGTAGACCTCGTCGAAGGCCTCGGACCCGCCGTGGTGTCCGGTGTCCGCGGCCCTGGCCACGGCGACGGTCTGGGTGCCGGCCGCGGCGGCGAGGGCGGCCGCGGCCCCGAGGGCACGGCGACGGGTGAGTTCTGGCATGCGGAGACCTCCTGCGATCAAGCTCGGTCGATGACCCGATATGCCTATCGGTTCGTCGGAGAGCGGGAGAAATCGCCGGATGTCGGTTGGCCGCGATCAGGACAATTAAGTAAATGTCGTGCAAGGTTGAACGAGGATGATCTTGCTGTGGCAGGTGTCCGTGATCGACCGGAAGGCGGAATTCCTCCGGTCGGCGGACGCTCCGCCGATGATCTTCCCGGGTCGGCGGGTGGCGGGTGGCGCGGCTCACGCCCGCAAGCTGGCGCGAACCGCGGGGGTCGCACGTGCCTGCTACTCTACGTGATCAATCGACCGCTTTGTGTGACGAATTGGAGTGCGCGTGAAGATCGCGTGCGTCGGTGGCGGACCCGCGAGCCTGTACTTCTCGATCCTGATGAAGCGCCAGGACCCGTCCCACGACATCGCCGTCTACGAACGGAACCCGGCCGGATCGACCTACGGCTGGGGAGTGACGTACTGGGCGGGACTGCTCGACAAACTCCACGAGGGCGACCCTGAGTCCGCCCGCGCCGTCCGCGACCATTCGGTGTGCTGGAGCGACGGCGTCGCCCACGTCGGCGACCGGACGACGGTCCACCACGGTGACGAGGGGTTCGGCATCGGCCGTCGGTCCCTGCTCGACCTCCTCGCGCAGCGGGCCCGATCCCTGGGCGTACGCGTCGAGTTCGAGCACGAGGTCACCGTGGACCGGCTGCCCGAGGCCGATCTCGTCGTCGCAGGCGACGGAGTCAACAGCGCACTGCGCGCCCGTCACGCCGACCACTTCGGCAGTGACATCACCCTGGGCCGCAACCTGTACATCTGGCTCGGCACCACCAAGGTCCTCGACTCCTTCACCTTCGCCTTCGTGGAGACGGACCACGGCTGGATCTGGTGCTACGCCTACGGATTCAGCGCCCGGCAGAGCACCTGCGTCGTCGAGTGCGCCCCGGAGACCTGGACCGGTCTCGGGCTGGACCGGGCGAGCGAGGCCGACGGCCTGGCGCTGCTGGAGAAGCTCTTCGTCGACCTCCTCGGCGGACACGAACTGATCGGGCGGGCGCAGGCCGACGGCAGCGCGCAGTGGCTGAACTTCCGCACCCTGACCAACCGCACCTGGAGCCGCGGCAACCTCGTCCTGCTCGGCGACGCCGCCCACACCACGCACTACTCGATCGGCGCGGGGACCACCCTCGCCCTGGAGGACGCCATCTCCCTGGCCGGAGCCCTGGGCGAGCACCGGGAACTGTCCGCCGCCCTCGCCCACTACGAACAGGAGCGCAGGATGGCGCTGTTGTCGGTGCAGAGCGCCGCCCGGCACAGCGCCCAGTGGTACGAGAACCTGCCGCGTTACATCCGTCTCCCTCCGGCGCAGATGTTCGCCCTGCTCGGCCAGCGCCACTCTCCACTGCTCCCGTACATCCCGCCGCAGCTGTACTACCGGATCGACCGCGCGGCCGGGCAACTGGAGGCGCTGCGCCGGTTCAAGCGCTGGCTGGGTCCGCGCGTGGCGCGCACGGTGCAGGCCCGCTCGCGCCGGTAGCACCCCCTGAAGTAGGGCGCCCTTTGGGTGAATAGCAATTCACCAGCTATGGTGAATTGCTATTCACCTTTCTTCTTCGCGCCGACTTCTGGAGTGTTCATGGTGGCACTGCGTGACCGACTGACGGTCCCGGTCCTCGCGCTCGGCGGGAGCCTCATGGCCGTCATGCAGGTGGTGGTGGTGCCGCTGCTGCCCAACCTGCCGAGGCTGACGGGTGCGTCGGCGGGTGCCGTGTCCTGGATGGTGACGGCGACGCTGCTGACCGGAGCGGTGCTCAACCCCGTGCTGGGCCGCGCCGGCGACATGTACGGCAAGAAGAAGGTGTTGCTGATCTCCCTCGGGATGATGACGGTCGGCTCGCTCATGTGCGCCCTCACGTCCGACATCCGCATACTCATCGCGGCCCGAGCCCTGCAAGGGGCCGCGGCCGCCGTCGTACCGCTGTCGATCAGTCTCCTGCGGGACGAACTGCCCCCCGAGCGCACGGGTTCCGCGGTGGCGCTGATGAGCTCCACCGTCGGGATCGGCGCCGCCCTCGGCCTGCCGATCGCCGCGATGGTGGTTCAGTACGCCAGCTGGCACGTCATGTTCTGGGGGACGACCGCGGTCGGCGCCCTCGGGACGGGGCTGGCCTGGTGGGCGGTGCGCGAGTCGCCCGTCCGCGAGCCGGGCCGCTTCGACATGACCGGCGCGCTGGGTCTGGCCCTGGGGCTCTCCTGTCTGCTGCTGGGGGTGTCACAGGGCGGCCAGTGGGGCTGGACCAGCCCCCGGATCCTCGGCCTGTTCGTCGGGAGCGTCTGCGTCCTCGGCCTGTGGTGGGCGCAGCAACTGCGCGCCGCACGCCCCCTGGTCGACCTGAAACTGGCGACCAGCCCCCGCGTCGCCCTGCCTCATATCGCGGCGCTCCTGACCGGCTTCGCCTTCTACGCCAACTCCCTGGTGACGGCGCAGCTGGTGCAGGCGCCCAAGGCGACCGGCTACGGCCTCGAGCTGTCCATCGTGGCGACGGGCCTGGTCCTGCTGCCCGGCGGGGTGGTCATGCTGCTGCTCTCGCCGGTCTCGGCGCGTATCTCGGCGGCCCGCGGCGCCCGGGTGACGCTGGCCCTCGGCACCCTGGTCATCGCCGCCGGTTACGGCATACGCATCATCAACAGCCACAGCCTGCTGGTGATCCTGCTGGGCTCCGCGGTCTGCGCGATGGGAACGGCGTTCTCCTACTCGGCGCTGCCCACCCTCATCCTGCGCGCCGTGCCCGCCGGGCAGACCGCGTCCGCGAATGGCGTCAACGTGCTGATGCGCACCGTCGGCCAGGCCGTGAGCAGCGCCGCCGTCGCCGCCATCCTGATCCACCACACCAGCCTCGTCAGGGGTACCCCGATCCCCACGCTGCACGGCTATCTGCTGGCCTTCGCCATGGCGGGTACGGTCGCACTGGTGGCCTGTGCCGCCGCCCTCGTCATACCCGCCGACCCCACACTCCCCGACACCCGACGGGCCTTCAGCAGTTCGGACGTACCTCGGGACGAGGCATTCGAAGGAGCCTGAGCACCGTGTCCACTCCGCCCCCCGGACTCAGCGCGGCCCCGATCGACCCACCGCGCCGCGACGCCGAGGCCACGAAGGCGGCCATCCTCCGCGCGGCCCGCCATCTGATGGCCCGGCACGCCCACGCGGACATCACGCTCAAGGCGATCGCCGACCGCGCGGGGGTGAGCGCTCCGCTGATCCTCAAGTACTTCGGGAACAAAGACGCGCTCTTCGGGCGCGTGATGTCCTTCGAGACGGACGCCGCCGCCCTCCTGGACGCACCCCTGGACCAACTCGGCGCCCACATGGTCCGCCAGGTGCTCGTCGGTCAGACCGAGCGCGGAGCCGACCCCGTCCTGCGGATCATCTTCGCCCCGCACCAGGGCGACCAGGGCGACATCATGCGCGCCAACTTCCGCACCCAGGTCAGTGACCGCCTCGCCCTGCGGCTGAGCGGCCCCGACGCGGGCCTGCGCGCCGAACTCGCCGTCGGCACACTGCTCGGGCTCGGCGCGATGTACGGCATCGCACGCGGCACCCGGCTGCGCGCCACCGCGATCGAGGACATCGTCGACCGCTACGGCCCCACGGTCCAGGCACTCCTGACGCCGTGAGGCGAAGGGCCCTGCCGGACCGGAACACCCGCCCCCGTCTCAGTTCACGCCGTTCGGACGGAACTGGACGCTGATCCGCGGCCCCGCCGCCCGCGCCGTCTTGGGAATGGCGTGCTCCCAGGTGCGCTGGCAGGAGCCGCCCATCACGATCAGGTCGCCGTGTCCGAGCGGGCGCCGCAGGGTCTCCCCGCCGTGGCGCGGGCGCAGCAACAGGTCGCGCGGAGCGCCCACGGAGAGGATCGCGACCATGGTGTCCTCCCGTGCGCCCCGCCCGATCCGGTCCCCGTGCCAGGCCACGCTGTCGCGGCCGTCCCGGTAGTAGCACAGGCCCGCGGTGGTGAACGGTTCGCCCAGCTCACGGGCGTAGTGCGCGGACAGCGCCTGTCGCGCCTCGTCGAGGACCGGGTGCGGCAGCGCGTCGCCCGCCCGGTAGTACGCGAGCAGCCTCGGTACGTCCACCATGTGCTCGTACATCTGCCGCCGCTCCGCCCGCCACGGCACCTCGTCGACGAGCCGTGCGAACAGGGCGTCGGCGCCGCTGAGCCATCCGGGCAACAGGTCGATCCAGGCCCCGTCGCCCAGGACCGTCCGGCGCAGCGCGTTCAACTGACTGAGGTGGAGCTCGTCGGTCTGGTCGAACAGCGAGCCCTGGAGGTGCGTGGACATACCTCCAGCGTACTCCGTATTCGAATATACGTTCCATTGATGTCTCAGGGCCTGTCGTCGGCCTCCGTGAGGACCGCGTGGATGACGTGCTCGGCGTTGGCGGCGATCACCGGATTGGTGACGCGGTAGTACGGGAGCTGGAGGAGCGCCATGGACAGGGCCCAGCCGCGTCCCCGTGCCCAGGTGGCGTCGTCGGCGCCCGCCGCCTGTCGGAAGGTGTCCCGCGCCTCGGCGGGGAGCAGGTTCCAGGCCGGGATGAGGTCGCAGGCCGGGTCGCCGACGCCGACGGTGCCGAAGTCCAGCACGGCGTCGAGCCGGCCCCCGCGGATGAGCAGATTGCCGGGCATCAGATCGGAGTGGACCCAGATGGGCGGACCGGTCCATGCGGGCGCGGCGAGCGCCGCCTCCCAGGCGGCGGTGGCGGCGGGGGTGTCGATCGTGCCGCGCAGCTCGTCGAGCGCGGCGCGCGTCACGGCATCGGCGGTGGACAGGGGCACGCCCCGGTAGGCGGTCGGCCCGTCGGGCAGCCGGACCCGGCGCAGCGCGGCCACGAAGGCGCCGAGGCCGGCGGCCAGGGGCAGCGGGTCGCTGAGACGGCCGGCGTGCGGGGGTTCGCCGTCGAGCCAGCGCTGCACCATCCAGGGCCACGGGTAGCCCTCGCCGGGTGAGCCGGTGGCGAGGATCTCGGGGACGGTGGCCGGGAGCAGCGGGGCGAGCCGCGGCACCCAGTGCGCTTCTTTGGCCACGTCCTCGGCGCCCCCTTCGATCCGGGGGAGGCGTACGGTCAGGTTGTCGCCGAGCCGGTACAGGGCGTTGACGGTACCCGCCGACGGGAAGCGCTTCAGGGGCAGCTCGGCCCACCGTGGGAACTGCGCGGCCAGCAGTCGTCGCACGAGCGAGGCGTCGATCGGGAACTCGCCGGGACGCATCGGGCCCTCGGGGATCGTTTGCGCTTCTGGTTCTCTGTCTGACACGGGGCCCAACTATGCCGGGGGCGACGGAGGTTCGCGCTTCTTTTTCGCGACAGGCAACCTGGTGCACGCCATCGCCGTCTTGATCGGCAACGGGTGGGCGGCGCGGCAGCCGCGATACGGCAGGGATTCCCGAGTGGAAATCCAGCACACTATGCGCTCTATGTATACAAGGTGTGTATACAGAGTGTGTATACGTAGGTGCACAGTCGAGTCGTCGGGTGCCGCCGATCCGTGCAAGTCAGCCGATCGAAAGGGATCCATGTACGGCAAGGCCTTCGCCCCCGAGTACCAGGGCGCTTTGACCACCCTGTCCGTGAACTCCTCGCTGACCGATGTCCTGGCGGCGGGTACCGAGCAACTGCGCGCCGCCGAGCGCGAGGGCGCCCGTGCCGAGGCGGCCCGGTCGGGCCTGGCGGTCGCCGAGGCGCACCGCAGGCTCGGGCAGGTGGCCGACGCCGACCGGGCATGGAAGGCGAGCTACCGCACCGCCCGCGCGGCCCGGGACACCGGCGCGATGGCGTGGGCGCTGTGGAGCGGCGGCACCCTGGCCCGCCAGCGCGGGGCGTTCCCGCTGGCCTGGCGGCTGCTGCGACTGGCCGCCGAACTCGGCGAGCGGTCCGGGGACGTCGTCGTACGCGGCTACTCCCTGGCGGGCCTGGCGGAGACCGGCCGCATCCAGGGCGACTACGCCGCCGTGACCGCCCTGCACGAACAACTGCTGGCCGAGGCCCGCAAGCGCGGCGAGGCCCGCCACACCGTGTGGGCCCTGGAGGGCATCGCACAGATACACCGCAACACCGGCGCCTACGACACCGCGTACGCCATGTTCGAGGAAGCGGCCGAGATCGCCGCGCGCGCCGAGGACCGGCGCGGCCACGCCTGGGCTTTGCGCGGCCTCGCGGACATCGTCTCCGTACGCGACCGGGACCCGGACCGCGCGCTGGCACTGCTGAGCGAGGCGGAGGTGTCCTGCCGGGCGATGAACCTGTCCGGGGCCCTCGCCTACAACCACAAGATGCGCGGCAACGTCCTCTACCGGGCGGGGCGTTATGAGCGGGCCCGGGACCTCTACGCGCGGGCACTGGCGGAGTTCGAGGCGATGAGCGAGCCGCGCGGCCGGGCGCTGTCCCGGCTCGGGCTGGTCAAGTCCCTGGCCAGGCTCGGCCGCGACCGCGCCGAGACCGCCGCCGAACTCACCGAACTGGCCGGCGTGTTGGAGGGCATCGGGCTGCGACACGCCCGGGAGATGGTCGAACGGGCGCGGACGGAGCTCGGCCTCACCCCGGCGGAGGGCGCGGACACGGAGGCAGCCCGATGACCTCTCCCCGTACGGTCCTGACGGCGCCGCCCGCCGCCCCGGAGATCCTGGCGCGCTGCCGAGATCTGGTCGCCCCGGCCCTCGCGGAGGCGGTCGACGGCCTGCACCCCTGGGTGGCGGAGATGGCCGGCTACGCGCTGGGCCGCTGCGAGGTCGGCGGCGCCCCCGCGACCCACCGCCAGGGCAAGGGCGTACGACAGGCACTCGCCGTACTCGGGGCCGAGGCGGCCGGAGGCTCCGCCGAGGCGGGCGTGCCGGGCGCGGTGGCGGTGGAACTGCTGCACACCTTCTCGCTCCTGCACGACGACATCATGGACGACGACGCGCTGCGCCGCGGCCGTCCCGCCGTGTGGAAGGCCTACGGAACCGGCCCCGCCGTCCTCACGGGCGACGCGCTCTTCGCCCTGGCCGTCGAAACCCTCACCGCGGCGCCCGCGACCGCCCACGCCCCGGCGGCAGTGCGGCGGTTGACGAGGGCCTCGCGCGACCTGGTCCGCGGTCAGGCCGACGACCTGCTGTTCGCCCACCGCCCCTGGACCGGCCCCGACGCGGTGAGTGCGGGGGAGTACGAGGCGATGGCCGAGCACAAGACCGGTGCCCTGCTCGGCTGCGCGCTGGCCGTCGGGGCCGGGTTCGCGGGCGCGCCGCGGGAGACCGCCGCCGCCCTGGACCGTGCCGGACGGCATCTCGGGGTGGCCTTCCAGATCGCCGACGACCTGCTCGGCATCTGGGGCGATCCGGCCGTCACCGGGAAGCCGGTGCACGGTGATCTGCGGCACGGGAAGAAGACCCTGCCCGTTCTCGCCGCCCTGGCCGCGCCGGGCCGCTCCCCGCTCGCCGAACTCCTCGCCTCCACCGCCGTCCTCGACGACGGTGCCGTACGCCGGGCGGCGACCCTGGTCGAGCGGGACGGTGGTCGCACGGCTGCCCTGGACGCGGCGCGCCGGCATCTCGCGGCGGCGGACACCCTGCTGGCGGGAGCCTCCCTGGCCCCGCGTCCCGCCGCGGACCTGCGGACGCTCCTGACCTCCCTCGCCCACCGCACGATCTGACACCTGCGCCCCTCCGGCTCCCCCCCCGCTGTGGGCCGGAGGCGCTGCGACCTCGATCACATGTGCGGGTCGGTGGACCTCGTCGGGCAACCACCGCCCCCCTCGTCGCATCTGTCGGAAGGGCCCGACAGCCTCCACGGCGTTCAACGGCGCCGTGCCCCAGGGCGGTTGGCGACACCGGCCGCCCCCGTTCGAAGGAACTCAGTGCGTAGACCCCACATACGCCGCGTGGCGATCGCCGTCGCGGTGACGACGGCGGCCACGCTTCCGGCGGGCCCCGCCTTCGCGACGCCCGACTCGCCCGCCCGCGCCGCGACTTCGGCCTCCTCGCCGGTGGAGGCCGCCCGGGCCGCCGCGTTCGCCCACGCCCCGGCCACCGGTGTCGGCCCGGGTGACACCCTGCGGGCCACGGACGTCATGACGGACCCGGACGGCAAGCAGCACGTCCGCTTCGTCCGCAGCCATCAGGGGCTCCCGGTGCTCGGCGGCGACCTCGTCGTCCACCTCGGCAAGCAGTCCGCCTACCTGGGCGTGACCAGGGCCGCCGACCACGCCGTCAAGCCGGCCACGACCGAGGCGAGGCTGACGCCCCAGCAGGCCGAACAGAAGGCCGCCGCGGTCGCCCAGGGCGACGCGGGCAGCGCCGAACTCGTCGTCGACGCCCGCGACGGCGCCGCCGCCCTCGCCTACCAGGTGCGCGTGATCGACAGCGGCACCACCGAGGTCGGTGGCTCGCGCACGGTCGTCGTGGACGCGCAGAGCGGGCGGATCCGCAGCAACACTCCCGACAGCGACGAGTTCATCTCGCCGCACCTGGAGAAGACGCTGCGCGAGAAGGGCGAGACGGCGAGCCCGGTGACGGGCGTGGCCACCCAGCCGTCCGGCCTCCTCGGCGCGACGGCGGCCGCCCGCTACCCGGTCAAGGCGACCGGCAGCGGCACCTCCCTCTTCGCCGGCAAGGTGACGCTGACCACGACCCGAACCGCGCGCACCAGCTTTCTCCTCAAGGACCCCACCCGGTGGAACACCGAGACCCGGGACGCCAAGGGCGCGGAACTGGAAGCCTTCTCGCGCGGCACGAAGTTCACCAGTACCACCAACAAGTGGGGCACCGGCACCACCGCCAACCGGACCACCACCGCGGTCGACGCCCAGTACGGCATCACCCAGACGCTGGACTTCTACAAGAAGACCTTCGGCCGCAAGGGCATCAAGAACAACAGCACCGGCGCCCGCGCGATGGTCCACTTCGGCCGCAAGGTCGGCAACGCCTTCTGGGACTCGACGTGCGGCTGCATGCTCTACGGCGACGGTGACGGCGCCATGTTCAAGAAGCCGCTGGTCGTCCTGGACGTCACCGGCCACGAGCTGACCCACGGCGTCGTCGACGCCACCGCCGCCCTCGAACCCACCCGGGTGGACGCGGACGGCAACCAGTACGGCGAGCCGGGCGCACTCAACGAGTCACTCGCCGACGTCTTCGGGTCCAACGTCGAGTTCTCCGCCAACAACCCGAAGAACCCGCCCAACTACCTCATGGGCGAGAAGCTGGGCCTCGCCCAGAAGTTCCTGCGCCGCCTCGACCACCCCTCCCTGGACAAGCTGGAGGGCACCATCGACTACTGGTCGCCCGAGGCGTACGACACCGAGGTGCACGCCGGTTCCGGCGTCTCGTCGCACGCGTACTACCTGCTCGCCGAGGGCAGTGGCCGCAAGACGATCGGCGGTGTGACGTACGACTCGCCGACCTACGACGGCTCGCGGGTGACCGGCATCGGACGCGCCAAGGCGACCGCGATCTTCTACCGCGCGCTGACCCGCTACATGGTCTCCACGACCGACTTCCACGACGCGCGGACCGCGACCCTCAAGGCCGCCGCCGACATGTACGGAGCGACCAGCGCCGAGTACCGGGCGGTGGACGCGGCGTGGGCCGCCGTCAACGTCACCACCGCCAACACCCCGGCCGCCCGACGCTGACGGACGGCACGGGAAGGACGGCACGAGCAGGACGGCACCAGAAGAAGGGGCCCCGCCACCGGGCGGGGCCCCTTTCGCCGTTCCCCCCGGCGTCAGTGCTGCTGTGCCTTCTGCGGAGTCGCCTCACTCGGCCGTACGACGACCAGGCCGTCGCCCTCCAGCTTCAGCTGCACGGCCTCGCCCGAGCCGCCGCGGATCATCGAACCGATCGACTGCGAGCGGTGCAGCGAGGTGTGGAGCTGCGCGGTCCAGCCGACGACCGCGTCCGTGTCGACGTACACCGGCTGCTGCGGCGAGACGGGTATCACCAGCGGGTTGCCCTCGCAGATCAGCCCCAGTCTGCCGTGACCGCTGAAGACGCTGTTGAAGATGCCGCCGCCGGTGACGCCCGCGCCCTTCACGGTCTTTATCTCGTACGACAGCGTGGAGTCGAAGCACAGGACGTTGCGCCCGTTCACGGTGAACAGGTCGCCCGGCTCGATGTCGATGATGAAACAGTTCTGCGCCTCGTGCGCGAACCAGGCCTCGCCCTGCCCGCGCACCGTCATCAGCGGCAGTCCCTCACCGGTGACCGCCCGCTTGAGCATGCCGCCCACGCCCTGGCCCTTGCGCTCGAACTGCAGATTCCCCCGGTAGGCGATCATCGCCCCCTGGCGCGCGAGCATGTCGCCGTTGACGGCGTACTTGATCGATTTGGCGTTCTGGATGGTCATGCCCGGCGTGACGGCGGGCTGCACCATGTGGTCACTGGAAAAGAGATCACCCTTCATGCGGGCATCTTGGCCCGGAGGGTTCGGTTCCGCCAAGATCGCTGACAACTGGGGGGTCGTTGGGGGCGGTCGGCGGCTGCCGGGAACGCGCGAAGGGCCGGTCCGGTGGCACCGGACCGGCCCTGGGGGGAGTCGTCAGGCGGCGCTGGCCGTGCCGACCTGGCTGTGCAGGCGGGCGACGACCTCGGTGAGCTGGGCGGCGACCTCGGCGTCGTCGACCGGGTGGGTCTCGGCGAAGCGGGTCACGGAGCCGGGAACGGAGAGCTTGAGGTCCTCCAGGACGGCGGCACCGGCGATCCCGAGGGCCTTGCGGGCCTCGTCCTGCGCCCAGACGCCACCGAACTGACCGAACGCGGTGCCGACCACGGCGGCGGGCTTGCCGGTGAAGGCGCCGGCGCCGTACGGACGCGACAGCCAGTCGATGGCGTTCTTCAGGACAGCGGTGATCGTGCCGTTGTACTCCGGCGAGAAGAGCAGGAAGGCGTCGGCGCGGCCCGCGGCCTCACGGAGGGCGGTGGCGGCGGCCGGCACCTTGCCCTCGACGTCGAGGTCCTCGTTGTAGAACGGGACCTCGGCGAGCCCCTCGAACAGCTCGATCTCCGCGCCTTCGGGGGCGAGCTTGACAGCCGCCTCCGCGAGCTGGCGGTTGTGGGAGCCGGCGCGAAGGCTGCCGACGAGCGCGAGGATGCGTACGGACATGGGGAACTCCCGGGGACGAAACATTGCGGCAATAAAGCGGACCGAGGTCCGCTTGCTGGTCTGTTTAATGTTGTAGCACCTAAACGGACCAGGGTCCAGTTGCCCCCTTCTGCCGTTACGCTGTGTTCATGTCCACCCCACTTCCGCCCTTCCCGAAGGGGCAGGAACCCTCGGGAGCCCCGGTTCCGCTGGAGCTGACCCTCGGTCCCGCCGCGCCGCAGCTCCGCGCCGACGCCGCACGCAACCGCGCCCGGCTGCTGGAGGCCGCCACCCGCCTGGTGGAGGAGCACGGGGTCGCCAATGTGACCATGGAAGCCGTCGCCGTCGCGGCCTCGGTGGGCAAGGGAACCGTCTTCCGGCGCTTCGGTGACCGCACCGGCCTGCTGATGGCCCTGCTCGACCACACCGAGCAGCAGTTCCAGGCCGCCTTCCTCAGCGGCCCGTCACCTCTCGGCCCCGGCGCGTCACCGGCGGACCGCCTGCACGCCTTCGGCTGCCGGGCCCTGCGCGAGATCCACGACCGGCTCGACCTGTACATCGCCGCCGAGCCGGACGCCTCCCGTCGCTTCAGTTCCGCCCCGTACCGCGTCCGCTTCACCCATGTCGCCATGCTCCTGCGCGAGGCCGTGCCCGGCGCGGACGGCGTTCTCCTCGCCCAGACCCTCATGGGCTACCTGGAACCCGCCCTGATCCACCACCTGACGCGCCAGTGCGGGATGCCCCTCGAGCGCCTGGAGTCCGGCTGGCACGACCTCGTGAAGCGGACCACCTGCCCGGTGCCGGACAGGCCCTAGCTCTTCGGTGTCCGTCAGTTGAACGGGTCCAGCGTGACGTACGCCTGTTGGGGGTTGCCGTCGTGGACGAGGGACTCGTAGTTGCCGACGTCGTCGAAGGCGAACGCGTAGGCCTTGCCGTCGGCCATCTGCGCGTGGATCTTGCGGGCGTACTGGTTGGTCACCGTGTCCTGGTAGAAGTTCGCCGAGCTCGTGTCCGGCTGGTTGGGGTTGGTGAGAAGGGTCGAGCGGTTGAAGCCCGCGCACAAGGTTCGTGAAATGGGGCCGCGTACCAGGTCGTTGGGGGCGTCCAGCCGCTTGTAGCAACCGAAGATGCTGTCCGAGTCGGGCTTCTGGAAGCTGGTGACGACCGCGCCGGCGCTGTTGGTGAAGTTCATGACGTCACCGGAGACCCGCCCGAAGTACTTTGTGTTCGGCTGATCGGTGAACGGCGTCACCGTCAGCGTCGACGAACTGTACTTCTGCCACACGCGGTTGATGTAGTCGTCCATGACGGTGCCCGGCAGCGCGCCCGCCTCGATGCCGTGGCCGGGAGCCAGCGCCCGCAGGACGGTGCCGTCGGACCGGGTCTGGATCAGATGGGCCCAGCCGCCCGGCTGACCGCGCAGGGCGTTGAAGAACCCGGTGTAGCCGCCCGTTTTGAGGTGGCCGGTGTTCTTGGTGCTCCCGTCGGCGAGCTGGACCCCGACGGCGTACGGGGCCGAGAACATGTCGACCTGGGTGCTGTTGATCCACAGCCCGGAGTCGTTGAGCGTGTACTCCGACCAGTTGAAGAGGATGTTGTGGTTGGGGTCGCTCGGGTTCTGCACGGCCGGCTGCACCAGGCCGCCGGTGGTCAGGCGGAAGTCGAGTTTCTGGCCGTAGGAGAAGTAGATCCGGCCGGAGAATTTCGGCATCCGGATCGTCATCGACTGGCCGTTGGCCGGGCCCGTGATCGAAGCGTCGGGTGCGGGCGTCGGCGGATTGCCGCCGGCGGGCCAGGCGTGGAACGTGCCGTTCGCGTCGGCCCAGCCCTGCTGGCCCGTCGAGAGGAGTGTTCCGAGGTCGTAGATGTACACGGGTTCGCTGCGGCCGGAGTTGTTCGTGAACTTCAGCGGGATCGTCGTGGGGACGGCCGCGTTCGCGTCGGAGGGGGCGCCGAACGTGAGAAGCGCCGTGGTGGCGGTGGCCGCAGCCACCGCCAGGGCATGCCATGTGCGACTCCTGAGCCTTCTGGGCACTCGCTCTCTCCTTGAGTGGGGGGATTCCAACGAGGTGGATTCCGGCGGAGTGGAGCCGTCCGGTTCTCGTTGAGAGCGCTCTCAGAATTGCGGCGGGTGCCGTACATGTCAACGATTCCGGCAGGATTGGTCTGGTCCAACTGGGCGGGGACGCGGCGCCCAGCCCTCGTCCCAGACACTGGCCGCTCTCGCCCGGGCGCTGCGGCTGGGGGCGACCAGCGCGACCACCTGTTCCATCTCGCCGACCGGCCGCTGCCCGCATCGGCGCACGGCGCGAGCGCGCGGCACGCGCAGCCCGCCCTGCTCGGGCTGCTGGACCGGCTGGTCACCACCCCGGCCCAGGTCATCACCGACCTGCACGAGACCCTCGTCCAGAACGAGCCGGCCGCGGCACTGCTCGGCCGGGCTCCGGAGCCGCGCGGCCCCGTCACCGGCTTCGCGTACCGCTGGTTCACCGATCCGGCCGCCCGCGCGGTCCACCCGCCCGAGGACCATGCGCACCACTCACGCGTCTTCGTCACCGACCAGCAGGCAGTCGCCGCCCGCCGGGGCCGCGACACCGAGGTCGCCGGGATGACTGCCGCACTGCGGCGGCGCAACGCGGAGTTCGCCGCCCTGTGGGACACCCACGATGTAGGCCTGCGCCGCACCGATCACAAGCGCATCGTGCATCCCGCGCTGGGCGTCGTCGAGTTGGACTGCCACAGTCTGTTCAGCGAGGACGGCCGCCAGCGCCTCCTGTGGTTCACGGCCCCGCCCGGTACCGAGGGCGCCGCTCAGCTTGAGTTGCTCGGCGTCATCGGCACCCAGGACATGGCGGCGATTGAGGGCGCCTCTCACAGCGAAGGCGGCGTCCACACGGACTGAGAGTGGATGCCCCGCGGGACGGCGACCCTCGTGATGGCGAACTGCACCAGCCGACTCCCGAAGGTGCCACGTTCGCGGCTCCTCAGTCGAGACAGAACTCGTTGCCCTCGATGTCCTGCATCAAGAGGCACGACTCGTTGTGGGCATCGGCAAGCAGTAGTCGCACGCGTACAGCGCCGAGCGCGACCAGTCGTGCGCATTCGGCCTCGAGTGCGGCCAGGCGCTCTTCACCCACGAGCCCGGTGCCGACCCGCACGTCCAGATGCACCCGGTTCTTGACGACCTTGCCTTCAGGGACGCGCTGGAAATACAGTCGCGGGCCCACACCTGAGGGATCAATGCATGCGAACGCCGAACCCTGACGCTCAGGCGGCAGTGCGCGATCGAAATCGTCCCAAGTAGCAAACCCCTCCGGCGGCGGCGGTACGACGTACCCCAACACCTCGCACCAGAAACGAGCGACGCGCTCAGGTTCTGCGCAGTCGAAGGTGACCTGTATCTGCTTGATCGCTGCCATCGGTCCATCGTAGAGGCGGGGCCTCTCGTCGTGTCCACGTGCTCGCCCCTGGCCAGCTTGTGGCGCATGCAGCCGACTCCCGTCGCACTCGTGCCGGGTGCAGGATGCCGCACGCCCGGTCACAGCCGCGTGAATCCTCAGGCTGTCGCGCGAGTGAGGGTGCGAATTTCTTCCAACTGCTCTGGTTTCAAAGGGACTTGAATGTATGGTCGGCTGCGGCCTCTCACCGGGAGGGGCCAACACAGGGGGAGAACTGTGTCAGAGATTTCCCGGCGGACCATGCTGGGCGCCGCCACCGGCACGGCCGCAGCGGCAGCGCTTCTCACCGCGGCAGGGACAGCGCAGGCAGCCGCCACCGTGGACGACAACAGCGACGACACCCGGCAGGCCACGAACCAGGAGACCGATACACCCATGGCCGTCACCACCGAAGCGCAGAAGTACGAAGCCTACGTGGCCAACGACGAGGGCGAATGGCTGACCCACGCCATCTTCGACCCCACCGCCGACATCGGCGACATGTGGGCCTTCGTCGACGCGGCCCTGGCCCGCCTGCGGCCGAGGTACCCCAACTACACATTCACCGGGAACGTTCGGCGGTACGACCAGGTGATCACCGACATCGCACACCCGTAAGGACTCGCTTCCGGAACGGACACCACGCGAGCCGGGGCGAGCCCGGCAGTGCCGTACCGACTGTTGGGCCTGCCGGTCCCGACAGTCGGCCGGCGGCTGTGGCACCGGCGCGGTGGGGACCGAATCCGCCTGATGCGGTCGGTCGCTCATCGCCGGACCGTTCCCCGCTCAGGGTGCGCCCCCCCGCGCTGTCCGGCCGTGATCACGACGGACACCGACGGGGGATTCGCACCGCAAGCCGCCAGGCTCTCCTCTCCGGCCTCGGGCCTTGCTGCTGGGCGTTGTTCAGTCGGAAGCTATGGATGGGGCTTCCCGGTGTGGTCGGTCAAGGCAGGATCTCGACGTACCCGTCGGTTCCGTGCACGCGGATCCGCTGTCCGTCCCGGATCAGCCGGGTGGCCTGCGCCACGCCCACGACGGCCGGCAGGCCGTACTCCCGGGCGATCACCGCGCCATGGGTCATCTGGCCGCCCACCTCCGTCACCAGGCCCGCGACTGCGACGAACAGCGGCGACCAACTGGGGTCCGTGAAGGTCGTGACCAGGATGTCGCCCGCTTCGAGATCGGCCTCCGCGATGTCAAGGATGACGCGGGCCCTCCCCTCGATGGTCCCGGCGGAAACCGGGAGGCCGACCAAGGCGCCGGCCGGCACGTCGTCGCGCCGGTACGCCCCGGTGACCGCCTCACCGTCCGAGGTGAGCACCCGGGGCGGTGTGAGCGCGTGGTACGACCGGAAGGCGTCCTTGCGCTGCTGGATGAGCCGGTCATCCACCTGGTTCGAGCGCACGACGTCGTGGAGTTCCTGGAACGTGAGGTAGAAGATGTCCTCCTGCTCAGGAAGCAGGCCTGCCTGCACGAGGCGCTCGGCCTCCTCCAGCAGGGCCTGCTTGTAGACGAAGTAGCGGCTGATGATGCCGTACTTCGGGTACTCCCGGTACCCGATGAAGGTTCTGACCCGATCGATCATCCGCTTGGCCTCGTCGGCTTTCCGGTCCCCGTCCGGCAGGGCCCGCAAGCGTGACAGCACGTCCTGTTCCTTCTTCCGCGCCTTCTGCCGCCCTTGTTCGAAGCGCCGCTCGGCGGCGCCCGGCTCGAAGTTCCTGACGTTGTCGAGGATCACGGGCACGAGCGTGGTGGGGCGCTCGCGCCAACGTGGCCTCGTGATGTCGATCTCGCCGACGCAGCGCATGCCGTATCGGTCGAGGTAGCCCTCGATGGCGTCGCGCGCTTCGGCCCCGCCCGCGAGCTTCGCCAGCTCGTCCAGGAAGGATGCGTCCTCGACGTACGCGACGCCGTGCAGGAACGCCACCACCTCCGCGTGCGAGCGGATCACGTCCGCGACGTCGAGCAGCGCCAGACCCATCTCCGACGTGACGTTGTCGGGGGCGGACAGCGTGAGCGTGTCAGCCGCGTTCTTCTCGCCCAGCCACTCCCGCAGCGTGTCGTTGAGCCACCACGTGGCCTCCATCCCCGCCATGATCGCCTGCATGCTCAGCGGATCACTGAGGACTCGCTTGTGCTCCTTGAATGCCTCCAGCAGGAAGTCGAACAGCGCCGGTCCGGACTTCGTCCGGATGTCGCGCTCCAGGGCGGCGATGGACACCTGGCTGCGCTCGATCAGCTCGCTGACGATGGCCGGATCGGTCGCGATCGGGGCGGACGCACCGCCGGCCGGCGGCCCGCCGGGCCCCGCGTCCGGGGCCGACGGAACGAAATCGTCGCGGTCGAGGACGGTCTCCAGAGCGTCCCTGACCAGCGGATCGCCTCTCCCCACGAGGTCCAGGAAGCCGGCGCGGCTCGTGGGCGAGGCCAGGCGCCGGGTGGCGTCCACGAACAGCCTCCCGCCGGCCTCCTGCATGGGCGCCATGGCCGTCAGCTGCCACACGGAGATCCCCAGGGGCTTCATGGGGTCGGTCATCATCTGCTGATGCCCCACGGAGAGGTAGACGTGATTCTCCTGGTCACTGCTTTCCGGGATCGGGAACAGCGTCGTGATCGGCCGGCTCTGAACGATCTGGAAGCCGTCATCGACCAGGCACCATTCGATGTCCTGCGGGCGGCCGAAGTGTGCTTCGATCCGCCGCCCGAGCTGCACGAGCCGCACGACCTGCGCATCCGTCAGCGCCGGCTCCTCCTGCCGCTGCGCGTCGATCGCCACTTCCTGCGTACCGCCACCCGGAAGGGCGTGAACGGCACGCTGTTTGGCGGCGATCACCTTGGCGACGATTTCGCCGTGTCGCACCTTGAAGACGTCCGGGTTCACCAGGCCGGAGACCAGGGCCTCGCCGAGGCCGAAGCCGGCATCCACGGTGGCGACCTTCCGGTTGCCCGTGACGGGGTCGGCCGTGAACAGGATGCCGGCCGCATGCGGGAAGACCATCTGCTGCACGACCACGGCCATGTGGACCGTACGGTGGTCGATACCGTTCCGCTGGCGGTAGGTCACGGCCCGCTCGGTGAACAGCGAGGCCCAGCACCGGCTGACGTGCTGGAGGATCGCCGTCGGCCCCACGACGTTCAGGTACGTGTCCTGCTGGCCGGCGAAGGAGGCCGTCGGCAGATCCTCTGCCGTCGCGCTGGACCGTACGGCGCAGGCGGCCTGCTCGCCGAGCTCGGCGAGCGCGCCGGTGATCGCCGCCGCGAGATCGCCCGGGATGGCGATCCCCTCGATGGTCCGGCGGATCTGCGCGCTGAGCGTGCGGATCGCCTCACGGTCGTCCGGGTTCAGGCGCGACAGCTGATCGAGCCGATCGTCGATCGACGGCGCCTGCGCCATGATCCGCCGGAAGGCGTCCGTCGTCACGCAGAAGCCACCTGGCACGCGGATGCCTTCGATCCGCGACAGCCCGCCCAGGTGCGCGCCCTTGCCGCCGATGACCGCGACCTGCGTCTCGTCGACCTCGTGAAGGTCCGACACGTACCGCTCAGTCATCGCGATACCTCCGAGGCAGCCGTGCTCCGTCGCAGTGCGGCGGCCGATCGCATCACCGGCGCCTCGAACTCTGCCGAAGTTCCTGTCGAGCACGTCCTCCTCCCTGGTTGCCGTCCCCCTGACGAGTCGGCCGACCGCTCCGCCCGGTCGGGCCCATACGTCGACAACAACACACGCACGTCGTGTCCCCATTTCCGCAGGTTGTGGCATCGGCCGACGATTCTGCGCCGTGACCCGGGTCTTGCGGCAAGCCCCCCACTGCGCTATATGTTGAGAGTGGCAAGGAGAGAGCTCTCCTTGCCTTTTCCTTTTGCCGTCCACTGGAACTGACAAGAAGTTCCTTTCCAGACGCCTGACGGTCGCCGTGGCTCACGTCTCCCGACACCGCCGGCAGGTCAGGCCGGTGACGTGCCGGCCCGGCCGAGATGCCGCAGGAAGAACCGGGCCGAGTTGTCGACCTCGTATCCAGGCACCTGGTTGTGCCTGCCCGGGTAGGCGTGCAACGCCTTCTCCTTCGAGGCGCAGGCGTCGAACAACGCGAGACCGGACTGGCGGTTGATCTCCTCGTCGTCCCACGGGAGCAGGAACTCGACCGGGATGGTGATCCGCTTGGCCGCCTCGGTCAGCGCCTCGTACACGAAGACCCCGCCGAAGGTCGCGGCGGTGATCCGGGGTTCGATCGCCGTCAGCAGCAGCCCGGTCGCGGTGCCCAACGTCATGCCGCCATAGCCGACCGGCGCCTCGGTACCGATCTCGGGCAGTGCCTGGAGGGCGTCCAGGGTTGCCCGCCATTCCGGCACGGCGCGCTGGGCCAGTGAGCCGTTGAAGTCAACGATGATCGGGCCGATCGGCTCTCCTGCCGCCCGGGCCCGCAGGAGAGCGGCGACCCACTGCTTGTCCTCCGCGTTGCGCGGCCGGTCGCCGTGTCCGGGCGCGTCGATGGCGGCCACGGTGAATCCGCAGGTGGTCACGTAGTGGTGTGCACGGGCCAGGATTCCCGGTGCCTTCTTGTGCAGGCCGCCACTGTGACCCATCAGGACCAGGGGTGCGCCGGCGGAGCCGGATGCGGGTGACCAGAGCACGCCGGTGACCTCATCCAGAGCGAAGTTGCGTTCGACGACACCGTTCGACGATGTCTCTGCGGTGAAATGCATGAGTTGTTGCCTTTCGGGAGTGCCTTGTCGAGGCGCTCCCGGCGACAGCTACGTCAACCGCCCAACCGTGAAGAAGATGGGGAGCACCCATGGGATACGGCGTTCATGGGTCTCACCTCCTCGCGCGATGTCACGGTGTCCCGGACGCTAGCAGCCCCGGCATCGTCCCGCCCAGCCCTTTTCCGTCGAACCGGGAGTTCTGAAGATCCTCACGCCTGCGCCCGGGCGGGAGCTGAGGCGACGACGGCTCGTGCCGCCCCGGGCCGAGACCCCGGTTCGCCGTGGGCCGGGCAACCCCAACGGGTCAGCACCGATCGCGGGCGTGGAGCCGGGCACGGAGCATGGGGGAGGCCCGCAGACCGGGTTTTCGGACCGGCAGGAAGAGGACGAGCTCCATGAGCAGACGCACCCACGGTGGCCCGGCACGGACCGGCCGCGGCCGCGCGACCGCGGCCCTCCTGGCCACCCTGACCTGCGGCGCCGCGCTCGTCTCGTGCAGCACGAACAGTGGCGGCGACAGCGCCGCCGCCACCGTCACGCCGCGCGCCACCCCGCCGGACACCTCGTCGTTCAGTGGCACACCGCCGTCCGCCCTGGCCTCGGCCGCCTCCTCGATCATCGGCTCCGCCCGGGCCTCGGCCTCGGCGGCGGCCTCCTCGCTGTCCGCCGCGGCCTCGGAGTTCGAGGCGTCCGTCTCGGCCGACACGGCCCGCGCGAGCGCGCAGGCACAGGCGGAGCTGAAGAAGGTGCAGGGCTCCGGGAACGCGCGGTCCGACGTCGCCATGAGCGGCTTGCCCAGGGCGAAGACGGGCGGCCTGCTCGCCGTGCTCGTCAACATCACCAACAACACCGATCGCACGGCCTCGTACGCCGTCCAGGTCGACTTCAAGAACGCCGACGGCAAGGTCGTCGAGACCAGGTTCGTGGGCGCGGAGAACCTCAAGCCGGGTCAGCGCGCCCAGCCCGTCGCCATCAGCAGACAGCCCACCCAACCCCAGCTGACCCCGGTCCTGGCGAAGGCCCAGCGGTACTGACGGGCGCCCGACGGGCGAGAGCGACATCGGGCGGCCCACCAGCACATTGACGGGGTGTCAGTCCTCCCGGACGAGGTGCACTGCCGTGCTGGACCAGTCGCCCGCCGGCAGGTCGACGTCGAGACCGTACTCGCCGAGCACCGTGGAGTGGTGCACGGCGCCGGAGCGGGCGTCGCGGTAGCGGCCCCCGGGGGTCAGACCACGCGGCCGGACCGGCAGCCTCGGCGCGCCGTGGCGGGAGACACGCCGGTAGGCGAGCAGCAGGGTCTCCGAGGCGTCCGCGGCGGTGTACTGCACCACGCAGACCGAGTCCTCGGCGGGCGGCGACAGCCGGTCAAGCCTGCCGTGCTGGACGAGATGGCGGACCTTCTTGTACGTGGCGACCAGGTCGGCCCCCTCCCGCAGTTCCTCCTCGGACCAGTGCGTGAGATCGCCCCCGATGCCGAGCGCCCCGGCCATCGCGACGTGGAAGCGGAAGCGCAGCGGGACCGTACGGCCGGTGAGCTGGTTGGGTACGTCGGTCACCCAGGCGCCCATCGTGCGGGCGGGGTAGATCTGGCCGTAGCCCTGCTGGATCCCCATCCGGTCGGCGGCGTCGGTGTTGTCCGACGCCCACGCCTGGTCGGTGCGGGAGAGGATGCCCAGGTCGACGCGGCCGCCGCCACCACTGCACGTCTCGATCCGCAGCGCCGGATGGTCCGCGCGCAGACGGTCGAGGACGCCGTAGAGATTGCGTACGTACGCGGGGCCCAGACGGTCGGCGCCGTCCTGCCGGTCGGGCCAGCCGGCCTCGCTGAACGCACGGTTCATGTCCCACTTGAGGAAGTCGATGCCGTGGTCGCCGACCAGCCGGGTCAGCCAGCCATGGGCCCAGTCGGCGACGTCGCGGCGAGCGAAGTTGAGGACCAGCTGATTGCGCAGCTCGGAGCGGGGGCGGCCGGGGAAGTGCAGTACCCAGTCGGGGTGTTCGCGGTACAGGTCGCTGTCCGGGTTCACCATCTCGGGCTCCACCCAGAGGCCGAAGCGCATCCCGAGCCCGTGCACCGCGCGGACCAGCGGGGCCAGCCCGTCCGGGAAGCGGTCGGGCGCCGGTGTCCAGTCGCCGAGGCCCGCCCGGTCGCTGCGGCGCGCCCCGAACCAGCCGTCGTCGACGACGTAGAGCTCCACCCCGAGCGCCGCCGCCCGCTCGGCGAGCGCCTTCTGCCCGACCTCGTCGACGTCGAAGCCGGTCGCCTCCCAGGAGTTGTAGAGCACCGGGGCGAACTCGTCGGCATGGGGCAGGACATGGGCCAGGACGTACGCGTGCCAGGCGCGGCTGGCCGCGCCGAAGCCGCCGTCGGTGCACAGTCCCGCGAACGGGGGAGTGGCGAACTCCTCGCCCGGCGCGAGCGGCACGGCCGTACCGTCCTGGCCGGGGCCGCCGGTGAATCCGGCCCGCCCGTCGGGGGTGCGCTGCACGGTGACGCGCCAGCTCCCGCTCCACGCGAGGGCGGCGCTCCACACCCGCCCGTGCTCCTCCGTCGCCTCACCCGCGTCGAGCATCAGCCACGGGTTCGCGTGGTGACCGGTGATCCCGCGACGGCTGGTCAACACGGTTTCGCCGTACGGCAGCCGGTCGCGTCGCAACTGGTTCTCGGCGGACCACTGGCCCGTGACATGGCTGAGCCGGTAGTCCCGCTGCGGCGGCAGGGTCCAGGCGGCGGAGTCGGCACGCAGCAGGGTGACGGGCTCGTCGCCGTCGTTGCGGACGACGGTCCAGCGCTCGATGACGTCCGTGTCCTCGCGCACCCGGTAGTGGAGCGCCACTCGCAACGGGTAGCGGCGGTCGCGGAACGACAGGGTCAGCTCGCCCTCGTCGACCTGGTGGCCGGTCGGCTGCCACTCGAAGGCGCGGGAGCCGTCCGCGAACCGGACCTGCAGTGACGGCGGTCCGTAGCGCGTGCCGCCGTCGACCGGCAGCTCCTCGCCGACGGGCGGCCTGCCCTCGAAGCTGCTGGCCTCGGGCGCGGGTGGCACGGCGAGCTCCTCGGCCTCGGCCGGCGTCAGTCGTGGACCCCACGCGACATGGCAGGGCGCTCCGGTCTCGTCGATCCGCAGCGCGTACGAGGTGCGCGGTGTGGACAGCAGCCAGACCCCGGCGTCCGGGGCGAAGGAGATCGGCGACATGGATCCTCGCGTTCAGGTGGTGCTCACGTACGAGACAAGGAAAAGCCAACCCTGACCTTGGATCACGTGTCAATGCTTGCTCACATTCTGGATTTCATAGGTCACAGGTGCCTCATGGAGCGTCCTCAAGAGAATCCTGCTTCTTTCATTGACAGCAGAAAATAAGGGCCTTAGGTTCCGGCCATGCGCTCGACCTCTCCCACCGAGGCGTTCCCGGCCCATACGCCGGCCGCTTCCCAGATCTTCACCACCGTGCTGTCCCACGGCCCGCTCACGCGGTCGGAGATAGCGGGGCGGACCCAGCTGTCGGCAGCGGCGGTCACCAAGGCGGTCCGGCCGCTGATCGAGGCCGGCTATCTAGTGGAGGACAACGCGGAGGACGCGCGGCAGCCCGTCCTCGGGCGGCCCGCCAACCCGGTGCGGGTCGACGGCGGGAGGGCCCTGTTCCTGGGGATCAAGGTGACGGGCGACGAGCTCATCGCCGTACTCACCGACCTGTGCTGCCGCATCCGGGTCGCCCGGCGCGTTCCGCTCACCTCCCGCGAGCCCAAGGCGGTACTGACCTCCGTCGCGGGACTCGTACAGGAACTGCTGACGGAGGCGGACGGCTTCGGGGTGCAGGTCCGCGGGCTCGGCATCGCCGTCTCGGGTGACGTGGACCGGGCGGCCGGGGTGGTGCGCTACTCGCCGTTCCTGGAGTGGCGCGACGTTCCCCTCGCCGAACTGGCCGCGACCACGACCGGACTGCCGGTCACCCTCGACAACGACGTTCGGGCGCTGACGGTGGCCGAGCAGTGGTTCGGGGCCGGGGTGGGGCTGTCCGACTTCGCGCTGGTGACCGTCGGCGCGGGCATCGGCTGCGGCCTGGTGGTGCACGGACAGGTGGTGGCGGGAGCGCACGGCGTGGCCGGTGAGATCGGGCACGTGGCGATCGACCCGGCCGGTCCCCGCTGCCACTGCGGCAACCGGGGCTGCGTCGAGGCGATCGCCTCGGACCCCGCGATCGTCGGCCGGATCCGGGAGGTCACCGGCGCGCGTGTCGCCGACGCCACCGCGGCCCTGGCCCTCGCCCACGACGGCGACCCCGGCGCCCGGGAGGTGTACGCCCGGGCGGGAGCGGCGATCGGCCGGGGCATCGCGACCGTGGCCAACCTCCTCGGCCCCGAGCGCGTGATCATCTCCGGCGAAGGCCTGGCCGCCTACGACCTGTTCGCCGAGCAGATCCGTGACGCGTTCGCCGCGGCCGCGTTCGGTTCGGCCGCGGACTGCGACGTACAGACCAGGCCGCTGCCCTTCGAGGAGTGGGCACGTGGCGCGGCGGCCACCGCCATCCAGTCCTTCACCACCTCGGACGCGCGCTGAGGAGCACGACGCCCTGAGGGGCGAGCACGCGCCGACGAGCGCACCACGCACCGACCAGCACGTACTGAACCACAGCCACGCACTGAAGATCAGACATGTACGGACACGCGTGAGGAGCAACAATGACGCAGCAGAGCCGCAATCCCCTGGCTGCGCGTGAACCGGGCCGCCG
This sequence comes from Streptomyces sp. NPDC096311, assembly GCF_044763085.1. Taxonomy (NCBI): domain Bacteria; kingdom Bacillati; phylum Actinomycetota; class Actinomycetes; order Kitasatosporales; family Streptomycetaceae; genus Streptomyces; species Streptomyces sp. NPDC096311. Next base: position 328,890 of record NZ_JBIWFN010000013.1, read on the forward strand.
CGGAGTCGTCGGCGGACTGTTCGGACTCGGCGCCGCCGCACTGGCCGCGCCCGTTCTGACCGCTTGCGGCGGGGGAGCGGGGGCCGACCCGAAGACGGTCACCTTCGGATCCAACGGCGCCGACGCCACCCCCAAGAAGGCCTACGCCTCCGTCACCGACGCGTTCGCCAAGGACAGCGGTCTGACGGTGAAGACGAACACCGTCGACCACGACACCTTCCAGAAGAGCATCTCCACCTATCTGCAGGGCACCCCCGACGACGTCTTCACCTGGTTCGCCGGCTACCGCATGCAGTACTTCGCCAAGAAGAAGCTCTGCAGCCCCCTCGACGACGTGTGGGACACGATAGGCGCCGACTTCAGCGAGGCCACCAAGCAGCTCTCCCGCGGCGAGGACGGCAAGTACTACTTCGTGCCGCTGTACAACTACCCGTGGGCCGTCTTCTACCGCAAGAGCCTCTTCAAGGAGCGCGGCTACCAAGTCCCGCAGAAGTGGAGCGAGTTCATCGCGCTCACGAAGCGGATGAAGAAGGACGGGCTCTCCCCGATCGCCTCCGGATACGGCGGCGGCGACAGTTGGAGCATCCTCGGCGCCTTCGACTACGTGAACCTGCGGACCAACGGTTACGACTTCCACATGTCCCTGATGCGCGGCAAGGTTCCCTGGACCGACAAGCGCGCCCTCGCCACCCTCGACCACTGGCGCGAACTCGCCCCCTACTACCAGCAGGGTGCCGCCGGCCGTTCCTGGCAGGACGCCGCCCAGTCGCTGCTCGACAAGAAGTCCGGGATGGCCGTCATCGGCCTCTTCCTCGGACAGCAGATCACCGACGAGAAGATACGCGCCGACATCGACTTCTTCCCCTTCCCCGAGATCGACGCCGCGCATGGTCAGGACGCCGTCGAGGCACCCACCGACGGCTTCATGCTCAGCCGCCGGCCCAAGAACGAGGCCGGTGCCAAGAAGTTCCTGGAGTTCCTCGGCGGCGCCCACGCCGAGGAGCTGTACATGGGCGTCGACCCGAGCAACCTCGCCGTCAACGACAAGGCGAGCACCGGCTCGTACAACGCGCTCCAGAAGAAGTCCGCCGAGCTCATCGCCTCCGCCAAGCACATCAGCCAGTTCGCGGACCGCGACAGCGACCCCGGCTTCATCTCCACCGTCGTACTCCCCGGCCTGACGCAGTGGCTCGGCCACCCCGACGACGGCTCGGGAACGCTGACGAAGATCGAGTCCCAGCGCTCGCGCTTCTTCACGGCCTGACCAGGACCGGAAAGGTCTCACGCACCGTGTCCTCCGCGCCCACCACGCCCCCCGCCCCGCGCGGCGCCCGCCCGCGCCGCCTCGGCACCGGCGACCGGATCTTCCTCACCGTCATCATCGGCATCCCGCTGGCGGCCCTGCTCTTCTTCGTCTGGCTGCCCGCACTGGCCTCCCTGGGGCTGTCCTTCACCACCTGGGACGGCATCGACCTGGCCGACATCCACTGGATCGGCCTGAACAACTACAAGGAGATCTTCACCAACTACCCGCCGTTCTGGCCCGCGGTGCGGCACAACGTGATCTGGCTGCTGTTCACGGCCCTGCTGCCGACCCCGTTCGGCATCTTCCTCGCCTACCAGCTCGACCGGAAGATCCGCTTCACGAGGGTGTACCAGACCGCCATCTTCCTGCCGATGGTGCTCTCCCTCGCCGTCGTCGGGTTCATCTGGGAGATCATCTACAACCCCGACACCGGGCTCCTCAACGGCATCCTGAGCGCCGCCGGTTCCAGCCACCACATCGACTGGCTGGGCAACCCCGACCTCAACCTGTGGGCCGTCCTGGTCGCCTCCAGCTGGCGGCACACCGGATACATCATGATCCTCTACCTGGCCGGGCTGAAGGGCTTCGACCCGGCACTCAAGGAGGCCGCCGCGCTCGACGGCGCCAACGGACGCCAGACCTTCCTGCGGGTGGTCTTCCCGGCCCTGAAACCGGTCAACGTCATCATCCTGGTCATCACGGTCATGGAGTCCCTGCGGTCCTTCGACGTCGTCTACGTCCTCGGCGGCGGCGTCGGAAGCAAGCCGGGCATGGAACTCCTGTCCCTCCTCATCACCGACAACATCATCGGCGAGTCCAGTCACATCGGCTACGGGTCCGCCCTCGCGGTCGTCCTGCTCGTGGTCTCCCTTGCCGCCATCGGGACCTTCCTCGTCCAGAACTTCCGCAAGGAGGACCAGTGACCACGACCGTGCCGCGCCCGGCCTCCCGACCGCGGACCCGGCGCGCGCAGCAGACGCCGAAGACCCCCTCCGGGCCGCGGCGCCAGACCGGCCGCCATCTGATGCTGGGCGGCATCGCCCTGCTGTGGCTCGTCCCGCTGCTGTGGGCCATGTACACCTCGCTGCGGCCCTACTCGGACACCGCGAAGCACGGCTATCTCTCCTGGCCCCACAGCATCGGCCTCGGCAACTTCAGCGACGCCTGGAGCCAGTCCGGGATGCCGCACTTCTTCTGGAACTCCGTCCTCATCACGGTGCCGTCCGTCCTGTGCACCCTGCTGTTCTCGGCCGCGGTCGCCTTCTTCGTCTCCCGGTTCGACTTCCGCTGGAACATCGTCCTGCTGATGCTGTTCACCGCGGGCAACCTGCTCCCGGCGCAGGTCCTCATCACCCCCCTGTACCGCCTCTACCTCCTCATCCCGCTGCCGCAGTGGATGAGCGACTCCCTCCTCCTCTACAACTCGGCCTGGGGCATCATCGCGATCCACATCGCCTACCAGTCGGGGTTTTGCACCTTCGTCCTCAGCAACTACATGAAGACGATCCCGAAGGAGATCTCCGAGGCGGCGCTCGTGGACGGCGCCCCCGTCTGGCGCCAGTTCTTCCAGATCATCCTGCCGCTGTGCCGCCCCGCGTTCGCGGCCCTCGCGACCCTCGAATCGATCTGGATCTACAACGACTTCTTCTGGCCGCTCGCACTGATCGAGAGCGGCGACAAGCGCCCGATCACCTCCGCCCTGGCCAACCTCCAGGGCGCGTACTTCACCAATCCCAACCTCATCGCGGCCGGTGCCCTGATGACGGCGATCCCCACTCTCCTGGTGTACTTCGCGCTCCAGCGCCAGTTCATCAGCGGGCTCACCATCGGCTCGGGCAAGGGCTGAGCCGCCCCAACCCTGACCCCACAGGAGGCACGACCCATGCGGTCATCCTCGTATTCCGTCCTGCCCGCACGCACCCTGAGAGCCGTGGTGGTGTTCGCCCTCACGGCAGGACTCGCGACGACCGTCCCCGCCGCACAGGCCAAGACCCCGGTGCCGCGCGAGACCACCGCCACCACTCCCGTCGCCGCCAAGCCGTACATGGGATGGTCGAGTTGGAGCATGCAGTCGTCGAAGTACCCGGGCCTCAACCCGGACGGCGACTACAGCTACCTCACCGAGGCGAACGTCCTGAAGCAGACGGACGCCCTCGCCGCCAAGCTGAAGAACTACGGCTACGACCATGTCAACATCGACGCCGGCTGGTGGATGGACAAGACCTGGAAGACGGGCTTCGACCGGTACGGCCGCCAGACGCCCGACCCGGTCCGCTTCCCCCACGGCATGAAGTCGGTCGCCGACCACATCCACTCCAAGGGCCTCAAGGCCGGCATCTACCTGCCCGTCGGCCTGGAGAAGGGCGCGTACGGCGACGGCGGTACGCCGATCTGGAACACCCCCGGCTGCACCACCGCCGACATCGTCTACCCGGACCTGCGCACCACCAACGGCTGGGACAACGCCTACAAGATCGACTTCGGCAAGCCCTGCGCGCAGAAGTACATCGACTCGCAGGCGCAGCAGTTCGCCGACTGGGGCTACGACTTCCTCAAGCTGGACGGCGTGGGCCCGGGCTCCTTCAAGTCCGGTGACAACTACGACAACGTGCCCGACGTCGCCGCCTGGCAGAAGGCCATCGCCACCGCCGGGCGCCCGATCCACCTCGAACTCTCCTGGTCGCTGGACATCGGCCACGCCGCCGACTGGAAGAAGTACTCCAACGGCTGGCGCATCGACACCGACGTCGAGTGCTACTGCAACAGCCTCGTCACCTGGGAGAACTCGGTCAACGACCGGTGGGACGACGCCCCCGCGTGGAGCCGCAAGGCGGGCCCGGGCGGCTGGAACGACCTGGACGCCATCGACGTCGGCAACGGCGAGATGGACGGCCTCACCAAGGCCGAGCGGCAGAGCTACATGACCCTGTGGGCCATCAACAAGTCGCCGCTGTTCACCGGTGACGACCTCACCAAGCTGGACAGCTACGGGGTCTCCCTGCTGACCAACAAGGAAGTCATCGCCGTCGACCAGAACGACTCGCCCGTGGCGCGTCCGGTCACCCCTGTCGGCGACCAGCAGGTCTGGGGCACCAAGAACGCCGACGGCAGCTACACCGTCGCCCTGTTCAACCTCGCCGACTCGCCGGCCTCCGTCACCGCCCAGTGGGCCTCGCTCGGGTTCACCGGAAACGCCTCCGTGCGCGACCTGTGGAACAAGGCGAACCTCGGGACCTACAAGAACAAGATCACCGAGGCGCTGCCCGCCCACGGCTCGCGGCTGTTCACCGTCAAGCCCGGCGGCGGCACGCCGGCCACCACGAGCTACGAGGCCGAGTCCGACGCCAACACCCTGTCGGGCAACGCCTCGGTCGCCGGCTGCGACGCCTGCTCCGGCGGCAAGAAGGTCGGCAACCTCTACACCGGCGGCACGCTGCGGTTCAACAACGTCACGGTGAAGAAGGACGGCATCTACACCGTCCAGGTCGCCTACGTCAGCGGCGACGCCCGCTCGGTGACCGTCTTCTCCAACAGCGGCAACGGCACCAGCGAGAAGTTCCCCTCCACGGGCGACTGGAGCACGGCTGAGACGGTCAGCGTCCAACTGGCGCTGAAGGCGGGCTCCAACACGATCACCTTCGACAGCGGCAGCGGTTACGCCCCCGACATCGACAGGATCGTCGTCCCGCAGTCGGTCTGAGTTCCGTAGTCGGTCTGAGTTCCGCACTCGGTTCTCAGTTCAGCGGCCGGTTCTCAGTCCAGCAGTCCGTCCGACCAGCTTCCCGCGGGGCCCGGTGACGCGACCCGGGCCCCGCGGGGACCTGCAGCACGCCGACGGTCCGCAGCCGTCGTTCCCGCATGAGCAGCTCCCGGATATGGAGTGCAACACCGTGGACGTTCAGCACACCGCATCACGCGACAACACCCCCAGCCGCAGAGGCTTCCTCGCCCTCGCCGCCGCAGCCGGCGCGGCCACCGCACTCGGTGGTCTGCCCGCCTTCACCGCCTCGGCGGCCCCCCTGCGCCCCACCGCGTCGCCCATGCTCTCCGCGGCCGACGCCGCGAAGAACCAGCTGTGGTGGTCGGCTCCCGGCTCCGCCAAGTCGATGATCGAGCAGGGGCTGCCGGTCGGGAACGGGCGCCTCGGCGCGCTCGCGAGCAACGACCCCTCCGGCGAACTCCTGATGATCACCGACGCCACCCTGTGGACCGGAGGCCTCAACGACAAGCTGCAGAGCGACGGTCAGTTCCCGTACGGCCGGGACGACTTCGGCTCCCTGACGATGCTGGCCGAACTCACCGTCGCCCTCCCCGACCACGACCTGGGCAACGTCAACAACTACCGGCGCACCCTCGACCTGGCCCAGGGCCTGATCAGCACCTCGTACGACATCTCCGGCGTCACCTACCGGCGGCAGATCTTCGCCAGCCGCCCCGACGACGCCATCGTCCTCTACTTCTCCCAGCAGGGCGGCGGCTCCTACACCGGTACTGTCTCCCTCGCGGGCACCCACGGCGAGTCCACCACCGCCAACAGCGCGGGCCGCTACGCGTCGTTCGGCGCCTCCTTGGCCAACGGCCTGAAGTACGGCGCCGCCGTCATCGCGTACAGCGGCACGGGCCGAGTCCGCGTCGACGGTGCGTCGATCGCGTTCAGCGGCTGCAAGGATCTCACCGTCGTCGTCAGCGGTGGTACCAACTACGCGCCCGACGCGGCGGCGAAGTTCCGCGATCCGTCCCTGGCCCCGGAGCGCCTCGCCAGGACCAAGGTCCTGAGCGCGGCCGGTCACTCGGCGAGCACCCTGCTGCACACCCATGTCGCCGACTTCCGGGCCGTGTTCGGACAGCTGGACATCGACCTCGGTACGTCCTCCGCGGCGCAGCGCGAACTGGACACCTGGGATCGGCTGCAGGCCCGCCACCGGGACGACGTCCCCGACCCGGAACTCGAGGCGGCCTACCTGCAGTTCGGCCGTTACCTGATGATCTCCGGATCCCGGGGCAGCCTGCCGATGGGCCTCCAGGGCCCCTGGCTGGACGGCAACGACCCGGACTGGATGGGCGACTACCACACCGACATCAACGTCCAGATGAACTACTGGATGGCCGACCGGGCGGGCCTGTCCGACTGCTTCGACGCCTTCACCGACTACTGCCTCGCGCAGCTGCCCGACTGGTCGGACGTCACCCGGCGGCTGTTCAACGACTCCACCAACCGGTACCGCAACTCCAGCGGAAAGATCGCCGGCTGGACCGTGGCGATCTCCACCAACCCCTATGGCGGGGGCGGCTGGTGGTGGCACCCGGCAGGCAACGCCTGGATCTGCCAGAGCCTGTTCGAGCACTACGAGTACACGCAGGACCGCGCCTACCTCAAGAAGATCTACCCTCTCCTCAAGGGCGCCGTGCAGTTCTGGGAGGCCCGCCTCATCACCACGACCGTCACCGACACGTCGGGGGACGAGCGGGAGGTGCTCATCGCCGACAGCGACTGGTCGCCCGAACAGGGTCCGCTCGACGCCAAGGGCATCACGTACGCCCAGGAACTGGTGTGGAACCTCTTCGGCAACTACCGCACCGCGACCCAGGAACTCGCCAGGGACGCCGCCTACCGCAAGACCATCGACGGTCTGCGGGCGCGTCTCTACCTGCCCGTGGTCAGCCCCAAGACCGGTTGGCTCGAGGAGTGGATGTCGCCCGACAACCTCGGCGAGACCACCCACCGGCACCTCTCCCCGCTCATCGGCCTCTTCCCCGGCGACCGGATCCGTCCGGACGACTCCACGCCGAAGGACATCCTCGCCGGCGCGACGGCCCTCCTCACCGCTCGTGGCATGAACAGCTACGGCTGGTCCAATGCCTGGCGCAGCCTGTGCTGGGCCCGGCTGAAGAACGCGGAGAACGCCTACCGGCTCGTCGTCAACAACCTGAAGCCGTCGGTGAGCGGTGGCAACGGCACGGCGCCGAACCTCTTCGACATCATGGACATGGGGGAAGGCCGCGGCATCTTCCAGATCGACGCGAACTTCGGCACCTCCTGCGCGATCATCGAGATGCTGGTCTACTCGCGGCCCGGACACATCGAGCTGCTGCCCGCCCTGCCCGCCGCCTGGGCGGCATCCGGCTCGGTGTCCGGCGTGGGCGTCCGCGGCGGGTTCGTCGCCGACCTCAGCTGGAAGAATGGCAAGGTGACCCGGGCCACGCTGAAGAGCGTCGGGGGCCGCGAGACGACCGTCGTCTCGGGCGGCGCCTCGCGCAAGGTCAGTCTCAAGCCCGGTGAGTCCGTCACCCTGAGGGGTCTCCGGTGAGCGGCGCCCGGTTCCGACGCCGCGCCGTGGGCGTCGTATCGGCGCTGCTCCTCGCGGTCTGCGGACCACTGACCGCCTCGGCGGCGGCGCAGCCGGGGGCCTCGTCGGGCGCGCCGGTGACGCCCGCCGCCGAGGCGCGGGCGAAGCACTCCGTGGTCACCTGGGGCGCCGGCGCCGACCGGCAGGGGGCGGGACCGGCCGACCGCAGCTACCGACTGATCGTGCGCACCAGCGTCGGCGGCACGAACATGCGGATCCGGCTGTCCAACGCCTTCGGCGAGCACCCGGTGACCTTCGCGAGCGCGTACGCCGGGCTGCGGAAACAAGGCGCGGAACTGGTCCACGGCTCCAACCGGCGGCTGTCCTTCGGCGGGGCCGCGTCCGTCACCGTCCCGGCCGGCGAGACCGTGCTCAGCGATCCGCTGCCCGGAACACTGGCCGCCCAGAGCGACCTGGTCATCAGCCTGTATGTGACCGGCGCCCAGGGACCGACGACCGGCCACGGCATGGCCATGCAGACCAACTACGCGACCGCGGGCGACCACGCGGCCGATGAAGGCGCGGCCAACTGGACCGATCCGATGGGCTCCTGGTACTGGCTGGACGCCGTCGACGTGCAGACGTCCGCCGCGGTCGGCTCGGTGGTGACCCTCGGCGACTCCATCACCGACGGATGGGCCTCGACCACCGACCAGAACCGCCGCTGGCCCGACTATCTGTCCCGGCGGCTCCAGGCCGCGTCCGGGCTCACCGTGAAGGGAGTGGCGAACGAGGGGATCTCGGGCAACAAGGTGCTCGCGGACGGCGCCGGGCAGGCCGCCCTGAACAGACTCCAGCGTGACGTCCTCTCCCAGCCCGGGGTCCGCACGGTCTTCCTCTTCGAAGGCATCAACGACATCAAGGCCCATACCGGTGTCACGGTGGACGACATGATCGCCGGCTATCGGCAGATCATCGACCGGGCGCACGCGGCAGGCACATGTGTCGTCGGCGCGACCGTCATGCCGTTCAAGGGCTGGTACGAGTACGACGCCGCCTCCGAGGCCGTGCGCCAGGGCGTCAACGACTGGATCAGGAACAGCGGCGCGCTCGACGCCGTGACGGATTTCGACAGGATCACGCGCAATCCCTACGATCCGCAGCTGATCCTGCCGTTCTTCGACGGCGGCGATCACCTGCACCCCAACGACAAGGGGATGCAGGCGATGGCCGACGCGGTGGACCTCGGGAGCCTGACGTCCTGCTGACCTCGGGCTCCGCGCGGGGCGGTCAGGGGTACGAGACCACGGCGGACGGCACCGTCGAGGCGCCCGACGTGGGTGCGCCGGTCTCGTTGACGACGTGCTCGTACCGACCCTGGCCGCCCAGCGAGACGACCAGCAGGTCCTTCCACTTCACGTCCGGCGTGTGCGGCGCGGCGAAGCCGTTGTGCCGCACGGGCCCTGCGCCACCCGGCGGTGTCGGTGACCGACACTGGAGCGGTCAGCAGGATCGAGGGACCGGCAGCGCGGGCGAGCCGGCGACAGAGAGGCAGGCGCATGACCGACAGGATCACCGTGGGAGTGGACGGATCCCCGGAGAGCCGGGCCGCGCTGGCCTGGGCGGGCAGGGAAGCCGTCCGCCGCGGGCTGCCCCTGCGCGCGGTGTACGCCTGGCAGTGGTCCCACCACGAACTCCTCGGCGGCGCGGACCGGGACGAGCAGGCGCGCTGGGCGCGGGACATGGTCGAGGACGCGGCCCGCACCGTCACCGACCGGCACCCGGACCTGCCGGTGACGACCGAGGTACTGGACGGCGGCGCCGTCGACTCGCTGCTGGCCGAGGCCGCGGTGGCTGGGACGCTGGTCCTCGGATCCCGCGGACACGGCACGATCGTCGGCTTCCTGCTCGGTTCCGTCGCCCAGCAGGTGATCGCCGAGGCCCCGTGCCCGGTCGTCCTGGTGCGGGCCGGTGACCGCGCCGCGTCCGAAGCGGGCGGCCGGGAGATCGTCGTGGGCCAGCAGGGCGGTCCGGACGACAGCGCGGCCGGCCTTCGGTTCGCCTTCGAGACCGCGGCGGCGCGTGGTGCCGGGGTGCGCGCCGTACGGGCGTGGAGCCTGCCGCCGGTGTTCGCCTACAGTCCCGGCTCGCTGAAGCTGCTGGACGAGGCCGGGGGCCTGGAGCCGTACGAGAAGAAGGCGCTCGCCGAGGCGCTCCAGCCGTGGCGGGAGCGCTTCCCCGAAGTGCCCGTCACCCAGCACGTAGAGATGGGCAGCGCCGGGCAGGTCCTGCTGGCGCTGGCCGACCGGGCCCAGCTGATGGTCGTCGGTCGCCGCGCACACCACTCGGCGGTAGGGGCACGGATCGGTTCGGTGACCCACGCGGTGATGCACCACGCGCCCTGCCCGGTGGCGGTGGTTCCGCACTCCTGAGCCGGGGGTACGGGCTGACCCCGCGCCGGCACGGGCCGGGCCTGGGCGATTCGTTCCGGTACCGGAACCGTCCATGGCGCCTGAAGCCGCGATCCCCGTGTGCCGGGAGGCAGTTGTGGCCGTGCCCGTCGTCGATGTGGCCCATGCGGGCGGCGTGAGGAGGACGACCGTGTCGCGGGTGCTGAACACCCGTGGCGAGGTCGACCGGGTGCGCGTGGAGCAGAAGAGCTGACCGGCGCGCGGGCGTGGCGCACCGAGGAACGTCCGGGCTCCGAAGCCCTCGCGCCGGTCTCACTCCCGGATCGGGAAAGTCCTGACAGGTCCTAGGTGTTGTCGGCCCTCGACATGCGCAGGGCGAGGTCTTGGAGCAGGTCGGCCGTCTTGACGTCGGTACGTCCGGAGTCGTGGAGGTCGGCGAGTTCGGAGAAGAGGAACGCGAAGGCGCCCACGAGCGAGATGGTGGCGGGGAGGTAGGCGTCCGCGACGGCCTGCCCGGCCTCCGCGGGACCGGCGTCCCCTGGCACCTCCACCCTGGGGAACACCTCCGTGACGAGCGCGCCCAGTTGGGTCTCGGCCGAGTCGACCTCGGCGTCCTCGTCCTGGGCGATCCTGCGCACCATCGCGTTGGTCTCGGTGAGCACGCCGATGGCGCGCAGGATGATCTCCGTCTGTTCCATGCCGTGAGCCTAGACGGGCGAAGCCCCGCTGTGGCCTCGATGATCGGGCCGGGATGGTAGACAGTGGTCATGAACCACTTCTCCCGCCCCCGCCCGGTCCGCACACGATGACCGCAGGCATCGACACCCCGGACCGCCGGGGCCGTACCGGACTTGACCGCGTCGGCCGCGATCTGACCGGCAACCCCCGGGTCAAGGTCCGCGAAGTAACGCTCCTGTCCAGCCACTGGTATGTGGAGCGCACCACCACCTTCGACTTCCAGCACGCCGACGGCACCTGGAGCACCCAGGAACGCGAGACGCACGACCGCGGCAACGGAGCCACCCTCCTGCTGTACGACGCCGAGCGCGAAACCGTGCTGCTGACCAGGCAGTTCCGCTACCCCGTGTACACCAACGGGCACCCCGACGGCATGCTGGTCGAGACCCCGGGCGGCCTGCTCGACGAGGACGACGAGCATCCCGAAGTCGCCGTACGGCGCGAGGTCATCGAGGAGACCGGGCACACCGTCGGCGATGTGCAGCACGTCTTCGACGTCTACATGAGCCCGGGCTCGGTCACCGAGCGGGTCAGCTTCTACGCCGCCACCTACGGCCCGTCCACCCGCACCCACGAAGGCGGCGGCCTCGACGAGGAGGGCGAGGACATCGAGATCGTCGAACTGCCCTTCCGCACCGCACTGGCCATGATCCGCTCCGGGGAGATCGCCGACGCCAAGACGATCATGCTGTTGCAATGGGCGGCTCTGGAAGGACCGTTCAAGGCCTTGCCTTGAACCGCGCTTTCAGGTTCCACGCAAACCGTCGCCGAGCTCGGCGCGTCAGTGGCGGAGCTCGCGCGTGGAGCGGCGGGTGGTGAGCAGGAGTGCGATGTCGTCGGGGCGCTCGGTGGCCTGCCGGGCCTCCTCGGTCAGCAGGTCCGCGGTGCCGGACAGGGAGGAGGCGCCGGGCCGGGCATGCGGGGTGCCCGCGCGGGACAGCGTCGCGCGGATCTTCTCGATCCCGTCGTCGATGTCGGCCCCGGGGCGCTCGACCAGACCGTCCGTGTAGAGGGCCAGCACGGCGTCGGGTTCCAGCATCAGGTCCGTCACCGGGTAGCGGGCCCGCGGAGCCACGCCGAGCACCACACCACCAGGCAGGTCGAGGAGCTCGGTGCGGCCGTCGGGGTGGCGCAGCAGGGGCTGCGGGTGACCGGCGCGGGCGGCCCGGGCGACGCCGGTCACCGGGTCCAGCCGGACGTAGCAGCAACTGGCGAACTGGCCCGGGTCGAGGTCGATGAGCAGCCGGTTGGTATGGCTCATCACCTCGTCCGGAGGGTGGTCGCTGAGCGCGAACGCCCGGACCGCGCTGCGTAGTTGGCCCATGGTGGCCGCCGCCTGGACGCCATGGCCCTGGACGTCGCCGATGACCAGGGCCAGCGCGTCACCGGCCTCCACTACGTCGTACCAGTCGCCGCCCACGTCCATCCCCTTGGTGCCGGAAAGATAGCGCCCGGCCGTCTCCACCTGCGGATGCGACGAGAGCCGGTGCGGGAGCAGCGCCTCCTGGAGGCCACGGGCGAGGGCGGCCTCGGAGTCGTAGCGCCGCGCTCTCTCCAGGGCCTGCGCGATGAGTCCGGTGAGCGCCGTCAGCACGGAACGTTCCTCCGTGCTGAAGTCGCGCGGACGGTCGAAGCCGAGGATGCAGGAGCCGACCGGCCGCCCCGAGGCGATCAGCGGCAGGAAGGCCCGGGCGCCCTCCTTCGCGTCCAGCGGGATGCCGGGGTAGGCGGCGGCCAGCTGGGGCATCGACTCGAAGAACAGCGGGCGGCCGGTGGTGAGCGTCTCCACTCCGGGCAGCTTGGCGTCCAGACCCACCCCGTCGAACGGCGCGAGGAACCCCTGCGGGAAGCCGGTCTCCCAGGCCAGGTACAGACGCCGGTCCTGCAACAGGTAGATGGCCAGGCGCCGTCCGCCGAACGCGGGCAGCAGCTCCCGCATCACGGTCTCGGACACCTGCCGGGCCGTCACGGCCTCGGTCAGGGCCATGGCCAGGACGACGGGCCGGTACAGCGCCGTCGTGGTGGTGCCGGTCGCGGGCTCGGCGATGCCGGACCCGTTCGCCACGGGCCGGCCGTGGAGCGGTGCGGCCTCGGGGGCCTCCGTGGTGTCCGCGACCCGCCCCATCGGGATCAGCTTGCAGGTCAGACTGCCGGGGCCGGGATACACGGACATCGTCAGCCAGGTGTCGCCGTGGGCCGCCGCGGCCGTCCGGCGGCCCACGCTCGGGCGGGCGACCTGGAAGTGCACCGGCTCCGGTGACAGCAGCGCGCCGCGCAGATGATCCTCGTAGGACGGCTGGTTCAGCCAGGGTACGGCCTGCCACAGCGGTCGCCCCAGCAGTTCCGGCCGAGGCCGGCCGAGGAGCTCGGCGGCGCGCGGATTGACGTAGGTGATCAGCCCGAGCCGGTCCAGTGCGAACACGCCCTCGGGGAGCAGGTCCGCGGCACCGTCCGCTGCCGAGCCCGGGCCCGGATCGACCACCGCTCCGCCGACCGCGTACGGCGGCACGAGCGCGTTGCCCGAGGTCCACAACTCCAGCAGCCGCAGCCCGCCGTTGACCGTGTGCACGGGCAGCGGGTGGGCCGGGGGATGCCCCGCCGCGGTCTCGTGCAGCGCGGCCAGCAGCACATGCGGATCGTCGAGGGCCAGTGTGTGGGTGAGTTCCTGTGGCGTCCCGGGAAAGGCACCGGCGCCGGTGCCGAGCAGGGCCCACAGGGCGTCGTCCCCGGTGACCTCGTCCGTGACCGGGTCCCAGGTGAACCGCCCGACATAGCGACGCGGCAGACGCTCGGCGGGCGGCCGTACGCACATCGGCTCCTCGTCCCAGACGACCTCGGCACCGTCCTTCTCCAGGACCGACAGAGCCGTCCCCAGGCTCTCCGCCACCGCCGTCATCCGGTCACGGTCCGGCAGTACGTCGGTGGCGTCCGAGGCCGAGGGACGCAGCACCGTCAGGACCCCGAAGGACGAGGAGGCGTTCACGACGGGGACGTACAGCGAACCGAACTGGAACGGCAGCCCCGCCGCGAGCTGCGGATAGCGGCGCATCGTCTCGGTGGCGTCGGTGAGCAGCACCTCCGTGCCCGTCCGATGGGAGTCGGCGGCCGGGAACGGCCGGTCCAGGGGCATGCGCCACCAGGGACGGAACAACTGTCCCGGCAACCCGGCCAGCACGGCCAGCCGCAGCAGTTCGGGGGAGCTGGAGCGCAGGTAGACACCCCCCGCGAAGCCACGGGCCGCCCGGATCGCGTCCGCAACGGACCCGCTGAGCAGGGCGCCCAGGCTCTTCAGCGCCTGGTCCTCACGCTCGGCGCTCCCAGTCATCGGTCTGCCCTCGTCCGCCCGCCGTCAGGGGGATTCCACAGCAAGAATGCGCCTTACGGGTACCCACCCGCACCTCGACGCCTCAGCCGTGATGGTCGCTTGGAGTTGCACTCGGCCGCATCCGGCCGTGTGCGGCCGTACTCAGCTTCGCCCAGCGCGAAGATACCGCGCCCGCGCCCTGTCCAGGAGCCCCGCGTAGATGTTGGTTCACAGCGCCTTCGGGCCTCGGCGTCCGCGCATCCCGGCCCTTTCGGTGCTCAGCGTCTCAAGGTCTCCGCGGCGACGGCCGCCACGGCCTCGGCCACCGCCGCGAGGGCAGGGAAGTCGAGTTTCCACTGCTGCCAGAAGAGCGGTACGTCGACGGTCCGGTCCGGCGCGAGGCGGACCAGTCGCCCGGTCCGCAACAGCGGCTCGGCCTGCACCTCGGGCACCATGCCCCAGCCCAGTCCGGCGACGACGGCGTCCACGAACCCCTCAGAGGTGGGCATGAAGTGCCGCAGTGCGCTCGCTCCGGGACCGCCCCCAAGGCCCCGGACGAACTCGTCCTGGAGATCGTCGTTCCGGTCGAAGGCCACTACCGGGGCGTCGGCGATCAGCTCGTCCGGCGACGCGTCCGTTCCCGCGCCGAGCCACCGCCCGGCGAAATCCGGCCCGGCCACCGCGAGGTAGCGCATGCGGCCCAGGGTGCGCACGGAACAGCCCGCCACCGGGTCCGGCCACGAGGTCACCGCCGCCATCACCACCCCCTCGCGCAGCAGGGCGGCCGTGTGGTCCTCGTCCTCACGGCGCAGTTCGAAACCGAGCCGCAGCTCGCCCGGTACGCGGGTGAGCGCGGGCAGGAACCAGGTCGCCAGCGAGTCGGCGTTCACCGCGATCGACAGCCGCGTCGGCTCCCCGGCCTCGCTCATGCCGAGCTCGGTACGGGCGTCGTGCTCCAGCCGGGCCAGCCGGCGCGCGAACCGCACGACGACCTCGCCGGACTCGGTCGGACGCACCGGCTTCGTCCGCATCAGCAGGACGCGGCCGGTGCGCTGTTCGAGTGCCTTGACGCGCTGGCTGACCGCCGAGGGCGTCACATGCAGGGCGGCGGCCGCCGCGTCGAAAGTGCCCTCGTCGACCACCGCGAGCAAGGTGCGTACCTGGTCGAGCGGGAGATCCGTCATCACGGCTGCTAATGATACGTAAGAATCTTTAGCTGTACTCTTGACGGCCGCGTTCCTAGCGTTTCTGGCATGAACAACGCCCTGACCGCCGCGGCCGCCGGGTTCGGCACCGGCCTTACCCTCATCGTCGCCATCGGCGCCCAGAACGCCTTCGTGCTGCGCCAGGGGATCCGCCGCGAAGCGGTCCTGGCGGTGGTGGGCATCTGCGCGGTGTCCGACGCGCTGCTCATCGCGCTGGGCGTCGGCGGGGTCGGCGCGGTGGTCGTGGCCCGGCCCGAGGCGCTCACGGTGGTCGGACTGATCGGCGGCGGATTCCTCCTCTGCTACGGAATCCTGGCCGCGCGGCGGGTGCTGCGGCCCTCGGCACTGGAGGCTGCGGCCGGTGCGGCGGGCTCCCGGCGGCAGACCCTCCTCGCCTGTCTGGCGATGACCTGGCTCAACCCGCACGTCTATCTCGACACCGTGTTCCTGCTCGGCTCCCTCGCGGCCGACCGCGGGCCGCTGCGCTGGACCTTCGGCCTCGGGGCCGCCCTGGCCAGCCTGTGCTGGTTCGCCGCGCTGGGCTTCGGCGCCCGGCTCCTCGGCCGCTTCCTCGCCCGGCCGTCGTCCTGGCGGGTCCTGGACGGTGTGGTCGCCGCGACGATGATCACCATGGGCACCCTGCTGATCGCCGACGCCTGAGACGGCGTACGCGATAGTGAACCCTGACAACGGAAAGATGTATCGAGCAGCCAGGACGGTCGTGGACACGAGCAGGAGCAGTACGGACGGGGCGGACGGCGAGACGCACAGCGGGACCGACGGTGGGACGGACGGCGGGGCCGGGAGCGGTTCGGCGGCCGGATCCGCCGGACACGACGAGGCGGCGGGAGCGGACCGCACGGGCTGGCGTCGCTGGGCGATGGACACCCGCCCGCTGCGCCGCCCGGCTTACCGCAGGCTCTGGTCTTCCACCATCGTCACGGCGGTGGGCAGCCAGCTCACCGCCGTAGCCGTGCCCAAGCAGATCTACGACATCACCGGCTCCTCGGCCTGGGTCGGCTACGCGAGCCTGGCCGGACTGCTGCCGCTCGTGGTCTTCGCCCTGTGGGGCGGCGCGGTCGCCGACAGCATGGACCGGCGCAAGCTGCTCCTCATCACCAACACCGGCATAGCCGTCACCTCGGTGCTGTTCTGGATACAAGCCGTCGTCGGACTCGATTCGGTGCTCGTCCTCATGGCGCTGCTCGCTCTCCAGCAAGCCTTCTTCGGACTGAACTCCCCGGCCCGCAACGCCTCCATCGCCCGGCTCGTCCCCGAGGACGAACTGCCCGCGGCGAACGCGCTCGGATCGACCGTCATGCAGACGGGCCTGGTGGCGGGACCACTGCTCGCGGGTGCCCTGATCCCCGTCATCGGCCTGGGCGAGCTCTATCTGATCGACGCCCTGGCACTGTGCGTCACCGTGTGGGCCGTGATGCGGCTGCCCGCGCTGCCGCCCCTGACGGGCTCCTCGGCCAAACGGGCGGGCTGGCGCGAGGTCGCCGCCGGCTTCCGCTACATCGCGCTGCACAAGGTGCTGCTTCTGTCCTTCCTCGCCGACATCATCGCCATGGTCCTCGGCATGCCCCGGGCCCTGTTCCCACAGCTGGCCGCCGAAACCTACGCGCCCTACGGGGAAGGGCTCGCGCTCGGCCTGCTGTTCGCGGCGATCCCGATCGGCGCGGTGATCGGCGGACTGATGTCGGGCACGTTTTCCCGGGCCCGTCGGCACGGGCTCATGGTGATCGCCGCGGTGATGGCCTGGGGAGCGGCGATCACCGGCTTCGGCCTGAGCACCAGCCTCTGGGTGGCCGTCGCGTTCCTCGCCGCCGCCGGGGTCGCCGACATGGTCTCCATGGTCTTCCGCGGCGCGATCCTGCTCTCGGCCGCCACGGACGAGATGCGAGGCCGGATGCAGGGCGTGTTCACCGTGGTGGTCGCGGGCGGCCCGCGGCTGGCCGACGTCCTGCACGGAACGGCCGGCTCCGTCCTGGGCGCCCGCGCCGCCGTCGCGGGCGGCGGACTGCTGGTGGTCGTCGCCATGGCGATCCTGGCCGTCGCGGCGCCGGCGCTGCGACGCTACTCGTGACCTTCCGTGCCGGGCGTCAGCTCTTTGAGGCCTGCGCCATCAGGGTCTGGAGGTGCAGTCCCCGGTGGACGTCGAGCTCGCCGGACACCCCGGTGCGTACGGCCGTGGCGAACTCCCGGCGCAGCACCGACCAGGTTTCCTCGTGGTCGAGTTCGGCGGCGTCGTACACCAGCGGAGCCTGCGGACCGAAGAGTTCGATACGCGTGGTGCCGTGCTCGACGTGGACCGCTCCGGACAGTGAGGCCTGACTTACGACACCATTGGCGTGCTCGCAGGTCAGCTCGATCCAGCGGCGGGGGTCACCGGTGCCGCGGACCCGGACGATCGGTCCGACGGCGGCGTCCAGGAGATCCAGAAGATGGGGACCCAGGTCGAGCAGGGCGCCGTGTTCGAGCCGCCAGGTGGTGGCGAACTCGCCGCCCAGGAACGCCCCGTGCAGGAGACACGAACGGGCCCCGGTGATCTCCAGCTCCCGCGCTCTGTTCAGGAACTCCCGGGTGGCCGGGTGGTAGCGGTTGGTCAGAACGAGCTGGGAGACGACCCCGGCCTCGTCGACGGCGTCGGCGAGGCGCCGCGCCGACGCCAGATCCACACCGAGCGGTTTCTCCAGAAGCAGTGCCTTGCCCGCCTTCGCGGCCAGCGGAGCGAGTTCCGCCTGCACCGCGGGCGGAACGGCGAACGCGACCGCCTCGCAGCCGTCGAGCAGCTCCTCGAAACGTGTGACCGCCGCGGCCCCGTGGGGCTCGGCCGTCTCCCGGGCCGCCTCGGCGCGGCGCGCCCACACCACGGTCAGCCGTGTCTCGGGCCCGGCGGCGAGCACGCGCGCGTGCACGGCGCGCGCCCAGGGCCCGGCACCGACCAGTCCGACCTTCACCGGGGGATGGGGCCACGGCAGCGCGGCATCGGTCTCGATCGCGGTCACGGAGGTCTCCTTCTCCTGGCGCCCGGAGTGGGCTGGGGAAACTCCATCACGGAGGGGCCGGGCACTCCGCCAGGGGGTGCGGTGATGGACCGCGGAGCGGTGTGGCGGGGACGTGGGGGCCGCCGCCGTCGCGAGGATGGCGATCGTCGACACCGCCGTCAATCCACGGGCCTCGGTGAGCGGCGCAGCCCCGGGAAGAACGGCGAACTGCCCACGCTGGAGGACGTCTTCCGCGACAACGCCGGCAGCGGCCTCGACGAACAGTCAGGAGACTTCAGCCTGTTCTTGCGAGGAACCCCAGGACTTCAGCCCTGTGAGGAATCGCATCCTCGTGGTCGCGGCGCGGAGCGGTCGGGTGCCTTCGGCGGAGCGAGGGATGCTGCCGTACGGTGGCGGGTTCACCTGATCAGGTGATCAGGGGCGAACGTGCGAAAGGCGGTCGTACGTATGTGTACGTTGAGTGATCGTGAAGCTGACGGTGCAGGTGAAGCTGTTGCCGACGCCGGTGCAGGCGGCGGCACTCGAGGCGACCCTGCGTGCGTGCAACGAGGCCGCCAACTGGGCGAGCGAGGTCGCCTTCCGGAAAGACGTGAAGCGGAACTTCGCGTTGCGCGAGCACACCTACGCCGAGATCAAGGCCCAGTGGGGGCTGGGCGCGCAGGCCGCCCAGCACGTGATCAAGAAGGTGTGCGACGCGTACGCCACTTTGAAGGCGAACCTGAAGGCCGGGAATATGGGCAGGCCGAGCTCGAAACGGTACCGGCGGGCCACGCAGAAGCCGGTCACGTTCCGCCCGGAGGCGGCGCAGCCGTACGACGACCGGATGCTGTCCTGGCAGATCGCCCAGCGCCGGGTCTCGATCTGGACGGTTGCGGGGCGGGTCAAGGACGTGGCGTTCACCGCGAGCCCCGAGCAACTGGCCGCCCTGACCCTGCACCGCAAGGGCGAGTCCGATCTGGTGTGCCGGGACGGCATGTGGTTCCTGAACGCCACCTGCGAGGTCCCCGAGGCCGAGCCGAACGCCGAACCGCATGACTTCCTCGGTATCGACCTGGGCATCGTCAACATCGCCACCACGTCCGACGGCGAGATCATGGCCGGACGGGAACTCAACCGCATGCGCGCCCGGGAGCGCACGCTGCGCGCTAAGCTCCAGAAGAAAAACACGCCGTCCGCCAAACGCCGCCTGAAGAAACGGCGGCGCAAGGAGGCGCGGCGCGCCAGGGACATCAATCATAAGATCGCGAAACGTGTGGTGGCCGAGGCTGAACGCACCGGTCGCGGGATTGCCCTCGAAGAACTGACGGGCATCCGCGAGCGGGTACGGCTTCGCAAGCCCCAACGGGCCACCCACTCCAGCTGGGCCTTCGCCCAGCTGGGAGCGTTCATCAGATACAAGGCCCGCCGGGCAGGGGTGCCGGTGGTGTACGTCGATCCGGCGTACACCTCCCGCACGTGCGCCGAGTGCGGGCACATCGACAGGGCGAACCGGGTCTCCCGGGCCTGGTTCGCATGCCGGAACTGCGGATTCGTTGATCACGCAGACCGGAACAGCTCCCGCAACATCCGCGCCAGAGCACAGGAGTTGTGGCGATGCGGGGCCCTGTCAACGGCCCCTGTCCCACTCCTGAAACCCAGGGGTGGGACTGGTCGCAAACGCCATGTCACCGCCAGTGACGCCCGTTGTGCAAGCCTGGGCCTTCAGTCCCGGTGTAGTTGACCGATGTCCGAAGCACCCGCCGCGCAGCGTCCCGTGTCGGCTGAGCGCATCCACCCGGCCGGCCTCGACCTGCTCGTCGTCCCACCACGGGCCCGTACCGGCTGGCGGGTGCTGCCCGCCCGGGTCGGCGCGATGTGCGCGGTCGAACTGCAGAAGCTGCGCCATGACCGCACCGAGCTGTACACCAGGGCGGTCCAGCCGGCGCTCTGGCTGCTGATCTTCGGCGAGACCTTCACCCGGATCAGGGCGATACCCACCGGCGGCATCCCCTATCTCGACTATCTGGCGCCCGGCATCATCGCCCAGTCCGCGATGTTCATCGCCATCTTCTACGGCATCATGATCATCTGGGAGCGGGACGCCGGGATCCTCACCAAACTGCTCGTCACCCCGACCCCGCGCTCGGCGCTCATCACCGGCAAGGCCTTCGCCGCCGGGGTCAAGGCGCTGATCCAAGCGGTGGTGGTCGTCGTCATCGCGGCGCTGCTCGGAGTCGCGATGACCTGGAACCCGCTGCGTCTGCTGGGCGTGGCGGTGGCCGTCGTCCTGGGCTCCGCCTTCTTCTCCTGTCTCTCGATGACCATCGCGGGCATCGTGCTCACCCGGGACCGGCTGATGGGCATCGGCCAGGCGATTGCCTGCCCATAAGCTTTTTCCATGGACGCAGACGAGCAGCAGACAGACCGTCAGGCATTGGCGGACCGCCGCATCTCCCGGTTATCCCTCCCCCGACAGGTCCGCCGCAGCGCTGCTGACTGGAGCGGAGAGAAGGCCGCGATCTACTGCCGTATCTCGCATGTGGACGACGACGACCAAACGGGTGTTGACCGTCAGGAACGGATCTGCCGAGACACCGCCGAGCGCCTGAACCTTACGGTGCCGAACCCTCTGGTGTTCGTGGACAACAACCGGTCCGCCTGGAAGCGCAACCGCAAGCGCCCGGGGTGGGACGCGCTGCTCGAAGCCGTCAGCGACGGCCAGGTGCGACACATCCTTACGTACCACCCGGACCGGCTCATGCGGCAGCCTCACGACCTCGAACAGCTCTTGCACATTGCCGACCAGCACGACATCACGTTGCACGGCCAGGCCAACCGGCGTGATCTCGCCGACCCTGACGACCGGTTCTTTCTCCGCATCGAGGTAGCGCACGCTTGCCGCTCCAGTGACGACACCTCACGGCGGTTGCGCGACGCCACGGTTGACCGAGCCCGGGATGGCCAGCCGCACGGGGGTAAGCGTCGCTACGGCTACGACAAAACGGGAACGTTGATCACCGCGGCGGAGGCGGCCATCGTCCGAGAAGTCTTCACTCGCTACCTTGAGGGAGAGACCCCGACCGCTCTGGCGCGCGACCTCAACGAACGCAACGAGCGGACGGCCCTCGGACGTGAGTGGAACGCCGATAGCGTCCGAGCGCTTCTCGACAGTCACCATGTCGCAGGCATCCGTGTCTTCCGAGGCGAAGAAGTCGGCCGGGGTCAGTGGCCAGCGATCATCAACGAAGGTCTCTGGCAGGAGGTACGCGACCGGCGCACGTACCGGGCCCCGGCTGTCCCAAGCAGTCAGAAGGGGGACAACCGCTTCTACCTGCTGCGCGGCATCGTGATGTGCAAGCGGTGCGGCGTGCGCATGGCCGGATCTCTGGGCAAGTACCTGTGCGGACGCAGCCAGCGGACGGACAGCAAGTTCTGTGGGCGCAGTGTCTCCGCGCCGACGTTGGAAGCGTTCGCGACAGACGCGGCAATCAACCTGTTGGAGCGGCTCGACGTGACCGGCAGCACCGAGCCGCCGAGTCTGACGGCAGCCGATCAGGCAGCCATCGAGGCTGACCAAGAGGAGCTTGCCGAGCTGAAAGACATGTGGGACGCCGGGGAACTGAAGACGCGCGAGTATCGCGCCATGCGCAAGACGGTTGAGGACCGGATCACTCAGATCCGCCGCAAGTTGGTCGTCCGACCGGCCGTTGAGGTGCTTGAGGGTTTGGTAGGCCCCAACGCGCGGAGCAGCTGGGAGGAGCTGGAGGAGGGGAAGCAGTACGAGCGCATGAACGCAGTTCTCCGCTTTCTATTCGGCGCAGTAATCATCGATGCCTCATCGACACGGGGTCGCAGCTTCGACTTTGGGCGCGTGGATATCGAGCCGAACGAACTGTAGCGAGTGAAGCGGAGGGGCCCGCAAGGGCTCCCTCCGCAATTCGGCTGGTCACTGCTGACCCCCGAAAACAGAAAAGCGCCCTCTCACCTCCCAAAGGAAATAGAGGGCGCGTGGTCTCCGCGATAAGGGAGTTTACGGGGGGCGTGTGGCGGATCGATCTGACGTCTGGGTACTGGTACTTTACCGGAACTCGTAGACCCGTACGCACTGGCCGTCTGCGTTGCGCTTGTACCCGTCCGGGCAGTTAACCGGATTCGGCTTTGTGTCCCTTATGCATCTCTCGGCACCTGAGGACCACCTGTAGCCCTTAGGGCACTTGACGGGTAGCCGCTTGCATGCCCTATTGACTACATGGTAGCCATGGGGGCACGGATTGTGCTTCTGTGTCTGGGCCGTCGACTGGCCAGACTGAATTCCTTGTGCACTGGCTGTTCCCGCTCCACCGATGAATGCGAAGGCAAGCATGGCCACTATTGCGAGACCCGAAAGCATGCTCAGTTTCGGATGCCTGAACTTGAGGCGATAACGCCGTTTGATCGAACTCATGCCGAATCCCTGCCTTTCGTGTCCTATGCGACGAACTGAAGCACCGGCTCAAGCCTGGGAGCGATGGAATTTGCGGGAACTGTCCAGCGTCAGGGACGCATCGAATTGGGCGCGCCTGTATCGCCGTGGAGTGCACAAGAGTCGACCGGTCCTGGCTGACTCTGCGTTGCCTTCCCGGCCGACGCGATCGCCGAATTCTCAGTCGCAGAACAATGGTTTCACCGATCCCGCGCGGTCGCAACTCAGTTGATTGCGGTGACCTTGCCGTCCTGACCGCTGTGGTGAGGGCTGACTGTGGTCTCCTCGGCAACGTGCCGGTTGCGTTGCGTGAGGACGGGAGGTGAGGCAGAGCTGACCCAGGCAGGCTCAGAAATACGTGAAGCCCCTGGTAAGAAAAGCCCAAGCGCCACGGCGGGAACGTGCAGGCCAACTCCGCCCTGACGGTTGGCCGTTGTGGGTCTCCCCGGTCCGCCCCGGCCGTGAGCACGACACCACCCGCGCCCGCACCCACGGCCTGATCGCCGCCCTCGATCGGCTCGCGACCACCCTGGGCGTGTCCTCCCTGACCGACCTGGGCTACGAAAACGCTGGGGACGGCTCCGTCACTCGGTCTAGAAGTCGCAAGGCAGCCAACTCACCACCGAGCAACAGACGTTCAACAAAATGATCCGTGGCATCCACGGTGACTCCGAGCGCGCCAATGCTCTGCTCAAGATCACCTTCAAGGCCCTGCGCCGGGTCAGCCTCGACCCCGGCAGCATCACCCGGATCGCCCGAGCCGCCGTCGTCCTGCTCAAGTTGGAGCATGGCCTTACCACCTGACCGAAGATCACAAACCGTCACCGAGAAGGGCTCACTGACTTTAGGTCCCGCTCCCTGGAACTTCGGACGTGGGTTGCAGAAGCCGGGCGAGACGCCGCGCCCCCTCAGGACTGATCTTGGTTGGGAACTTGGCGCACACTCGCTCCAGATGCCGAGCACGGTCCGCCTCACGATCACGCCGTACCGTCAGGTGATCACCTCCCTCCGGCCGGAGGTGATCTCTTCTCGGGCGATCTCGCGGTTCGCGGCGATGTCTTCGGCGACACCAGCGGCCAGGAGCGCGGCGCCGGGGGTGTGGCCGGAGCCCATGTAACGCCAGTGCCTATCTGCCACCGTGTCGGGAAGGTTGACGTGACCGGCGTGGCGGGCGCGTTCGGCGCGCAGGGCCGCGTAAGTCGTCGAGTAGGCACGGGATTTGGTGAGGATGTGGCCCCGGTATCCGAGCGTGTGAGTCCAGTCCCGGAGGCGTAGGGGTGCGTACTCGGGAAGGTCGCCGAGGTGCCAGCAGGTACGCATGAGGGTGCGGACGTGTGCGCTCACAGGGGCCGTGCCGATGTCGTCCCAGGTGGTGACCCTGTGGTCGATGCCGGCGCCTGTCTCGCTGGCTCCCTTTGTGACGTACTTCGCGACGTACGCGGCGACGGCGTCATCTTCCGGTCCGTCGCCGTCGGCACGCAGAGGGCGAGCGTCGATCTGGGCGCCCCAGCGAAAGGCGAGTTCGCCGACGGCCGGGGTGTAGGGGGTGCGGACCAGGACGCGCCGGGCGGAGGCGTGGACGGCACCGATGAGCAGCTCCGCGGTTCCCCAGGCCGGGGGTGCGTCGTCCGGTCCGTTCGGGCCGTCGAGGCGGACGACGGCGTGCACGTGGACGGCCGCCCGTTTCTGGTACTCGGCGACACGGGCGAAGGACAGTCGGGCGTGCTGGGCGAAGCGGGACTGTACGAGGCCGACCGAGGAGGCCAGGCGCCGCCGGACGTCGATGACGAAGCGGTCCCACAGCTTGGACGCGTGTGCGTGCCACAGCACGTGGCCCGTGTAGTCGTAGCAGTCGGCGCACAGGGGTTGGCCGACGAGGGAATCGGTCGCGTCGTGGACGGCCCCGCAGCCGAGAGGGCGCCCGTGGTCGCATTCGGCCCGGTCGCGACGGGGGCGGCAGCGCTCCCCGGCACCGTGCACGGGCCCGAAGGACGGGGCGGTCAGGGTGACGAAGAGCCGGGGCCGGTGGCGGACGTTGGCGGGGATGTTCTTGCCGCCCAGGAGGCCCGCGCGGACGAGGTGGAAGGTATCCCCGGCGTGGAGTCGGGAACAGGGTGCGCAGACGGTCGCGCGTCTGTTGCGGCAGCGGACGAGGAGCCGTTCGCCGGGTTCGGTGCGGGTGTCGTAGTGCTGGAGGATCTCGCCGGTTGTGCCGTCCAGGGTGGTGGTCGAGCCGGAGAGGTGGACGGGGTGGGAGCAGCCGCCGATTGCGGTGATCTGCTCCAGCCAGCGGATGAACTTCGGGTCTTGGGCGATGCGTATCGCGTCTCGGTCTGTTTCGGGGAGCTGACGCAGGCGCGCCGCGCGGTCGAGGGCGGCGCGCCTGTCAGCCGGGGTGAACTCGGGTGTGATGGTGGTGACCTTCCGGGGTGGGCCGCCGCAGCGGCACGGGTGATGGTTGGTGGCGCGCAGTCGTCCATGGAGATCACTCCTTGCGTGGTCGGGGGTGCTTGCGCGGTCAGCGGATGGTTCCGGAGCCCCGGCAGACGCGGCAGCGGTGAAGCCGTCCGGTCCAGGTTTTGCGGGCTCCGTCGCCCTTGCAGTGGGGGCACCTCACGCGGGGCATGGGCATGGCGTTGGTCCTTCCTGCCGGTCTAGAAGTGGGAGAAGCCGCTCAGTACCCAGGTCAGGAGGCCGTTGATGGTGAGGCTGACGGGGGTCTGGCCGAGGTACATGCCGAAGAGGGCGATGCAGATCGCTTCCCAGGCGCGGACGTCCCGGGACCGGATGAGGAGCAAGGTGACGATCCCGAAGACCACCACGAGGGACACGGCGGTACCTGTGCTGATCACTTGTCGTCTCCTTCGAGCGCTGCGAGGGCACGGTCTATGGCGGGCAGTGCAGGGGTGAGGGCCGCGTGTTTGCGGGCCGTTGCCGAGGCCTCTTCGGTCGAGGTGAGATGGGAGCGAGCCCGGCTCCAGCCGCCCTCGGGCCCGGTGCAGACGGCGACCCCCTTCTCGTCCGGGGTGATCGACTGGGCGACGACGACGGCGTCCTTGTTGAGGTCCCCGAGGGTCATCTCTGCCGTGCCGGGGTCGTTGACCCGGTGGCAGATACGGCCGCCGAGCTGCGCCCTCAAGGCGGTGACGCCGGGGCCGAGGTCGGAGCCGACGCGTTGGCCGGCGACGACCAGGTGCATGCCGAGCGCGGCACCGAGCTGAGCCAGGCGGAGCAGGAGCGTGGAGCACTGTTCGGCTTCCGCCTTGCTCTCGCGTCGGCCGTCGGAGAGGTACAGTTCCGCGATCTCGTCGACGATCACGACGACCGGCATGGGCCGCAGCTTGGCGGGCAGTTCCCAGATGGAGCGGACTCCGGCAGTGCGGCAGGCGCGCATGCGGTCCTGCATGTCGTCGACCAGCGCGGCGAGTACTGCGACCGCTTCACGGCGGCAGGTGGTCAGTGCGCTGAGCCGTTCGGCGAAGAGGCCGAGTTCCATGCCTCCTTTGCAGTCGATGCCGACCAGGGCGATGGGTTGCGGGGCGAGTTGGGTGATCAGCCGGGCGAGCAACGTCGACTTGCCCGAGCGGGTGGCCCCGGCGATGAGCCAGTGCGGCACAAGCCGCAGGTCCATGACCCATGCTCCGCCGTTCTCCAGTACGCCGATGAGTGCGGACAGCAGTGCGGCAGGCGCAGAGGCTAAGCCGGGCCGGGCCAGTGGGTCACTGGCCGTTGCGGTCAGCAGCACAAGGCCGCGTTCCGGCGAGGTGACCCGTACCGCGTGCACCTTCCAGGCGTGCACCAAGGCGTCCGCCGCTTTCATGTATGTGGCGGGGGTCTGGCCCGCGTGCAGGCGCACGGTCGCTGTCAGTCCCATGCGGTTGGCCCGCGGGAAGGAGAGCCGGGGTACGACCGGCCGCAGCGGATCACCTTTCACGACCAGGTCTCCGAGCAGCCCGCGCGGCGGACGGCTGGATACGGAGAGGTCGTTGAGTGTGGCGACCTTGCGCCAGGTGAACACCACCCGGCACGCGGTGGCCGGGTAGCCGGCGAGGTACCAGTGCCAGGCCGGACGGTGTCGGCGGAGAAGGTCGCCGATGACGAGCAGCCACGCGAGCGCGGCGAGTCCGAAGGCGAGTGCGATGGGTCCCATCACGCACCCCCGGTCTTGTGCGGCGTGGAAGTGCTGGGTACGGGGGTGATGGCGTCGGCGCGGAAGCTGATTCCGTGCCGGTCGCCCATGGCCCAGGCGAACGCGGTCAGGCCGGTGACCTTGA